>CAJTYV010000003.1 GCA_910584195.1 uncultured Ruminococcus sp. | reverse complement strand
TCAGCTTGCTGGTACTAATCGGTCGAGGGCTTTTCCTTTTGCTTCTTGTTCTCTTTTTAGAATTAATTGCTTATTTTTATTCAGTTTAAAATTTTCTTTGAAAATTTTTTAAAAGTGCTTGACAAATCGTTGGATTTGTGATATAATATTAAAGCAATGTAAAATGCACCATTAGCTCAGTCGGTAGAGCAACTGACTCTTAATCAGTGGGTCCTGGGTTCGAGTCCCCGATGGTGCACCAACGGCTCGTTGGTCAAGCGGTTAAGACACCGGCCTCTCACGCCGGTAACACCAGTTCGATTCTGGTACGAGTCACCATGAAATCGGTGCTTATAGCAATGAGGTCACACCCGTTCCCTTTCCGAACACGGAAGTTAAGCTCATTAACGATGATGATACTTGGCTGGCGACGGCCTGGGAAAGTAATAAAGTGCCGGTTTTTATATTCCTCCTTAGCTCAGTCGGTAGAGCACTCGGCTGTTAACCGAGTTGTCGCCCGTTCGAGCCGGGCAGGGGGAGCCATTATATGTGCCATATTTGATGGCAAACAAAAGCACGCTTTTGCGTGCTTTTGTTATAATATTAAAAATTGAGCTTTGTAGGATAAATATTATATGGAATTTTATGATGTATTGGAAAAACGAAGAACTGTACGTGATTTTGAAAAAGAAACAATACATATAGAGGTGCTTGAAAGAATAATTGCGGCTGCATTTAAAGCTCCAACAAACGATCATATGCGTGATTGGCATTATATTATCATTGAGGATAAAAATGTGATTGTAAGATTGCTTGATATTATTCCGAAAAGCATATCTGATGAAGAGATGAATTTATTGATAAGAGATTGGAATTTAAATGACGATTTACAGCAGGAGTGTTATAGGAACGCTGTACCAAAGCAGTACAGAATGTTGTTTGATGCTTCAGCAATAATTATTCCTCTTTTAAAACAAAAGGTTGATCTTCTTCATCCTGACAACATATCACATCTTAATGGATTTGCTTCGATTTGGTGCAGTATTGAGAATATATTTTTGGCGGCAACCGCGGAAGGTTATGCGTGTAATTTAAGAGTTCCCCTTGGCACAGAGGAAGAACATGCAAAAGATATACTTGCTTTTCCGGATGAATATTTCATGCCGTGTTTTATTGGTATAGGTAAACCTAAAAATTCTGCTTCTTTTGTTAGGCAGAAACAAATAGATATTAAAGAACGTATTCACTGGAATAAATTTTAATTTAATAAACGCTTATGAGAAAACCCATAAGCGTTTTATTTTATATGTGGAAATTGAGTTTAGTTATTTTGCATATATTCGTCCATAGCAGAGGCGGCCTTTTTGCCTGCACCCATGGCGAGAATAACTGTAGCTGCGCCTGTTACAGCGTCTCCGCCGGCATATACGCCCTTCCGGGAGGTAAGCCCGGTTTCATCAGCGATAATTCCGCCCCATTTTTGAGTATCAAGACCCTTTGTGGTAGACTTGATAAGGGGATTCGGAGAAGTTCCTATCGACATTATAACGCAGTCGGCTTCAATATCAATGAACGCGCCTTCTATCGGAACAGGCTTTGCGCGACCGCTTGCATCGGGTTCAGAAAGCTCCATTTGCTGGCAAACAACGCTTTTTACCCAGCCATTTTCATTTGCAGTGATCTCAGTGGGATTGGTCAGGAATTTAAAGTTGATTCCTTCTTCTTTAGCATGTTCAACTTCCTCTGCACGGGCAGGCAGTTCGTTTTCAGTACGTCTGTAAACGATGGTAACGTCTGCTCCCAGTCTCTTAGCGCAGCGTGCAGCGTCCATAGCAACGTTTCCGCCGCCAACAACAACAGCTTTAGTACCGGCATTAATAGGTGTTGAAGAATCTGATTTATAGGCTTTCATGAGATTAATTCTTGTGAGAAACTCATTAGCCGAATAAACGCCGTTGAGATTTTCTCCGGGTATTTTCATGAAACGCGGCAGACCGGCGCCGGAGCCAATAAATACAGTTTCAAAGCCTTCCTCTTTCATAAGCTCGTCAATTGAAACGGTTTTTCCGATAACTGTATTTGTTTCTATTTTAACTCCGAGAGCCTTGAGTCCCTCGATCTCTTTCTGAACGATAGATTTAGGCAGTCTGAACTCTGGAATACCATAGGAAAGCACTCCGCCTGCAACGTGAAGAGCTTCGAAAACAGTGACATCATATCCCTTTTTAGCAAGATCGCCTGCACATGCAAGTCCCGATGGTCCGGAACCGATAACAGCCGCCTTGTGACCGTTTGATTCAGGTCTTTCAACCGCAGATTCAGCCAATGCGTTATGACGGTCGGCAACATATCTTTCAAGACGTCCGATAGCTACAGGCTCGCCTTTTTTTCCGCGTACGCATTTGCTTTCGCACTGTGTCTCCTGTGGGCATACGCGTCCGCATACGGCAGGGAGAGAGCTTGACTTTGTGATTATTTTATAAGCCTCCTCAAAGTTACCCTCTGCCACTTCGGAAATAAATGCGGGAATATCTATCTGAACAGGGCAGCCTGTTACACAAGGCTTGTTTTTACAGTTAAGGCAGCGTTTAGCCTCATCAATTGCCTGTTCCTCTGTGTAGCCTAAAGCGACTTCAGTGAAATTTTTATTTCTTAAATCAGGCGCTTGTACCGGCATTTCGTTTTTAACTAAAGACATATTCGGCATTTCACTTTACCCCCTTGAAAAGATTGCACGTATCTTCGTGTGCCTTGCGTTCAAAAGGCTTATAACTTGCGCCTCGTGCCATAGCTTCGTCAAAGTCGATAAGGTGACCGTTAAATTCAGGTCCGTCAACGCAGGCAAATTTAGTTTCGCCGCCGACAGTAAGGCGGCAGCCTCCGCACATTCCCGTACCGTCTATCATTATCGGATTCATTGATGCCACAGTAGGAATGTTATATTCCTTAGTGAGCTTGCAGACGAATTTCATCATTATAAGAGGACCTATAGTAATAACGCGGTCATATTTTTCGCCGCTTTCGATAAGCTTTTTAAGAGCATCTGTAACAAGACCCTTTTCGCCTGCTGAGCCATCGTCCGACATAAGTACAAATTTTGATGAAGCAGCCTTGAATTCGTCCTCAAGGATAACAAGCTCCTCGTTTCTGAAACCGACTATAGAGTGAACCTCAACGCCCAGTTCATGGAGTTTTTTTGCAACCGGGTATGCGATCGCGCAGCCGACTCCGCCGCCTACGACCGCTACTTTTTTCAAGCCTTCGGTTTCTGTAGCGCGTCCGAGAGGACCTACGAAATCGTTAAGACGATCGCCCTCGTTCATGTGATTTAGTTTTTCCGTCGTAGCTCCTACTATCTGAAAAATAATTGTTACCGTACCGTTACTGCGGTCGTAATCTGCAATTGTAAGGGGAATACGCTCGCCGTCGCTGTCAGTTCTCAGAATAATAAATTGTCCCGGCTCTGCCTTTTTGGCAACTCGCGGAGCATTTATTTTCATAAGCGTGACAGTCGGGTTGAGACTTTTCTTTTCGAGAATTTCAAACATTTTTCTCTACCGTCCTTTTGATTAATTGTATTTATAAATGTCGCCTTTGACATTATAAGCAAATTATTTGATTTTGTCAGCATCGGTGATTTTTCTTATCACTTTGCATGGGTTGCCGACAGCCACCGTTCCTGATGGAATATCGCTTACCACTACAGAACCGCCGCCGATAACTACGTTGTCTCCGATAGTTACTCCGGGCATTACGCAGACATTTCCGCCTATCCATACATCGCTGCCGATCTTAATTGGTTTGGCATATTCAAGTCCGCTGTTTCTCTGTTCTGCGTCAATGGGGTGTCCTGCCGTGTAAAAGCCGCAGTTTGGACCAATAAACACGTTATCTCCGAAGACTACGTCAGCGCAGTCAAGAATAACGCAATTATGGTTTGCGTAGAAATTGTCACCTATAACGATGTTGTAGCCGTAATCGCAAAAAAAGTTGGATTCTATCCACGTATTTTCGCCTCTAAGAGCAAGAAGTCTGTCGAGAATGCGTTCTTTTTTCTGATAGTCGTTATATGTAGCGGAGTTATATTCGGCGCAGAGCTTTTTAGCGGCTGTTCTTTCCGCTGTAAGTTCTTTATCTCCGCCGTTGTATAGCTCTCCGGCCTGTTGTTTTTCTTTTTCTGTCATTTTTATCACCTTACCTTTAGTGTAAAATTCGGAATGCTGTTCGTTGGTCATAGTGAGATAATTTAATTTATTGCAGCGACACGGCGTACCGTGTCACTGCATATAGCAAAAAGATTCAAATAAAATTGATCTGTTGATATGCCTGAACCGCTTACATTTTA
Organism: uncultured Ruminococcus sp.; assembly: GCA_910584195.1. Taxonomy (GTDB): domain Bacteria; phylum Bacillota; class Clostridia; order Oscillospirales; family Ruminococcaceae; genus Ruminococcus. The sequence continues at coordinate 209,165 of CAJTYV010000003.1, read as the reverse complement.
GAGCCTTTTGCCCCTTTTGAGCCGAAGCTGCCGCCCATAGAGAGTATATTGCTGTCGAAAGTATAATTAATTTTTTCTGACCGGCGGTGACGTTTTAAAGCGAGCTGTATCATGCGCTCGAGAAGCTCTGTATACTTAATTCCCTTAGGCTCCCAGAGATAGAAAGCAAGAGAGCCGGGAATAGTATTTACCTCGTTTATGTAGATCTTATCGGTTTCCATATCTATCATAAAATCTATTCTTGTTACTCCGCAGCAGCCGAGGCATCGGAATGCGTCTACAGCAAGAGTACGAATGGTATTTTCCTGCTCGGCGCTTATATCGGCAGGTATTTTTCTTTTAAGAGAAGCCATTCCCTTACTGCCGCCTGATTTTCCGCCTCCAACATACTTCTGTTCAAAACTGAGAATATCCTCATCGCTTGCCTGTACGGGTTCTTCGCAGACCGAGGCTTCGGCAGATTCGCTGTCTCCCACAACAGAGCAGTTTATTTCCTTTAGCTTAACTACGGCAGGTTCAACGAGAATTCTGTCCGAAAAGGCAAAAGCGTCCTCCATAGATTTTATAAGACCGCTCCTGTCCTTAGCCTTTGAGATTCCAACGCTTGAACCGAGGTTGATAGGCTTTACAATAACGGGATAGCCGAATTTCTTTTCCACCTCGTCAGCGCACTCCTCCGCCCTGTCAAGATCGTATGCGGCGAAGCGGCAGCAGTCCAGCACAGGAAAACCGGCTTCTTTCAGAAGTATTTTCATGACATATTTATCCATGCCAACGGCGGAAGCAAGTACATCGCAGCCAACATAAGGCAGGTCGAGCGTTTGCAAATAGCCCTGTAATGCGCCGTCTTCCACGTTTGTTCCGTGGACGATGGGAAATGCAATGTCAATATCCGAAATAAGATTTGTTCCGAATTTTTTCATTTTTCTTCGGATAAGCTGTACTTTGCCCTCGCTGCGTACGAATACGCACTCGGTACACTCGTTCAAAAGAGCTGGAATATCCTTATAACTGTTAATATCTGTGAGTTTTTCACCTGTATAAAACTCGCTCTTTTTTGTCATATAGACCGGAATAATATTATATTTATCCTTATTCATGCTCGCCATAGCCTGAACTGCCGAAATTATTGATACTTCGTGTTCTACGCTTCGTCCCCCGAAAAGGACGGCAAGATTGATCTTCATAATGCGACTATCTCCTTATTATTGATTAATTAGACATTTCGTCAACATAGACGTTGACAGCGTTTACCTGCATATCCGTAGCTTCTTCTACGGTGAAAGTCACTTTATGGGTTATACTGCTGACGGCGGCGGCTATATTTGTGCCGTAAGTGACTTTTATGTGGAGGTCTATAGAAAATCCGCCGTCCTTGTCGGTTCGGACGACAACACCCTTGCGTTTGAAAAGTTTTCCTTTTGTCATAGCGGAAACGGCGGAACGAAACGTACTTACGCTGCATACGTCCGCAACTCCGAAACAACTGCACACCGCATGGCGTACAAGCTCGGTGATATATCCCTCGGAAACGGAGATCTGCCCGATGTGATTTTCAATGCTGACCATTCAATTCACCCCTTGAAGAATAATTTTTCATTTTGTCATTAAGATAGATACTAATATTATATCATATTAGCTAAAAAAATGCAACAGGCGCAGAAATAATTTTTGATAAATATTTTTTGTAAATTTGGCTGCGCTGACACGCTGCTCATATCATATTGTGTAAAAAAATGTAACATACGCGGAGAATAATTTAAGTTTCGAAAATTTAGCGAACTTGTGAGCGGTTACGTGAGTTGGATGCAGCGACACGCTGCTATCCTACAACGTCTTTATTAAAGAGTTTGAGAGTATCTATTTTTATTGCTCTGTGTTCGGGGCGGTCAAGCGTTGGATCAATGCGGAGAAGTTCTTCGGCGCATCGCCGTACGTCCTCGGAAAGAGATGTAATATCCGAAGCCGACGAGATCTTCAAAGGCGGCAGACCATGCTGTGCGCTGCCGAAAAAATCTCCGGGACCGCGCATTTCCAAATCCTCCTGAGCTATTTTAAAACCGTCCGTGGTAGAGGAGATTATTTTCATACGGCGAATGCAGTCCTCGTTTTTATTGTCGGTTATAAGAATGCAAGCGCTTTCGAACTGCCCCCTGCCAACGCGTCCGCGAAGTTGGTGAAGCTGAGAAAGTCCGAACCGCTCTGCATTTTCTATTATCATAACAGCCGCGTTCGGCACGTCTACACCTACCTCAACAACTGTCGTGCATATAAGAGCCTGTATTTCGCCTTGACTGAATTTTTCCATTACAGCTTCTTTTTCGGCGGGCTTCATTTTGCCGTGCAGCAGAGCTGTGGAATAGCCTTTGAGCGTGGTTGAGGCGGCGTTTTCCGCATAGGATTTAACGGCGAAAAGCTCGCTTTCGGAATCTTCTATCATAGGGCAAACAATATAAGCCTGCCTGCCTTCGTCCAGTCTTGCGCGGAGGAATCCGAACGCACCCTCGCGTTTTTTTCCGGTAACAGCATAAGTTTTTACGGGACTTCTGCCTTTTGGAAGCTGTCGTATGCTCGTTACTTCGAGATCTCCGAAAATATTAAGAGCCAGAGTTCGGGGAATAGGCGTAGCGGACATTATCAGACGATGAGGCGAATTGCCCTTTTCCGCAAGGGCCGCCCTTTGCGATACGCCGAAACGATGCTGTTCGTCTGTGATAACAAGCCCAAGCGCCTTGTATTCAACGTCTTTCTGAATAATAGCGTGAGTACCTGCAATGACGTTTATTTCTCCTGAAATAAGCTGTCTGCGTATTTCGCTTTTCTGTTTCTGCGTCATCGACCCGGTAAGCAAAGCGACTTTTATACCAAGGGGGGCGAGAAATGATTGAAAGGTCTTGAAATGCTGAACGGCAAGAATTTCAGTCGGCGCCATTATCGCCGACTGAAAACCGTTTTTTGCGGCAAAACAGCATGCGGCGGCGGCAACGGCTGTCTTGCCGCTTCCGACATCGCCCTGCAATAGACGATTCATTGAAGAACCGCTGCAAAGGTCTGTAATAATTTCATTTACGGCGTTTGACTGTCCATCGGTAAGCTGAAAGGGGAGCGCCGAGTAAAAGTCAGCCATAGACAGCGAGCTGTTCATAATAAAAGCGGAGGATTTTTTTCTTCGGATCTTAAGCATGAGCATTCCGAGCTGGAGTTTCAGAAGTTCCTCAAAGGCTATTCGTCTGCGCGCATATTCGGCAGATTTAATACTTTCGGGAAAGTGTATGTTTTTCAGCGACCATACAAGATCGGGAAGATCGTACTTTTTTCTGATATGTTCGGGAAACGTTTCAAAAGGAGCATTTTGCAGGATCTCAAGAGCCTGCTTCATATTCGTGCGGACAGCGTTGACCGCCAGTCCTTGGGTAAGCTTATAAAGCGGCTGAATAAGCTCCGGTGAATCGGCGGAAATATATATCGGCGATGAGATCTCACGCCGTGTAAATCCTCCGGTGACTTTTCCGTACATATAGTAGGTCTGAAACTCTTTCAAGGCATGAAAGCTGTAGACGTTATTATATATCACCACAAGAATATCGTCAATACCGTCAGTAGCGGCAGCATGGCATACAACAAGTCCGTTTTTTATTCTTTTCGGCGGAAGCTTGTGAGTTATGGTAAGCTTAAGAACGTTGTGAGCTTCAATTTCCGCCTGTGAAATAGGTACGTAAGTGCGGAAATCGAGGTAATCCCTCGGAATATGATACAGAAGTTCATATGGAGTAGTTATCCCCAGTTTGCGGTATTTTTCACCTTTAGCTTTTCCTACGCCTTTTAAATATTCAATATCAGAAAACAGATCGGCAGCCATATGATTCACCTCCCGGTTTCTGAAAGTTCTGTCCGCTGCGGTCTTTTAGCGCCTGTGGAATTTTGCCTTGTCCTCGACAAAATTTGCTCAAAATCCACGCGCAAATCTTATTAAGACAGGTTCAAACATGTTCTTATTTTTATTATATCACAAAGTATGGCTAATGTCCACTCATTTCTGAAAATTCACATAACTCGCTTATTGGCATAAATTACCTTCATGCTGAAAACAAAGCTTTGATGAGTTTCCTATGAAAACTTAGTGAAATTTATTGCAATCGGCATAGAATTATGGTATAATAGTAGAAAACAAAACTCGAATCGAGGATAAAAACATGAAATATTATAATAAAACAGCCGCTTTGGCTTTGTGTATGCTTATTTCGCTGTCGGCTGCCTTTCCGTCTGCAACCGTTTTCGCAGAGGGTGAAAGCTCAGCCGTTTCCGATACGAACGAGACTTCCGATGACGAAACCGGCACAGAGACCGATGAAACCGAGGAATTGACTTCGGGGGACTTTAAATATATTATCGACGAGGACGGAAATGCTCACATAACCGCCTGTTCTTCAACAGATGCGGAAATTGACGTTCCCGAGAGCTTTGACGGAGTTCCCGTTACGGAAATAGATACAAATGCTTTTTTGGACTGCAAATCAAAGAAAATTACTATTCATTCCAATATTGTATATATTTCTGCGGATAATCCTTTTGCGCCATGTCTTACTCTTGAAGAAATAATTGTAGATGAGGACAGCGAACATTACGCCGCTGTTGATGGTGTGCTTTATTCAAAGGATATGAAAAGCATTCTTAATTATCCGTCGTCTAAAAAGGGCGAATCTTTTACGATTCCCGATGGTGTGGAGGAGATAGGTACGGCAGCGCTCTCGGATACGCTTCTTAAAGAAATAAATATTCCCGACAGCGTCAATACCCTTAATCGCCATTGCTTCAGCTTTAATCCGAACTTGATCTCCATTGATATGGGGGGAACTTCCATTGCGGAAATCCCTATTATGGCTTTTGTAGGCTGCGACGTACTCACAGATGTGATTTTTTCTGATGCAACTGAATCTATCGGACTTGCAGCGTTTATGAACTGCAAAAGCCTTGCGGAGGTAACTCTGCCTCCCCAGCTTCGTCAAGTCGGTCAGAACGCCTTTATGGACACCGCTATGAAAAGGATCGTAATTCCCGATACTGTCCAGACTATCGGTTATTCGGCTTTTGGTTACGATGAAAACGAAAATGCTGTAGAAGGCTTTACGATAGTAGGTTCCAATGATTCGGCAGCATCACGCTATGCTAAGGACACAGATTCCGAATACGATTATTATAATGATTTTAATTTTATGAACAGGGAGCTTTATGAAAAGCAGGTTGCCTATGAAGCTCTGAATGCCAAGCCTTTCGGAGACTTTGAGTATGCGGTTATTGACGGAGAGGGTTACATAACAAACTGTACCTCGATAGAAGATACCGTTAATGTACCTGCCGAAATGGACGGAGTTTCTATTACCGCCGTATATTATGGAGCTTTTCAGAGCTGCGGAGCGGCAAATATCGTTCTTCCCGAAACTGTAAAAAAGATAGGGGAGGATGCTTTTTCAGAGTATGTTGAAAGCATTACCATTCCCGGCGGATGTACACTTATTGAAGGGGACGAGCCGTTCTTAAGATGCAGTTCTCTGAAATATATAACCGTTACTGACGGAAGCGGCGAATATTCTTCGAAAGACGGAGTATTGTATAATAAAGACAGATCGCGTCTTATCGCTTATCCGCAGGCTTGCGAAAATAAGGAATTTACAGTTCCCGATACCGTTAAAGAGCTTGCGCCTTCTTCGTTTTGTTATAACGAACATCTTCAAAAGGTAAAGCTGACAGCTGTTGAAACTATCGGAGATTACGCATTCGAGGGCTGTCCTGCACTTATCGAGGCAAAGCTCCCGAAAACTCTTAAATCTGTAGGACAAAATGCGTTTCTTGGCTGCACGGAAATGAAGAGTATACGAGTGTATGGAGAAGTTGAATATATCGGAGACTACGCATTCGGCTACAATTACGATGAAGAGCTTGCGGCTGATATTCAGAATAATATGGCAAGCTATGCAATGTCGGGGGAAAGCGTCGTAATGCCATATTCCGTTATGGAAGGCTTTAAAATGTATGTTGAAAAGGATTCTATGGCAATGCAGTATGCCGAAGCATGCGGTATAAAAACCGTAACGGACACAGTTGCGGTCGGCAGTAAAAATGTCGATAAAACATTTATGTATGTTGTACTCGGAGCTGTTGCCGCTGTAATACTGGCTGCCGCGGGAATTATTACGGGAAAAGGCATAAGCAGAAAGAAGAAAGCAAAAGCTGCCGCCGTACGTAAGGCGAAGGCTGCTGAAAAAAGAGCTGAAAGTTCAAAAAAAATTAAGGAGGAAAACTCCGATGAATCTTAAAAAAATAATTTCCGCAGCAGCGGCGGCATTATGTTTATTTTCCGCAGTTCCTGCCGCCGTATACGGCGTAGGCTCACTTCAAGCGGAAGAACAGCTCTCGGACGGAACGTTTTATTATGAACTGGTAAACGGCTCGTACACCATAACCAGCTGCAATCCCGAAGCTGTTTTTGAAGAACTGCCCGAGCTTAGAAACGGTTATGCGGTTACGGCAATTGCCGACAAAGCCTTTGCCAACTGCACATATATTTCAAAACTTACTATTCCCGATACTATTACGGAAATAGGCAGCAGCGCATTTGCAGGCTGCACCTCGCTGAAAGAAGTAGAGCTTCCATCACGCCTTAAAGTCATGTCCGACGGAATATTTATGGGCTGTACAAACCTTGAGTCGATAGATATACCGGATTCCGTAAATACGATAAGCTCATACGCCTTTTATAATTGTTCCAAGCTGGCGGAGGTCGGACTTTCGGGCGAACTTTCCGTTATCGAGCCTATGGCGTTTGCAGAGTGCAGCTCAATTGAGAGTTTTGACGTAGGGGACGGTAAAAGCTACGTTTTTGAGGACGGTATACTTTATAACAGCGGAAAAACCAATATTTGCAGGGCATCTGTCAAACTTACCGGCGATGTGTATATCTCAGACGGAGTTACTTCAATTGACGCAGGCGCGTTTTCGGTATGCGCCGGTATTGAAAATATTTTTCTTCCGTCTTCCTTGTCTCATATCGGCGATGATGCATTCGGGTACTGCGTCAGCCTGAAAAGTATTGATTTTTCCGAGGGGCTGACAACCATTTCTCCCGTTGCTTTTAAAAACTGCGCATCACTGGAAACTCTTGATTTTCCTACAACGCTTCGTGAGATAGGAGACGGAGCGTTCTATAACTGCACTAAGCTTGAACGCGTTATAATTCCCGAGGGCACGGAAACCATAGGAGAGGGAGCTTTCGTGAACTGCGCATCGCTTGAAAAAGCCGCTATCCCGAAAAGCGTTACTTCCGTGGGAAACAACGCTTTCGGCTTTGAGCTTAACGATTCGGGAGAATATGTACTTAAAGACGGTTTTGCTTTAAGCGTGTTTACAAAATCTGCCGGAGCGAAGTATGCAAAGGAAAACAAGATTTCTTCATCCGCAGTTGACAAGGATCTTAAATCTTTGGCGTTTTTGATAGTTGCTGTTGGTCTTATTCTTGCAGTTATGGTATTTGCTGTGGCGCTTATGGCAAAAAGCCGCAAGACCGCATCATTTTCCGCCAAAAAAGCAAAAAAGCTCGCAAAGGAAAAAGAGGAAGAGGAAAATTATAAGAAAATAGTGGATTGATACTGTTATACCTTGTGTATCATGCGTCTTTTAATTAATTGCATTCAAATAAGAAAAAACCCTGCCTATTAGTGCGGTATTTGTAAAAATTTGGGAAATAACAGTTCTTTTGACGTACGATCCTATTAAGATAAATCGGAGTATACTAATTGCAGGTGATAATATGCAAAAGAAAAGCAAGTATAGTTTATTACGTAAAGGGGATGTTATAAGAACTAATCCTGAACCTGATTTTTATGGAATTGCTGTTGTTTTGAGTACTCCGGAAAAAATTGAACTTCAGCCGGGAAATTGGTCGTATCCGTTATGCCATATAATGATAACTCCCCTTATATTCAAATATGAGGTTATGATTCAGGATATTAATTCTAACGATTTAAAACCTCTCATATTTCAGCAATTTTTTAAGCGAAAAGATGGCGTTTTCATTCCTTGGAGATTAAAGACTTGTATTGATATATATACAAATCGAAATAAAAGCGATTTGCCGGTAATAGGAAACATAGATACATCTGAAATATATAAAGCTCCCCTTCGCTTTGAGGTAGATGAAAATGGTTTTCATCTTTGCGGAGATGTCGATAAGCATTTGGGGAGAGAAGCATATATTAATTGGCTAAGAGAAAATGAGGGTAGCGAAGTATGATTTGTGTTAATTAAGGAGATTAATAGAATAAACTAAGCCCGAAAGCAGTTTCAAAATGCTTTCGGGCTTTACTTTTTTATGAGCGTATGACTTTGGAACAGAGAGCTTTTGCCCTAATTTCAAGTAAGTCGGCTATATTTCATCATATAAAATCGCGGCTGTTTTTTCTTCGTCAAGCGGTTCTCTTACAAACGGAGTATATTTTTCCATACATGCGCCGTATTTCAGATAATTTTCCTTTGCTTCGGACAGGCTGACTTTGTTTGCTCCGCCTGCCATATCGGGGTCGCGCACCTGACTTTCATCGTCCTCCCAAAAGCATACGGGACATACATCGTAACTTCCTTCCTCATCAAGGGTAAAATATCCGCAGCATGGGCATTTAAATTTCCGTGTGATCTCCATACCTTCACCTATTTCTTTTTCAGATATTCTTCGTATTTATCGCATATTTCCTTTGTTTCACCGAAATCGATCTGTTTTCCCTTTTCAAGCCAGAGTACTTTTGTAGCCATTCGGCGTATCTGTGCAAGACTGTGAGAAACAAGTAAAGTTGTCGCGCCGCCGCCTATGATTTCAAGCATTTTCTTTTCGCTCTTTTTGCGGAATGCTCCGTCGCCGACTGACAAAACCTCGTCGAGTATCAGTATTTCGGGTTTTACAAGACACGCAATGGAAAAAGCAAGTCTTGATTTCATGCCCGAAGAAAGATGACTGAACTTTCTGTCTTCAAATTCTTTTAGCTCGGCAAATTCGATAATGCTGTCATAGGTCTGATTCATAAATTCACGGGTATAGCCGAGCATCGCGCCTCTTAAAAAAGTATTTTCTCTGACTGTCAGATCTCCGTCAAAGCCGGTTCCAAGCTCCAAAAGGGAAGCGATGCTGCCGCGGACAGCCATAGTTCCGGCGGTAGGTCTCATAATTCCCGAAATGACCTTGCAGAGGGTAGACTTTCCGGCTCCGTTGGTACCGATAATTCCCAGAAGCTCTCCCTCATTCAGGGAAAATGAAATATCGTTCAAAGCCATAAATTCCTTCTGTACATAAGTTCCCTTAATTTTCTGAATAATAACGTCTTTCAGTCCGATATTAGTAAAATCTCCGACAATATAAGATACAGAAACATTATTAAGTTCGATTTTTTTCATATAGTCACCTATTCCGCCGCGAACACAAATCATATATAATACATGAATTTGTAGTTATACTTTTTATATATAGTCATTCCGATAATGAGAACAGCCGCTGCATATCCGATACACAGCAGATGATATGTTATCCCCGGGATAACGCCGTCTATAACGACACGCCTGAAATACGTGATATAGACGTATACAGGGTTAAGATAGAACAGCTTCTGTATTTTTTCGGGATATATGCTTACGGTATAGAAAATTGCTGAAAGGTACATGAGAAGCTGAGTAAAAATGTCGTACAGATATTGTATATCCTTGAAGATCACAAACAGCGCCGACAGGATAAATCCCACTCCTATATTAAATATAAGCAGACATGCTACGGGGAACAGAAGCAGAAAGAATCTGAACGAAAACGGAATTCCGTCTATGGCAACGAAAATAAAATATATTATCAGCGTTAATCCGAAGTTTATACAGGAGGAAACTTCCTTTGATAGCATGAACAGATATTTCGGTACGTTTATTTTTTTTATAATATTAGCGTTTGACATAAGAGCGTGCATTCCGCCGTTGGTCGATTCTTTGAAAAACGAGAAGATCAAATTTCCTGAAAAAAGATAAATGATATAATGCTCGGTATTTCTGCCGAAAAATTTTGTAAACACAACCGCCATTACAGCAAGCTGAAGCAGCGGTGAAAGAATGCTCCAGAACATTCCGAGAATCGTGCGCTTGTATTTTTTCTTGAAATCACGTTTGACAAGCTCCGAAAAAAGAAATTGATATTTCTTTGCCTGCCGTACTTGGTCAGTTAATTTTTGCAGCATTTATTCTCTCCTCTGTGATTCGGTTTCTTCTTGAATAAGCTCACGGGCAGCGCGCAGCTGTTCAAGCTGATTTTCTGCCGAGGCGTAGCTGCCGTTTCTTTCGTATATGTCCATTTCAAGCAGCCGCAGGGATAAATACCGTTCATCTCCGACTGCGCCGGTTTTCAGTCTGCTTCTCGGATAAACGTGAGTAAATTTAAAACTTATTTCAACCTTATTGTCGGAACCGATATACGACTTTGGAATATCAAGGATAATATAACCGTTTTTCCTGCGGAATATCTCCTCATTCAGCATCAGCCTGCCGTTTACGTATACTTTTGTACCTATTCTGTACTGTTTATAATAGTAATAAGGCTCATAGTAGATCTGAACGGCAAGGTCGTTTTTGTTTGAAGGCACAAAGAAGCTGAAATGCGCCTTTTTCCGGACTATCCATCGTCCTATAGGCGACGGCATCTCTATTCCGTAGGTTGCAATATCAGGGAAACGCGCAAAACTTACCGTTGTGTTGACCGGCATCTGATAGAGTTTTTTCACATCGTTTTTCATGCTGCGCAGATAGTTATAGAAGCGTTCACGGAAACCGCCGTTATAATAGAAGAAAGCGTCTCGTTTGGCTTTTTCATCAGGTTTCAGCTTGAAGTTTGTGCGGTAGTAGTCCTCCAGCTTGTCTATACACTCGTCCGCGGAGTTCACAACGTTGAAGATAAATTCCTCCTTACCGCTGTACGGCTCGGCAAGATCGGTTTTATGACCGTATTTCAGGCAGTCCTCGCTGTCGGGAATGTTGAGGAATATCGAGGGCTTATGCTGAAACCACATTTCAAAGCACATTGATGAATAGTCGGTAATGAGTATAGCCGCTTCTTTTTTTGCGTCCGCTATCTCGTCGTCTTCCAATATCTGAACGCCGTTCAGAAGCTCGCTTCCGCATACCTGAAGAACGCTGTGATGCAGAGCTATTTTTAGTGTATATCCGTTTTCCTCCACAAACTTCTTAAAACGTGGATTTTCAAGAAAGCCTGCGATAGTCCGAACATAAACCGTATTTTTCAGTTCGGAGTCCTCGATATTTTTAAGATAGCGGCGGTGAGTAAAATAAATGAAAATAACTTTTTTTGATTCCGCATTATCCGCGCTGAGCAGATCCCAGCGAAAAAGACCGTTTTTAACAAGATTCTCCTCGGTATAGCATGCGCGTTCCATAAAAATTTTTTTCTCGAAATCGTTGCTTATCATAAGCTTATCGAATAAAAAGGCGCTGTAGGAGGATTGTGAAATAAAGTCGTCCTTAAAGAAAGTAATACCGTGCTGCGTAAAAAATGAATATACATAGGGACTGCGCTTGACGGCTTCGGTAATGCCGATACGAAGCGAATGAAGAACCTGAAATCCGCCGCAGATAAATTTTACCGTCTTGAAAAGATCTTTCATAAAAAAGGCGAACTCCACTATTTTTTCAGGAGCATAGGGAATAATATTATCGCCGTATTTTGTCTTTATTTCGTTGTAAGCGGCGCACTTTTCGTTTATAATGTAATAAGGTTCGAAATCAGCTCTGCCGTTTTCGTAAAGATATTTAAAAAGCTCAAATTCATCCTGCGGAGAGGTATCGGCTTCAACGATAAAATCGCAGCAGATCACTTTGTTTCTTTTGGTGTCAAGCTGCATGGATTTAGCTATTTCATGGGCTATATACCGCCGAAAAAGCATATCCCTTATCTGATTTATCTTTTCTGACATTATTCGGTATCCTTTCTTTTCAGAGCTTTTCAGAGCAGACTTTTGCTCTTGTAGTATTCCTCCATATTATAGCATATATGCGGATTTATGTCAAGCAAGACATTTTTCGGTTTCACAGTGGAGTGCAAAGTCTTGCTGCCTTAGATTTTTGTGGAAAATTTATGTTTTTGTATTGACAAAGCGCATGAAAAATGTTAAGATGATATTAACATGAGTGCAGAGAAAAATATGCTGCGCTCGATTGAGAGGGAATCAGCTATGAAAAAAATAACAAGAATTTTTGCGGCTTTAGCCTCGGTAATGGCTGTTGCCGCGGCAGGCACATCATCCGCTTTAAACGCTTTTATTGAACCGTCCGAATCGGCTTTAGCCGTTGACGACTGCAACGATGACTGGCTTCACGCCAAAGGAAGCCGTCTTTACGACATGAACGGCAACGAAGTATGGCTTACAGGCGCCAACTGGTTCGGACTTAATTGTTCGGAAAACGTTCCTCATGGTCTTTATGCCGCCGATATTGACGTTTTTCTGTCGGCTGCCGCCGATCATGGTATAAACGTTATCCGTTTCCCTATTTCATCCGAGCTTCTCGAATCGTGGATGGAGGGCTCGCCCGATCCCGTAAGCTCTGTTCAGGCAGCATATAATCCGCCAAAGGATGAGATCGGTGAGGACGGAACAATTACTCCCGCCGGAAAATACGGCGATATAAACCGTGATTTCGTTCTTGAGGACGGCAAGACCCTCAAGGACTCCATGCAGATATTTGATATTATTATGCAGAAGTGCAAAAAGTACGGCGTTAAAGCGTTTATTGACATTCACAGTCCTCATTCCGACAACTCCGGTCATAACTATGAGCTGTGGTACGGAAAAGCAGGAATAACTACCGATCTTTGGATAGAAACGCTTGTATGGCTTGCCGATAAATACAAAAATGACGATACGCTGCTTGGCTACGACCTGAAAAACGAACCTCACGGCAAACGTGCATACGATGCCGCATGTCCGACGGATATTGCAAAGTGGGACGGATCGACCGATGAGAACAACTGGGCTTATGCTGCTACTAAATGCGCTAACGCTATTCTCGAAGTCAATCCACATGCTCTTATCATGATCGAGGGCGTTGAACAGTACCCAAAAACCGAAAAGGGTTTCACCTACGATACTCCCGATATATGGGACGCTCCCGCCGATAAATCTCCGTGGTACGGCGCATGGTGGGGCGGCAACCTCAGGGGTGTAAAGGATTTTCCCGTTGTCCCCGACAGCGGAACAAGCCAGATAGTTTATTCTCCCCATGACTACGGTCCATCGGTTTACGCGCAGACGTGGTTTGACAAGGATTTCACAACTCAGACGCTTCTTGACGACTACTGGTACGATACATGGGCGTATATCAACGATAAGGACATCGCTCCGCTGTTGATAGGCGAATGGGGAGGTCATATGGACGGCGGAAAGAATCAGAAGTGGATGGAACTGCTCAGAGACTATATGATCGACAATCACATCAATCACACATTTTGGTGCCTGAATCCGAACTCCGGCGATACGGGCGGACTTCTCGGTACAGATTTCCTTACATGGGACGATGAGAAGTACGGACTTTTCGAGCCGTCCTTGTGGCAGACTCAGACTACGGGAAAATATATCGGTCTCGATCATCAGGTCGCCTTGGGTGCGAACGGACTTTCGTTAAATGAATTTTATTCAAGCTATTCCAAAACCGAGGGAAGTAACCTTGATGGCGGAACTATTGCCGATGGCAGACCCGTTGACAGCGATAATCCTTCCCCCACCGATCCTCCTGAACCGACTTCCGCGCCGTCAACTAAACCCGATGCTACAGACGCGGACGTTAAGATTTCGCTTTTAGGCGATGCAAACTGCGACGGAAAGGTTACTATTGCCGATTCTACGGCGATATTGCAGGCTCTCGGAAATCCTGACAAATATGGACTTTCCGCTGTGGGCAGCCTGAACGCCGACTGCTGCGATCCCGGCGACGGAGTTCTTCCCAGCGATGCGCTTGCAATTCAAAAGCTCGATGCTAAAATTCTCGCAAAACTGCCCGATATTTCAAAGTAAATCTTATCGCTTGACGGGAGTGACTCTTTATGACAGCAGCAATTAAACTGATTAAAAAATTTGTAAGCGTTTCAGCCATTCTGACAGCTATAATATTTTTATCTGCTGACTACTCTTTCTCAGCAGAAGAATACAGTTTGGAAGAACTTGATTCCTTAGCTAACGAACTCGCTGTACTTGTAAACGAAGCGAGAGAAGAAAACGGCGCTGCACCTCTTTACGTAGTTCCCTATCTCAACAAAATTTCCGACATCAGAAAGAATGAACTTGTCAAGGATTTTGAACACTCGTCAGGCGGAAAAAAATTCAGTTCTTATATTGATACATCAATCGTTGATTATCTTTTTGCTGCCGAGAACATTGCCTACGGTTATGATACGGCAGCTAAGGTATTCAATAGGTGGATGGATTCGGAAAAGCATAGAAATAATATCCTTAACCCCAATGTGACACACACAGGCGTGGGCGCTATCTATGACAGGGACAGCGAACACGGCTGGTATTGGGAGCAGATATTTGTTGAAACCGATCAGGTTCTTGAGGGGCAATACTTGCCGGCAGATTATGAGGTAGTTCCCAAGGCTGATGGAGATGTAAACGGCGATGGAGTGATTGACAGCTTCGATTATTTGTATCTTTGTGAGTACATTTACAAGAGCAAAAGCAATATCCCTGTTTATATGAATGACGCCCAGCTTAAAGCGGCGGACTGTTTCCGGGACGGTATAATTACCGAAGCTGACGCAAAGGTCATGGTACGATATCTTCTCGGCGAATACAAGAAGCTTCCATACGAATTTTAGAAAAGCAAAAAATTATCTAAGAAAGAAGGCTTAAAATGAAATTAATAAAAAATTTTTGTACAATTATGCTTTCGGCGTCTGTTTTTTCATTTTCATGTATTCCAATAAGTACATGCCACGGAGCTGATTTACAGGAAAAACGTATATCCGAGGATACTCTCGGTTTTTATGAAACGTGGAAAGAAAAATATCTTGCGCAAGATGATTATGTTACTGATGAAGCGCAGTATTACGTTTACTATGGTGAAGAAAAGTACAGCGGCGGAAATTATTCAGTACCTGTAACCGTTTCAGAGGCTCATGGCTATGGCATGCTTATAATGGCGAGCATGGCGGAATACGATGAAAAAGCAAAGTCTTATTTTGACGGAATGTACCGCTATTTTAAAGCTCATCCAAGCGATATAGGCGCGAATCTTATGTCGTGGCAGCAGTGCGACAACGGAACGGCTTTGATAGACGGCGCAAATGATGGAAGCATGACCGGCGGTTTCTGTGATTCTGCATCGGACGGTGATATTGATATTGCCTACGCGTTGCTTATAGCTGACGCTGTATGGGGAAGCGGCGGTGAGATCGATTATCTCTCCGAAGCGAAAGCCGTCATAAACGACATTATGAAATATGAAGTCAATCACGAGTATTGGACAATAACGCTCGGGGACTGGGTATCGGAATGTGATAAGACGGAGAAATATTATTCGGCAGTAAGATGTTCGGATTTCATTGTTCAGTATTTCCCTGTTTTTGCCGAGGTAACGGGAGACGAGAATTGGCTGAAGGTTTATGATGCGACATACGGGATCATTAACGGCATAGTTGCTGAATACGGAACGGGAATTCTGCCCGATTTCGTTATCAGGAATTCAGACGGAAAATATATACCTGCGCCGTCTGATTTTCTTGAAAGCGCAAATGACGGAAATTATTACTACAACAGCTGCCGTACTCCTTGGCGCATCAGTATGGACTTTCTGATAAACGGAAATACAGATGCGCTTGTATTTGCCAAAACTGTAAATTCATTTATGACGAATGCTGCGAACGGTGATCCATGGGAGATCAAAGCAGGCTATACCCCCGCCGGAACGGCAATAGAAGATTATAATGATCTCTGTTTTACCGCACCGCTTTTGATTTCCGCCAAATGTTCGGAAGATAAGGAATGGCACGATAAAATACGAGATGTCGTTCTGAATTACGGAGACGATGTTTATTATGGCGATACTATAAAAATGCTCTGCCTTATCGTTGACGACGATTGCTGGAAAGTTCCTGAAACAAAGGAAAACAGCGTACCGGGTGATGTAAATGCCGATGGTAAATTCAGTATAGCGGATATTGTGGCGCTCTCAAATTGGCTTCTCGGAAACGGTGAAAAACTTGAAGATTGGAAAGCCGGCGATTTATATGAAGACGGCGTAATTGACAGTTTCGACATTATTATGATGAGAAAGCTTTTGAGTATGAAATAGCATAATAATATGAGCTGCCTTTTTAAAGGCAGCTATTTTTGTACATAATACGACAAACATTGACAATATTTTGCTTTTTACTCTGCGTTTTTTTGCGGGAAAAGGTTAATATAATTACAATTCGAGCAAATTCGTCATTATATTCTTGCAAAAAATAGAAAATAGTTGTATAATTTAATAATGGAGGTGAAATGTTCCAATGATAAGACACTATTTAAGTATTGATGTTTACGAAGCGTTTCAAAACAGAATGGAATACATATTTCAAGAGTTCGAAAATATATACATATCGTTCAGCGGAGGAAAAGACAGCGGACTTCTTTTGAATCTTGTACTTGACTATGTAAAAAATCATAATCTGAACAGGCGTATAGGAGTATTTCATCAGGATTTTGAAGCTCAGTATTCGGTAACTACAGAGTATGTTGAAAAAACATTTGAAAAAAATCTTGAATTTATCGATCCGTATTGGGTGTGTCTTCCCATGGCGACCCGAACCGCCCTCAGCAGCTATGAAATGTACTGGTATCCGTGGGATGATAAGTTGGAGGATATATGGGTGCGTCCAATGCCGCAAAAGCCTTATGTAATAAATTTGCAGAATAACCCGTTTTATTACTATCAGTATAAAATGCATCAGGAAAAGCTTGCAAAGCAGTTCGGACGCTGGTACCGCGAAGTACACGGCGGCGGCAAAACGATATGTCTTTTAGGACTGAGATCTTCAGAATCGCTTCAGAGATACAGCGCTTTTATCAACAAAAAATACGGATATAACAAAACCTGCTGGATCTCAAAAATGTTCAAGGACGTATGGTGCGCTTCTCCCATGTACGATTGGACAATTAATGACGTATGGACTGCAAATTGCCGTTTTGGATATGATTATAATCCTTTGTACGACTTGTATTATAAGGCGGGGTTAAAACCAAATCAAATGCGTGTCGCTTCACCGTTTAACGATTATGCAAAGGAAAGTCTGCATCTGTACAGAGTTCTTGATCCACAGATGTGGGTCAAGCTTCTCGGACGCGTTAAGGGAGTTAATTTTACGGCTATATACGGAAGAACGAAAGCCATGGCTTATCGAAGTATAAAGCTTCCGAAAGATCATACCTGGAAATCATATACCGAATTTCTGTTGAGTACTCTTCCGAAACGTATACGTAAAAATTACATTGAGCGTTTTAACACATCTATGAAATTTTGGCATGAAAAAGGAGGAGGTCTGGACGAAGAAGCTATACGCGAATTGATTGAACACGGCTACAAAATTAAAAGAAACGGTGTTTCCAATTACACAAAGGACAAAAAATCAAGAGTTATATTTGTTGGGAGCATACCGGATGATACGGACGATATTTTATCGACCAAAGACATTCCAAGCTGGAAAAGAATGTGTATATGTATTTTAAAAAACGACCATGCCTGTAAGTATATGGGTTTTTCGGAAACACAGAAACAGCGCGAAAGAATAGAAAAAATAAAAAAGAAGTATAAAAGCTTGGAGGAATTATAAATGGAAGCGAACTTCATAAGTCCGGCATACAATGTGATAGCTGTGCCGATTGAGAAAATCAAGCCTAATACATATAATCCAAATGCGGTAGCTCCGCCGGAACTTGAACTGCTTTACGACAGTATCAAGGAGGACGGCTATACAATGCCGATCGTCTGTTATTATTCAAAAAAGGAAGATTTGTACGTAATAGTGGACGGTTTCCACAGGTACAGGGTAATGAATGAGCATCCTGATATTTATGAAAGGGAAGAGGGAATGCTTCCTGTAACTGTTATAAATAAACCGCTGGCACAGAGAATGGCAAGTACAGTTCGGCACAATCGGGCAAGAGGTTCTCACGGGGTTGATCTTATGAGCAATATAATAAAGGAGCTTCATGAACTTGGACGTTCCGATGCATGGATCGCAAAGCACCTCGGTATGGATACAGACGAGGTTTTGCGTCTGAAACAGATAACCGGACTTGCTGCCTTATTTAAGGAAACAAAATTCGGACGAGCATGGATTCCGGAAGACGAGAGCGCATTCGGTACAGATGAATACGATAATGAAAAGGATTTTCAAACGGTTTAAAATAAAAATGCACTCACAGATATGTTTTTTACATGTCCGTGAGTACGTTTTAAGAGCTGTCTGCAAGTATAATCAGAATTTTGTTCATAGTATAGCCGCAGATTTTCCATATGAATAAAGATTATTATTCTACCGATATGATGTAATAGTAGACAGGCTGTCCGCCGTTAACAAGAATAACCTCGATTTTGTCGCTGAGTTTTGATTGCAGAAGCTGCTGGAGTTCTTCTGCATTTTCTTCGGTAACATCCGAGCCGTAAATAACTGTAACGTAGCTTGCGCCGCTTTTTACAAGTTTCTTTACAAGCTTTAAAGCCGCCCTCGCAATATCCTTATCCGTAAAGGAAAGCTTGCCGTTGTCAAGCGCAAGGATCTCGCCTTCCTTAATAGAATGTCCCTCGAACTCGGAATCGCGTGCTGCAAAGGTTATAAGTCCCGTAGATACTTTTTCAAACGCCTTTGTCATATTTATACGGTTTTCCGACAAATCGGCGCATTCGTCAAATGCCATCATAGCTGAGATGCCCTGAGGTATGGTACGCGTCTGGAGTACGCATACGTTTCGGTCGGTAAGCTTAACTGCCTGTTCTGCCGCCATGATTATATTTTTATTATTCGGGAGTACGAATACGGTTCTTGCCGGAGTTGACAGAATAGCACGGAGAATATCGTCTGTGGATGGATTCATGGTCTGACCGCCTTTTACGACAACGTCTGCACCGAGATCCTCAAACAGTGAAACCAAACCGTGACCTGCCGCAACAGCTACGAAACCTAATTCTTTTTCGGGTTCGGCAGGAGTAAAGCCAGCCTGAAGTTCCTGCGCTTCTCTTACTTTATTTTCGTGCTGAATACGCATATTTTCAATTTTAGGACGCGGATCGTTGAGGAAAACTCCGAATTCCAAAGCTTTTTGCAGAGCGTTTCCGGGAGCGTCCGTATGTACGTGTACTTTGATTATTTTTTCATCGTCCACCACTACGACGCAGTCTCCGATAGTTTCAAGGTATGCGCGAAGCATGAACGGATCGGGACAATTCTCGTTTTTGCGCAGCATAAATTCAGTGCAGTAGGTGTAGGTAATATCGCCGTCGTATTCGCTCACTGCTGTGCGGAAAGAATCGTCGCTGCGGTCGGCAGTTTTTTCCTCCGGCTCGGCAATTTTTCCGCCTGCAAAAATATCGCTCATTGCGCGTATGATAATTGCAAATCCCATGCCGCCGGCATCAACAACTCCTGCCTTTTTGAGTTGGGGGAGCATTTCTTTAGTCTGAGCGAGGACAGTTTCCGCTTCACCGCATACATCTTCCCAAAAAAGTGCGTCGCTGCTTGTTGATACGGCGGAAATTTTGGCTTTTTCGGCGGCGGCCTTTGAAACTGTGAGTATAGTTCCTTCGACAGGCTTCATGACCGCTTTGTAAGCCGCCTGTACGCCAAGCTCAAGGGCGTTTGCAAAGTGTTCGCAGGAGGCTTCGGAAAGTCCCGAAAGTCCTTTTGACATTCCCCTGAAAAGCAAAGACAGAATAACTCCCGAATTTCCCCTTGCACCTCTGAGAAGCGCTGAAGCGGCAGCAGATGCAACTTCGGAAATATGCACATTGTCGGGCATTCTTTTAAGCTCGTCTATGGCGTTTCCTATTGTCATGGACATGTTCGTACCCGTATCGCCGTCGGGTACGGGATATACGTTAAGTTCGTCAACTTCCCGTTTTCTGTTGTTTATGGTAATAGCGGCAGAAATAACTGCATCTCTGAATAAAGCACCGTTTATCAAAATAAAACCTCCTGTTTTTGTTTTGTGGCTTGCCGATTTATGCAGGGAATATCAATAATTATCAGGTAAATCATTTTCCAAAAGAACTATCTTCTTTTTGTTTGTTTGGTATGCATTTACTTTTGCAAGCGCTTCGTTGAGGCTATCCGCAGCGAAAACCTGTTCCATGTTATAGCCCGAATCCTTTATGCCGTTGAAAATCGGCAGAGTTTGGTTTTTGCCGACAAGTACGATATAATCGCAGACTTTCGCCGCCTCCTGACCGAATTCGTAATTAAGTTCTTCCTGCTTTGCGCCAAGCTCTACCATTCCGGGAGTTACAAGGATTCGGCAGGCATCGAATAATCCCAGTACATTAAGTGCGGCACGACAGCCGTTGGGGTTGGAGTTATAGGCATCGTCAATGAAAGTAAGTCCGTTGCCTTTGTCAAGAAGCTGTAATCTGTGAGGTACAGAAGCGATACGCTTTACAGGAAGCACAAGCTTTTCCATAGGTATTCCGGTACCAACAGCATAGGCAATAGCTCCCACAAGATTGAGTACACTATGCTCGCCGAGAAGTTTCGTAGTATATCGGCACGATTTTCCGTCAGGCGATGTCACTGTAAATTCCGTACCTCTGTCCGATACTGTAATATCAGTCGCAGTCCAGTCGTTATTGTCATTAAGTCCGTAAGTTACTGCTGTCGGGTACTTGTCAAGTTTACTGCGGATAAGTTCATTGTCGCCGTTGAGGTAAATTTTTCCGTCGACTGCCGAAACACTGTCCGCAAGTTCAAATTTTGTATTCAGAATATTTTCAATTGAACCGAAAGTTTCAAGATGCTGTTCGCCTACAGAAGTAATAATGCCGTCATGCGGATTTGCAATATCGCAAAGCTCTTTTATCTCGTGAACTCGGCGCGCGCCCATTTCACATATAAAATATTCGTGAGTAGGCTTAAGGTCGCGTCTTACGGTTATCGTAACACCCATGGGAGTGTTGAAGCTTTCGGGAGTTTTCAGCGTTTCGTACTGCGAGGAAAGCAGTTCGCTGAGGTAGAATTTCATGGATGTTTTGCCGTAGCTGCCCGTGATTCCGACCTTGTGAAGATCAGGACATGAAGCAAGGATTTTTTTGGCATCGTTGATGTACCATTTCTGCACGGAAGTCTCGATAGGCTTGTTGATGATATTCGCAAGCGGTACGAGTATGGGCGTGAGATACAGTGCGCTTCCAACAAGTATAAACGAACTTGCTTCATTAAAAGGTCTCCACTCGGTACATAAGCATGGCGTCATACCTATGCTCCATGAAACTGCAAAAACTGCCGCAATTATAATAAAGAAAGTCGCAAGCATACGCTTTACTCTTGCCGTATAAACAAATGGCTTCTTGAACTTCTTTCCGGGTTTGTTTGCTATTGCTATGCTGAAATTGAACAGTGAAAATGCCGTAACCATAGGAATTGAAAAGTCCGTCCAGAATGATGCAAACTGCAATACAAAGCATACAACAGGGAAAATATATCGCTTGTAATTTTTCTTCATCCACCACGAATGCTCGGGCGTTTTGTAGCCGTTGAGCTGGAGCATATGAAACTCACGCAAAGCAAAGAATATAATTGCAATCAGTGTTATGACTGCATATATGCAAAATAAAATAAAACTCATCTGATTCTCCTTTAATCAAGTTTCATAAACGAACTCATGACCTTGTTAAATGTATACTGCTGGTCAAGGAACGAATAATGACCTGCATTTTCAAGCTTCACAAGACCTGCATCGGGGATAAGCTTCTCCATTTTTTCGCCGTCCGAAAGCGGAGTTGCCGTATCGTTCACTCCCCATATAAGAAGCGCAGGACACTTTATATTTGGCAAAAGCGGCTCTAAGTCCTCGTTTACCGTTTTAACAAGCACCTGGCGCATAAGCGGCGAGGCGGCGGCATAGTCGGCACTTCCCATTTTCTTGCGGAAGTTCTCCAGCGCATCGGGGGCTAACTTCTGCACTATACCTGTTGAAAGTATCGCCTTTCCTGCCTTGTAGTAGTACGTGCGGAAGCTCTTTTTATTAGTTTTCGGCGGAAGTATGCCTGCGCTGTCAACGAGGATAACTTTAGTTATCTCAAACGGCAGAGTTTTTCGGCTGTTGAGCTTGATCGTCACACGTCCGCCGAAGGAGTGCCCAAGAAGCATTATTTTTTTTGTATCATAATCTTTCAGAAAGTCGATAACGAAATCTGCATAGTCGTCAACGCACCATGCCGAGGGCGGTTCTTCGCTTTCTCCGAATCCGGGCATATCCATGGCGATGACTTTATATTTTTTTGAAAGCAGCTCGATAAGATTGGCAAAAAGTTTTATATTGCTGCCCCAACCGTGGAGGAGGACAATAATATCGCCCTCTCCCTTCTGTTCGTAATTGATTTTGATGCCGTTTACACTTTTAATCATTTCATTCTCCGTATAAAGATGATATTCAAAGTTCTGCCTTCAACAAGCAGACGGCTTACAATAGTAAGCCGGATTCAGTCGGAGATTGTAACTCCAACTGAAT
Organism: uncultured Ruminococcus sp.; assembly: GCA_910584195.1. Lineage (GTDB taxonomy): Bacteria > Bacillota > Clostridia > Oscillospirales > Ruminococcaceae > Ruminococcus. The sequence goes on along the minus strand of CAJTYV010000003.1, from coordinate 186,384 downwards.
CTAAAGATGTTCTCCGACTAAGAAGCGGGGGACATCGTCTGTGGTTATATTCTATGTTTTCTTTCATTGGCGTATACATTATTTATTATATCACGGCTTCGGCATATTGTCAATTGATTTGAAAGAAATTCACATCGGTCATATATTTTTTATTTTTAACTTAAAAAGTTTCGTCTTTTTTGCCCTTTAAAAACACTTATATGTAAAAGCATTCAAAGCTCTGCTTTATAAAACTTATTTTTTAGGAGGTTTTATTATGAAAAAAATAACTGCATTTTTGGCGGCAGCAGTTCTTCTGACTGCCTGCAATCCTCAAACCAATGACAAAGCCGTGTCTGACCCGATAGAGCAAACACCTGCCGAGCCTGTTTTTATGGAATATCACGAAACTGATTTTACCGATATTCCGGTAAAGCTTAACAAGCAGGAAACTGCGCCGCCTATAAATGTGGAGTCATACGATCTGACGGGAATCGAATTTGAAAAAAAGCAGTCGCCATGTGCGCTTACTGAAAATCGTGACAAATTTCTTCCTCAAATTATAATCAAGGGGCAGAGTATGGCTTACGATTACAGCGGAATCCCGAATGCTGACGCTGAAAAAGGTTATTTTGATCTGCTTTGTGAAGCAACTCTGCCGAGCATAGAGGCAGAAGCCCTTGACGATGAAAATTTGTACTATATTGCTAATTACGATAATATTTGCGGCGGCTTCTCAAGCCATTGTTATGATATTTACAGGTATTCCATCAAAACAGGTGAAAATACGTGCGTTTACAGTTATTCGGATATTTCCGAAGAATCTTGCTCTCAAATGCCCTTTTCCATGATGTGTTACAACGGAAGTCTATGGCTGCTGATGCTTCGCGGAGAGAGCTATACGGCTTGCCGTCTTGACGAGGAAAACGGGGAATTTACGGATTTTCACGATTTCCCCAAAGCGGACAACAGTTCGTTTTATCAATACGGCGGAGATAAGCTTATGGCGATTTTTGTTAATTATACAGAAACGGAAAACGAAACATCGCAGGAATATATTTTATATGAATATATTGGCGGTTCAAATGAATGGAGAGAAATTTACAGCGGAGAAACTCCGCCTAAAATGTACTGCGAAAAAATAGTCAGCGAAACTGTCAATAACCGTACAGCAGATATTGAGAGCGAATATTTTCTGCTGCATACGGGAATACGCGGTGCAGAGCTGGAAGCGGTTTCCGAAAATTGCCTGACACTCATGACAAACGACAGTATTTCCACAATCTTGTACACATACAACTTAAATAAAAAGGAACGGTATGTTCTTGATTTGTCTAATTTGAACCAAAATATAGGCGTTTATCCAATGGACGATAATATAATTATGGGCGGCGCAAACGACGGTCATTACTATTATGCAATTCCTGAATTAGGTTCATATTTCGATCTTATGAAAGCGGAGGACGATGAATTTATATGGCTAAAGTTTTTTGGCGAAAAAACTGCGCTTATAAAATGCAGCATGAATAATAATTATTATGTAACCAGCGACGGTTTGATCTACGAGCCGATAAATGCTCCCGTACTTCGGGAACTTACTATTGTAGGATAATAGACCTCCTCAAAAACTAACGCATATCATCTGTTAAATCTTTTGCCATATGGCATCGTTATTCTCCTCACCATACGACAGTATGCTTTCATCGTCTGCCTTGCCATATGACAAAATCTTTAGTCATACGGCTGTACTTTAGTTCCCGAGGAGGTCTAATTAAGGCAACACCCTCTAAAAACAAGGAGAGTTTATCATGAAAAAATTATTTGTTTGAGGCAATGACACGCTCTCATCTTTAACCGCAGATTATGCCGTCCGTCTCTTAGAGCCTGTTCAGTATCTTTTTCCGCACGTCTTTTCGGCAGATTATGCCGTTGACTGCGTCAAAAATCCTTGCCATACGACAGTATGCCTGTGGATTTTTTCCTTGTCACCGACAAAATCATGCTTGAAAATCCGCACATAGAAAGATGCTGAACAGGCTCTTAGACTCTAAGGAGCTGCCTGCATAATTTGTGCGGACGGTTCTAAAACATGTTCTTAAATTATGCTTGACAAATCTCAGCAAGTGTGTTATAATAATAAGCGAAGCGTTATCGTGCGCTTGTTTATAAGTGAAAATTCCGGAATATAGATGTGCGGGCCCTGTGCAACAAGACACCGTGAACCATGTCAGGCGGGAGACCGAGCAGCATTAAGCGGATCGTCTCGTGTGCCGCAGCCAGCCTGCACATCTATGTTCCGGATTTTTTTGATTCATAACGCATTATCATGAATTATGAGTTTGAAGGGGGCGCTGCTGTGTATAAGGCTTTGTATCGAAAATGGAGACCGATGACTTTTGACGATGTTATCTCCCAGCAGCATATTACGGAAACTCTTAAAAATCAACTGAAAAACGATAAGACTGCTCATGCTTATCTTTTTACAGGTTCGCGCGGTACGGGAAAAACTACCTGCGCAAGAATTCTCGCAAAGGCAGTAAACTGTCCGAATATGAAGAACGGCAATCCGTGTCTTGAGTGTGATATATGCCGTGAAGCGGACGAGAGTTCCCTTACCGATATTATAGAAATAGACGCCGCGTCAAACAACGGTGTTGAGGATATTCGCGAGCTTCGTGACGGCGCAGTTTATTCGCCCGAACGGTGCAGATATAAAATATATATAATTGACGAGGTTCATATGCTTTCGGCTTCGGCATTTAACGCTTTGCTGAAGATCATGGAAGAACCGCCGGAGTACGTTAAGTTTATCCTTGCGACTACGGAGATACACAAGGTGCCCGCTACTGTGGCTTCCCGGTGTCAAAGATACGATTTCAGACGTATAAGACAGAAGGACATAGCGGCGAGACTGCTGTATATCGCAGAAAAGGAGCAGCTTTCACTTAGTTCTGACGGCGCGGCGCTTATTGCGAAAATAGCGGACGGCGGAATGAGAGACGCTGTGTCGCTTCTCGACCAATGCTCCGTATGCTCAGAGGAGATCACTGCTGAGACTGTTTCTCAGACCGCAGGTATCGCAGGGCGGGATTTTCTTTATGATATACTTGACGCCGTTTTTGTTTCTGACGCTCCGAAAGCTTTGGAGATAACTTCAAGGCTGTACGATATGTCAAAGGATCTTACGAGACTTTGCGAGGAGCTTATTTTGCAGCTTAGAAATATTATGCTTTTGATAGCCTCTCCTGCGGCTGCGGCAGATATTATTGCGGCTATGCCGGATGAACTGGAACGATTGAAAAAAATTGCGGACAGCTCCGGTCTTGATATTGTAATGAATCGTCTTGAACAGCTTCAGAGCTGCCGTGAGCGCATGGGACGCGTTATGAACAAGCGTGTTGAATTTGAAATGACCCTTATAAGGATATGCGGAAACATTACCGGCGCATCGTCAGGCGAGGTGTCTGCTGATATTTCGGAGCTTGTCGAAAAGATAAAAATGCTCGAAAACCGTCTGAATAACGTGCCGGCGGGTGACCGCAGCGTTTCTCGGAAACGCGAGATTCTGACCGCTACCGGTCCTGCCGGTGAAAATGAGCCGCAGCCGAATGTGCGCGTTGATATAAAAACAATAACCGAGGATGAGCTTACTCCGTGTACTCGCTGGAACGAGATAATGGAAGAATTTCGCCGTATAAATCCTGCGGTGGCAGGAAGTCTTGACGGTTCTTATGCAGCGTCCAAGGGAAATGTGATGTGTATTTTCACACCAAACAGGTTTTTTATATCTCTTTTCAAAAGCAGTAAGGAGAACGCTGTTTCCTTGAGTAAGGCAATATTTAACGTTCTTGGGCAGAAATACAGAATTTCTGCGCGCTGCACTGCTACTGTCGAGGAAACTAAATCTATGGCGGAGCAGCTTGTAAAAAAAGCAATTAACAGCAATATCGAAACGGCTGTTGATAATCAGGCATAATACAGGCGGCTTTAAGAGCCTGTTTGGTATCTTTATTACGCATGTCCTTTAGGCGGATTTTGCCGCTGACTGCGTTAAAATCAATCTTCATCAAAAAATACCAAACAGTCTCAAAGAATCTGTCCGTATAGTTTCTATGCGTACAGTTTCTAAAAAGGAGCAGCCTGAAGCCAAAAATATAAAGGAGAAATTAAAAATGAAAGCAAGAGTACCTAAGAATTCCGGCGGAGCACAGAATATGAATCAGATGATCAGACAGGCTCAGAAGATGCAGGATCAGATCACAGAGCTTCAGGAGGATATTGAGTCGCGTGAATTTACGGCTACGGCAGGAGGCGGAGCTGTTGAAGTAACTCTCAGCGGCAAAAAGGAGATAAAGTCGCTTAACCTTAAACCTGAGATTGTAGACCCCGAGGATATAGAAATGCTTCAGGATCTTATCATTTCCGCGATCAATGAGGCTGTAAACAACATAGAAACTACTACCGAGAGCGAAATGAGCAAGATCACAGGCGGGGTATCCATTCCCGGAATGTTTTAATGGCTGACCATAACGCTCTTCCGCTGGTCATACTGGCGGAAAAATTCGCTTCTTTGCCCGGTATTGGAATGAAATCGGCGCAGAGACTGGCGTATCATGTCATGTCTATGGATATGAACTCGGTCGAGGAGTTTGCGCAGGCTCTTATTGACGCTAAAAAGAATGTTCGCTGCTGCTCGGTTTGCCAAAATCTTACCGAGCGTGAAATATGCCCCATATGCGGCGACGAGGGGCGAAATCACGGCATTATATGTGTTGTTGAGTCGCCTAAGGACGTTACCGCATTTGAGCGCACCCGCGAATATGACGGCGTTTATCATGTTCTTCATGGATTGTTGTCGCCTATGGATGGCATAACTCCGGACAGACTGCGTATACGCGAGCTTTTGTCGAGGATCTCCAAGGGTGAAGCGGAAGAAGTTATTATGGCAACGAATCCGACTGTTGAGGGCGATGCTACGGCGATGTATATTGCTAATCTGCTGAAACCATTGGGAATAAAAGTCTCACGGCTTGCTTTTGGACTGCCCGTGGGAGGAATATTGGAATATGCCGATGAAGTTACGCTGTTTAAAGCTCTTGAAAACCGTAATTATATGTGAATAAAGGCAATACCGCAAAAATTTATACGGTATTGCCTTAAATTTATTATTATAGTTAATAAAAATCCCCCGAACCGCAAGATTTCAGGGGATTGTTTTTATAAATTACTTAGCAGCGTTAAGCTTCTTAGCAAGCTGAGCCTTTTTGCGAGCAGCCTTGTTCTTATGCATAAGACCCTTTGCACAAGCCTGATCTACTTTCTTAACAGCAAGCTTGATAGCCTCCGCCTTATCGTCAGCTCCTGTAGAGCAAGCAATATCAGCTTTCTTAAGAATAGTTTTGAGATTGGACTTTCTTGACTTATTGGCAGCAGCCTTTGTAGCGTTAACCTTAACTCTCTTCTTAGCAGATTTAATATTTGGCATTTTTGTTGCACCTCCCGAAATTTTCCTTTAATATATCAAAGGATAATACATATTATAAGCACATTGTAAAATGTGCCGGCAGCTGCAACGCACAACTGCCCACTGAGACAATAATAATTATACCATTTTTTGCGGAAAAAATCAATTGTTAAAAACGTAAGAATATAGCTGAAAAAACACAGGGAAATACAGCGTAATAAACAAAGACGTGCGGAAAATCAAAGGAGACTAATATGAATTTCAGATCGGATCTTGCCGTAGAGCAGATAAACGCTGACAGACTTCCAAAAGGGGTACGTAAAAAAGAACGCGGTGAAGCGTTCAGAATCACCGAAATTATAATTGATAATGATGATTACAGAAACACAATGGGTAAAGGAAAGGGCAGGTATATAACCCTTGAAAGCGGCAGCCTGAGCCGTTTCTGTGATGTTTATGAAGATATGGCGCAGGAATTTGCGGACGAGCTGAGACCGCTGCTTCCGGAGGGGGAGATATTTGTAGCCGGACTGGGAAACCGAGACATTACGCCGGATGCAATAGGCCCCCATGCAGCGGAAAAGATTCTTGCAACCCGGCATCTCAAAAAGGAGCTTGACAGTGAAGAGGAGGCATTCCTGACCTCACTGCGACCGGTGAGCAGTCTTGCCGGAGGCGTTCTTGGGCAGACGGGCATAGAAACCGCGGAGCTTATAACCGCAGTATGCCGTGAAATAAAGCCGGCGGCAGTTATCGCCGTTGATGCGCTTGCATGTTCTGATATAAGCCGTTTGGGAACCACTATTCAAGTAAGCGACAGCGGTATTTCCCCGGGAAGCGGCGTTTCAAATGCCCGAAAGGAGCTTTCCGAAAAAACGCTTGGTATTCCGGTGGTAGCGGTAGGCGTGCCTACTGTTGTGGATATGCATACGATAGTCCGCAGTCTTGCGGAGGTAGATATTGATGAAAATACTCCGAATATGATGGTAACTCCCCGTGACGTTGACAGGCTTGTTGAACGTGCGGCACAGCTTATCGCTTTCGGAATAAATCTTGCATTGCAGCCGACTTTAAGCTTTGACGATGTAAGAGGATTGTTTTAGCATAATAACTTGTTTCATAGGATAAGCTGCGCGTCTTTTGGGTGAAATTTTTATGCTTGCTGTGTTGAAAGCCTTTGAAATACGTCAGTATTCCTGCGGTCTTTCGCCTTGCAGGAATTAAATTTTCCTTAATGATCCGCAAATCTTCCTTATGAACACAAATGCTAAAAACACAGGTTCTGAATATTAATATACTGCCGTAGTTTCTGTAGAATCCGATGTGCTTTCGGGATCTGCTGTTTCTGTCGTTTCAGTTGATGACGGAGAGGTCGTAACGGAGAAATTTTCGGCTCCGATGCTGACCTTTTCGTCCTTATGGACGGTAATGATAAATCCGTCAACGTTATTTCCCGATATATCGTACTTTACACCTGTAGGAACAGGAATGTTCGTATACTCTGAGCCATCGTCGGAAGGAACGAAATATATTTCGTAAGCTGCTCCCGATTCATCGGTTACTTCAAGATGTTCTCCGCTGTATGGGTGAGCGTTGCGGAGAAGCTCGATATACTCCTCTAAACATATGTTATTGTCTTTCATATATTGAGCGTGCGGTTTTCCGACATAGCGGAAATGCCACGGTTCATAGCGATATTCCGTGATGTCCTCTTTATCCTCGGCGTATCTTATGATAAATCCGTATTTATCGCAGTTTTCGTTGAGCCAAAGAAAATCGTCCGTACCCTGATAATCTAAGCCGACTGTTTCGCTGAAATCGAAAGCAAGACCGGTTTCGTGCTCGCTGAATCCCGGCGGAGCAACGATCGGCGCTTCTCCGTCGCCTGAGGTATTTGCGGTGAACTGCTCGTAAAGCTGGCGCTGGAAGTCGTTTGTGCGGTATGAACCGTAAACGATAAGAGTATCGTTATGATACAGTTCGTACCAATCGTCTACCATTTGGGCAAGAGGCTCATAAACATTGCTGAGGATAGTATAATCGTAGTCAACGGCAGTAAAGCTTGTCCTGCCCTTTTCGTCATTCGAGGACATTATACTTACCAGATTTTCTTCGCCTGTTGCGTAATATTGATAGTCGTTATTGACGAGGATGAGATTGCCGCCGAACTTGGCACGGGTATTGATTGGAGTAGAGGTGAAAATTATTTTGTTCGGATCGATTGCTTCGGATGGATCGGGAATCGTTATTTCGTCCACCTTTTTACCCTCATTCTGTGTTGCCGGAACTATTCTCGAACGGTCGATGCAGTTTTTTCCGATAAGAGCAGCCGTACCGAGAAAAATAGCGCATACTATAAGTTCGGCAGTAGTTTTTGTTCTGTTTATGCTTTTTTCCTTACTGATATTTTTAGGCATAGGTATCAGCTCCTTAATTTTTCTACACATGTTTTCTATTCTTTTATATCCGCAGACGATGTCCACCGCTTCTTGGGCGGCGAACATCTTTAGATTCAGCCGGAGATACAATCTCCGACTGAATCCGGCTTACTGCCGTAAGCCGTCTGCTTGTTGAAAGCAGAGTTTTGAAAGAAGTGATTCCCCTCATAATTTTTTATCTTTTTTTATTATACCACAAATTTATGAAAAAAAATAGAGTTTTCATTTAGTTTTTCAATTTATGGTTGATTATAACAAAAACGGCGGACTAAACATTTGAGCATTTTGTTATAATCATCAAAAAAACTGCGTTATTCAGCATTTTATTGTAAAGACAGAGCGTGTCGCTGCACCCAAGTTCACGCTGAAAAATTGTTGACTGAAATTTATTTCCGCGTCTGTTGCAATTTTGCCAATTGTATGATATAATAAAAATGTATGTAAAATTTGAGATATAATAGAGCGTGTGAGAAAATTGTTTTTGCCGTTCTGTTAGAGGAAAGGAATTTTTATGATACTTCTTGACGAACTTAGATTAGAGTTAGTAGGATACCGCAGGGAAATGCAGGAGCTTGCGGACGTTCTTAGCATAAAGGCGGCGAAGGAGCGTATCGAGTTACTTAACGAAGAAACTGCAAAAGAGGGGTTTTGGGACGATTTGGAGAATTCCCAGAAGGTTTTGCAGGAAACAAAGGCGTTAGAACGCAAAATAGAGAAATACAACAAACTCAACGATCAGCTTGAGGACGTTATAACTCTTATCGAGCTTTCAATAGAGGAAAACGATGAAAGCTCGGTTGAGGAGATAAAATCCGAAGCAGAGTCTTTCAAAAATAAGCTTGAGGACGAAAAGCTTTCAACGCTTCTCACAGGCGAATATGACGGAGCTAACGCTATTCTTACGTTTCACGCCGGAGCAGGCGGTACCGAGGCACAGGATTGGACAGAGATGCTTTATCGCATGTACAACATGTGGGCTGAGCGTCATAATTATAAAGTCACCCTCATGGATTATCTTGACGGCGATGATGCAGGCGTAAAATCGGCGTCTATACTAATTGAAGGAGAAAATGCCTACGGTTATATGAAGTCGGAATCGGGAGTTCACAGGCTTGTGCGTATTTCTCCGTTCGATTCTTCGGGCAGACGGCACACTTCATTTGCAGCTCTTGAAGTAATGCCCGAAATAGACGATTCTATCGAGGTCGAGATAAGAGACGAGGATATCGAAATGGAGGTTTACCGTTCAAGCGGCGCAGGCGGTCAGAAAGTCAACAAGACCAGCTCGGCAGTACGCCTTATTCATAAGCCGACAGGTATCGTAGTTTCTTGTCAGACCCAGCGAAGCCAGTACCAGAACAAGGACTACGCTATGAAAATGCTCCGCGCAAAGCTCGTTGAGATAAAGGAGCGCGAGCATCTTGAAAAGATAGAGGACATAAAGGGCGTACAGCGCGAAATAGCGTGGGGAAGTCAGATACGCTCATACGTGTTCATGCCATATACCCTTGCGAAAGACCACCGCACAGGCTTTGAAAACGGAAATATACAGGCTGTAATGGACGGAGATATTGACGGATTTATCAACGCTTACCTGAAATCGCTGTCTCATGGAACTTTGAATAATTGAGCGAGCGGAGTTTGGCATGAAAAAGATATTATTAAAGCTCACGGCTCTTGCGGCGGCAGTACTCCTGACAGGCTGCGGATATGCAGAGTATGAGACGGAAGAAAATATTAACAGATCAGAGCAGTATCAGCAGCAGGAAACGGGAACTCCCACAGAACAGGAAGCCGAGCCTGAAACTGAAACCGAAGCTCAGCCCGAAACAGAGCCTGAAATATCTGAGGAAACGTCCGCAGAAGTTACCGAAGAAAACAGCAGTGATATTTATGTGGAGTACCATTTCCGCACTCAGAAACAGCTTGAACAGCATTTTGAAAAGCACGGCGGTGAATTTGTGGGTGACTTTAATTATGAGACGGCAGATGATTATGAAGCGGGAGCGAGCGATGTCATAAACAGCGATACCGCGCTTTTCAAGACCGAGGCTGAGGACGGCGACGGTGTGTATTATATTGAAGATACCAACGAATTTGTCATTTTGTCCACGGACGGATATATAAGGACATATTTCCGCCCGACCGCAGGAATAGACTATTTCAACAGACAATAACTTCGGAGGCGTGTCGCTGAACCCATCCCACATAACTGCTCACAAGGTTCTCTAAATTTGCGAAACTCAAATTATTCTCCGCGATGGCGAGTATACTATCCCAACTGACAATAACGCCGAGCAGAATGTTTACAAAAAATTAACATTTTTATCCGCACATTCAATGAATTTTTCCGTTAATGTAAATAACAGGGGATTAAAGCTCTGCTTACAACAAGCAGACGGCTTACGATAGTAAGCCGGATCCAGTCGGAGATCGTATCTTCGACTGGATCTTAAAGATGTTCGCCGTCTAAGAGGGTGCGGGTGTCCGGTAGACACCTCTGCGAAGCAGAAGCACCGACCGAGACGACAGTCGAGACTCGGGGGACATCGTTTGCGGTTATATCATGGAGGTGATTTTTTGGATTACACCATAAGCATTACCAACAGATGTAATTTGAAATGCAGCTACTGCTACGAAAAGCGTCTTAATACGGAGTACGGCTGTATCAGTGATGAAACGATGCATCAGGTAACAGAATTTGTAAATCAACGCGGTGATGCCGGCGTTGTCTATATCTTCGGAGGCGAACCGCTTCTTTACAAAGACATCGTAAAATATTTCTGTGAAAACCTTACAGCGAAACAGTTTGTTATAACGACAAACGGAACGCTTCTTGACGAGGAGTTTATAAAATGGTGCGCTGATAGGAATATCATCATAAATATGTCCCACGACGGCTCGGAATGTGCCGAACGAGGAGCTGATACGATTCTTCTTGATGCGAATCTCAAATTACTTCTGAAATATCAGCCTGAAACGCTGGTCCAGCTTGTCTATACAAAAGAAACGCTGCCTTTTTTGTATGATAACATCATGTACCTGAAAGAGCTCGGCGTTAAGAAGGTATCGGCAGCAATGGACGCATTTCTTGTTCCCGACGACCCCGACAGCTTCGGCGATCTTTTAAGAGAGCAATGGAGGAAGATCTCCGGAATAAAAGACCTGTTTGTGTACGAGCTGGCGGCGAAAAAGAAAACGATCAGGGAAAATACTCGCAGTACCTGCGGAATATGCAAAAAGAAGCTCTTTATAAACTGGGACGGAAAATTTTATCCCTGTATACAGTTCCAGAATAAGCAGGAATACCAATGCGGCGATGTTTGCGTAGGTATCGAAGCTGAAAAGGCGAGGGCTGCTCACCCCGACTATTCCATGATGTCGGAAAGGTGCGAGGGCTGCGAGATAGCCGAATACTGCCGAAACTCCTGTGCTTGTAAAAAAATGGCAACAACAGGTACGGTGAGAGACATTTCAGAAGCAGCTTGTCTTGAAGAACAGGTACATATCCTTACAGCGCTGGAAATAATATCTAAAGAAAACGGAGGGAAAATGATATGAGAAAATTCACAAAAGAAATAACTTCGCTTATAGCTTCCGCAGCTGTCGGTACTGCCGCAGGCGTAGGTGCATTTGCGGCTGCCCCGGAGGGTACGATTCAGACATCAGGCGCAGAAATAATACCGACTGATATCCCTTGTCCGACGGAAATATGGACAACAGCAGGTGTGCCGATGATCTCAGATGAGTTTATAGAGATACCGACAGAGGAAATACCTCCTCTTGCCGGAGAACCTCTGCCGCCTGATGAGTTTATAGAGATACCGACAGAAGAAATACCTCCTCTTGCCGGAGAACCTCTGCCACCCGATGAATTTATCGAGCCAACTACAGAGGAGATGCCTCCGCTTGCCGGCGATATTGCTCCTCCGGACGGTGATGTGAACGGCGACGGTTCACTTAGTGTTGCCGATGTTGTTTCTCTCCAGAAATGGCTTCTGAATGCACCTGATGCAGAGCTTGATAATTGGAGGGCTGCCGATCTGTACAATGACGGTAAGCTTGATGTATTCGATCTGACGCTTATGAAAAAAGCTTTGATAGAAAAGATGGGCGATGTTTCCGAGGCTTCTCAGTCTTTTAAGGTTTACGATGATGAATAAAACATGCATGTTTCTTGAGCGGCAAAGAACATGTCGGGACAAACGCGGCGGAAGAAGATTTATGGACTTCTTGAATGCGGTCGTTTATAAAAAGAACTATTTTTAAGGAACAAAAGGAATTTATATGAATTTAAGACTTCCTTATCTGAGGGAGAAAACGTCAAGGCTGACCGCTTCTCCCGGAGTTTATATAATGAAAGACAAGGACGGCGGAATAATTTACATCGGTAAGGCTAAGAATTTGAAAAAACGCGTTACGAGCTATTTCCGCGAAAATCCCGATCATACTCCGAAAGTGGCGGCTATGGTCGCAAAGGTCTATGATTACGATTTTATTGTCACAGACAGCGAGTTCGAGGCTCTTGTGCTTGAATGCAGCCTTATAAAACAGCATAAACCTCGCTATAATATTCTTCTTAAAGACGACAAGGGCTACTCCTATATACGTATTTCGGACGAGGAATATCCGCGCATAACTGCTGAAAAAAATACTTCGGCAGGCGGAAAATATCTCGGACCATACACGAGCGCGTACATTACTAAAGAAGCGGTCAAGGAAGCTAACCGCGTATTTATGCTGCCGACCTGCCGCAGAAGATTTCCGCAGGATTTTCGCAGGGAACGTCCGTGTCTTAACTATCACATAAAAATGTGCATGGGTGTCTGCCGCGGAAATATAGACGGCGAGACTTACAGGAAAACAGTTGACGAAGCGGCGGAGTTTATACGTTCGGGCAGCGCGGCATCTGTCGAACGTATGGAGCGCGAGATGAATGAAGCGGCAGAGGAGCTTAATTTTGAGAAAGCCGCAATGCTGCGCGATCGTATAAACGCCGTAAAAAAAGCGTCCGAAAAACAGAAAATGGTAGGCAGCGGCGTAGATTCGGCGGACGTTATCGGTATAGCCGAATATCACGGCGGAGTGTACGTTTCCGTGTTGATGTACCGCGAAAACCGCCTTTACGACAAGGCTGTTTTCGACCTTGAAAAAAACGGGGCGGACGATGATATTCTCAGCACGTTTATGGTTCAGTTCTATCACGGCAGAAACGATATTCCAAAGCTTGTCGCCGTTGACCATATCCCTGAGGAGTATGAGCTTATCGAACGTCTGCTTGAAAAACAGGCAAACAGAGTGGTGAAGCTTCATCAGCCGCAGAGGGGCAGACTGCTCGACCTTTTAAAGCTTGCCAAAAGCAATTCCGCAGAATACGCCGCACTGAAGAACAGCCGTACAGGAAAGGAAGTCATTGCTCTTGAACAGCTTGGAAAAAGTCTCGGACTTGCCGCGCCGCCTAAGTATATAGAAGCTTACGATATTTCTAATCTTTCGTCCGAATCAATGGTCGCCGGAATGGTAGTCTTTGAGGACGGCAGACCTCTGAAAAAAGCATATAAACGGTTTTCCATAAAGGAACAGCAGTATCAGAACGACTACGGAAGCATGCACGAGGTACTGAAACGCCGGCTGCTCCACATCGTTGAGCAAGAGGGAGACGAGTATTTCAGACGTACGCCCGACCTTATCCTGCTTGACGGCGGAACGGGACATGTTCATGCGGTAGAGCCTGTTTTGAAGGAACTGGGTCTTAATATTCCGCTTTTCGGCATGGTGAAAGACGATAAGCACCGCACAAGAGCGATAGCGACCGGAGGCCGTGAAATACAAATAAATAATTTGCAGGCGGCGTTCAACCTCGTGACGAAAATACAGGACGAGGTACACCGCTTTTCCGTAAGCTATATGCACAGCAGGCACAAGAAAAAGACCTATAGCTCGGAGTTTCTTACAGTCAAAGGCATAGGAGAAAAGAAAGCTGCTAAGATCATGGTGAAATATAAAACGAAAGCAAACCTGTTGAAAGCAACTCCCGAGGAACTTGCACTGACAGCAGGCGTTAGCGCAGAGACTGCTAAAGAGCTTTGGGAGGTTATCCAGCGATTATGAAAAAACGCCTTACAGCCGATTTGAAATTCGGCTGTAAGGCGTTTTTATTGGTGAATATGTAATTACTCTGACTTGTTTTCAGCAGCTTCTGCCGAGCCTGCCTGAGCCTTGAGCAGATCTCTTATCTCGGTGAGAAGCTCTTCTTCTTTGGAAGGTTTTGCGGGAGCTTCTTCTTCCTTTTTCTTAAACTTGTTCATAATGGAAGTTACAGCTTTCATTATTACAAATACAACGGCAGCCATGATAACAAAGTTAACTATATCCATAAAGAATGCGCCGAATCTGAGATCTGCATTTAGTATCCTTATGGAAAGTCCGTTAAGTCCGCCTACGCTGAAAAATCCGAGTATAGGGGAAATAATATTATCGAGCAGCGAGGTTACAAGCCCCGAAAATGCACCGCCGATGATAACACCGATAGCCATATCAATGATATTGCCTCTCATAATAAACGCTTTGAATTCTTCCAGTAACTTCTTCATTTTTTTATCTCCTTTTTGTTTTTATTTATACTAAACCTGAATCGTTATATATACCAAAGCAAATATAAGTTGATTCAGGTTAGCTTTATAACCACAGACGATGTCCGCCGGACACCCGCACCCTCTTAGGCGGCGAACATCTTTATATTCAGTCGGAGACACGATCTCCGACTGAATTCCGGCTTACTGCCGTAAGCCGTCTGCTTGTTGAAAGCAGAGCTTTGAATGGAATACGGCTGTTGAAAGCTCACACCTCGGGTATTGACGGAATTTCGGCAGCATCTTCATGTACCGTTTTTTTAGCTTTCATATACTCAGGCAGTTCAATTTTGTCGAGTTCGCTTTCATACGGATTTATTTTTTTCGGCATAGCTTCGACAGCATGTTCCGCTTTAGCCATTATAGCTTCGCGATGCTCCGGAACATACGCTTCAATATCGTCTGCGTTTGTTTTATCGGCATACTGCATGGAAACCCGCGAACGAACGTTAAGTTTTTCCGCCAGCATATCCGCATTTACTTCGCCGGCTGCTGACATTGACCTCTTTTTATGTTTTCCTTCACCGACTGTCAGATCGGTAGAAACTGAACTTCCTGTTTGTCTCATATAAAGTTTGTTTATACGGTCAGAATCATTTTTCGCAAGTCTGTCTCCGTCTACCACGGGAGTGTCGCTCATAAAGCCCTGAGAAGCCTTTTCGGCTTGGAGTCTTTTTTTCCTTCTGTTGTCAATATCCGCGAAAGGATCATCGGAAACGACCGTCTCTGATCTTGCCTTACCAAAGAAATCACCTTCGGAATTTTCGTGATGTTCTCCGCTGCCCTCGTCAAAAAATGCCCAAAAATCAGTTTTTTCTTCTTTTTGGGGAGTTGTTTCCGTCTGCTGGGGCGGCGGTATAACGTCATTCTTAAATCTCTGATTTGGAAAACTCATCATGCCCTGCATATTGGACATCATGCCGTTATTTTGTGTTGCCTGCATATTTGGATTTGGGAAAGACTGCATATTCGGCATACTCTGCATCGGCTGCATATTAGGCGGCAGTCCTTGGTTCTGCACAGGCATTCCGCCCATAGGCTGAAAGCCGGGTTGACCATATATGGGAACGCCATTAGGGTCGTAGCCGATTATCTGAGGCTGAGCGTACATCATACCCTGCGGCTGACCGTATATTGGAACGCCGTTAGGGTCGTAGCCGATTATCTGAGGCTGAGCGTACATCATACCCTGCGGCTGACCGTATATTGGAACGCCGTTAGGGTCGTAGCCGATTATCTGAGGCTGAGCGTACATCATACCCTGTGGCTGACCGTATATTGGAACGCCGTTAGGATCATAACCGATTATCTGAGGCTGAGCATACATCATTGGCTGCTGAGCCATATACTGGTTCATTCCCTGAAGAGGCTGCTGAGGTTGAGTATAGGCTTGCTGCGGAGGTGTGGGTTGTGCAGGCGGAGGAGACGGCAGTTCAGCCATTGACGGTTCATCGTACATACTGAAATCAAAGTCTTCCTCCGACTGATTGAGTTCATCGGCGGTATATATGTTCTGTTCGGGCGGAGGTGCGGAATCTCTGATAACAAAAGTTCCTGTATTCATGGTAAAGCCGTTGTTTTCGCCCTCTTCTTCAGAGTGATAATTGCCCATATCTACCTGTTCATAATTTGTCTCATGAGGGTTTTCCAAATTGCTTCCGCATTTTACGCAGAATTTAAATCCTTTTTCATTTTCAGTTCCGCATACGCTGCATATCATGAAGCTCCCTCCCTTAACGACTGTTTAGTATATCGTCGCGCACGTATTTTCGAAAAATTTTACCGATTGCTGCGTTAAAAACTTACCATACGACAGTATGCCTGCGGCTTTTTTCCTTGTCCTTAACAAAATTATGCTTAAAAATGCGCACGCGCCGGGATACTGAACAGATTTTTAATTTCATTTAAAAATATTATAGCATTTCCCGTTTGAATTTGCAATACCTTTTAAAAATTTTGTACACATTGTTTTTTTTGCCGTTTATTATTTGTACAGTTTAAACAATTGGATTTTTTTAAAGCAATTTGACTGCAATTTTCACAAAAAATGCAATAGTAATTATATGATATTTATATGAATAAAATGTTGCAATGTGGTGAGGTTTTGTGTTATAATAATAAGGAATATATGAAATATTATGGATAAGTGTGCGATTGCACGAATGTCAGGTTAAAATAATGAAAAAAATCAGGATACTGGGCATCGATCCCGGTTATGCTATTGTGGGATTTGGTGTGGTCGATTATGATGGGCGGAAATTTTTCCCCATAGAATACGGTGCGATACTTACCGAAGCTCATACGCCGTTTACCCAGCGTCTTCGGTCTATTCACACTGATATGGAGTTCATATTTGAGAAGTTCCGACCGGATTGCATGGCGGTGGAAAAGCTGTTTTTCACTACTAATCAGAAAACCGCAATTGACGTTGCGCAGGCGAGGGGCATTACGGTGCTTTCCGCCGCAGTAAGAGATATTCCGGTGTATGAATATACGCCTTTACAGGTTAAGTCGGCAGTGGTCGGCTATGGTAAGGCGGAAAAGCAGCAGGTCATGGAAATGACACGGCAGCTTCTGAATCTGGCTCAGATACCAAAGCCGGACGATGCCGCTGATGCTCTTGCTATCGCTATTTGCCACGGTCATACCACACGCTGGGACAATTAATATTACGGAGGTAATCATGATATACAGTTTGCGCGGCAAGCTCATACTTAAAGAGACAGGGTTTGCCGTAGTGGAATGCGGCGGCGTGGGGTACGGCTGCAAAACTTCCTACAGTACCATAACAAAACTTAGTGAAACAGGCAGCGAGGTCACTTTATACACGTATCTTGCCGTACGCGATGACAGCGTGGAGCTTTTCGGATTCGCAGACATGCAGGAGCTTAACTGTTTTAAGCAGCTTATTTCCGTTTCGGGCGTGGGACCGAAAGCGGCAACGGCGATACTTTCCGATATGACTCCCGAGCAGTTTGCCTTTATTGTTGCTTCGGGGGACAGTAAAACAATCACAAGGACAAAAGGAATAGGCGCTAAGACTGCTCAGCGTATAGTTTTGGAGCTTAAAGATAAAATTTCTTCGGAGGCGTTCGGAGGCAAGTCGATGACTCTCGAAAGCGGCGTAAGTTCGATGCAGTCTGCGATCGGCGGTTCTTCTGTCGGAGAAGCGATGGAGGCTCTGATGGTTCTTGGCTACTCTCAGGGAGAAATTGCACCCGTACTGCGAAAGCTCGATGCAGCTCTCGATACGCAGGAGCTTATTAAAGAGACTTTGAGAATTTTGGCGCAGCAGTGATCTTGCAATAAAATGAATTAAAATATTATAATACTATATTAAACTGCCGCAGATGCGAAATCTGCGGAAGGTTTAATGTATATGAAAGGACGATTTTTCATGATGAATCTTGACGAGCTGCTTAAAGCGGCTATAACAGATCCGTCAAAACGTTCGCTTTTTTTGCAGACGCTAATAAAAAGCGATGTTTACGTGATCTGCAAAAATCCCGTAAGGTATGAACGGGGACGAGAGGAGGGCGGAATCCAGCTGGAGCTTATAACAATAAAAAATCCTCACGGAGATGTTTTTATTCCTTTTTTCACCAGCCACAGATCGCTGCAGCAGTTTGCAAAGCGCTATGTTGAATATTACAAAATAAACTGTCTGAGGCTTTTCGATCTTATACAATCTGCGGCGGCGGTTCTTAATCCGAATTCCTACGGTAAGGAATTTTCATCGCAGGAGATAAAAAGTATTCTTATGATAGCACGGAATCTTAAAATAAAGGCGATCTCTTACAATGAGGAGGAAACTATAAATTACCGCCCGTGCGAAAAATCCGTGGGACATATTACCAAAGCGGCGTCTAAATTTCTTGCAAAGCAGGAAAACGTTGACCGGGCTTTTATTATGGAAATGATAAGGGGCTGCGAAAAGCCGCAGATGCTGATGGTTATTGACATGCTGGGAAATACCAGAAAACTGTTCGTACCTCTTTCAAAGTATCTTGCTAAGTCTTCAAAGGCGGGCGATCACCTCTGCTTTATTACATATGAACAGGAAATGGGCAAAAAAGCGGCTGCCACCGTTGACCCTTTCTATGTAAGAAAAAAGAGGTATTTTGAAAGATAATTCACGATTGTCGTCAGATAAAGGGGGAACTTATGATACATACCGAAGAAATGGAATTTGCACCGAGGGTAGTTTCCCCCGAGAATATCGCTGAGGACGGCGACGCCGAGGTCAGTCTCCGTCCGCAAAGCCTTCACGAATATATCGGACAGGAAAAAGTCAAGGAGAAAATAGCCATATATATCAAAGCAGCTAAAGGCAGGGGCGAACCGCTCGATCATGTTCTCCTTTACGGACCTCCCGGTTTGGGAAAGACCACGCTGTCGTCAATAATTGCTCATGAAATGGGAGTTAATCTCCGCGTAACTACCGGGCCCGCAATTGAAAAACCCGGGGATCTTGTTTCGCTGCTTACGGGACTTAACGATAACGATGTGCTTTTCATTGACGAGATACACCGCCTTTCGCGCCCTGTAGAAGAGCTTCTTTATCCGGCTCTTGAGGACAGAGTAATTGATATAATTATAGGAAAAGGTCCGTCTGCGCGTTCGATACGCATGGATCTGAAGCCGTTTACGCTTATCGGAGCGACTACGCGCGCAGGACAGCTTTCCGCACCGCTCAGAGACAGGTTCGGCGTTATCGAGCGTCTGGAGCTTTATAATAAAGAGCAGCTTACGGATATTATCCGCAGAAGCGCAATGATACTCGGCATTCCCTGCGAGGGTGACGGCGCGGAGGAGATAGCCGGACGTGCAAGAGGTACGCCTCGAATCGCAAACAGACTGCTGAAGCGTGTGCGCGATTTTGCCGATGTTATGGGAAACGGCTGTATCACAAAGGAGATAGCGTCCATAGCTCTAAGCCGCCTTGAAATAGACGGACTGGGACTTGACAGTCTTGACAGACGTATGCTTTCAATGATAATCAAGGGTTACGGAGGCGGACCTGTGGGACTTGAAACGCTTGCGGCGGCAATAGGCGAAGAATCGGTAACTCTTGAAGATATATGCGAGCCGTTCCTGATGCAGCTCGGCTTTTTGGGACGTACTCCGCGCGGACGCGTTGCCACGCGTCTTGCGTATGAGCATCTTGGCATACTGCCTCCCGAGCAGGAAAAGTCAAGGGACGACGGTCAGCTCACGCTTCCTTAAGGCAACACCGCACAAAGCACACCTGACAGTTTAGCACGTCATCTACTCGCATATTTTCCGTCATCTTGCACAGAAATTTCTTGACATACGTCAGTATGACTGCAAAATTTCTGTGTAACCTGACAAAAAATCTGACTTCGTATCTGACGCACTATCTCTGTGCGGTATTGCCTTAACATGGAGTTTTTATGATAAACGGGCAGGCTTTGGGAGATGTTTCCAAAATTAAATACGGACTTTTCCGCATGAGCTTCAACGGCTGCGAGGTCATTGCAGTTTGCAACGCTCTTGAATATCTCGGCAGCAAAATAACTGTTGAGCGCGTGAGCCGTTATATGCGGCGATACTGCGTACTGTTCGGACTTTTCGGGTGCAATGTCTACTGCATCGGCAGAGCCCTGAAACATTTCGGCGCGGACTGTAGGCGTGTAAGATCAGCGGAAGATGCAAAGGCTTTCATTATTTCCTCTTGGACGGGCAAACCGTTTTTGTCCTCGATACACACCGTTTTCTGTGTGAACGAGGGCGGCAGTATACGCGTCTACAACAGGTATAACAGTTGTCCGACTGTAAAATATTACGATTCGGCTGAAAAAATTTTCGCAAATTGCAAAAAATTAGCTATATATAAAGTAAAATAACAGGCAGGTGATACGGCTATGGGCAGAATATTCGGAAAAAACGGAATGAGGGGAATCGCGGTAACGGAAATTACGTGCGAACTTGCCATGCAGATAGGTCGCGCGGCGGCAAAGGTTCTTGCTTCGCATAAGGAAAAATCTGCAAAAATACTTATAGGCAAGGATATGCGCAGCTCGTCGGATACTATCGAAGCGGCTCTCTGTGCCGGTATCTGTTCAATGGGAGCAGATGCCGAGCTTTTGGGGGAAATTCCCGTACCTGCCCTTGCTTGGCAAATAAAGCAGCGTGAAGCATGCGGAGGAATCATGATAACAGCGTCTTATGTGGGCGCGGAATTCAGCGGAATAAAGATGTTTTCTTCTTACGGTTATCGTCTCGGAGACGACCGCGAGGAGGAAATGGAACGGCTTATTATTGATGATCCCGATAAACTTGAACCTAAACAGCGCAAAAGATACGGCAGGATACTCCAATGCGAAACGGCTGCTGACGAGTATGCGGAACATCTGAAAGAAATCGCTCCTGCCGATCTTAGTGATATAAAAATTGCTGTGGACTGCGCAAACGGTGCAGCTTCGCTTACTGCCGAAAAGCTCTTTACCGCCCTTGGCGCAGAGGTTGTGATGATGGGGAATACTCCGGACGGACTTAATATAAACTCCAGCGGAAGTACAAAAATAGAATCACTTATGACCTGCGTTACAGAGAATAACTGCCAATGCGGAATTGCTTTTGACGGCGGCGGCGAACGCTGTCTTGCTGTAGACGAGGAGGGCTCTTTAGTCGACGGAGATGTTATAATGGCTGTTTGTGCCGAGCATATGAAAGCTCAGGGTACTCTCCGCAACAATTCTATTCTTGTAACTCAGGCGAACAATCTCGGATTGCTCCGCTTTGCACGAGAAAACGGAATAGGCACTGCATCTGCTCCTACCGGAGAAAGAGGCATGATGCGGCGTATGCTGGAATGCGGTTTCAGTATCGGCGGCGACCCGTCAGGCAGTATAATTTTTCCCGATGACGCCCCATCCGCAGACGGTCAGCTTACGGGAATACGCCTGCTGGAGGCTATGAAAGCTTCAGGCAGAAAAATGAGCGAGCTTGCGTCAGTTATAGAAAAGTCTCCGCAGGTAATGATAAATGTTCCCATAGAAAAAAATTTCCGCGAGGTCTGGAAGAATGACCGCGCCATAACAAGCGTTATAGACGAATTTGAGAGCATTCTCGGGGAAGAGGGACGCGTTATAGTTCGTGAAACCGGAAAAGAGCCTGTTATCAGAATACGCATCGAGGGCAGGGATTTTTCCGCCATAAATAAAATGGCGCTGCATATTGCCGAAACTATAAAAGATAGATTAGAAATGAGAGATTGATTTGAGAACCGCTGAAAACTGGCACGATTACAGAATAATTGATACCTCGGACGGAGAAAAACTTGAAAAATGGGGCAATATAAGTCTCGTTAGACCCGACCCGCAGATAATTTGGAAAACCGACAAAAAAGACCCTCTGTGGAGAAACGCAGACGGACACTATCACCGCTCAAATCAGGGCGGCGGTAAATGGGAGTTCCGCAGGAGACTTCCCGACGGCTGGACTGTAAATTACAAAGAGCTTACCTTTAACATAAAGCCCACCGGCTTCAAGCACACGGGGCTTTTTCCCGAACAGGCGGTAAACTGGGATTTCATGACTGAAAAAATACGCGCTTCGGGGCGCGGGATAAACGTGCTGAATCTTTTCGCATACACAGGCGGAGCGACCCTTGCTTGTGCCGCAGCCGGAGCTTCCGTGTGTCATGTGGACGCTTCAAAGGGCATGGTTCAGTGGGCGAGAGAAAACGCTGCCGCTTCGGGACTTTCGGAAAAGCCCATACGCTGGATCGTAGACGACTGTGAGAAATTTGTTGCAAGGGAGATAAGGCGCGGCAGAAAATACGATGCTGTAATTATGGATCCACCCTCTTACGGACGCGGTTCAAACGGTGAAATATGGAAGCTTGAAAACAGTGTGTACGACCTTGTTAAGCTGTGTTCGGAAATACTTTCGGACAAACCGCTGTTTTTCCTGATAAACAGCTATACCACGGGACTTTCTCCCTCTGTTATGGGATATATCCTCGGAAGTACGTTGACTGACAGATTCGGCGGAAGAGTGACCTTCGATGAAATAGGTCTGCCTGTACTTTCAACGGGAATGACGCTCCCGTGCGGTTCAACGGCAATATGGGAGAAGTAATGCCGCTTTTTTTTGAAAGGAAATAAATGAGCAATATAATCGAAATAAAAAATCTGTATTTCAGTTACCCGTCAGACGAGGGAAGCGAACCTGTTGAAGTGCTGAAGGGCGTGGATCTGACCATAAAAGAGGGCGAATTTACGGCGATACTCGGACATAACGGTTCGGGAAAGTCTACCCTTGCAAAGCATATCAACGGAATACTTGTTCCTACATCGGGAACAGTTACGGTGGACGGCATCAATACCGCAGACGAGGAGAAAATTTACGATCTGCGCTGCCGTGCCGGAATGGTTTTTCAGAATCCCGATAATCAGATAGTTTCGTCTGTCGTTGAGGAGGATGTAGCTTTTGCTCTTGAAAATCTTGGCGTACCGTATGAGGAAATGCGCAGGCGTGTTGATGAAGCGCTGAAAGACGTTAATATGTACGATTACCGCCTGCACTCTCCGGCTCAGCTTTCGGGCGGACAAAAGCAAAGAGTAGCTATTGCCGGTATCATCGCAATGAAGCCGAAATGTATTATCCTTGACGAGCCTACGGCTATGCTTGATCCGCAGGGACGCCGTGAGGTAATGGCTGTTATAAAGCGCATGAACCGCGATCACGGCATTACTATCGTACTTATAACTCATTATATGGACGAAGCGGCTCAGTGCGGACGCGTGGTTGTAATGGATAAGGGCAGGGTTATTCTCGACGATACTCCGAGAGCCGTGTTCTCGCAGGTGGATAAAGTCAAAGCTATCGGACTTGACGTTCCTCAGGTCACAGAGCTTGCATGGGAGCTTAAAAAGGCAGGATTCGATATGCCCGAAGATATTATTACGGAAGAAGAATGTGTATCAGGCATTATGAATTTGTTTAATTAAAGGGGAAATATTATGAATTTCAAGAGAGTCATTGCAGGGATTATGGCTGTTTGTGTTATGGGTGCGATTATGCCGTCTGTTGTCGGAAAAACTGCGGATAATACAGCCATTACGGCAAGTGCGGATGATTACACAGAGGGAACTTATGAACAACTTAAATATAAAAATTATGGCGACCACATAGAAATTTCATTTTGTGACAAATTGGCAACATCGGTTGTTATTCCTGCCGAAATTGACGGTGTGCCGGTTAAAGGTATTGGTGGTAGTGTATTTGAAAACTGCATAAGACTGAAAGAGATTACAATTCCAGACAGTGTTACAAGTATTGAGGAAAGAGCATTTTGTAAATGCTCAAAGCTGACAGGAATCACCATACCTGACGGAGTTACAAATATTTGTGACTATGTGTTTTCAGGATGTGCAGGACTAACTGAAATCACTATACCTAACAGCATTACAAATATTGGTGATAGCGCATTTAGTAGCTGCACAGGACTAACAGAAATTATCATACCTAACAGCGTTACATATATTTCCGAATTTGCGTTCAATAACTGCACAAGCCTGTCAGAAATCACCATGCCCGACAGCATTAAAACAATTAGCTACGGTGCGTTTTGTAAATGCACAAGCCTGACAGAGATTACCATACCTGACGGAGTTACAAATATTTGTGACTATGCGTTTTCAGAATGTGCAGGACTAACTGAAATTACCATGCCTAACAGCGTTACAAGTATTGGTAACAGTGCATTTGAAAATTGCACAAGTTTGACAGAACTCATCATTCCTAACAGCGTAACAAATATTGGCACAGGTGCATTTCAGGGTTGCACAGAACTGACAGGAATCACAATTCCTGATAGCGTTACAGAGATTGGCAATAAGGCGTTTTATGAAACCCCATGGCTTGAATCTCAATGGGCAGAAAATTCCTTTCTTATCATAAATGGAATTTTAATTGACTGTAAAATCTACTCAGGTGATGTAGTTATTCCTGACAGCGTTACAAGCATTGGGAGTCATGCTTTTTATAAATGCACAGGACTGACACAAATCACCATACCCAATAGTGTTACGAGTATCGGAAGTTACGCTTTTTATAATTGTACAGGACTGACCGAGATTACAATACCAGATAGCGTAACAAATATTGGCACATGTGCATTTCAGAACTGCACCGAACTGACAGAGTTAATTATCCCCAACAGTGTTATAAGTATTGGTGGTAGCGCATTTATAAGCTGCACAGGACTGACAGAGATCACAATTCCCGAAAGTGTTACAAGTATTGGGAGGGCAGCATTCAATCGCTGTACAGGAATGACAAAAATCACCTTACTCGGTCAGAATTGTGAAATTTACGATGATAACATTACAATAAATGATTCTG
The DNA here is from genome assembly GCA_910584195.1 of uncultured Ruminococcus sp. GTDB lineage: Bacteria > Bacillota > Clostridia > Oscillospirales > Ruminococcaceae > Ruminococcus. Next base: position 161,497 of record CAJTYV010000003.1, on the reverse strand, counting down.
CCGCAATTTATGGCTATTACAACTCAACTGCACAGGCATATGCCCAAAATTATGATAGAAAATTTGTAACCCTTGGCGAAGTTCCGATAGAAAGAGCTTTTAAATATGAAAATTATGGCGACCACATTGAGATAACTGGTTACAACGGCTCACCTATAGATATTGATATTCCTGCTGAAATTGACGGCGTGCCTGTTACAAGCGTTGGCGACAGCGCGTTTGCTTACTGCTATAACCTTTCTTCAGTAACTATCCCCGACAGCGTTACACGCATTGGAAACGGAGCATTTTCGTCTTGTAAAAAACTTAATGAAATTACCATACCCAACGGAGTTACAAGTATTGGTAAAGAGGCTTTTAGCGGTTGCACAGGACTGACAGAGATCAATTTGCCAGACAGCGTTACAAGTATTGGCGGACTTGCATTTAGAGGTTGCACAGGACTAACAGAGATCAACTTGCCCAATAGCGTTACAAGAATTGAGAATTATGTGTTTTCTTCCTGTCATGGACTAACAGAGATCATCATACCAAACAGCGTTACAAGTATTGGTTTTGGAGCATTTTCATATTGCACAAGCCTGACTAAAATTACCATTTACAATCCCGTTTGTAAAATTGAAAATAGTGAATACACAATCAGCAATACCGCCGCAATTTACGGCTACGAAAACTCAACCGCAAATGTGTATGCAAAAAAATACAACAGAAAAATGGTAGGTTGGCAAAGACCGAAACTGAAATATGACATTACAGAATCAGAAAATGATAAATCCAATATTGCAAAAAGTAAATCTTATGAAACATACATTGATTACTGCACAATAAACAACGAAACTTCATGGAATTTTACAACCATAGATGGCAGATTGAATGAATGTAAAGACAGCAAAGGAAACATTTATGCTATATGCGGATACAAAAATTCAATTACTTTGTTTTCTGAAAATACAGATACAAAGCCTGTTACTATTGAAAATGACGGCTTTACTTTTGGAGCTGCAGCTATTGATGAGAATGATAATTTATATGTTCTTTGGGGATACGATATTTCTAAGGATATTATTGAAGAAGAACAGGAAAAGAATACTGAAAATCTTGTTATTATGAAATATGACCTGAACGGAAATATTCTTGGTCGCTGTGGAATCCCCATAACAACATCGGAGGCGCAGTACCCGTTTTCTTCGGGTAACGCAAGTATGGCTGTAAAAGACAATGTAATTGGCTGCTTTTTTGATACGGAGTGGACAAAAGGGGGGGACGGACGTAATCATCAGGGTTCTGAATTTGCTGCAATAGATAAAAATACTATGGAATTGCTTGAATTCAGTGACTGGGAGGGTAGTCATTCATTTGGTGTTTCGCTGATCGCTACAGATTACGGATTTGCCGGAATCCAAAAAGGAGATGCCGATGTGGGAAGAGGTATTAACTTCAACAGCTATCATGTATCGGATAATAAAGTTGAAACAGATTATCTTGCAGATAATGGATATAAAGTATTATTCAGTGCAAGCGGACAATACGGAACTAACGATAAGCACATTGACGGAAACAATACATATCTACATATGGGCGGTTTGGCGAAAAGCGTTACTACGCATGCTGTTGTCGGAAAATCCGAACGCGTTTACTCATCTATGGAATATTATGGATGGTCAAATTTAAGAACAGGTAATTTTGATGTATTTTTGAAATTAACAGACCAATCATTAGCAGATACAGCATCAGACCTTGCAGGTGAGGAACGAGTTGACGTTGAAACAGGAGAAACTGCCAATTATAATATAGTATGGCTTACGGAATGTAATGAAACCGAAAAGGCAGGACAAGTAAAGGTCGTTACGCTTGCTGACGGTTCTTACTGCGTACTCTGGGAAAAATTCGTAAATGACAAATTCGATAGTATAAGATATGTTGTTACAGACGAGTGCGGAAACATTCTGAGACACGAAACAGGAATATACGGCGCAAGACTTTCCGATACCTCTGTTCAGCCGATAGTTGATGATTATACGCTTAAATGGGCGGTTGCGGATAAGGAAAATCAAAGTATAAATTTCTATACGGTTGATTTGAAGGAATTTTCAGAAGCTCCCACAAAAGATATACTCGGCGACGTCAACAGTGACGGCAAGGTAGATTCCTCGGACGCATCGCTTGTGCTGGCAGAGTACGCGCAGCTTTCCACAGGCAAAAACAGCGTCCTTTCGGAGACTGCGGCAAAGCTTGCCGACCTTAACAAGGACGGAAAAATAGATTCTTCGGACGCTTCAATGATACTGGCTTACTATTCCCACGTATCAACAGGCGGAAAAGATAGTATTGAAGATTTCCTTGCAAAACAAGGTAATTAAAGAGTACTATCTACAACTTAGTAGGTAGTGATTAAGGAGAGGTAAAAAATTGGCAATACTTGAAACTCAGGGACTCACATATGTTTACAGCGAAGGCTCTCCATTTCAGAAAACTGCTGTCGATCATGTAGATCTTAAAATAGAAGAAGGTGAAATGGTAGGCGTTATGGGTCATACAGGCTCGGGAAAATCCACGCTGATACAGCATTTCAACGGACTTCTTAAACCTACATCGGGAAAGGTTCTGCTTGACGGAGAGGATATATGGGCAGATAAAAAAAATATCCGCGATGTTCGCTTTAAAGTGGGACTTGTTTTTCAGTACCCCGAATATCAGATTTTTGAAGAGACGGTATTCAAGGATATTGCATTCGGTCCGAAAAATATGGGATTGGATGAAGCGGAGATAAAAAAAAGGGTTCTAGAAACAGCTCACGATATAGGTTTGGGCGAGGAATTGCTGGAGCGTTCGCCGTTTGAGCTTTCGGGCGGTCAGAAAAGACGCGTTGCCATAGCGGGCGTTATGGCTATGAATCCAAAGGTACTTATTCTGGACGAGCCTACGGCAGGACTTGACCCTGCCGGCAGAGACAAAATTCTCAGTCACATAAAGGCGTATCACAAAAGAATGAAAAATACTATCCTCATAGTTTCTCACAGCATGGAGGACATTGCGGGATTTGCGGATAAGATACTTGTTATGAACAAGTCGAAGCTTTTTTGCTACGACGATACGGAGAAGGTATTTGCCCGTTCGGAGGAAATAGCAGAAATCGGTCTTGACGTGCCGCAGATCACAAAGGTCTTTATCGGGCTTAAAAAGCAGGGGCTGGACTTCGGCAAGGACGTGTACACCGTGGAGTACGCCAAAAAGCTGATTTTGAAAAAGCTTGCCGAAAAAGGAGGCGCTGAAAATTGCTGAGAGATATTACCATAGGACAGTACTTCCCGGGGAACAGTCTTATACATCGGCTCGATCCAAGATTCAAGATAATTATAACTTTTATATACATTATGATGCTCTTTGCAGGCGATCACATTGCCTGCCTGAGCGTGGGAGCTGCGTTTACTGCGGCGGCAATAATTTTATCGCGGATACCGTTTAAGATGTTTGTCAAGTCCGTAAAGCCGCTGATGCCGTTTCTGATTTTGACCGCTGTGCTTAATCTGTTTTTTATCGGCAGCGGAGAAGTGTATTTTCAATGGAAATTCATAAAGCTCACTTCTGACGGTATTGAAGTAAGCATATTCATGCTTATCAGGATAACGCTGTTGATCATGGGCAGTTCGCTGCTGACGTATACAACGTCTCCCATAACGCTGACAGACGCTATAGAACGGCTTTTATCGCCGCTGAAAAAATTAAAGGTTCCTGTGCATGAGCTTGCTATGATGATGTCGATCGCGCTGCGGTTCATACCGACGCTTATAGAAGAAACCGACAAGATAATGGCGGCCCAGAAGGCAAGGGGAGCGGAGATAGACAGCGGAAGTTTTATGACGCGCGCCAGAAACATGATAGCTATACTTGTTCCGCTGTTTATATCGGCGTTCAGAAGAGCGGACGAGCTGGCAACGGCAATGGAATGCCGTTGTTATCGGGGCGGCGAGGGCAGAACAAGGCTCAGGCAGCTTTGTTCTGCGCCGAGAGATTATGCGGCTCTTGCAATAACGATTGTGTTTTACGGCGGAGTGATAGCTCTTGGCATTGTATTAAAACATGCTTCGTAAGTGACGATAATAACTTATACCAATAACCGCTGCGCACGGATTTTCGGTAAAATTCGCTGATTACTGCGTTGGAAAAAGCTTAAAATACGTTTGTATGCTTTTGATTTTTCGCTTGGCATTCGACAGATTTGTTTTAAGATTCGCACAAATGTCTATTGGTATAAATTCTGAATATCAGAAGAACAGACTTCTCGGTTGCCGGGGAGGATTAATAGCATAATAGAGAGGTAACAAAATGGAAAACAAGAAAAAGAGCAATGTAAAAATAAACAGTAAATCATGGAAGCTCAGAGCCGAGCGTTTCAGAAAAAGTAAATTTGCAGCTTTTATGTACGAAAAGGGAGCGCTTTATTTTCTTTTGTCGTTTTTTATCCCTTTCATTATAATGCTGATAGCTTTTCAAAAAGAAGGCATTCATATGCTGTGGTTTACGGACGGCAAGTTTAAGGAAAGCGGCGATAATCAGTTCCTTGTAGTTGATCTGTGGCATCAGTATTTTCCGTTTTTCCGTGTGCTGCGAGAAAAACTGCTTACGGGAGGTTCTCTCCTTTATTCATGGCAAAACGGTATAGGCACGAATTTTCTTTCGCTTATTTCATATTACGCTGCAAGTCCGTTGAATTGGATTTCCGTGTTTTTTGACGAAGCGCATCTCCGCGAGGGACTTATGTATATCCTTGCGGCGAAAATCGGTTTCTGCGGAGCGTTTTTCAGTTGTTTCCTCAGATACACATATAAGCGCCGCGACCTTTCGATCGTTATTTTTTCCGTAATATTTGCGCTTTGCAGTTACAGTCTGGGATATTACTGGAACGTTATGTGGTTTGATACGATCGCTTTGTTTCCGCTTGTTATGCTTGGCGTTACGGCGATGTGCAGAGAGGGAAAGTGGAAGCTTTATACAGCGGCTCTTGCGCTCTCTCTCATATCTAACTACTATATCGGTTTTTTCACATGTATTTTTACCGTATTTATGTTTGCCGCCGCTGCCGTTATCGAGTGGAAAGGCTTTAAGAATTTCTTCGTAAAGCTGTGGCTTATCGTCCGTTCTTCGGTTATCGGAATCGGAATGGGCGCTTTTATGCTGCTGCCCTCATACCTTGCTTTGAAGCTTACCTACAGCGCAAACAACACGTTTCCTGCGGAAGTAAGCTGGGCTGAAAAGTGGCAGGATATTTTTGCGAACCTTATTTCCTACAGCGAACCGACTTCAAAGGAAGGACTGCCTAATTTTGCATGCGGAATGCTTGCGGTAACTCTTTTCGGAGTTTTTTTGTTCTCGGCAGGAATAAAGATACGTGAAAAAATTGCTTCCGTGCTTATGCTTGCGCTTATTGCCGTAAGCTGTAATATGAATCAGCTAAATTACATTTGGCACGGTTTTCATATAACAAATCAGCTGCCATACAGATATGCTTTTATTTTCAGCTTTGTTCTTGCTGCGGCGGCTTATCGTGCATATGATGTTATGACCGAAAAAGGCATAAAGCTGTATCAGCTGCCGATGCTTGTTATCGCGCCTGCCGCAGTATTTTACATGTGTTACCTTTCGGATAAGGATACGGAGGAGGGTTTCAGTTTCGGCAATGCCGCGCTGAAAAGTTCTTTGATAATTACGGCAGTTTATATACTGATATTTATTTGTATTAAGCTTATGCCTCTTAAAGACAAGAATGTTTTCAGAGCCGTTGTAAATGTTGCCGTTGCGGCAGCTGTTATTACGGAAATGTCCCGGAACGCTATTATCGGTGTTCAGACTGTAGGCAGTTCGGATTATGGCAGTTATCCCTCATACAATATTGAAGTTCAGAAAGTTCTCGAAATAATGAGAGAACGCGAAAATTCTGAATTTTGCCGCACGGAAATGACAAGTACCTATACGCTCAACGACAGCGCGCTTTACGGATACAATGGACTTTCGCAGTTTTCTTCATCAGCGAATGTGTCCGTTACAAGATACTTCCAGCGGCTCGGACTTTACGGCTCGGAAGCAGGAAACCGTTTCTATTACCGTACCGGAACTCCGGTAGCAAATTCGCTGCTCGGTCTTAAATATGTTATGGCAAAGCTCGGTCCGCTGAAAAACAGCTCGGCATTTCTGGAGCCTGTATGTTCGGTAGACCCTGTAAATCTCTATGAAAATAAATACAATCTTTCGCTTGGATTTATGATGGATTCTTCGATACTGGATATTCCCGATTCGCCGGGCTTGAATCCATTTGAATATCAGAACGACGTTATGAAAAAGGCAAGCGGTCTCGATACAAGCATTTTCACCGCGCAGCCTGTGAAAATGGTTTCCTATGATAACGTTGAAGTTGACAAATCAAGCTACGGAGAATATTTCTTCGGCGTTGTGGACGCGGATTCCGAGGCTAAAGCGACTTATGATTTTGACGGAGTTGACGGCGCGTATCTGTACGGCTATGTAAGAGGCAACGGCGTTGATTCTATCAATGTTACATGCGATGGAGAGTCTGCGGACGCCTCCGTTTCGTCAAACGGCTATTCTATCGCTTTTCCTATGGGAGAGGGACAAGGCGGTTCGATCGCTTCCGCCGAACTGAAATACAAATCAGACACTCGTTCGGGGAATTATTCCTTTGTGGTATACGCTTTAAATGAAGAGGCGTTTGCGGCAGCATACAGAAGGCTTGCCGATGAACAGCTTAATATAACCGAGTTTTCCGATACTAAGATAAAGGGAGATATTAATGTCAAGGAGCAGGGGGTAATGTATTTCTCGATCCCTTACGAAAAGGGCTGGAGCGTATACGTTGACGGCAAAAAGGCCGAAACTTTCCCGGTGCTTGACGCAATGCTCGGCATAAATGCGGACGCGGGGCAGCATAAGATAGTTCTTAAATATTCTCCCGACGGTTTTGCCGTTGGACTTATGGTAAGCGGCGGTTCGCTTTTGCTGTTTGTTCTTTTCGTTTATTTGGATTCAAGGAAAAAGAAAAGAGCCGAATCGGCGGCGGAAAAAGAAGCTGACACAGCTTTGGATGCTGTGAGCGGTGATACTAACGGTTCCGAAGTCAGTGAAGAAAATGAGACGGAACAGGAAAAGGTGAGCAGCGATGAGAAATCTGAAAGTAATGACGGCATATCGGGGAACTAAGTATCATGGTTTCCAGCGTCAAAGCAATGCTCTTACCGTTCAGGAGGTATTGGAAAGAGCTGTATCTAAGGTATTGAACGAGCAGGCTGCGATAATCGGCTGCTCGCGCACCGATACGGGAGTTCATGCCAGGGAATTCTGTTTTAATGTTAAAACCGAAAGTAAAATAAGCAATATCGGTTTTTGCAGGGGCGTAAACGGTGAACTGCCCGAGGATATTTCCATACTAAGCTGCGAGGACGTTTCTCTTGACTTTCATGCAAGATTTGACTGCAAAGGAAAAGAGTATATTTATAAAATACATTGCAGCGAATCAAAAGATCCTTTCGGTTCGGATCTCGCCTTTCACTACCGCAGAAAATTTGATATTGAGGCAGCAAAAAAAGCCGCTGCTCATCTTGTGGGTACTCATGATTTTGCATCTTTTTGTGCAGACTGCACATCTGTTTCAACAACTGTCAGAACTATTTATTCGATTGAAATAGAAAATAGTGGAACTTCTGTGATAATACTTGTAAAAGGCGATGGTTTTCTGTATAATATGATTAGGATAATTGCAGGAACTTTGATCGATGTAAGCGAGGGACGTTTTTCTCCTGACGATATGCCGAAGATTCTTGCCGCAAGGGACAGGCTGAAAGCAGGAAGAACCGCAATGGCGCACGGCTTGTATCTTAACAAAGTATTTTATTGAATGACAGCAAAAAAATAAAGTTGAAGCAGCGCCTTTCTTTTTTGCCGTGAGGCAGCAGAAAGCGCGTTGACGGAGGATTATTCTCATGCCGATGTATGATGCAAATGACGCTATAGAAAAAAAGAATAGAGAAAAAAGGAAGAAACGACTTGTAAGATTTGCAGTATTTCTGATCATACTGGTTATCGGGACGGTGATATTTTTAACGCAGGAGCTTTGGCTGCCGAAGCTTCGCGGTATCGGAAAGCAGTACACTACCATAGTAAACGATGGTAGTCTTGCGCAGGGTAACTTTCCTATCGAAGTAAGCGGCGGCGGTACATATCAGCTTGACTGTTCGGATAATATGCTTTTTGTTCTGTGCGATTCAAGTATTTATATCTACAGTAACGAAGGCGGACTTATCAAACACCGTCAGCATGCATATACTAATGCAGTAATGAATGTCGTTAACGGCAGGTCGCTTATTTATGAAAGCGGCGGCAGCCGTTTCAGTGTAGAGGACAGAAACGATGTTCTTTATTCAAAAGAGCTTGAAGAAAATATCATGTTTGTTCGTCTGAGCGCCGAGGGATATACGGCGGTTGTGACTACTTCGGCTGATTATGACTGCGAGATCAATGTTTTTGACCGTGACGGAAAGTTTATTTATGAACGAAAATGTGTTGAGCGCGTTAATGACATAAGCTTTATCGAGGACAGCATGGGATGCGTTATCAGTTACATATACGCGGAAAACGGTTCGCTTGTAACGTCTGTTCAGGAAACCTTGTTTACGGAAAGCAGCGAAAATTGGACTTCTCCCGGACTCGATACGCTTGGCGTGGAGGTCTGCGGATTCGGGAACGGCGCTGCGGTCATTGGCATAGACGCCTGCGGATACGTTGACGAGAACGGTAAGATAAGCTCTCTTTACCGATATGACGGCGAATTTGCCGGCGGAGCATGTGAAAATGGCAAAACCGCCGTTATTATAAACAGCGACGATACGCGAAAGTACGTTATGACGCTTTTTGACGGGATAGGAAAAGAACCGCTGGAGATGAATTTCGATAGTCCGCTGATCGATGTGACTGTCAGCGAGGGTCTTGCATATGTTATGACGAAAAATTCCGTTCTTGCTTATGATTTTGAGGGCAGTCTCAGGTCAACAGCACAGGTAAACGATTCTTATACAGGTTTTGTCAGAAGCGGCAGATATGTTTTCCTGAAAAGCTTTAACGGGATAGACAGAATTAATTACGAAAGTTAAAGGAGTCACGTTATGGGAACACAATTCTGGTGGTTTTATGACGTTATAGCGGGCGCTGCACTGCTGATATGTATTTTCCTCAGCGGAAGAAAAGGCGTTATGAAAGGGATCGTTACGGCGCTCGGATTGGTTATTGCAGCAGCTGCGGCATTTGGCATAAGCAGTGCAGCTGCCGACAGTCTTAGCGGCAGCACTATAAAAAACAGCAGCGCCAAAAAAATTGAAAAATGTATTGACAGCGGCACTTTTACCGAAAAATATGTATCGTACCTTGAAAGTATGGGTTACAGTATAAAGGTCGATAAAAACAAGCTGGCAAATATTTTGGAGTCGGATGTACAATATGACGAATCTGTTGCAAAATATGTTAATAATATTAATGCAAGAAAGGTTGAGGAGAACAACGATATTCTTCTTGAAAAAATACATGAGGGTTATGCAGTTGTTATAAGAGATATTGCGGAGGAAGCCCTTAATAAATTTGCGGCTGAAACGGCTGCGGAGACAATACGCAGGGACAGTAGCGGAATGCAGGAGCTTATCCCTTTGTTAATGGATCAGGAGAATATGCGTCCGGCAGCGTTGTATATCGCAGAGCATTATACATCGGGGGCATACGGGACGATTATTCGTCTGATTGTATTTTTAACAGCGTTTATTGCTTTGGGACTGCTTATAGTATTCAGCTCAAACTCTTTGCTCGGAAGAAGGGACACAGCGGCAACAGGAGTTCCTTCTCATATTATCGGAGGTCTTGCCGGAGTTATTTCGGCGGCGGTGATCGTTTTTGCTATTGCTGTGAATGTTCGTTTATGGGCTGTTATGGGGAGTGATGAAATGCTGTTCTTTAATAATGAAGCCGTTGAAAAATCATATGTTTTTAAATATTTTTACGAATATGCGGCGAATTTGTAAAGCAGACGAGTATAGACGCTTTTTCGAAAGCTTCCGTTAAGATACGGTTTATTATAAATATATTACTGTTTTGGAGGAAAATTTTAAATGATAATGTGCAGTAACTGCAAAAAACGTCCGGCGGTCGTGTTTATTACCTCGATAAAGGGGAATGAAAAGAAGAATGAGGGTTTATGCCTTAATTGCGCGAGGGAGAAAAACGTGCCGCAGGTGGCGGAATACATGGAGCGTTTGGGTATTTCCGAGGAGGAAATCGATCATCTCTCGGAGCAGATGATGGATATGCTGGACGGAGATTCGTTTGAGATGGGCGGTTCGGGACTTATGCCCGATTTTCTGTCGAACATGTTCGGCGTCACAAATAAGACGTTCGAAGAAGCGGAACCCGTTAAGGAGGAAAAGAACGGCGAGTCTGCTGCCAAAGGCTTTTTCGGAAGAAATCGTGATAAAGAAAAAAAGGATAAAAAGAAAAAGGAACTTCGTTTTCTCAGCAGCTACTGTACCAATCTTTCCAAAAAAGCGGCTGACGGCGAATTGGATCGAATTATCGGCAGGGATAAAGAGATAGCGAGAGTAGTTCAGATACTTTCACGCCGTACAAAGAACAACCCCTGTCTTATCGGTGAACCCGGCGTTGGTAAGACCGCTATTGCCGAGGGCATAGCTCAGCGTATAAATTCGGGAGACGTTCCGTTTAACCTTGCGGATAAGAAAGTATATCTGCTTGATTTAACGTCGCTTGTGGCAGGTACTCAGTTCAGAGGACAGTTTGAAAGCCGTGTAAAGGGATTGGTAGATGAAGTTAAGCGAGAAGGAAACGTTATTCTCTTTATTGACGAGGTTCACAATCTTGTCGGTGCAGGCGACTCTGAGGGCTCGATGAATGCGGCTAATATTTTGAAGCCTGCTCTTTCGAGAGGAGAGGTACAGGTAATAGGCGCTACTACGTTCGGCGAATACCGTAAGTACATTGAAAAGGACTCCGCGCTTGAAAGACGTTTTCAGCCGGTTACCGTTGCCGAGCCGACTATAGAAGACACGGTAAGCGTTCTGCTCGGTATAAAGCAGTATTACGAAGATTATCATAAGGTGCATATTTCGGATTATCTTATACGTGTGTGCGCGGTGCTTTCTGAAAGATATATTACCGATCGTTTCCTGCCCGATAAAGCTATCGACCTTATGGACGAGGGCTGCGCTTACGCAAGCATACGTTCGCCCGAATTGGCAGAACATGCAAAGGTGCTGAAGGAAGTAAAGGTTCTGGACGAGATGATAAAAAATATGTCGGAGGATCCTGAACCTGATTACGAGGCAATTGCCGAAATGAGAAGCAGACTTGTGCAGGCAAACGCTCAGGAACAGAGGTTGCGTGAAAAGATAAACGATATTCAGGTCACGGAATCGGACATCACAAAGGTGGTTGAGCTTTGGACCGGCATTCCTTCAAGTAAGATAGCGGAAACTGAGTTTTTGAAGATTGCCCGTTTGGAGGAGGCTTTGAAAAAGCGCGTTCTCGGTCAGGATGAAGCTGTTTCTGTGCTTGCAAAGGCTATAAAGCGAACGAGGGTTCAGCTTAATAAGCGTCGCAGACCTGCGTCCTTTATATTTGTAGGACCTACGGGAGTTGGCAAAACAGAGCTTGTCAAGGCTGTTTCCGAGGAGCTGTTTGATTCTACGGAACCGCTGATACGCCTTGATATGACTGAGTATATGGAAAAGCATTCTGTTGCGAGAATGATAGGCTCGCCTCCCGGATATGTAGGATATGACGAAGCGGGTCAGCTTACCGAAAAAGTGCGCCGCAAGCCGTATTCAGTTATTCTTTTTGATGAGATCGAAAAGGCGCATCCCGATGTTATGAATATTCTCATGCAGATTCTTGACGAGGGAAAAATAGATGATGCACACGGAAGAACCGTCAATTTTGAGAACACTATAATCTGTATGACCTCTAATGCCGGTTCTGCCGATAAGAGTATAGGCGTAGGCTTTAACCGCACAGACAACGAAATTTCCAAAGATAAGGCAATGAAGGGATTGAGGGAATTCCTGAGACCCGAGTTTATCAGCCGTATTGATGAAGTGGTAGTATTCAAACAGCTTACAAAGACTGATTTTGCCGCTATTGCATCGCTTATGCTTGACGAGATGAAAGAGCCGCTGAGCGAAAAGAATATATCTCTCCGATATGACGATGAAGTTTTGAATCTTATTGCCGAGGAGGCTTACGGAAAGCCTTACGGTGCAAGAGATATTCGACGTGTTATCAGACAGGAGATCGAAGATAAGATTGCCGATATAATAATCAGCAGGGCATCGGAGATAGATGAAATATTTATATGTGAAAAGGACGGAAAAATAGATGCCGTCGGACAGAGAAAGGAGAACTGAATATGAAAATGGGCAGAATTACTGCCGCAGCCGCAGCTCTGGCGATTTTAGTTTCAACGACGGCATGCGGCGATAAGAATAAAAATTCAGGCAGCGGAGAAAACAGTATAATTACCTACAGCCAAGATGTTACGGAAGCTCCTGCGGCTGCTCCCACAGAGGAAATAAAAGCGGCAGAGGACGGTCCGAGACTTTTTATAAAGGATGTTTCCGCTGCACCCGGAGAAATTGCAGAGGTCACAGTAACTATTGAAAATGCCGAGGCCAAATGGAATATGTGCGGTTTTCATATAACGTATCCCAACGTGTTGAAGCCTGAGATGGAGGATGAGGAAGAACGCACGGTGAAAAGGGAACTTGGCGATGCTTCAAAGTACAGTAACGGTTCTGTTGCAATGGAATGGCAGGAGAATTTGCCCGAAGAGCTTACATCAAATAATTTGGGAAGCGTATTTTTTGTTGAAATGTTTGAAAAGGATCACGGTCTTGACGGAGATGTAGTGACGTTTTTTCTGAAAATACCGGAAGATGCGAAAAGCGGAACGGAGTACCCTGTTAATTTCTTTTATCTCGAAGGCGATTTGTTCCAAAATGTCGCAAAGGACAAAGCTATGGAAAAGTATGTATTTGAGAACTGGAAGGGCGGAAAAATTACAGTAAAATAGGAAAGATGCGATAACGTATTGATAAAGATAATTCTTTTTTCATCACAAATATTGGAAGTAAACAAAATATAAAGCCTGCATTTCTTTTGGAATAGCATAATAATCAATAAATACGCATAGTAAAATCATTGTTAATTTAGATGAATTTAAAAATTTTTATTTTTTCTGTTGACAATGTGAAAAAAGTGTGTTAAAATGTTAGTATCATCATAAGATAATTATATAATTGATTTTATGCAAAAAAGAAGTGGAGGTTTTTAACAAATGGATGATCTTAACAACACAAATAATACGGAGGTTCAGAATGTTCCTGCCGAGCCTGTACAGCCTGTGAACGACACGCAGTATAATCAGAATTTTAATCAGCAGCCCTATCAGCAGTATGACCCCATGGGCGGTCAGCAGCCTCAGGGCAGCAAGGGTATGTCCGTAGCTGCTATGGTGCTTGGTATTGTTGCTATCGTTGGTGCATGCTGCTGTAGGTTTTGCGATCGGTCTTATAACCTTGATAATCAATTTGGTAAACATAGCTAACGGCAATAATCCTCTGCAAAATATTCTTGACCAGATGTCAGGTGCGATAAGCTTCATTATCAGATAATGAAAAAATCAGCAAAAATTGCCGTGGCAGCAGCAGCTCCCACGGCAGTTATTTTAATGTATATATTTAATGAACAGGTAATTTTCTTAGGGCATCATCTTGGAGTATGCACTTTTAATATATTAACGGGATTGTACTGTCCCGGCTGCGGAAATACGCGCTGTATGACCGCGCTGCTTCACGGAGATCTTCTGCTTGCCGTAAGAAACAACGCTTCATTGCCCTTTTTGGGGTTGCTTCTTATTTGCCTGTATATCGAGCTTTTGTTTGATATTTTCGGGAAACCTATAAAAATTCTTCCGCGTAAGCCGCTTGTTTGGTGGATAGTTTTGGGGATTTTTGCGGTTTATTTTGTCGCGAGAAATTTTATTCCCGACATTGCGCCCGTACCAATAAGTTGATTAATGCAACACCGCACAATCTCTGTGCGGTGTTGCCTTAGAGCATGTGTTCATATGGAAGACGTGCGGCTTATCCTATGAACACATGCTCTAATTTCCGTAAATTGCAGAATTGCCGTATTGACAAAGAAATGCTGCCATGATATAATATTATCATAAGTTATTCAGAAAGGAACTTTTCTATGCAGTTATATAATTCATTATCAAGAAAAAAAGAGGAGTTTGTTCCTCGTGAAGCCGGAAAAGTCAGCATGTACACATGCGGTCCCACCGTGTATCACTTCGCCCATATCGGCAACCTCAGAAGCTATATAATGGAAGATGTTTTGGAAAAGTACCTGCGCTTCACAGGTCTCGATGTTAAGCGCGTTATGAACATAACAGATGTTGGTCACCTTACAAGCGACGGCGATACGGGCGATGATAAAATGCTCAAAGGCGCTAAACGAGAGCATAAGACCGTTATGGAGATAGCTAAGTTCTATACGGACGCATTTTTCGCCGATTGTGCCAAGCTTAATATAAAAACTCCCGATGCCGTAGTTCCGGCGACCTCCTGTATTGACGAGTTTATCCGCGTCATATCGACTCTTATGGATAAGGGTTACGCTTATGAAGCCGGTGGAAATATTTACTTTGATACGGGAAAGCTTGATAAGTACTACGTTTTTAACGATTTCAAGGAGGAGGACTTGGCAGTCGGCGTCCGCGAGGGCGTAGAGGAGGACTCTAATAAGCGCAATAAAGCCGACTTCGTGTTGTGGTTCACAAAGTCAAAATTTGACGATCAGGAGCTTAAATGGGATTCTCCGTGGGGTATCGGTTATCCCGGCTGGCATATAGAATGCTCCTGCATCAGTATGCAGACTCTCGGCGAATATCTTGACCTCCACTGCGGCGGAATAGATAACGCCTTCCCTCATCATACAAACGAGATCGCACAGAGCGAAGCTTATCTCGGTCATGAGTGGTGCAATTACTGGTTCCATGTTCATCATCTGAACACCAACAGCGGTAAGATGAGTAAATCAAGCGGAGAATTTCTGACAGTTTCCCTGCTTGAAGAAAAAGGCTGCTCGCCGCTGGTATATCGTTTTTTCTGTATGCAATCGCATTACAGAAAGAATCTTGTTTTCTCTTGGGAGAACCTCGAAAACGCCAAAGTGACTTACGATAAGCTTATAGCTAAAATAACCCCGCTTCTTACGGATAAGGGCGGCGATATAGATAAGCCTGAGTTTGAGCGTCTTATGAGCGAGTTCACCTCCGCTATGGACAATGATCTCAACACGGCTCTTGCCGTGACAGCAGTTTATGATGTGCTGAAATCCCGTTCAAACGCCGCTACAAAGCTTGCTCTTTTAGCTGAGTTTGATAAGGTTCTTGGATTAGATCTTATCCAAACGGCGGAAAAGTCTCTTGAAGCAGCGGAAAATGACGAAATTCCCGCTGAGGTCATGGAGCTTGCGGAACAGCGTAAGGCAGCGCGTAAGGAGAAAAACTTTAAACTTGCAGACGAAATTCGCGGCAGGATAGAGTCCCTTGGCTATGAGATAAAGGAAACAAGACAGGGAACTGAAATAAAGCGCAGATAAAGGTTCTGCGTTAAAGGGGAAAGGGAGGTGCTTTATGTCAGCAGCTTCAATAGCTATTCTTATCATGATACTGATATACGGTGCAGTTTTGATTGTGTCTATAGGTATGGCTGTAGTTAAGATTATTTCTTTATGGAAGCTTTTTGATAAGGCTGGAGAACCCGGGTGGTCATCGATAGTGCCGGTATATAATTATATGCAGCAAATAAAAATTGCTTTTGGCAGTTATAAGCTGGCGTGGATATATCTGGCATTATGCGGTGGATATATGGTATTTACGATCATATCGGGAATAATAAACATTTTTTCCGAGAATTTGAACGAATTTACATTAATTCAGCTTGGTTTAATGTGTCTTGCATTTCTTATGATAATACCGCTGTACGTGATTGCCGGATATACGAATTATATGTTTGCCAAATCCTATGGCAAGTCAACGGCATTTTGTGTACTTTCGATTTTCTTTTCCGGGATAATGATACTTATTATGGGCTTTGATAAAAATACCTATTATGTAGGCCCCAAAGGTATTTCGCAGTATGACCAATACGGCGGATTATGATGCCGTTGTGCCATGAAAGGAAGGCAGAATATGCTTGAGCAGGATTATATCATGAGACAGATAAGACAGATGATAGCAATTATTATGAAGGTGTTATTCGGTATTGACACGGTTACTCCTGAATCAATTGCTATTATTGATCTGGCGAAAAGGGCGAAGTCCGACTGGCTCATTGAAGAAATCGACAGCGGTAATATCAGGGAAGCGATAGCGGAATTTCGTGCTGCAACCGAAAATCAAACCAAAGACGACCTGTTTATAGGATTTAACTTCTTCTCGCATCTCTGCTCTTTGGACGAGGATATTCTCGATGCCAATAATATAAGCTATGCTGAGGTAAAAGATGAAATGAGAGCGTTTTTTGCGAAATATGGCATCGAAAATCAATTGTTTGACCTTATATTTTTTGAATGATTCTGCGCTAAGGCAACGCCGAAAAGTCTTTGTGCGATTCTTTAAATATATCTCTTGACAAATAGCTGAAAATGAAGTAGAATATAATAAACAGGTCTAATAGACGATTATTTCCAAAAGGAGTTATAAATATGCTTAAAAACACCGAAAAAATTATGGATAAAATAGTTGACCTTTGTAAATCAAAGGGTTATGTTTACCCCGGTTCGGAAATTTACGGCGGACTTGCCAATACATGGGATTACGGTCCTCTTGGAGTTTTGCTGAAAAATAATATCAAAAATGCATGGCTGAAAAAATTTGTTCAGGAAAACAAGTACAACGTGGGACTGGATTCCGCTATCCTCATGAATCCGCAGACTTGGGTTGCCTCAGGTCATATCGGCGGATTTTCCGATCCTCTTATGGATTGCAAGGAGTGCAAGACTCGTCACCGCGCCGATAACCTTATCGAGGACTTCGACGGCACTAACGTTGCCGGCTGGACTAATCAGCAGATGACAGATTACATCAACGAGAAGAATATCGTCTGCCCGAATTGCGGAAAGCGTAATTTTACGGATATACGTCAGTTCAACCTGATGTTTAAGACGTTTCAGGGCGTTACAGAGGACAGTAAGAGCGAGCTTTATCTCCGTCCGGAGACGGCTCAGGGAATTTTCGTGAACTTTGCCAATATACAGCGTACAACACGTAAAAAGGTTCCGTTCGGCGTTGCGCAGGTAGGTAAGTCTTTCCGTAACGAGATAACTCCCGGAAACTTTATTTTCCGGGTTCGCGAGTTTGAACAAATGGAGCTGGAATTTTTCTGTAAGCCCGGTACAGACCTCGAATGGTTCAGCTACTGGAGAAGCTTCTGTAAGGATTTCCTGCTTACGCTCGGTCTTAAAGAGGAAAATATCCGTCTCCGCGATCACGATCCCGAGGAACTTTGCTTCTATTCAAAGGCTACTACGGATTTCGAGTACCTGTTCCCGTTCGGTTGGGGAGAGCTTTGGGGAGTTGCGGACAGAACTGATTACGACCTTACACAGCATATCAATACAAGCGGAAAGTCCCTTGAATACTTTGACCCTGAGACGAACGAAAAGTATATTCCATATGTTATTGAGCCGTCACTGGGCGTTGAAAGACTTTTCCTTTCTATCGTTACAGAGGCTTACGATGAGGAGGAACTTGTATCAGTAGATAAGAACGGCAAGGAAAAGAGAGAAGTTCGTACGGTTATGCGTCTCCATCCTGCTCTTGCGCCTTACAAGTGTGCTGTGCTTCCCCTTGTAAAGAAGCTTACCCCCAAGGCTGAGGAAGTATATGAAATGCTCTCAAAGAAGTTTATGTGCGATTTTGATGAAACCGGTACTATCGGTAAGAGATACCGCCGTGAGGACGAAATAGGCACGCCGTTCTGCATTACGGTCGATTTCGATACTATTGAGAAAGACAACTGCGTAACAGTCCGCGACCGTGACACAATGCAGCAGCAGAGAGTTGCAATTGACGAGCTTGTTGCTTTCCTTGAAGAAAAAACAACACTTTAAAAAACAAGACCCTTTGGAGAATTTTCCAAAGGGTCTATTTATCCTTAGAAACATTTAAAAACCGGGATTCCAAAGGGGCAGTGTGTCCCTTGGGCGTGGTTCGGAGGAAGCGCCTCTGGGGGAGTGTGGGCAAAGTCTTGCGTATAGCTGTCAGACGCTCTGCAAGAGAGCGTATTTTCTTATTTTGTCGGGTTTTATCGACAAGCTGACTCGTTGGAAAGTTTTCCAATGGGTTTGTTTATCCCACAAGACCCGAACGCTCAATGCCCTCTGTAAAGTACTTTTGCAGGCATATATACAATAGGAGTATTGGAGTTATGGACAGCAGACAGCCTGCTTCTTTCCAAACGATCTGCTCGCGTGGGGATATATCGACGGTTGCCGAGTTGAAAATTCGTTGTTTCAGTTCCGTATCGAGATTTTGGAGCATAAGAGCGATAGTTCTTGTGTTGTTGAAAAACGTTGAGCTTACGTAATAATCATTCCAGTACCACACAACTGAGAAAAGAAATACCGTAAGAAATGCTGAAGTGGCGTTGGGTATCATGACCTGAACAAAGGTTCTGAACGGCCCGCAGCCGTCGATGTACGCAGCATCCTCAAGTTCGCGCGGAAGTCCCCTGAAAAATTGTCTGAAAATTAGTATCATAAGTCCCGCACGAATGCCGTTTCCCGTCATTGCAGGAAGGTACATCGTAAGCATGCTGTCAAGCAGATTTACTGAAAACTTGCCGAATCCGAAGTGTCTGAACTGAGTATATAGCGGCAGAGAAATTATTTGCGGAGGGACAAGTATCATCATGATAACTATAATAAACATGATATTCTTTCCCTTGAATTTAAATCTTGCAAATCCATATCCTGTTACCGCGCATGAAAGCACCTGCACGAAAGCGCAGCCAATATTGAGTATCAAAGTGGTTTTCAGCGTATTCCAAAAATCCATTGCTTCGAGAGTTTCCTTAATTATTTTAAGCGTGAAATGCCGCGGGATCCACATAACCGTAGGGTCGTTCATATCGTTCCTGTCTCTGAAAGAGCAACTTATCATGTAAATAAGTGGGTACATAATTACGAAGCCCAGCCCGAAAAGTATCACAAACCGGAAAAAACACCATATGCCGTTAGCTATAGTTTTTTTTCTGATATATAATTTTTCTTCACGGCTCTTTTGTTTTTTCTCCAAAGTATTGTTATCGGATTTTACGGGGGAGTCTGTAGTATTCGTCATTTAAGCCGCACCCCCTTAATCTGTTTCGTAATAAATAAATTTGTTTACTGCGAATGATATAATGCCGACAGCTGCAAGTATGATGCCAAAATATATCCATGCCATTGACGAAATAACGCCGAATCGGAAGTCGTCCCGCAAAGAGAGAATTCGCTTCATTACTGTATTTGTGGGACTGGTAAATGAATCTATAAGTGTGAATATCAGGTTTGCAAGGATAAACGGACTTACATTCGGGAATATTATTTTCCAGAAATATTCCCAGGCTGTCGCGCCCTCTATCCGAGCCGCTTCTTTTGCCGACGGAGGTATGTTTTGCAGCGCTGCAAGGAAAATGAGTATCTGAATGCCGCTCGCCCATACGATTCCGAAAATGTTATCGGATAACGTTGATATTATTGTTCCCATATTTTCGCTGAGACTGTAAATACCCAAAAATTGAAGCAGCTCTCCGACCATATCGGTTGAAAACATGGTGGAAAACTGTGCCGCGCCGGTATTGCCGGTAGAAGCTATATCGCCGCTTATAACAGCGTATACGGGACCTGTAGCGATTATGACAGGCAGAAAAAATATGGCTCTTGCAAGAGTTCTGCCCTTGAATTTTTGATTAAGGATAACTGCAATAAACAGTGAGCAAATTACCACAAGCGGAGTTTTCCATAGTGTTTCGAGAAGCATATCTCCAAGGTATTTCGTATATTTGGGATCTGTGGTAAGAGCGTAATCGAAATTCTTCAGACCTACCCATTTCAGTGAGACGCTGCCCGTGTCGATCGTGACATCACAAAAAGACCATATAAGCGATTTTATCAGCGGAATGAGGAAGAATATCAGTGTGCCGATTATCCAAAGTCCCAGAAATCCGTAGCCGTAAAGACTTTTTCTTTTTTCATAGGAAAGCCATGAACGCCCGGCGGATATTTTTTCGTTTTTTTTTTCAGTCATCAGAATCTGATGCCTCCTTTCTCGGCTTCGGAAAGTTCGATCATATGACCGTTGAACTCTATTGTTCTGTTCTCAAAATCTACCTTTACAACTGAGCCGTTGGAGTAGACCGCAGTTATATTTTTTCCATTGTTTTCAATGTCATAACCTGTTATTACAGCTTCGGCAATGTCCGAGTATATGGGTTTAAGCAATTGGTATTCGGAAGCCGCTGTTTCTGTCCAGTTAGCGTAGTTTGCATAGTAATATATGTCAAAATCGGTATCCTTCAGTACGCTTGTTTCTTCGTATATCAAATCGTAGTTAAGCAGACTTCCCGTTGCAGCAGCCATAAGAAGCAAGGTTGCGGAGTCGGCGTCTGCATTGATCGCAGTAGTAGAATACGGCACAAGTCCGTGTATAACCATTTGATAAAAAGGAATATCCTCATTAAAAATATCAAAGCGGCTGGAGGACATCGGTATATTTGTAATATGGTTTACATATGGGAGAGCGTATGCGTTGGCTGAATCGGCAATAATACCATTTTCCAGACTTTCCGAAAGTTTTTTGAAGCTTTCCTCCGCCAGTTCCATAGCCTTAAACCGTGAGATCTTATTTTTCCCGTAGTCACCGTAAAGCGAGGCCGTCATGCTGCCGACGGATACGCCGTTCAAACCGGCATCTTCGTAGTTTTCGGCAATTTCACCGCATATATCGCTGAAACTGCCTGGCGAGAGCAGCGACATATTTTTCTTTAAGCCGTTCGGAACTCCGTAAGCGAGGTCATAGCTGACAATTCGTGAATACGAGCCGGAAACTCTTACGCAGGTATCACTGAAAGAATTGTAACCGTTTCCCGAATAGAAAGTTATGTTATCGGAAACAGGATAAAGTTCAAAGCTGTTTTCGATTATATATTCGGTCAGTTTTGTAAATTCGGTCTTTCCGCCCAGTTTCCCCGACGGCTCGGTAGCGGTGTCAATTTTGCCGCATATGCCGTCGTCCGTCCAGTTTTTGTAGGAGACTGCAATGTTATCCGCACCGCTGTCTTTTAGCTCGGAAAGTATTTTGACAGCTTCGTCATACTTTGTCACGGTCTGTTTCATAGTTACCGGAATGCCAAATACAGGCTTTTTCTTTTGTGTTCCGCCGTAAAGTGAAACATACATTTGCGAGCTGTCAGTGGTAGTTTTTTTTGTAAGTCCCTTATTTTTTATCAGGTAGTTTCTGTAGCATTCCGCCGCGTCCACGTAATCTGCATCTTTTTTTGCAATAGGATAGTAAAGCAGTTCAATATCGTCCGACTTTATGTTTCCGCTTTCAAAAACGGTAAACTTGTCGCTGCTGTTGCCTG
This sequence comes from uncultured Ruminococcus sp., assembly GCA_910584195.1. Taxonomy (GTDB): domain Bacteria; phylum Bacillota; class Clostridia; order Oscillospirales; family Ruminococcaceae; genus Ruminococcus. The sequence continues at coordinate 139,739 of CAJTYV010000003.1, read as the reverse complement.
ACATGTAAAAATTATCGCTTTCTCTCAATACAAAAGTGAAATTGCACATGTTGTAGCTGCTGTTAGATTGCCCCGATACATATGCGGAAATATAGGCGTTGGAATCTCCCTTTGAAGCAATGACTACCATGGCGTTGTCTTTTTTGACTATACCGTACATAGGAAGATATATCTGTTCGGTAACAGTCCCTTTGTTTGCAGGAACTGCGGTAATATTTCTGCCATATACACTTTGAGAGTAAGCGTTTGCATCAGTCGTTTTATTATTGTTAAAGCGGACAAGGGCGCCGCTTCCGTCCGGAATAATAAAATATCCCTCCTCTTTGTCGTCAGCAGCGCCGAAGCTTTTCATGATCGTTATTTCGGTAACGATATTTTCAGCGTTTGTTTCTTTGATTTCGCTGACTTTGAGACTTGCTTTTATATGATCCTCCTCAAGAGTGTATTCAACGGGGTATTCGAAGCCTTTGGCGTATTTATAGTTTATTTTTACGCCGTTTTGAATGTCGCTGACAGAAATGTCGCAGTCGTTCGTGCCAGAGCGCAGAGTATCTGTAGACCGTTTGGCTGGAATACCGTAAGTAACCATATTTGATGAACGCAGCTCGTCTATAAGAAGAGGTGTGGCTATTTTGTCCTGTGCTGCTCCGAGAGGGGACGACCACCAGATATAGCCTGTTTCTTTATTTTCGATTCCGATGTTTCCGAGGCGGTCGTCCACAAGCAGTTTGAAGCTTTTGTTTTCGGCGCATATTCTGTATGTAAGCGGTTCATCGGACACTGCGGTTTTTTCGGGAGTTTCCGGGAGCGCTTTTGGCGGAGCCTCTGCCGGAAATTTTTCAGTGGCTGCAAAGGCGCTTGGCAAAAGAATAAGTATCGATGAAGTCAAAAAGCAGAAAAAAACTCTTTTTATTTTGTTTCCCATGTTCCGCACCTCCGTTCATGTTCTTATCCGATAAGATATTTCGGTGTATATTGTTGAGAAGAATATGTATATCTGCTGTATCAGGGACAGAAGCAGAACGAGCAGAAACAGCATAATTAACATTGCGGCAATAGTCAGCAGTATGGCTAAAACGGTCTTTATAAACGAATATTGGTGTACGGATTTTATTGCTGAAAACAGCAGTACGGCAGTCCAGACAGTGCCGATTATCTGTATCATCTGTAAAAATACGAATTCGTCACGAATAAGAAAGTGAGAAAGGAAAGTGTTCAGAAGCATCTGCAAAATGTACGGCACAAGTGCGTAAGAACTATATATGCAGATGTTTTTCATTGTACCCTCGCCGTCAAGCAGGGTACATACCGACCAGTTCCCGATTACCCATGTGCCGAAAAGAACAAAGCTTCGAATAATGTACGGGAATATGTTAAACATTTTATCATATGTTGTAAAAAACTGAAATCCATAGAGTCTGTCGCATGCTATTTGTGCGAGGAACAGCAAAAATACTATGAAAAAAGCTATTTTCAGAGAACCGGATTTTTTCCAGCGCATGTCCTCGAAGCCCTCTGCGGGGTGAGTAACCGTATGTCTTACCCATTGTATGGGTTTAAGCTCCATCATAGCCGATCCCTCTTTCACGATTTTGTCGTTTTTGCTTTATCATTCGGTTTATTCGCCGCAAGCCCGGCACGTTGTTTTTTCAATTTATATTTGATCGCAGCCGATGCAATAATAATAATAATTACGGCTGCAACAATAACTTCAAAATTTTTTTTGACAAAGTTCATTCGCCAGCCTTCAAAAGCTTTGTTGTAAATTTCGCCGGCGTCAGCAAGCTTGGCGTACTTCATAGCTTCTTTGTATTCCCCTGCGCGGAGCTTTGCCGCCGCAACGCCGAGATATGCCCGTCGGTAGTTTCCGTCACGTTTCAGAACCTCCAGCCATGGTTCAAGAGCTTCCTCGTAGTATCCGCTGTTATGGAGCGCCGAGGCTTCGTGTACTGTTTTGCCGAACTCAGTCTCTGTAAAGATCGTTATCGTATCTTTTAAAACGTCTGTTACATAAAGTTTATTGTCTCTTGTTTCGAGAGCGGAAGGCTGCTTAAATCCGCCGAGCTGATTGGATTTCGTGCCTGTGATAAACAGCAGATTACAGTCCTCGTCATACTGGAAAATACGTCCCGTAGTAAGATCAAGGCAGTTTATATTGCCGTCCTCCGCAATGTCGATATCCACGATGGCAGGGGCAAGCAGTTTATTCTGCGAGGTGTCGTACATGGGCGTGTAGTCTCCGAAAGCAAGCTCCATATTGGCAAAAATGTTGTGTCCGGCAGCATTGAGTTTTTTTACAATGTCTGTAGTCTGAGTTGACGATGAGGTGCAGGTGAAAATAAAATCGCCGTCAATATCAAAGCTTGTGATGCCCGTGGGAACGTTTCTCACACGCCTTGCTCGTTTTTTTTCGGACATGAAAATGTTTGAAAAGAAATTTCCGATGATCTCGGCTGTTGGCTGAACACGGTTTGCGCCGTAAAATCCCGTAAATTCTCCGTCCGGACTGAACATGGCTGCGCCTGTAGTGATATTGTTGAGAACTACGTATACGTTGCCTGCCTTATCCGCGATAACTCGCTGAGGGAGGAATGTACGCTTTTGACCGTAAACCCCTGAGGCAGGTTTGGTTATTTCGCTTACTGCGTTTCCGTCAAGGTCGCATATGAGAACCCGTGAATTTTCGTTATCGGCGATGTACATGAGCTGACTTTCTTCTGAAACGTATATTCCCATAGGCTTTTTCAAAGCGGTTTCAGTGCCGTCCGGCATTTTGAAGCTGTCATAGATCCTGACAACATTGTCAAACTCTCCGTTTACTGCGATAATTCGATTATTACCCGTATCAGCGATATAAAAATTGTCATCAAAGGCAAAGAAAATATCCGAAGGGGTGTCCATTGCTCCTATTCCTAAATCGAAGCCCGAAACGGCGCGTTCCGCTATGTAGCCTGCCTGCGAGGGAATAGCGTCACCCCAGCGGTCGTAGTTGTAAACGTCATATGGTTCGGCTGCTGAAACGTCGGATACTGTTAAACTGACGCTTATAAGAACCGCGGAAAGTATGGGGACAGCAAGATTGAGCAGATTTTTTTTCATTGCTGTTCCTCCTAATCTTTTATGCCGGAATGCGCCATAGTTTCGATGACATGCCGCTGAGCGAGCATGAATACTATTATCGGAGGAACGAGCATGAACACAGCCGCAGACATAGCGACTCCCGCGCGTGCAAGTCCCGAAGCCGCCGTTTGTGCAGCGACGGTTGGAAGCGTTTTGTACTGTTCCTGAAATACCAATGTACCCGACTGCATGTTCCATGAGGCTTGAAATGCAAAAATAATAAGCGTCATAAGAGCGGGCTTCTGATTTGGCATAACTATCTGCCAGCAGATACGGAAAAGTCCTGCGCCGTCTACTTTAGCCGCCTCTATCATGGCGTCGGGGACTTGGCTTATAGATTGTCTCATAAGGAAAAGCCCCAGAGGGGAAGCCGCGGAGGGAAGTATCAGGGCAAGAGGAGTATCTATAATTCCCATTTTAGACATTAACATATACTGCATAATATAAATAACATTGCTTTGGTAAAGCAGCGAAACAACGATAATACTGTTGATTATCTTTCCTCCGGGAAATCTGCACTTTGCCAATACGAATGCTGCCATTGAAGCGAAAATGCACTGCATAAACGTTACCGATACCGTGACCGCAACCGAGTTGAACACATATCTTGAAAACGGTACGCGGCTGCTTTTGAGCGCATCGAACATATCGCTGAAATTGGACAGGGTAGGTCTCATTGCATAGAGCTTCGGAGGAAATATAAAAAGCTCCTCAACAGGCTTTATTGACATTATAACGGTAAGATATATCGGCAGAAGCATAAAAATTCCAATAATAAGGAGAAATACGAATATAGCGGCAGTTCCGCCCGGCTTTCTGCCTGCCTGTTTGTTTGAAGCTTTAAGCTTTATAGGATCGGCTCCAGCCATTATTTCGCCTCCTTAATCAATATATTTGCTTAGAACCCTGTTTATCAGCTTGCTGCACAGGAACATCAGAACGAAAAGGATCATACATATTGCCGAAGCATAGCCCATTTCGTAACGTACCCAGCCGTAGTCGTAAGCATGTGTCATTAATGTGTGAGCCTTATAGTCGGTGCTGGGAAAACCGACTAAATTCTGTGCGGCGGTTCCTGCCGTAAAGGAGCTTACGATCTGCATAACAGCGGCAAACATAAGCTGAGGACCCATTGACGGTATAACTATGTAGATAAGCTCCTGCCAGCGCGTACTGATCCCCTCTATAGCGCCTACTTCGTACATGGAACGGTCGATATTCTGAAAGCCTGCACGCAGCGCAAGAAAGCCTGCTCCAAGAGAGATCCAGAGCTGTACGACTATGCATACTCCTAAGATATATTTTGCATCTGTAAGCCATTGGATGGGAGCGTTGATAAGTCCCAGATTAATAAGAAAAGAATTTACATAGCCGTTCATATCGCCGCTGAAAATAAGCTGCCACACCGTATATATATTGGCTATGGACGGAATGTAAAATATAAGGGTGAAAATCGTTTTCAGCTTTGGATGAAGCTCGTTTATAAGCCATGCAAGCAGAAAGCACATTACGTAGCTGACAGGACCGGTGAAAAGTGCAAAAATTATCGTAACTCTTATTGATCTCATGAAAATTTTATCGGAAAGAAAAAGAGAGGTATAATTTGAAAGACCTACAAATTTAGGCGTTTGTGCCATATTGAAATCCGTAAAGCTTACAGGCAGTGACATTACAACGGGAATTACGGTAAATAAAATAAAAAATATCATGAAAGGTGCGAGCATGGCATAGCATGTTTTGTTCTTCTTTACAGAGCGCCAAATCATGATACGCTTCTCTTTTTTTGTGCGTTTTCCTATGTCCTCAACTGCAATGCGAGCCATATCATCTTTCCTCCTCATTGGTACTGCTGCCGAGAGTCCCATGTTTCCTCGCAATTTCATCGTTTATGTCACGGTTGTACCATATCAGGGTATCGCGTGGATTCTGAAGCTCGTTTACCGTTTCTCTGAAAGCGTTCATGATATTTCTTGTAACAGCGTAAGATGACGGAAGTATTGGAATTTCCACAAGCTCCTCCTGCTGATCAAAAAGGCGTTCAAGCTCGCTGTCCGACCATGAAAGACGTGAAAGAGCTTCGGTATTTGCCGTATCAAAGCGTCCCATAACGCCAAGAAGTCCTTCTATATGAGCGCCGTATTCAACTTGAGTTTCGGTATCTGTGAACCATTTAATAAATTCCCATGCATTTTCCTTATTTTTGACTTGTTTGAATATGACCGCGCCTGATCCTGTTGAATTGGCGGCGTGGGAGATCGTACCGTCATCTCTTTTGGTTCCCGGAACCTGACAGAAATTCCAAAGACCTTTTATTTCGGGCGAAGCTGCGGCAAGCTGGTTGTAAAACGTATAATTTGCTATAACTATAGGATATTCTCCTGTCCTGAAACGGCTGAAAGCATCGTATGTCTGAACAAAGCTGTATTTTGTGTAAAAGTCTGTCCACTCCTCAAACGATTGGACAGCTTCCGTTGAATCAAAGGTTGACGCGGAAAGCTCGTCGTTGTAATAATTTTTTCCTTTTTGCAGCAGAAGCATAGCGAACGTATGACCTGCTTCCGTTGACGGAGCGATATTTACGGACGGAAGAATAAGTCCCACGGACATATAATTTCGCTGTAATGCAGGAAGCATATCTATAAGATCGTTCCATGTTTCAGGGGGAGAAGTGAAACCCAGCTCCGCAAGAATGTCCGTTCGGTAAAACATCATGGGAAACGTCTGACTGACAGGCAGCCCGTATGTGCCGCCGTTGTATTCATACGGAGTCATTGCCGTTTCACGGAAACGGGAAGTAATTTCGTCAAAATCAGGGTATTGAGAAATGTCGACAAGCAAATCGCGCGAGGCAAGGTTAACGGGAAATTCTCCGCCGAGGAAAAGCGCTGCGTCAGGACCTTTTCCCGCTAAGGTTGCTTCAACAATTCCGCCTGTAACAAGATTTACGGAAATTGGGATATTGTGTTCCGGAATAAAGTTATTTTCTGTCATTTCTTTAATTATCTGCGCCTGATCGCGTCCGAGCGAAACCCATACATCTATCGCTTCATCGCCGCTGACATCCGAAAGAGTAGTATAATCTTCGAAAAAAGAGCCGAAAAATCCCTTTAAGCCGAAGCTTACGGAGCTGATCAGCTTTTCGCGGCAGTTTGTGAATTTTCTGTCGGCAGATGCAAGCTCTATGTAGTCAAGTTCTAACGGCTGATCTCTGTAATCGTGTATCCATGCGGAAACGGAGGCAATATTATCTCGAATCTGCGAGAGATATGACGGTATTTTCAGCGGTTTTTTTACGCACTTGCCGAGAATGACAGCTGTAGTTTCAAGAACTGCCGCCTCAGAGCCTGCCGTACCGGATAAGTTTTCTATTTCGTCTTGTATAGAGTTCAGCTCATTTGAAATGCGTTTAAATTCTTCAATAAGCTCCGGTATTTTTTCATGTACATAGTAATCAGTATAACGGTCGGGAGACGGTCCTGTTATCATAAGTATTTTGCGGTAATATGTGTTCAGTTCTGTTACAACGCCGTCCAGTCTGCGGAGGGAGTTTCCTATTCCGCCGGGAACGCATTCCATAGTTATCGTATGTTCCATACCGCCTTCAAGGAAGATATAAATATCTTCTCCGTCCGATGTCTGAGGAGTAACAACGTTCCAGTCGTTATCGTAGAAAAATCTTACCTGATCAAGCTCTTTGCATGGAACTTTTCCGTTGATATATATGCGTCTGTTGGAACAGAAGCCTCTCATTTTATTTTGACGGGACTTAATGCCAAGTCTGAACCAGCCTCCTTCTCCGACTTCCTCAGCCGAGAGCGTCCATGTAACGGATTGTAAAGCTTTTTTCCAGTTTCCGCTTCCCAAAGTGTTGTATACTAATTTTAATGGGTCGGAGGGTGAAGTGAGATAACTTGAATTATCAGAGGTTGGATAGAGGGTAGGATCAGACTTGTATTTTGCCGCTTCTCCTTCAATGCGAATAAGTTTTGATGCCGTAGCATTAACAGAAACTGGTGCGTTTGCGGAACTTTTATAATCTCTGTAAGAGGGGAGTTCTTTGGGATTGAAGAATTTCAGATACTCAATGGCAAATTCGGCGCGTTCGGAGGAGAAGCTGATTTTATGAAACCCTTTTTCAAGATAAAAGATAAGAGGTTCGCTGAAAAGACCGTCAACGTCCTCAAGGACAGTTTCCTGCCACATGCCTTTTTGAATTTGCGGGGGGCGGACTTGATTTCCGCGTGAATCCGTATAAATATCATTTTCGTTGACCCATACTCTGTTGAGTGTGATGCGTGAAGCGGTATCATAAGGCGTATGACCGTCTATTTTCATTGACAGTTCTATATGAGAATTGTTTGATTCAATTGGGAAATAGCTCATTTCAATGCAGTATATACCTGTTTCAGGAACATTTATTTCATAGGAGATACTGCCGCTTCCGCTTTTCCAGATAAGGACATTATCGCGTATATCACCGTCTGCGCCATAATTTCCTGTGGAAAATTCTCCGCTTTCCGCAAGAACGTAATTTGCGCCGCCAATAAGTATTTCCGTATCCGGACGTTTCTCTGAAGCGTATGTATCGTAATAGTCACTGTAGGAAGGAATTTCGGTATCTATATGCTCTATAGAGTAATAATCGCGGCTGTAAGAACTGTAGGGGGGCGTATCTGCGGCAGAATCGGCGGAAATCGTCAGACATGTCAACGCTGTCAGAGATGATAAAATTACCGATACTGTCCGGCTGCAAAATCGTTTGATTTTCAACAGTTTTCCGCCTCCCCGTAAAAATAATCAACAAAAAAGAGCATATTGAAAAAGGTCGATACGCGGTAATACAGTCCGCCAAATTGCATAATACTTTACTAATAATTATAACAATTTTTTTGCTATTTGTCAAGGGTGAGTGATGCTGAAAAAATCAGAGTTAGTTTGGTATCTCGGTATGAGCGAATAAATTTTTTATTGTTCTGCACAACAAATCTGTTATAAACATAATGAAATTTGTTTATAAAGTATCTTGAATTTCATCCTGGAATCCTGTATCATTATCTTAATGTGTATTAAAAGTATATGTATTCGCCGTTATTGCGGAATTAAACAGAAAATCTGCGCATCGTACGATATAGAAACGAAACGAGGTTGTTACAATGAAAAAATTTATTTTATGGCTTTTTCTAACTTTAATTACATTCGGGTGTTTGACGGCATGCGGAGGTTCAAAAGACTCTGCGGGCAGAGATTCCGATGTAATGAACGAAAAAAATGCTGAACTGGAGGAATCCGTTGCGGCTCATCCGGGCGAGGCTTATCTTGCTATTGTTGACGGGAATTGGAAGATACAGTACTGGGGCAAAAATGATGCTCCTGATGCAACGATGCTTTCTTATAACGCCGGTATTGCTCCTATTACCGGAAACGGAGATTATACTGTAAGCGTTACCGCAGATACAAATGGTTTTCGGCTCGAAACAGCAAACGATATCAACGATGCTTCGTGTGTTCCCGGCGGTTTATCGTTTATGGCGGTAATGATACCCGACGGAGAGATTTTATTTCCGGGGGCTGTTATTACGGTCAACGAGATCAGAATAGACGGCATGGCTGTAGAAATGGTCTCAAAGTCTTACACATCTTCCGATGACGGAAAAGAAACTCGTGCAAATATCTTTAACACATGGATAAGCAAGCCGTCTTCTGACGCTCGTTCCGCTGAGGGGGCGCTTTACGATTCTGACGGCAACGCTCTTGAGATTTGTGCAAATTATTCTCCGCAGGTAGTTTCTTCGGAAGATTTTTCCACATGGACAACTGTTGAAGTTGATTTCACAGTAAGCGGAATTACAGAATAACAGAGTTTGAGAGCTGCGGTATTCTTTTGAGAATATCGCAGTTTTTTATTGTTTATACTCGCCTCTATTGCAAACTCTTCAATAGATTTCGAAATAAAATTTTGTCAGACAAGGAGCAAACCGCAAGACAGGCTTTCGCCTGCCGAGGATTTGCAACGCAGGATGACGAAATTATAGCCGAAAGATATGAGGAGGTTGCAATAGAGGGGAGTATAATTATCCGCCGTTGTTTTTTATATACGTCATATCGGATTTGGCAGCTTCGGAAACGGGGAACATCTGAATTCACCGAAATTCTCAGTATACCATATAATATGACGAGGCGGCAAGTATTTTACTGCCGTAATCACTCTGCTTGTTAAGCAGAGTGTTGAACCGATAAAGGAGCAATATATGGATAAAAGAAAAAAATTACTTATAGCCGGCGGCGATATGCGGCAGATATACTGCGGCGAAAGACTTTGCAGAAAGTACGGCGTATACACAATAGGCATAGAAAAGGAACATTTTCCCGATGTTTTGAATTTGCCTGAAGCGGATGAGAATATGTCAGGTGAATTTAGCTGTGCGATTTTGCCCGTGTCCCCGCCCGATGAATCGGGTAATATTTTCACGCCGCTGTTTTCGGGAACGATCAACACTGCTTATGTAAAAAAGCTGCTGAAAAGCGATGCGGTTGTTTTTACGGGAATAAACAGTATAAAAATGTCTGATTATTTCCCGAGTCATCGTATATTTTCCTATATGGACAGGGAGGAGCTTGCAGTCAAAAACGCCGTTCCTACAGCGGAGGGAGCGGTCATGCTTGCTTTGGAGAAATTGCCCGTTACATTGAATGGTCTGCCTGTTCTTATTGCCGGCGCAGGCAGGATAGGAATGTCGCTTGCCATAATATTAAAAGGGTTTGGGGCGGATATAACTATGGCTGTCCATAATTCAAAGGGGGCGGCAAAGGCAGGACTTCTTGGAGTTAAGTCCGTATATACCGAAAAAATAGACGGAGGATACGGACTTGTTTTCAATACGGTTCCGAGTGTTATTTTTACAGAGGACGTTTTGGCGAAATTTTCTGAAGAGACGCTTTTTATAGACCTTGCTTCACGTCCGGGCGGCTTTGATTTCAAGTCGGCGGAAAAAATGGGAAAGCGAGTCATATGGGCGTTGGGCATCCCGGGAAAAAACGCTCCGAAAACCGCAGGCGCAGCGGTTGCAGATACAATTATCGAAATAATGGAAAATGTAGTTTATTAACGGAGAAGGTGATTTTTATGACCGATGATTTAAAGGGCGTGCGAATAGGTTTTGCCATGACAGGCTCTTTTTGTACCTTTGACCGATGTTTCAAACAGGCAGAGGAGCTTGTAAGCCGAGGAGCCGAACTTATTCCGATAATGTCGGAAAATGCTGCCGGATCTTCAACACGTTTCGGCAGCGGCGTTGAAAACATGGAGCATTTAAAAAATATATGCGGCAGAGAGGTTATTTCTGCAATAAATGATGCCGAGCCGATAGGACCTAAGTCCATGACGGATATAATGGTAGTTGCACCTTGTACGTCAAATACGGCGGCAAAGCTTGCGAACGGAATAACAGACACAGCTGTAACTATGGCTGTAAAATCGCATTTAAGGAGCGGCAAGCCTGTTGTGCTTGCCATCGCCTCCAATGACTCTCTGTTGGGTTCGGCTAAAAATATAGGCGAACTGTTTAACAGAAAAAATTATTATTTTGTGCCTATGCTGCAGGACGACATAAATAATAAGCCTGCTTCCCTTGTATCGCGCTTCGAGCTTATTCCCGAGGCAATAACTGCGGCGTTTAAGGGAATTCAGCTCAGACCGATAATATACAACTGATAATTTGATACAAAAAGACTCGCCTATATGCGCGAGCCTTTTTGAGATGTTATTATTTGCCCTGCACATGAAAGCTCACCCGATTATTCAGGTGAGCTTTCGTGTGTTAGAGATGTATATATCGGAGGTGGAAGTTTTTTAAGTTATATCAAAACTCGCAGGGGAGGGAATCGATCTCGCCAAGGATAAAGCGAACCATAACCTTAGCGTCAGCTTCGCTAACGATGCCGTCGCGGAAGCAATCTGCTGTTTCGAGCTGATCTTCATTGAAGTGAACGGGAATACCCTTGTTCATTTTGTCAAGGTAACCTGTGAGAGCCAGATAATCGAAAGTATCAACAACGCCGTCGCCTGTGATGTCGCCCTCTGCCTGAGGAACAATTTCGTTTACAGCGGGGATATACTGCTCAGCGAATATCTGATCTGTGGAAACCATTGTAAGCTGCCAGTAGTAACCGTAATCCGTATCTTCGTCATAAATTGCCGCAATACCGATGTGTGTCATTTCAGCCATCATCATTGCGTCGTTTTCAGCAAATTTTGCGAAAGCTTCTTCAGATGTTGCGCAGCCTGCCGCGAGAGCCTCGGCCGCCATTGTGAATGAAACCATTTCTGTATCGATAGCGGTTTCAAATCCGTAATTGTCTCTTCTTCTGTGGTCGTAGTTTATAGCTGTTTCGATAGCTCTTATTTCTGCTACTTCGTTGAGGTAAGGGAGAACGTAAACCTTTTCAAGACCTGCTTGAGCTCTTGCTTCGTTTATCATTACAGCGATTTCGCTGATAATTGTATCAGGATTCAGTTCCTCATCAGCATTAGCTGTGATAAAGTTAGCAGACATAACAGCCATCATAATGATTGCGGATATTAAACTAATCATTTTGTTAAATAATCTTTTAGTAGTCATCATACTACTCGCCTCCGAATATTTTGTTCTATTTTAATTTGGTTTATAACTTTTTGATGAGCTTTTGTTCTGCTCTGTTTCTATGATTAGATTATATCATGGACAGTGTTTTTTTAATACCCTAAAAAACAGGACTTATCCCTTAAAAATACGACACGTATATTTTGCGGTCGATTTCTGCGGAACATTAGGTTGATTTTAGATGCAATTATACTCCAAGTTATTCAAGACCGGCGGATTTTTAAAATATTTGTGCGGTTTATAAGTAAACTTTTTAGCTTCTATGATATCCGCGAAGCTTCATACATAAGTACGAAAAGGGCAAGTATAGAAAATATAACCAAATATAATTTAATTTACGGTTTTTTTAAAATCCTCTTGAAAAAAACATATATATATGTTAAAATAAAAATATGCATTTTAGGATAAATCAAATAAAAGGAGCTGATGATTTTGGACGCTTCACAGTATAAATGTCCCAATTGCGGAGCTGAACTTGTGTTTGATCCGTCAACACAGCAAATAAACTGCGAATTTTGCCGAAGCGAATTTTCCGTTGAAAAGATCAAGGAGATATATACGGACACTGAGACGGAATCTCCTGAGGAGACGGCGCGCAGGGAAGAATTCGAGTCCCATACAAATTTGTATCAATGCCGCAGCTGCGGCGCGGAAATTATGGCAGAGGATGATACCACGGCGACATTCTGTTATTACTGTCATAGCCCCGTCATACTTTCGGGTCGGCTTACCGGCGATTTTAAGCCAAGTAAAATAATCGGCTTTCATATAAAACGGGAGCAGGCTGTACAGTTGTTTAAAAATTGGTGCGGAAATAAAAAGTTTATTCCTTCGGATTTTAAATCCAATCAGCAATTGGAGAAAATGACGGGTCTTTACGTACCGTTTTGGGTGACCGAATGCGATGTTTCAGCCGATTATCATGCTATAGGCAAGCATATACGAAGCTGGACTTCAGGCAGCTACCAATATACCGAAACTAAGGAGTATTCGGTAGATCGTGCTGCCGAGATCCGTACAAAGGGAATTCCTGCCGATGGCGAAAGCAAGATAGAGGATATTCTTATGGAGTCTATAGAACCGTTTGATTATACAGCCTTAAAGCCTTTTGATATGTCGTATTTCAGCGGATTTTTTGCCGATAAGTACGATGTGGACAGGGCGGGGGTTTTTCCTCGCATACGTGAAAGGGTAACTCATGCAAGCCGAAATATCATAAATAACAGCGTAAGCGGATATTCCTCCGTATCGGTACTGAATCAAAGCTATCATATAAACAAGACAAAATGGGAATATATTATGCTGCCGGTATGGTTTATGACTTACCGTTACCGTGATAAGATCTATGAATTTGCAATAAACGGGCAAACAGGCAAGTTAGCCGGAACTCCTCCCCTCGATAAGAAAAAGCTTGCTCTTTCTTCGGTGATTTTCGGAGCGATTCTGGCTGCCGTAACATTTTTGGGAGGACAGTTTTTTATATGAAAAAAATAATGACCTCGTTAATTTCTCTGCTGATGATTTTGGTTGTATTGCCTGTGATTTCGGTAACTGCCTCAGCGGAGAACTACGTTAAGGGCTGGGACGGCAATGCGGATAATTCATGTTTTTTTGATGCCGCAGACCTTTTTACCGAAAGTCAGGAAGAAGAACTTACAGAAAAGGTTCGTGAAACGGCTCAAAAGCTTAAAATGAACATTATGGTATTTGCAGCCGGTCCGAGTTATTCCATGAGCGATGCATCGACGGAAAATTTTGCCGACAGCGCTTATGACGAGACGTTCGGAAAAGATACGGACGGCGTGTTCTTTTTCATGGATCTTACAGGGGATGTTCCGGCATATGATTACATATCTACCAGCGGAAAGGCTGTGCTGTATTATCAGGATCACATTTCAGATATGTTTGATAAGATAAACACGTATCTTCCTTCCTCAGGGTCGGATTATTCGCTTCATACCGATGATTTTGCGGATGCCGTTGTATGCTTTCTCGGTCAGCTTTCCGAGTATCACGGTAAAAAATCATATTATTATGACAGCGATTCCGAAAAATATTTTTATTATAAAAACGGCGAGCTTATGATAACTCAAAAGCCTCCTCTTCGTAAACGTATGATAGTTTTGGTTTTTGCTCTGCCTGTGGGGATAATAGCTGCAATAGTATATTATTTTAGCATTAAGAGCAAGTATAAATTCAAAGCGTCCGTGAATCCGAACGTATATGTTTCTTCGGAAGATACGCGCTTTACACGCCGTGAGGACAGATTTATACGAACATATACGACCAGAACAAAAATTGAAACAAGCAGCGGCGGAAGCGGAGGTCACAGCAGCGGCGGCGGTGGCGGAGGAGGTCACGGCGGCGGCGGAAGCCATAGGTGAATTTGCACAAACAAAATGTGCTGCTTTGCACGTATTTTACAAATCAACGATGCGCTGTTGACAAATCAGCAGGAATATGATAAAATATAGTTATGTTAAAACCTGTGAAGAAGTGTGAGTAACTGCAATGTTTTCAGCGCAGAGAATCGGTATATGGTGAGAGCCGATGTGAGATATTGCAGAGAATGGGCTTCTGAGGGCGAACCGAACAGCCTTAGGCACAGTAGGCGAGCCGCAGCGGTACTGCGTTATCAAAGCCTTAGAGTGGACGGTTATTTCGTCAAGCGGGGTGGCACCGCAGAAGCATTGTTAATATGCTCCTGTCCCGGCATTAGTTTTTAATGCCGAGGCGGGGGCTTTCGTTTTCGCCGAGGCGATTCCCGAAAGGAGAAATTACTATGTCAAACGAAAAGATACCTTATAAAATTTATCTTTCAGAGGAGGAGCTTCCTAAGCAGTGGTACAATGTACGTGCGGATATGAAGAAAAAGCCTGCTCCCCTGCTCAACCCCGGAACAGGTATGCCTGTTACTGCCGAGGAACTGGGTCATGTGTTCTGCGATGAGCTTGTTAAGCAGGAACTTGACGAAACTACGCCTTATATTGACATTCCGGAGGAGATACTCGGCTTCTACAAGATGTACCGTCCGGCACCGCTTGTACGCGCTTACTGTCTTGAGAAGGCTCTTGATACCCCGGCGAAAATCTACTATAAATTTGAAGGAAACAATACCAGCGGCAGCCATAAGCTCAATTCAGCGATCGCACAGGCGTACTACGCTAAAAAGCAGGGTTTGAAAGGCGTTACGACGGAAACGGGCGCAGGTCAGTGGGGAACGGCTCTTTCTATGGCTTGTTCTTATTTCGATTTGGACTGCAAGGTTTATATGGTAAAGGTTTCATATGAGCAGAAGCCTTTCCGCCGCGAAGTAATGCGTACTTATGGCGCAAGTGTAACTCCGTCTCCTTCGATGACTACGGAAGTCGGCAAAAAGATATTGACTGAATTTCCCGATACGAACGGAAGTCTCGGCTGCGCTATCTCAGAAGCTGTAGAGGCGGCTACTTCACAGGAAGGGTACCGTTATGTACTCGGCAGCGTTCTTTCACAGGTTCTGCTTCATCAGACCGTCATAGGTCTTGAAACGAAAACGGCTATGGATAAATATGACATCAAGCCTGATATTATTATAGGATGCGCAGGCGGCGGATCGAATCTCGGCGGACTTATAGCTCCGTTTATGGGCGAAAAGCTTCGCGGTGAAGCTGATTACCGTATTATAGCTGTTGAGCCGGCTTCATGTCCGAGCCTTACAAGGGGCGTTTATGCGTATGATTTCTGTGATACGGGCAAGGTTTGTCCGCTTCAGAAAATGTACACTCTCGGCAGCGGATTCATGCCATCTGCAAACCATGCGGGCGGATTGAGATACCACGGTATGAGTTCTATACTTTCGGAGCTGTACGATCAGGGGCTTATGGAAGCAAGGGCAGTTGAGCAGACAGCAGTATTTGAAGCCGCACAGAAGTTCGCGCGGGTAGAGGGAATACTTCCTGCACCCGAGAGCAGCCACGCCATTAAAGCGGCTGTTGACGAAGCCCTTAAGTGTAAGGAAACGGGCGAGGATAAAACGATACTCTTTGGTCTGACCGGCACGGGATATTTTGATATGTACGCTTACGCCGCATACAATGACGGCAAAATGGGCGACTATATCCCTACGGATGAGGAATTGCGGAGATCGTTCGATACTCTCCCGAAAATAGGCAAATAAGCGTAATATGTAGTTTGGCGGAGGACATTGTTCTCCGCCCAAATTATTATAAGTTGATATTTTCTTTTAGGGAACGCGCTCTCTTGCAGACTATTTGAAAATTCATCTTTTGCAGTGCGTCCGAACGATATGCAGAGCTTCGCCTCACAAGAGGAGTTGTCCCCTTGGAATCCCGATATTATTCTCGGGGCAATTTCTGTAAATTTTATCTTGATTTATCAGCAAAAAGCTGATATAATAGAAGTATAAAATAATCTCAGGAGGATAAAAATGAATCTACAGCAGCTTCGCAATAATATAGACAATATAGACGAACAGATACTCGGACTTTTCATGAAGCGTATGGAGCTGTGCCGGGAAGTTGCGGATTACAAAAAGGAACATAATCTGCCCGTATTTCAGGGTGGGAGAGAAAAGCAGATAATAGACCGTATAAAGGCTTTGACAAACGATAAGGAGCTTGAAGCAGGTACGGCGGCTCTTTTTACTTCTATAATGGATATAAGCAAGATATTGCAGAACAGAAAGCTTCTTTCGGCAGCAGAGGAAACAGTGTATGATGTTCCTGACTTTGAAAATGCGGAGCGTATCGGATGTCAGGGAACTTCGGGGGCTAATTCCGAAACTGCGGCAAGGCTTATCTTCGGCGATAAGCAACCGATATTTTATAAAACTTTTGAGGACGTTTTTGCCGCTGTGCAGTCGGGAGAGCTGGATTACGGCATATTGCCCGTACATAATTCAACGGCAGGCTCGGTAAGCAGCACATACGACCTTATGGCGAAATACAGCGTTTACACGGTCAAGGAGGTATGCGTTGAGATAAATCACTGCATAGCCTCTAAAAACGCTTCGTCGTTAGAGGAGATAACGACCGTTTATTCGCATCCTCAGGCGATCTCGCAATGCTGCAATTTTCTGACCGCGCACGGTCTGAAAACTGCCGAATACGGCAATACCGCAACAGCCGCCGCTATGGTGTCTGAAAGCGATGAAAAAATCGCAGCTATCTGTTCGGTGAACTGCGCTCAGCGTCTCGGACTTAACATTATTGCGCAGAATGTGGCTGACTGCGAACTCAACCGCACACGGTTTATTTGCATTTCAAGGGACATGCAGATAGCTCCCGAAGCGGATTCTGTTTCTGTTATGCTGAAAATTCCGGATACGGAGTGGAGTCTGTATCGGCTTCTTACAAAGTTCTGTGTAAACGGTATGAATTTGCAGAATATAGAAAGCAGACCGCTGAAGGACGGAAGCTTCAACGTAATGTTTTATCTTGATTTTGACGGACGTATTGATGATCCGGGCGTAAAAGCCCTTATGAACGATTTAGCTGAAAATCTTGAATATTTCAGATTTTTGGGAACATTTAAAAACGAATAGGGGGCGGCTGCCTTGAATTATATGAACGAAAGAACGGCGGCGGAGAATTTTTACGATATGCTCGACCGCAGCGGATTTGTATTTTTAGACGGCGGTATGGGAACTATGCTGCAATCGGCAGGCATCGAAACGGGACATATACCTGAGCTGCTGAATATCACGAATCCCGAAGCGCTTGCGGACATACACAGACAGTATGTGGAAAGCGGCGCAGACATTATATATGCCAACACTTTTGGCGCAAACCGCATAAAGCTTAAAAACAGCGGATATACCGTGACTGAAATAATTTCGGCAGGCGTGGAAAACGCAAGGAACGCCGCTTCGGGCAAGGCTCTGACAGCCCTTGATATAGGACCTATAGGACAGCTCCTCGAACCGGCAGGTACGCTGAAATTTGAAGAAGCATACGATATTTACAAGGAGATCGTTCTTGCCGGCGAAGCCGCCGACATTATAGTTATCGAGACCATGACCGATCTGTACGAGGTCAAGGCGGCTCTTTTAGCGGCTAAGGAGAATTCGGACAAGCCTGTTCTTGTGACGATGACTTTCGAGGAAAATATGCGTACATTTACGGGCGTTTCTCCCGAATGCATGACGGCTGTGCTTGAAGGTCTCGGAGCTGACGCGATAGGTGTGAACTGCTCTCTCGGACCTGACGAGCTTATGCCCGTTCTCGATAAGCTGTGCAGTCTTACATATCTGCCTGTCATCGCTAAGCCGAATGCCGGTCTGCCCGATCCCGTTACGAACAAATTCAGCGTAACTCCCGAGGAGTTCGCCGAAAGCGCATTAAAGCTCGCTGAACTCGGCGTGAAGATATTCGGCGGCTGCTGCGGAACTACTCCGGCGCACATTACCGCCCTTGTGAACGCTCTTGCGGATAAAGAGTATACGTTCCGTGACGCTGTTCCGCGCAGTGTTGTATGCTCGTCTGTATGCTGTGTTGAGATAGATCAGCCGAGAGTTATCGGAGAACGTATCAACCCCACGGGTAAAAAGCGTTTCAAGCAGGCTCTTGCCGAGCATGATATTGATTATATTCTTTCACAGGCGGTGGAGCAGATACAAGCAGGCGCAGAGATACTTGATGTCAACGTAGGTCTGCCCGAAATAGACGAAGCGGAAATGATGGTTGCAGCTGTCAAGGCAATACAGGGAGTGTGCGATGCGCCTCTTCAGCTTGATTCCACGCGTCCCGAAGTTCTCGAGGCAGGTCTCAGGGTTTATAACGGAAAGCCTGTTGTCAATTCGGTAAACGGTGAGGACGATTCGCTGAACACGATTTTACCGCTTGTAAAAAAATATGGCGCGGCGGTCGTTGGACTTACTCTTGACAAAAACGGTATTCCTAAAACTGCGGAGGGACGTTTTGCTCTTGCTGAAAAAATACTGCGAAAGGCTATGGAGTACGGCATTCCGAAAGAGGACGTTTACATCGACTGTCTTACGCTTACGGCTTCTGCGGAGCAGGAGGGCGCGCTTGTTACGCTTGAAGCATTGAGCCGCGTTAAGCGTGAACTTGGTCTTAAAACCGTTTTAGGCGTTTCAAATATATCGTTCGGACTTCCTAACAGAGAGACTATTACGCGAACCTTCCTTACAATGGCTCTGCACAGCGGACTTGATCTTCCAATTATAAACCCGAATATCGAGTCGATAATCGGTGCGGTACGTGCATATCGTCTGCTTGCAGGCTTTGACAAAAATTCTGCCGATTTTATTTCGGTTTACGGACAGGAGAATGCCGCCGCGAAGCCGGTCACCGCTGAAAAAGGAACTCCCGATCTTAAATATTCCGTAGAAAACGGATTGAAGTCGGATGCGGTAAAAGCCGTAAAAGAGCTTCTGGGCAACTCTGACCCAATGGAGATAATCAACGGCAGTCTCATTCCTGCTCTTGACAGCGTGGGAGAAAAGTTTGAAAAGGGAACTATTTTTCTTCCTCAGCTCATTATGTCCGCCGAAGCCGCGCAGTCCTGTTTTGAGGAGATAAAAGGACAGCTTGCTGTTTCAGGAGGCGAAACCGTTTCTAAGGGCAAGGTAGTCCTTGCAACAGTCCACGGTGATATACACGATATTGGGAAAAATATTGTCAAGGTGCTGCTGGAAAGCTACGGATTCACGGTTATAGACCTCGGCAGGGATGTACCTCCCGAAACGGTAGTGAATGCCGCAATAGAGCATCGGGTGAAGCTCGTGGGACTGTCTGCGCTGATGACTACGACACTTGGCGCAATGGCGGAAACTATCGCACAGTTGAATCAGAAATATCCCGAGTGCAAAACAGTCGTAGGCGGTGCTGTACTTACTAAGGATTACGCTCGGAAAATAAACGCCGACTACTACGCCAAAGACGCTAAACAAACCGTTGATATAGCTGCCGAACTGCTTTGCGGTGAATAAAGCTCGATATTTCCCTATATAGCGGTTCAAAGTACGGAGAACATCTTTAGATTCAGTCGGAGACACAATCTCCGCCTGAATCCGGCTTATGCCGTAAGCCGTCTGCTTGTTGAAATCAGAGCTTTGAATTTCAAAATATATTTTTGCGGCGGTAAGGAGTGATGTTATGGAAGCCAACAAGGAAACTCTTATTTATTTAGGACTTATAGTGATGTTTTTCTTTTTTCTGCTCACGCTTATACCCGGCGGAAAGAAAGCTGCGCCCGATCCCGAAGAGGATAAACAATGGGAATATGCAAAGGACATGCTTCGCGGAAATGTCACCCCCGAGGAGATCGCAGAGCAGGAAGGCTACGATCTTGAACATGTAAAAAAGTGGCGGGACGATTATACCGAACTTTGCATAAAATATGCTCTTGATTCGGAAAAATATGCCGCTCAGGTAAAACTTCTTGAGGAGGACATTGCGTGGTTTACAGCAGTCTGCCGAAAATATATCGGAGAGGATTGGGAGGAAAGGACAGGTTTTGCCGACCATAACATAACGAAATATAAAGGTTAGTGATTTATGGAAAATTGTTTATTATGCTGAATTTTAGCTTGTGCTAACTGTAAAGAATGACAAAATTATAAGAATTCTCGTCTTTTTGGAACTTGAAATACACTTCTTATAGAAGAAAAATTTCAAACAAAAAGGGGAGTTTTTTTATGAAAAGTTCATTGTTGTTTTTATCGGCAATTCTCATGGCAGCCGTCGTTTCGTGTTCAACGGGAGCTGAGCGCAGTTCCGAGATCTCGCTGACTGAAACGAAATTCAGCGAAAGCGGTAAGCCTATAGTCGTTGTGGGAACGTTCGGCTCGACCGATCCGCTGTTCAACGACCAGAACAACAAGCCCACGGATATTGAGATAGAGATAGTAAATTACGCCAAAGGCATTGAAGCCGATTATTCTACAAAGGAAAAGGAAAATGCCTACTATGACGCGCTGACTTACGAGCTTGACATGGCTCTGCTCTCAGGAAATGCACCCGATCTGCTGTTCATGGATGCTAATGATGCGATGAGACTGAACAGGCTCGGCGCGCTGACCGATCTTTACAGCCTTATGGACGAGTTCGATGAGCTTAAAAGGGAGGACTTTCTGCCCACTGTTTTTGAGGGAATGACGATAGACGGTAAGCTTCCGGCTATTATGGACGGCTATTTTATATATACTGCCGCGGCAAAGACAAAGTTCGTTCCGAAAGAATATGAAAACTGGACTGCCGCAGAAGCTATGGAATTTTATAATAAATTTCACGAGGAGATCGACTTTTGCAGCAGGACTGAAGAAGCCTCGCTTGCGGAATATATGCTTAAAGTGGAGAGTATGGAATGTATTGATATAAATAGCCTGAAGTGCAGCTTTGACGGAGCGTTCAGGGAGCTTCTTGGATTCTGCAAGGACAACCCGGTGCAGGTCATGCCGCCTATTGATTTTTCAAGGGCAAGCGATGAACAGTGGCGAGAGTTTTTTTACGATGAGGAGTGTAAGGGGATCAATGATGTTCAGCTGATTTTTCCTATTTGTATAGACGGATTTAATTCGGGACTCGGACAGCAGACATACGGTTATTTTAATAAAGAGGATCTGACTTTTGTGGGTTATCCCTCTGAAAACGGCAACGGTACGTATACTCGTTCGGCTTCTCAGCTTTTTGGAATATGCAGTCAGAGTGGAAACAAGGAGAACGCATGGAAGCTTTTGTGTCTTATGCTCAGGCATCAGCCGATCCTCGAACCAAATATGTCCGATGGCACAAGAGGTATTCCCGTCCTTAAAAAGCAGCTCCAGCGAGACTACGACCGTCCGGCTAATTATCATCAGTCTATCAATAATGACAATATATTATATAATCCAATCGAAAAAGAAGGCGGCTTTATTACTCAGGAATACAAGGATATGCTGTATGATTATATCATGAGCATTCCTGCGGATATATACCGTGAAAATGAGCTTAGATATATCGTGGACGAGGAGGTAGCTCCTGTAATTCTCGGTAACTGCACCGCTGAACAGGCTGCGGAAATTTTACAAAACCGTATTGAAATTTACCTCAGCGAACGTTCTTGATTAAATAATAATTAAGTTAATTTTTATTTTATGCAGAATGTCTAAATATTGATTGGAAAATTCTACAGCAAAATCAACTAAATCTATTGAATATCTTGTGACAATATGTTAAAATTAAATTGACTGAGAATTACGGCGCTGAGTTCTCGGGAAAAATTTTAATGCAAATACAAGACAGCAAAGGCGGAATCAAAGAGTCTGCCGTTAGCTTTTTAAGTTTTTGCATGGGAGGGTAATTAATTATGGTTTTAAAAACAAAAATCACAAGAATTGTAAGCGTTGCCGCCGCGGCGTTATGTCTTACCTCGGGGTTAAATTTTGTTCCCTTGCAGATAGATATAGACGCAGCCGACACCTTGACGGCTTTCGAGATAACCGAGGAAATGCAGCTCGGCTGGAATATCGGAAATTCGTTGGATTCTTACAATGCTGAGTTAAGCAATATCGGACTTTCTGCCGAGACATGCTGGGGCAATCCAAAAACTACTCAGGAAATGATAAATGCCGTAAAGGCAAAGGGCTTCAATACTATCCGTGTACCTGTAACGTGGTTTCAGCACGTTGACGAAAATTATACGATCGATGCGGAATGGCTTGCTCGTGTAAAGGAAGTCGTTGACTACTGCTACAATAACGATATGTACGTTATTCTTAATCTTCACCATGAAGAACCGTATCAGAACCGTTCTACTCTCGGAGCTGACTATGAGGAGATCACCAAGTACGTTACAACGCTTTGGGGACAGCTTGCCGAAACTTTCAAGGACTACGATCAGCGTCTTATATTCGAGACAATGAACGAACCTCGTGCAACGGGTACGGATCACGAATGGTGGGGTCCTACACAGGCTGAGATAGATACTATAAACAAGATAAACGCAGACGCTCTTAAAGTTATCAGAGATACAAAATCGCCTTACAGCGATACTCGTCTTGTAATGATGCCCGGCTACTGCGCTTCAAGCGATACGTCCATGATGTCGAAGGTAGTTATTCCCGACGATGATTACGTTGCGGCATCTGTTCACGCTTATTCTCCATACAGCTTTGCAATGGACGCTAAAGTCGCAGATCATTCGTCATTTACGGAAGCTAACAAGACCGAGCTTATCAATATTATGGACGGAATAAGAAAAACTTTCAGCGATAAGGATATTCCTGTTGTTCTCGGTGAGTTCAGTTCCTCCAATTTTGATAATACCGATGCCCGTGTAGAGTGGGCGGAGACTTATATCGCCACGACAAAGGCTTACGGAATTCCGTGCGTTCTTTGGGATAACAATGTAAAATCAAACGGCGGCGGAGAGGCTCACGGTTATCTCAACAGAAGCGACTGTACATGGTATGAACCTTCCGAACCGGTTGTTGATGCGATGTTTAAAGTTCTGAATGATGATTCCATTAAGTGGGGAAGCGAGAGGAAGTCTCCCGTTATCAAGCATGAAGACATAACTAAGGGCAAACAGCTTATTGATAAGGTCTATGAACTTGACGCTTCCGTTGAAGGCGGCAACTGCACGGAAGGTCGGAACGTAACATGGGCTGATATTAAAGACGGAGAAATTGCCGTTGAGTTTACAGGAGATGCTCCTGTTATCGCGGTATGCGACGGCGCATGGGACGGCTGGACTGAGATAAAGCCGTATGATGTTGACGAGGAAAAGGGCATTGCATATTATTCTTCTAAACATATTGCGGCTGCGTGGGGAGAGGATAAGGTCGATTCTATCGAGCATATTTTTGCCCGTACAAACAGTACAACTACCGTAAAGGCTATGGCAGCTATAGGTGCGGCACAGGGCGAGATAGTAGATCCCCCTGTTGACAATACAAAGATATATCCTATTGACCTTTCTTCAAGGAAAGACGGCAACAATCTCCTTATTCTGACTTTTGAGGGCAAGGCAGGTTCTGTTATCAACGGATGCTTAGGCTACATGAACGGCGCAGACTGGGAAGCTATCGAGTGGGAAGGCAAAATTGATTCGAACGGTAAATTTATCACGAATATTGTTCTCGACAAGATCCCGGAAGATATAACAAAAGCAGAAGCGCAGATGTGGTGGTGCGATGATGAAAATGCTGAAATGACAGGATATGAATTAACATGGTTAATAGTTGAGCCGACAGACGCGCCAACTAATCCTGTAGAAAATGTAGTTTACGGTGATGCGAATTGTGACGGAAACGTAACTATAGCTGATGCTACTGCAATTCTTCAGCATCTTGGAAACGAGGATAAGTACGGACTTTCGGAACAAGGCAGAAAAAATGCCGATGTTGACGGAAATAACGGCATTACGACTGAAGATGCGCTTACGATACAGATGATAGATGCAAAGCTTCTCACAGTCAAGGATCTTCCTTTAAAGGCTTCATAAACAAAACGAGGGCAGTTCTGTGATCTGTCCGATTTATCAAAAAAGTCAAGCGAAAGCTTGGCTTTTTTGCATAAATAAAGAGTTGATGAAAGAAACGCCTGCAGCATAATTTTTTTAATTCCGCAATATATATTTTATAAGAGCTTGTGTTCATAGGTTCAGCACACGTCTTTTCGGCAAATTTGTATGCTGAACTTCGTCAAAAACACTTGCAATACGACAGTATTCCTACGTGTTTTTTCCTTGTCAGCATACAAATTATGCTCGAAAATACGCATACTCCACCTATGAACACAAGCTCTAAAAGTGAAAATTTATTTTGCGGAGCAGTCAGGTAAATTTCGGTAAAAATCATTTCCGTATGATCAAGGAGAAAAAATTGAAAAAGCAAAATTTTATTAAGGGGTCTGTCATTCTTATGATTTCCGCTGTAGCAGCCAAAGCGTTGGGCGCGCTGTTTAAGATTCCGCTTACGAATATGCTCGGCGGTGTTGGAATGAGCTATTTCAGCTGTGCCTACAGTATTTTTATGCCCGTTTACGCTCTGTCCGTAACGGGGCTTTCAACCGCTGTAGCCGCTATGGTCGCAAAAAGTCTCGCGCTGGGAATGTATAATAACGTCAAAAGAATACGCCGCGTTGCTCTCCTTGTTTTTTCGGCTGTGGGAATCTTCGGCAGTTTGCTTATATTTTTTCTTGCCGGACCTTTCAGTATGCTTTCATCGGGAAATTCCGAGGCTTCTCTTGCTGTCGCAATGATAGCTCCGTCTGTGTTTTTCGGCTGTATTACAGCAGTGGAACGAGGTTACTACGAGGGTATGAGCAATATGTATCCTACGGCTCTTTCTCAGGCGGCAGAGGGACTTGTCAAGGTGGGCGCGGGACTTTGGCTATGCGGTTATGTAAACGGTCACGGTATGGAAATCATGGCTTATTTCCCCGAGATAACAGACGTTCGCGCTGTTGCCGCCGCCGCAGGAATTATGGGTGTAACGCTGTCGTCTTTTGGGGCAATGATATTTTTTGGAGTTATGAGACTTTTTACCAAACGCCGTAAACTTGGCGGAGAAAGTCTCCTTATGACGCGTCGGGAAATTTGCCGTGAACTTGTGAAAACTGCTTTACCCGTAGGTATAAGCGCAGTAGTTACGAATCTTACGGCGATAATCGACATGGCAACGCTTATCGGCTGTATATCGTATTTCGGCTATAAAGGCGTTCTGCCTGTAGGAATAGCAGATGACGAGATACCGCAGTTTGTGTACGGTTCGTTTTCGGGAATTGCTTTGACGGTATTTAACCTTGTGCCGTCCGTAACAAACATGCTTGGAAAAGGAGCTTTGCCATGTATTACATCATACTGGGCATCGGGGGACAGAGAAGGTCTCCGCAAAGGAACAATACAGGCGCTGCTGACAGCGGCGGTGATTTCCGTTCCTGCGGCTGTCGGCTTAGGAGTTTTGTCGCCTGAAATACTTCATACCCTTTTTGCGAGGCAGACAGATGAAGCGGAGCTTTGTATAAGCTCGCTCAGATGGCTGATGCCGGGAATGGTCTGCTTGTGCTTGTCGTTTCCGATATTCGCAATGCTTCAAGGTATTGGAAAAGCCGCAGCGCCTTTAAAGATAATGCTTTTGGGAACTATTGTAAAGCTTGGCGGAAACCTTTTGCTTGTGCCGTTGATCGGAGCAGACGGAGCGGCGGCATCTACAACGCTGTGTTATGCCGTAATATTGGCGGCGTCTCTTTATACGTATATTAAAGCGGCAAATATTATTATTTCTCCGAAGCCGTTTGTTTCCGTTATGTATTCGGGACTTTTGTGCGGAGCAGCGGCATATCTTGCTTCTGATATATGCAAAAGATATGGATTCGGAAATATCGTTTCAATTGCCGCGGCGGCAGTTTTCGGGGGATTCATATATATTCTGTCGCTTTATCTGCTGTCAGTAAAGGCAGTGCATAAAAAGCAGGAACAGATACCGATTTCCGGGAATGCTCCAAAGGAATGCGTATTTAATTTTATATTTTGATTTATTAGCTTTCTGAGAAGTGTTTAAGCTGTGAATATTGTATAAAAAAGCGAACCCGAAAAGGGTTCGCTTTTTTGTGGTTATTTGCTTATTTCGGGCAGTTTGGAGAGTATTTTTGAGTGTATTTTCTGAATTGCGATCGCATCGCTTGTAGTAACTCCGTCTCCGGGATTGCAGCAGTCGGCATTTCTTGCGCCTTGCTCGGAAAGCTTGTATTTGTCTGGATTTCCGAGAGACTGCATAATAGCTGTTGAATCGGCAATGGTTACCTTTCCGTCACAGTTTGCGTCCCCGTAAACCACCGTATTCTTTTCAAGCTCGGAAAGTATCCTGAGATTATTCTCATAGCTTACGGCTTCTGTCGTATGTGTTGAAGTTCCGCCGAGTTTTGTCTTATAATCTTGGTAAGCAAGTTCAAAAGCATCGTTGTTTCCACAGTATTTGATAACGTAGATTTGTACTGTCAGAATGTCGTAGATGTCTTTAGATGTACCGTTCCTGTTGAAATCACAGTTTTCTGCAAGGTTGTTCCATATATCCGCAGAGAGTATGCTTTCATCGGCAGTTACATCATTCAGTAAGTCTTCAAAATAGATGTTGGCTGCAAAGTAATCATAGTAGTCAACGACCCCATCCATGTTTACATCGGGAGCAGGACGCAGATCATTTTCCACGTCATTGCAGTATGCGTTGAAGAAATCATAAAATTCATCTTCATCATACTTTATCCAAGCGTCCTTGTCAGGTTTTAATCCAAGATAATTCGCTGCCGCCTCTACTCTGTAATTAATAATTCCCGCGGACGGACGATAATAAGGACTGAATGTTTCCTGATAATATTCCTCGGTGAAATATTCTGATTTCAGTTCGATATGTCCCACAACATAAAGAGTTACATAGTATAGGAAATTATATTTTTGGGGGCTGCCTATAAGGTCTTGTGAACTTGATGGATAATATTGGTATGCTTCCCTACAGCGCTCTATTTCTTCGGCAGTCAGATAGTCGGTGCAGTCGTTGGTGTCAAACCACGTGTTTTCATTGTAATATACATAGAAGTCATATATATCGCCGATGTCAAGCTGACCGTTGCCGTTGAAATCAAGGTCGATCGTTCCGTTTTCGTACATTTCAGCTACAATGTCGTATCCTGCATGGAGATATTCCATATGATGGCACAAAAGGTTTACGTAACATTCTTCTGAAGTCCAGTTACCATGAGTTTCATGATGAGATTCGCAAAGTGATTGTGTAGAGTAGTAAGCAGGATCGAGATGTTCGCATTTAAGCTTTTGGTTTGCGATAAAATACCGAATAAGGTGAGCCTTATCTCTATCGGTTACCTTTCCGTCTTCGTTATAATCGGCGATAGCTTCAATGCGGTTTATTGTTTCCTGATCAACTACCTGATACAGAGTTGAATAATACAGTTCTTCCATTTTCGGATTTGAAAAAACATAATCCGGCTCTACCTTATGGTCGAAATAGAGCTGCATTGTGTAACCGTCAAGGAGGTCGAATACTCCGTCGCCGTTGATGTCGATGTCAAGTTCTCCGCTGTCCATTTTTGCAAATATTGCCTTTTCGCCCGGCCAGTATCTCGAGGTGTCAATCTCATATTTGGCGCTGCCTATTGACGGTGTGACTGAGGATGCGATTAAGATCGCTGACACTGATAAAGATGCAAGTTTTTTCATATAGTAGCTCCTTTCATCATATATCTGCTCTGTTGTGCAGACTGTTACTTGCGGTTGGATTTTCGTTGTGATTAAATTTGTTTGCAGATCGTTTTGCACAGTTGTCTGCAAATTGGTCTGTACGACTGTCTGCACAGGCATTTGTGCTTGCGCTGTACTGCGGTTATTCGGAATATCCGTATCTTGTAATGTAATTTCCGCTGCTGATCCTGTTGCAAATACGGAAGTGTTTATTTCTCTTTCTATATCGGTTTCATCTGCTGCAGTTGTCTGGGATATATAAATTTCATTTTCCTTATTTTCCGAAGTGGAAACAGGAACTGAAATTTCTGTGTTATTTTCCGATTCGGTAATGACGTTGTCGGGGAAATTTCTGTGCGGAAGGATTTCCATATCATTTGTTTTCCAAACTCCGAAGCATACAATGATAGCGGCGCATATTTCCGAAATTATAAGAGTATTTTTCTTTATAAGCGCAATTCTTTTCTGTTTTCTTTTAAGAATCTCGTCCCCTTTTTGAAACACTCTTTCTGCAATATCCTCATAGCTCTTCATATATGAACCTCTCTTGTTCAAGCTTTGATTTAAGGGCTTTTTTTGCTCTGTAAAGCAAATAAGTGACCTGACGGTTTGATTTACCCATGATCTTTGCTGCCTGTGAAGTATTAAAATCCTCGAAATATATCAAATAAAGCGCCTGACTGTAGTCCGGACTGAGTTTTTGGATCGTTTGATGAAGCATGATCTTTTGCTCATTTTTTATATAATTATGTTCCAGTTCTTCCTTGTCCGCAAGACTGTAAAACTCGTCAATAGAAGCCGAAACGATTTTTTTGTTTTTTCTGATATAATCGACAGCCGTAAATTTTCCTATGGAGTACAGCCATGTTTTGAAAGAACTCTTTCCGGAAAACTTAGGCTTATTTACATAGAGTTTTATAAATACCTCCTCTGCTATTTCTTCTGCAACACAGATATTGTCGGTAAAACTGTTTATATACAGCACTATTCCAGCCCTGTATTCACGGATTATCTCAGTCAGAGCGTTTTTATCCCCTTCGAGAAAACGGCGGTAGCTACTTGCACCGTTATCCATATATTTGCTCCCTTCTGAAAATATATCTTCATTACTTAGTCGAACGATTTGTTATATTGTTGCAGCAAAAATAAAAAAATATGTGAGAGCCTGTTCAGTATCTTTTTCCGCACGTCTTTTTTGCAGATTATGCCGTTGACTGCGTCAAAAATCCTTGCCATACGACAGTATGCCTGTGGATTTTTTCCTTGTCACCGACAAAATCATGCTTGAAAATCCGCACATAGAAAGATACTGAACAGGCTCTAAGAACTGTCAAATAAACAGAAAAAATCCGGAGCAGTGTCCGATATTGGAGCTGCTCCGGATTTTTCAAGTAAATTTTAGTTTAATTTTACAATATTTTCGGAAGTAACGTCAACTTTGATAACATTAGCCTTGTCCCTTATATTATCCTGAGTAGGGAAGAAACAAACGGTAAATTCTTCAATATCGGGAGCAATAACGAATCCGCCGAAAACACCTGCCAGTTCTCCGTTTGCAGGGACGGTGAACGGATTTATAATGTAGTTCTCTATATTTTTCTGACCATAAAGCTGCGTTCTGACATCGAAGTGAAGTTCCGAATCATCAGGAAGAAGCAGGTAGAAGTTATTAAGGATATTGAGGTCGTATTCTTTGTCGGTGGAGTTTCCGATAACAGCGTCTATATAGATGTATTTATTTCCGCTTTCATCGGTCATGCCCGAATCTATAACGCTGTTGAGCTTGAAAGAAGTTTCGTTAGCCTCGGCATTTTCGGAAATACCTGCCTTGATCTCAGTATCGGCAAGACCCTCCTGCCTATTGTTTGGAGCCATGCTTACAGAAACACTGCTTGATTCCGTATCGGAAGAACAGCCGGTAAAGGGAACTGCAGCCAAGACAGCCGCAAAAAGAACAGGAATTAATTTATACTTTTTCATTGCAAAAGCCTCCGTTAAATTAAGTATATTTATTATAGCATAATAAACATTGAATTGTCAAGTTTTTTTAATGATTTCGTCAGGTTTTAATTTGAGGATGCTAACAAAAAGCCCTTGATTTTTATATGTTAATGTGTTAAAATAAAAATAACAGGATTCTATCCTATAAAAATTCCTATTGGAGGTACATAACTATGGCATATGTAATTTCTGACGAGTGTGTAAGCTGCGGAGCTTGCGAGGCTGAGTGTCCTGTAAGCGCAATTTCCGAGGGCGATGGAAAGTATCAGATCGATGCTGACGCATGCGTTGAGTGCGGCGCTTGTGCAAGTGTTTGCCCTGTTGGAGCTCCTTCCGCTGAGTAATTCATACACATCATTAACGGCTGTCTGTTTTTTCAGACGGCTGTTTTTTGTTATATGCGTTCCCTTTGCAATTCCTTGCTGTTTTAAGGCAATACCGCACAAAGACCGCCTGACGACTTTGTACGCCATCTACTTGCATATTTTCCGCCATCTTGCACAGAAACTCCTTGAAATACGACAGTATTCCTGCGTCGTTTCTGTACAATCTGACGAAAAATCTGACTGTGCATCTGACGCACAATCTCTGTGCGGTATTGCCTTAATAAAATGTTTTGTTTTCATTAAACTCTTGACAGCTATTATTGAAATAAAGTATAATATAAATATCGGACAGCATTATCCTCTTAATGGTGCTGTACATTGGAAGGAGTTTTTTTAATGAAAATGCTTAAAATAATTCCTGTGGGACTTGCGGCAGTGTCTGTAATGATGACATCTGTTGTTTCCTGCCGGAATAAAAATTCCTCCTCGTCGGAAGTTAACAGCCTGTATAAGACGGAGGATGAAATTTCCGCTGACGAAAGCGAAGAAGAAGCAAAAGGAGAAGTTTCGGCAGACATCAGCGGTCAGACTATAACATGGCTTGCGGATTACGACCTCAATCCACAGAATGGTCAGGAAAAATCGGTTGCGCTTTCGCTTTTTGAGGATATTTACGGAGCTTCGATAAACTATGTTTATGCCGGGGCAGATGATAAATTCGATACGCTTTCGGCAATGCTGTTGAATGGCGATGAGGTCGATATGTTTCCGTACGAGTGGGACGCTGTTCCGAACGGCGTCATGAAAGAGCAGTATCAGCCGCTTGATCCGTATTTTGACATAATGGGCGTAAACGACGGTTTGTGGGACGATATGTCTGATGTTATCGACATGTTTGAGTATAACGGCGAACATTACGTTATGCCTTATGCACTGTCCGAGCCTTTGCTTATTATATACAGCCGCAGTCTTATGAAGGCTGAAAAACTTCAAGACCCGTTTGAACTCTACCTTGACGGTAAATGGGATTGGGACGCGATGATGAGCATGATGAAAGATTTTGTTTCCAATGCCGGAGATGGACAAACGAGAGATGGAATAAAGGGCAGTTTCGGTCAGGCTGTTATTCAGTCAACGGGTCATACTGTAGTAAATTACGATAACGGCGTTTTTTCTAATAATATTAATGATCCCGAAATAGAAAAGGCTGAACTGCTTATGCAGGAGATAGCGTCAAAAAAGCTTTATGATCCCGAATGGGCGAGCTGTTTCCCCGATGATAACTCTACTTTATTTTTTGCTGCGTCCGATTGGGCGCTGGGCGCATCAAATTCAAAAAATCCCGATGCCGACATTATGATAGTGCCGTTCCCTAAGGCTGCCGATGCGGATGTCAATTATATAAGCTGTAATTTTAACGCAAGAATGCTGGTTAAGGGTTCGCAGAAAGGCGAAGCTGTAGCTGCTTATATAAAGTGTGAGAGACTTGCTTCTGTACATGAGGAATACAAAGCTCTTGCAAAGAAAGAAGCTCTTGCCGTTCCAAAAACCGCCGCATTTGTTACAGAGGAGCAGTACGATGCTCTTCAAAGCTTTCTCGACACATCGAAAGTAACTCCTGTGTTTGATTTCGGTTACGGAATGGGTGAGAGAATGTACGGGGACGGAGATTATACTTACGAGACCCGAGGAGTTATGAATAATCTTACAACAGCATTTCTTGAAGATAATGAAGCGGTTGATTCATGGGCAGAGCTTCGCGATGCATGGACAAGCGTTATTGATGAGGAAGCTGACATATTCAATAATAAATAGGTCAACACCGCACACATTCCATATGAACAAAGGTTCTGATAATTTCATTGGCGAAACTTGCCGGGAAATGTTTTTTGCCGGTTGGTTTTCAGAATAATTTAAATTTGGGCGGCTCAGCCGTCTGTTTCTTTGAGAGGGTATTTTATGTGGTTTATATTTTTTGCAGCCTTGATTTTAACGGCTGTATGCTCGGTTATATTTATTAAGAATTTCCGAAAGGAAATATCCAAAAATCTTAGACTGTTTACTTACGGAATGACGGCGGTGCTTGTACTTACCGGACTTTCCGATCTCGTTTTTGATTTTGGCAGTTTTAAGGGCGCTTTTGCGTTTATGGGCGCGGTTTCGGCTATAGAAGCAGTACTGTACGGATTTTTAAGGAGACAAGCTTCCCGTACGCTTGTTTTTATGGGAAAACTTTTACTTGCGGCGGCAATTCTGGAACTGACGTTTTTTCAGTTTCCGTCATACCGTCTGCTGCCGGGCGGATATGAGCATATCGTGCTGCCGGTGACTGATGCCGAGATTGACGGGGCTGCCTTTGATACTGAGCTTGGCGGAGTACAGGTCAGCGGCACAGATGAAATAAGTCTTACATATCGCGAATTGGATCATAAGGTCGGCACAGCGTATATACAAGTCCGCTTTGACGACGAGAAGGCTCGTCAGGTGAACTTTTTTGCCGATATGACAGAGGAAACGGGATATTATTACCGTATGAAGATAATTGATTCCACTCTTATTGCAGGCAGTTCGCAGTCTCAGAACTCTGTTGTTCAGCTTGCGGGCGATACTTCTTCGGCTCGTTTCCGTTTTTCGGGAGTGAGCGAGAACGATGGCTGTGTTATTGAAAGCATCGAGCTTAACCGTCCCGTGCCGTTTGACATAATGCCCGTAAGAGTCATGCTTATTACCTTGTTGGGAACGTTTCTTTACGCATGTATTTTTTCGTGTACCATGCAGATGGAATATTGTAAAAACAGGTATTTCTGCCGAGTGTCCGCGACATGGCTCACCATTCTTGCGGTATGCTGCGGAATAATACTTGTTCTTCAGCAAATACCGAGAGGCAGCTTTTTCGATCGCTTTAAGCTTACCGAGGGAGATCAGATAACGCAGGAGCTTGTGCTTGCTTTTGAGCAGGGACGTTTTGATTTGCCTGTCGAACCGTCCGAGGAATTGCTTGCTATGGAAAATCCATACGATACAGGCTCGCGTTTTTATGATGATGTCGAGTATCTTTGGGATCATGCGTTTTATAACGGAAAATATTACTCATATTACGGAATTGCTCCGCTTCTGATTTTTGTGCCGTATCACCTTATAACCGGATACTTCTTCCCCGTGGATGTAGCGACTATGCTTTTTGCTTCGGGCGGACTGCTCCTGTTGTCAATGATTTATACGGAAATTGTGAAAAGGTGGTTTGGCAGAATTTCCACAGGAGCATATATATCGGGACTTGCAATAATTTTATCGGCATGCGGAATATGGTATTCGGTTGGAAGACCCATGTTTTACGAGCTTTCGATCTCGGCAGGCTTTCTTTGCTGTTTAACGGGAGCGTATTTCCTTGTGACTTCCGGCATCTTTGATAATGGGCAGACTAAGCTTCAGAGAATATTGCTTTCATCGCTTCTTTTGGGTCTTTCCGTGATGTGCCGTCCTACTCTTGCAGTATATGCGGTCTGCGGATGCCTTTTCTACCTTATTAATATAAAAAAGCAAGGTAAAAAGTTTAAGTATCTTGTCTGCGCATTTGTACCGCTGGCTGCTTTGGGAACTTTTCAGATGTATTATAATTACGCTCGCTTCGGTTCTGTATTTGAGTTTGGTATAAAATATTCTCTTACGATAAACGATTTTACTCATACTGAATTCCATATACAAAACATGCTTATAGGAATTTACAATTTCCTGCTTGCTCCGCCGGCGTTTATTCCTGATTATCCGTTCGTTTCAGCACCGTTTTCATTTTTGGGTATAAACGGTTATTACTTTAAAGACGAGGGAACTATTTCCGGCTTGATTTTCCTTGCGCTTCCGATATTCGGATATTTTCTCAGCGGAAAGGTGCTGAAGCGTATTACAGACAAAAGTCTGCGTATCAGAGCGGCGGTTATTGGTTTGACATGTATTGTTATGCCGTTCGTTATAGTATGTTCTGTTTGGGAAAGCGGCTATTCTGCCCGATATATGGCTGATTTTTCGTGGCAGGCAGTTATGGGAGCGTATATTGTTCTGTTTTTTCTGTATACAAGATCTGAAAATATGTTTAAGAAGCGTATTTTTACGGGTATCATGGGAATATGCGGAGTATATACCATGATAGTTGTGGGTATCGAAGCTTACGCGTTCTCTTTCCCTCAGCTTACATGTCCGAGATATGCTGATATACTCGATAGGCTGCTGGCGTTTTACCGTTGATTTTGTCGTTTTGTCTGTTTTGTTTAAATTTAACAATTTTCGATAGGATATTACAGCATTATGTAAAATTTTCTGAAAGTACGTGACATTTTCTCCATTATGTGATATAATATGAATTAGGTATACAATGCCCCGGGATTCGGGACGCATACTATAAAATCATTATCTGCAGCTTGATTTTACAGTGCTTCATCAGCAAGACTCTTTTGTCAAAAAGATTTTAATGGCTGCCTAAGGTGAATCGTTATTTAATATAAGTCGTGGATAGTGACTTTGAAAACAGATAGATAAAGGAAGGAAATCATCATGGACAACAACACAGAAAGCAGACCAAGAAGAAAAAGAGTTACAAAGAAAATGCTCAGGCAAAGGCAGCTGGGAGCACTTGCCGTTATAGCGTTTCTTATTCTGCTATTTATTATTCTTATTTTCAAAGGCTGTTCCAACAGCGGAGAGGGCGGAAAAGGTTCGAAGCAGAATTCGACTACTACAGCTACGGCTGCCGTAACAACCGCAGCTCCCGTAACTACAGTTGCCACGACTACTGCTAATCCATTGGCGGCTCAGGTTATCCTTTCAAAGCGTGAAATGTTTATTCAGAATGTAGGAGATCAGGATATATCGTACATATCCGGTTATCCCGAAGGTTCTTCAGAGGCAAACGAGGTTTGGAAATCGCTTGACGAGAGTATTGCGTCTGTTGACGGATACGGTCATGTAACAGGTGTTGCTCCCGGTGAGACTTATGTTATACTCAGTTTTGATAATAACCCCGGAATAGAGATCGAAATAAAAGTACATGTTGCAGAAGGAGCCGGTTCAGGAACAGCGGGCGGGGTAACTCCCGAAGCTCCGACAGACGCTTCGGATAACGGTGCGATCGTGTCCTTTACAACACCGGTAGCCGCTTTGAACGATGAGGATTATACGGTATAAAAAATTTAAAGTTCTTCTTCAAAGCTCTGCTTTCAACAAGCAGACGGCTTACGATAGTAAGCCGGATTCAGTCGGAGATTGTATCTCCAACTGAATCTAAAGATGTTTGCCGCCTAAGAGGGTGCGGGTGTCCGGTGGACACCTCTGCGAAGCAGAAGCACCGACCGAGACGACAGTCGAGACTCGGGGGACATCGTCTGCGGTTATATCAGGGTTTTGAGGCGTCTTTATTCTATAATATGACAGCATATTTCCTTTCCTATTCGGGAGAGATTGTCTTTTTTACGAAATATAGAAAAAATTTCTTAAAGGTATTGATTTTTTTGAAAATACGTGGTATAATAAAATATAACATAGTATGCTTAAGACCGGAACATTCCGGTCTTTCGTTTGTAATGCAGTATGGATAAGTATATTATGAAAGGAGAACAGATATGAAGCTAAAGAAATTCGGAGCTACGGAACAGCGTGTTTATGATCTGGTTAAGCCTGTTACTGATGAGATGGGATATTATCTTTGGGACGTTTGCTTCGTTAAGGAGGGCGCTGTACGATATCTTCGTATTTTTATTGACTGCGACGAGGGTATTTCTATAGAGGACTGTGAAAAGGTCACAGCGCCTGTTAATCAGCTGCTTGACGAGGCTGACCCGATCAAAGAGAGCTATACGCTCGAGGTCGGTTCGGCAGGTCTTGAGAGAGAATTGCTTAAGGAAGATCACTTTGAGATCTGTGTGGGAGATAAGGTAAGAATACGTTTTATCAGAGCCGTTGACGGTGAAAAGGAGATCTGCGCATATCTTAAAGAAGCAGACAAAACGAAGCTGACTGTTGAGTCGGAGGACGGAAATATAATGGAATATCAGCTTTCGGACATTGCTTTTGTAAAGCTTTGGTTTGATTTTGATTAATTTATAAAAACGGAGGAACTTGTTATGGATAACTTTTTCGATGCGCTGAAAATGCTCGGAGAGGAAAACAGCGTCGAGACCGAAATTCTTATCGAGAAGGTAAAGTCGGCTATGCTTAAAGCTGCAAAAAGAGCTTATCCTCACAGCGAGGACAGAATAAGAGTTGAGATCGATCCTACGGAAAATAAATTCGCCATGTATATCGTTCAGGAGATCATAGACGACGAGCCTATCGACGAGAACGAAATAAATATCGAGGCAGCTAAAACTATCGATCCGAATGCTGTGGTAGGCGGTACGATACTTAAAGAAATAGATATTTCAAAGCTCGGCAGAATGGCTGCTCTTTCTGCAAAGCAGTCTATCAAGGGCGATCTCAGAGAAATAAATCGTGAACAGATGCTGAATAAGTTTGAGAAAAAGGAGCATGACTGTATTATTGCCAAGGTTTCTCAGATAGAGCAGGGCAGGGGTACGGTTACATTGCTTTACGAGGGAACCGAGCTTTATTTGTTCAAGAACGAGCAGATCCCGGGCGAGGTTTTTGAGGAGGGCAAGTCCGTAAAGGTTTATATTACAGGTATTGTCGGCAAAACAAAAAAGCCTATCGTTAAGATATCGAGAACTCATAAAGATCTTGTAAAAAGACTTTTTGAAATGGAAGTTCCGGAAATATACGATGGTATCGTTGAGGTCAAGTCTATTTCCAGAGAGGCAGGTTCAAGAACAAAGATAGCCGTTTGGTCAAAGGATGAAAACGTTGACGCTGTAGGCGCATGTATCGGTACGAAACGTGCGAGAATTTCTGCCGTAGTAAACGAACTCAGCGGTGAAAAAATCGATATTATTCCTTGGAACAGCGATCCGAGAGTATTTGTAGCAAAGGCGCTCGCTCCTGCCGAGGTATTGAAAACGGTTATAACATCCGTTGAAGAGAAGAATTGTACGGTTGTCGTTCCGAATAATCAGCTTTCCCTTGCGATCGGCAACAAGGGTCAGAACGCAAAGCTTGCGGCAAAGCTGACAGGCTACAAAATAGATATTAAGCCGCAGACCAATCCGCTTACGGGAGAGCCTGCGCCTGAACTTGCGGAAGGCTTTTCGGATACTTACGACCTTCAGCTTAAAGAGGCTCTTGAGGCATCAGAGAAAGCCCTGACCACCGAGACGGAAGCTGCTCAGGAGATCGATGCGGTTCCGGAAAATGCGGAAGTTCCCGAAATTGAAGATGCTGCCGAAAATCCTGTTATTAAAGCGAATTCCGAGGAAAGTTCCGATGCCGGGGCGAACGAAGCTTCCGAAGAAACGGCAGACGGTGAAGATATATGAAAACTCATAAAATTCCAATGAGAATGTGTCTTGGCTGTAATGAAATGAAGCCGAAAAAAGAGCTTATGCGTGTTGTTAAATCCCCCGAGGGCGAAATAAGCCTTGATTTTACAGGAAAGAAAAACGGCAGGGGAGCATATCTCTGTAAAAGCAGCCAATGCTTTGAAAAGGCAAAAAAGGCGCGAAGATTCGAGAAATCCTTTTCATGCAGGATAGATGAAAGCGTATATGAGGTGATGGCTGATGAACTCAGAAAAGAAACGGAAAACGGCTGACCTGCTGTCGATATGTATTAAGGCGGGCAAAGCGGTAAAGGGTTTCGACAGCGCCGCGGAGGCAGCGGAAAACGGCAAAGCACATGCGATTCTTACAGCATGCGACGCTTCGGAAAAAACCGTAAAGGAAATACGCTTTATATGTGGAAAACACGGCGTTACAGTAATTGAATCAGAGCTTTCAAAAGCTGAAACCGCGCAATTGTGCGGCAAAGAGACGGCAGTACTCGCAATATGCGACGATGGCTTCGCAAAGGGGTTTTTAAAATTCGAGAAAAATGACTGACCACAGTCATATGAAATGCTTCGCAGCATAGATATGACTGTACATATACACATCCACAAGCGATAATTGACGGAAGTCGATTGTATGTAAAAGGAGGAAAATTCGCCTATGGCAAAAAAGATAAAATTAAGCGATGCAGCTAAAGATCTGAACGTTTCATCACAGGAGCTTGTTGATTTTTTCGCTTCCAAAGGAGATTCAAAAAAGAAGCCTTCGTCGTCTCTTTCTGAGGACGAAATGAATGCGCTTTTAGAGCATCAGACGAAGCTTCACGAGGTCAAGGATTTAAACGAATATTTTGCGTCAAAGAACGACCCTAAGCCTGAAAAGAAACCCGAAACAATAGAAGCTCCGAAGCTTGAAAAGAAAGTTAAGCCGGAGAAAAAAGTTAAGGCAGAAAGGACTCAGAAACCTGAGAAGCAGCCGAAAAAAGAGGCTGTAAAGGAACAGAAAACGTCTCAGGTGAAAAAGGACGCTAAACCTGTTCAGGAGAAAACTCCCGAGCCGAAGCCTGTTTCGGTAAAGCCTGCTGAGCCTGAAAAGAAAGTTCAGCAGAATGAAAAAAAGACGGTTGAAGAACCGAAAAAAGATGTTTCAAAGACAGAGGTGAAAAAACTGAACGTTAAACCGGAAGATAAGGCAGACATTAAGTCTGCTGATAAGAAAAAGAAAAAGGAGCAGCCTAAGGCAAGAGACCGCGGCGAAGCGACCAAGCTGAATACAAGTTTCTCTTCCGAGACAGCTGCTACCGCAGTACAAAGGCGCACGGTTGATACAAGAGGAAGCTACGTTGATCTTGATAAGTACAACGAGCGTTACGATCAGATGGCTACAGGAAGCAGCAGAAAGCATGGCGGTGATAATTATTCTTCCAAAAAGCAAAAGATAAATCAGAAATCCGCACAGAGAAGCCGTCAGCAATTTTCAAGAAAGGAATCCGAGGCTGAAAAGCTTAAAAGACTGGAGCTGGAACGTGCAAGAAAACAGCAGCTTAAAGTCATGATTCCTGATTCAATTACCGTAGGAGAGCTTGCAGCGCGCCTTAAGGCTACTGCTACCGATGTTATCAAAAAGCTCATGGGACTTGGCATCATGGCGTCTATCAATCAGGAGATTGATTTCGACACAGCTTCTCTCATTGCCGATGAAATGGGCGCTAAGGTTGAAAAGGAAGTTATCATCACTATTGAGGAACGTCTTATCGACGACAGTGACGATGATGATAACAATCTCGAATCGCGCTGTCCTGTAGTGGTTGTTATGGGACACGTTGACCACGGCAAGACGTCTATTCTTGACCGCATAAGAAACGCTCACGTTGCAGACGGCGAGGCAGGCGGCATAACTCAGCATATCGGCGCATATCAGGTCAAGGTAAACGGACAGAAGATAACTTTCCTCGATACTCCCGGACATGAAGCGTTTACATCAATGCGTGCAAGAGGCGCAAATATCACGGATATTGCTATTCTTGTAGTTGCTGCGGACGATGGTATCATGCCTCAGACCGTTGAATCAATAAATCACGCTAAGTCTGCCGGAGTACAGATAATAGTCGCAATAAACAAAATGGATAAAGAGGGCGCAAATCCCGACCGAATCAAGGAAGAACTTACAAAGTACGGTCTTGTCTGCGAGGACTGGGGCGGAGATATTATTTGCGTTCCGGTATCGGCTAAAACAGGAGAGGGAATCGATGATCTTCTTGAAAATGTACTTCTTGTTGCAGAGGTACAGGATCTTAAGGCAAATCCCGACAGACTTGCAAAGGGAACTGTTATTGAGGCTCGTCTTGACAAGGGCAGAGGTCCTATTGCTACGCTTCTCGTTCAGAACGGTACTTTGAAGCAGGGCGATGTTCTTATCGCAGGCACTGCGGTAGGCCGTGTGCGTGTAATGACTAACGACAAGGGCAAAAAGGTCAAGGAGGCAGGACCGTCTGTACCTGTTGAGATAACCGGTCTTGCAGAGGTTCCGAGCGCAGGAGATATTTTCAATGCCGTTGAAGACGAGCGTCTTGCAAGAGAACTCGTAGAGCAGAGAAAGCACGAAGCTAAACAGGAACAGTTCAACTCTTACAGAAAGGTTACTCTCGATAACCTGTTTTCACAGATCGCCGAGGGAGAGATAAAAGAACTGCCCATAATTGTCAAGGCAGACGTGCAGGGTTCTGTCGAGGCTGTAAAGCAGTCGCTCGAAAAGCTTTCCAACAACGAGGTAAGAGTAAGAGTTATTCACGGAGCTGTAGGAGCTGTTAAGGAAAGCGACGTTATGCTTGCGAGCGCTTCAAATGCGATCATTGTCGGCTTTAACGTTCGTCCCGACCCCGTGGCTGCCGAAGATGCCGCAAGAGACGGAGTGGACATTCGCCTTTACCGTATCATATACGATGCTATTGAAGAAATATCGACCGCTATGAAGGGTATGCTTGCGCCTAAATTCCGTGACGTAGAACTGGGACGCATAGAAGTTCGTCAGGTATATAAGATCTCAAATGTTGGTATGGTTGCCGGAAGCTACGTACTCAGCGGAAAGGCAGTAAGAAACTGTCAGGTACGCGTTGTTCGTGACGGTATTATCATTGCAGACGATAAGATCGCCGGTCTGAAGCGTTTTAAGGACGATGCAAAGGAAGTAGCAGAGGGTTACGAGTGCGGTATAAGTCTTGAAAAATTCAGCGACGTTAAGGAAGGCGATATTTTCGAGACATATACTGTTGAAGAATACAGAGAAGACTGATCATCATTTTAGTTAAGGATACAGAGTTTTTATCATAACTCTGCATTCCTGACTTATTAAGGAGTATTATGGCAAATTACAAAAACAGCCGCACTGCGGAAGATATTAAAAGGGAGATTACGGCGATACTTCGGGAAATAAAAGATCCCAGGGTCGATAAGCTGCTGACTGTGGTGAGAGCCGATCTGTCGGGGGATATGTCCGTCTGTAAAGTGTACGTATCGAGTCTCGGCGGTATAGAAAAAACAAAAGAATCAGTGCAGGGGCTGAAAAGCGCTGCCGGATATATCCGCCGTGAGCTTTTTCACCGCCTGCACCTGAGAAA
This sequence comes from uncultured Ruminococcus sp., assembly GCA_910584195.1. Lineage (GTDB taxonomy): Bacteria > Bacillota > Clostridia > Oscillospirales > Ruminococcaceae > Ruminococcus. The sequence goes on along the minus strand of CAJTYV010000003.1, from coordinate 98,410 downwards.
ATCCCCGGAGCTTACGTTTATCGCCGATACTTCCATTGAGCGCGGCGCCGAGATAAGCAAAAAGCTTAATGATATACTTTGACTAGGAGAGGGATAAGGTATGTATATTGGATACAGCGAGGCTGAAACTTTCCTTAGAAACTGTGAGGATGCCGTTATAATAACACATCAAAGTCCCGACGGAGACTGTATCGGAGCAGGGTTCGGATTAAAGGATATATTGGCGGAGCTTGGAATAAGAAGCCGTGTGGTATGCAGCGATGAATTTCCTTCGCGCTACGATTTTATGACCGCAGATTCGCCGAATGAGGATTTTGAGCCTAAAACGATCATCGCCGTTGACATTGCCGATACAAAGCTTATGGGCAGATATGAGGAGATATACGGTCAAAGAGTTCAGCTTTGCATAGACCACCACGAATCAAACAAGAACTATGCCGAAATGACGCTTCTTAGATCAAAAGCAACGGCTGCATGCGAGGTGATATACAACCTTGCAAAGCGGATGGAGGTAAATATCAGCAGACACTGCGCAATGTGCCTTTATACGGGGATAGCTACGGATTCGGGCTGCTTCAGATACGAATGCACTACTCCGAGGGCGCATGAGATTGCAGCTGAAATGAAGCGATGCTTCGATATTAATTTCGCTCGTATAAACCGATACATGTTCGAGGTAAAATCACGCGGCAGAATGCTTCTCGAAGCTAAATTCTGCGAACTTATGGAGGAGCATATCGGCGGAAAGCTTGTTATTGCCGCTGTTACTCAGGACATGATGAGCAGCCTTGGCATTACATGTGACGAGCTTGAAGGACTTGCGCCCATTACTCTCCAGCTTGCCGGAACAGAGGTCGGCATACTTATGCGCGAGCGTGAGCCGGGTGAATTTAAATGCTCATTCCGTTCAGCCGATGAAGTGAACGTATCTGAGATATGTCAGACTCTTGGCGGCGGCGGTCATGCAAAAGCGGCAGGCTGCGCCATAAAGGGCAGCTGTGAGTCGGTCAAGACGCAGTTGATCGAAGCGGTAAGAAAGGCTTTGTCATGAACGGCATTATAGGTGTGAACAAACCGCAGGGATTCACTTCTTTTGATGTTATCGCAAAACTAAGAGGCATATTGAAGATAAAGCGCATAGGTCACGGCGGAACTCTTGACCCTATGGCAACGGGTGTTCTGCCTGTTTTTATCGGAAATGCAACAAAGGCTTGCGATATTATTCCTGATACCTCTAAGGCATACTGTGCAGGATTCAGACTGGGGATTTCTACTGATACGCTTGATATTACAGGAAAAATTACGGCAGAATATTCATTAAAGGTTACAAAAAAAGATATACTTGATATAATTCCGCAGTTTACAGGAAATATAAAACAGATTCCGCCGATGTATTCTGCTGTTAAAATAGGCGGACAGAAATTATGCGACCTTGCAAGAAAAGGAATTGAAACGAAACGTTCCGAACGTGAAATAACTGTTGAAAGCATAAAGCTTGAAAGTTTCGATGAAGATTCACAATCGGGAGTGATTTCGGTAATATGTTCAAAAGGGACTTATATCAGAAGTCTTATTGACGATATTGGTAACTCATTAGGCTGCGGCGGCGTTATGACTTCTCTTGTTCGTACATGGTCAGGCGGATTTTCACTCAGCGACTGTTTTACTCTTGAGGAAATTCAGGAGCTTGCTGATTCAGGAAATATTGAAAATACTGCGATTATATCGGTAGAATGTATTTTCAGCGGACTTCCGAAGCTGAGGCTGAACGAAGTTCAGACAAGAATGTACAGAAACGGCGTTAAGCTTGACTTGAAACGCATAAATAATATTCTGCCGGATGTCTGCGAATATTCCGTGTATGGCTTTAATAATGAATTTATCGGTATCGCGGGGGCGGATTTTGAAAACGCCGAACTAAGAGTCGTTAAAAATTTTATATGAGGTGAGCGAATGGCTGCTGAAAGAACCGCCGTTGCCCTTGGTCTTTTTGACGGTGTTCATCTCGGACACCGTGCAGTGCTGAAGCTTGCGGCAGAGCAGAAAAAAAACGGATACGTTCCGATTGCGTTTACTTTTTCTCCGAATACGATAACGGTCAGGAAAAGCAAATCAGGTTATATTTACGGAAGTAACGAGAAAACCGAGCTTATTAAAGGATGCGGCATTGAAAACGTAATGTCATGGGATTTTGATTCATTGAAAAACATGAAAGGCGATGAGTTTGCTAAGAATATTCTTGCAGATAAGCTGAACGCCGCGTTTGTTTGCTGCGGAAATAATTTCAGATTCGGCAAAGGCGCTTTCTGCGGAGCTGCGGAGCTAAAGAGCTTCGGCGAACGCTTCGGATTTGAAGTTTGTACCGCCGATGATGTTGTATACGAAAGAGAAATAGTTTCTTCAACTGCTATAAGAAATGCGCTTCTTGACGGAAATGCAGTAAAGGCGAACCGGCTTCTTGGAAATCCGTACACGATAGAGAAAGAAGCTGTCCACGGGGCGCATCTTGGCAGTACCATAGGCTTTCCCACGATAAATCAGTTGTTTGGCGAGGGGCAGCTTGTGCCGAAATACGGCGTATACGCTTCCGAAGTATATATTAACGGACGGTACAGGGCAGTTACCAATATCGGTATAAAGCCGACCGTAAGCTATGGCGGACGTCCTTTGGCGGAAACTCATATCCTTGATTTTTCGGGGGATTTGTACGGCAAAACTATAAGTGTCCGACTGAGAGATTTTATACGTTCAGAACGAAAATTTTCATCTGTGGACGAGCTGAAAAGTCAAATCTCAGAGGATGTTCGGGCAGCGCTTATCGTTTTGGCGTAACATAGAAAATTCGTGATGCTGACACAGCGTTATCACATAAATAAGCTATTATCATAAGTGACTGATCGTGTACAGCACGGTCAAAATTTTCAATCAAAATAACAGGAGGACTTCTGAAAATGATCGAGGTCAGAAACCTAAGCAAGCGTTACGGTGACAAAAAAGCCGTGAACGATATAAGCTTCTCCGTGGGAAAGGGTGAAATACTGGGATTTCTCGGACCTAACGGTGCAGGCAAATCAACTACAATGAATATGCTGACGGGGTATATTTCATCTACCTCGGGGCAGATACTTATTAACGGCGTTGATATTCTGGAAAATCCTATAGAGGCTAAATCGAATATAGGATACCTTCCTGAGATACCGCCCCTTTACGTTGATATGACCGTTGACGGATACCTGAATTTCATGTACGATCTGAAAAAGTGCAAGCTGACAAGAAAGGCGCACTTGAAAGAGATCTGCGATCTATGTAAAATATCACATGTAAGGGAACGTCTTATACGCAATCTTTCAAAGGGTTACAAGCAGAGGGTAGGTCTTGCGCAGGCTCTTATAAACAATCCTCCCGTGCTTATCCTTGACGAGCCGACCGTAGGACTTGACCCGAGTCAGATTATAGAGATAAGAAGTCTTATCAAAAAGCTGGGCAAGAATCATACAGTCGTTCTTTCATCGCATATTCTTCCTGAAATACAGGCTGTATGCGACAGAATAATCATTATAAACAAGGGCGTTATAGCGGCTGACGGTACGGCGGCTGAAATTGCCGATAAGCTTACAAACGAGCATAAAATGACAGTCCGTATTGAAGGCTCAACACATACTGCATCGGATAAGCAGGAAATTACCGACGCTTTGAAGTCAATAGACGGAATCAAGTATGTTCGCGCGGATATGGAACGTGAAAAGGGTATATATGATTACGATATTGAGTCCAACGAGGAAATTGACGTACGACGTGCCATAAATACTCTTTGCCGCGAAAAGGATTGGAATATTCTTATGTTCCAGCTTTCGGATATGACGCTGGAGGACATCTTCATGAAGATAACTTCCGGGGATATTACAGCGGTAAAATCAAATGACGAAAACAGCTCCGCTCTTGCAGGCTATGAGATAGACTTTGAAAACGGCAGTTCGGGAGCGGAGAAGGAGACAGTCTCCGACAGCTCCGAGATAAAAGAAAAAAAGGATAAAAAGTCTTCGTCAAAAAAAGGAGGGGATAAGTAATGGGAGCAATATACAGACGTGAAATGGGAGCGTTTTTTACTTCGGGAATAGCATATGTATTCCTTGCGGGATTTGCGCTTTTTTCGGGACTTTTCTTCTCTTTGGGCGTTATCGGCTCAGGCGTATCGGATATGTCCCCTATGTTCAGCTCGATGTTCATTATCGTGCTTTTCCTTATTCCAATACTCACAATGAAGCTTCTCAGCGAGGAGAAAAAGAACCGCACAGATCAGGGACTTCTTACAGCTCCCGTAGGTCTTGCGTCTATTGTACTGGGCAAATATTTCGCAGCTCTTACTCTTTTCATTATTGCTGAAAGCATAGTTTTTATTTATTCCATAATTATCGCTCTTTGCGGAGAGGTAGTATGGTCTACTCTGTTAGGCAACTATTTTGCCATGTTGTTTCTTGGCGCTGCCTTTATAGCCATCGGACTTTTCATATCGTCTCTTACGGAAAATCAGATGGCTTCCGCAGTTATCGGAATGTTTGTGCTTTTTGTGCTTTACCTTATGGATTCTCTTGCGGCGAATATTCCTGTGGAATTCATTCAGAAGGCTCTGCTTTCGGTTTCGTTCTATTCAAGATACGTTGAGTTTACTCGCGGAGTTTTCGACCTTTCAAGTATAGTATTCTTCCTCAGCACGGCAGTTCTCTTCAACTTCTTCTCGGTAAGGGTACTTGACAAGAGACGCTGGGGCTAATGCAGAAAGGAGTTATACACAAATGAGTAAAAAAGAAAAAGAAAAGGAAATCGCCGCAGCCGAAGAAACGGCGGCAAAGCCGAAAAAGAATCTTAAAAAGCTTAAATTCGGTTCGGTGTCCGCAATTACTATCGTACTTGTAATTGCAGTGGTTATTGCGGCAAATATTATATGCGGACTTCTTATGAAGCGTTATCCTGTTAAATTTGATCTTACGCCCGATAACCGCCATGAGGTTTCGGACGAAACTATATCGGCTCTGTCTGCTATTGATAAGGACGTTGAAATAATCGTCACAACGACTGAGGATTACTTTACAGCCATTTCCGGTCAGTACGAGCAGATGTTCTATCAATACTACGGAGCAATTGTCGAATGTCCTTACGATATTATTCCCGAAATACTGGATAAGTATTCCGTATATGCCGAGGCAGGAAAGGGCAGTATTAATGTAAAATATGTTGATATTACCAAGAATCCAGACGTTGTTACGGAACTTGGTCAGTATTACAGCGGAGATATTACAGAAGGCGGAATCGTTGTAAGAAGCGGAGAAAGAGTAAAATTCATTACTCCGGAAGAGGTTGCCGCTATGATAACTCCTTCTCAGAACAGCTCGCAGGGCAACATCAATATGGTGTTTGCAGGCGAAAGCGTTATTACGTCGGCTGTTAAGGCTGTAACGGACGCAAATCCGGTTAAAGCCGCTGTTATCAGCAGTATGAACGGCAATGCAATAATAGATCAGGCTCATTCTGCAATTGCGTCTTCAGTTCAGTCGTTTTTGGCTAAGAACGGATATGACTGTACGAATATCGATATCGGTACGGACGCTCTCAGTTCCGATGATTACGATCTTGTAGTCGTTGCTTCACCGGGAGTTGACTTTACAGAGGATATTATCGGCAAGCTCAGCGATTTTCTTTATAACGGCGGAAATTACAACAGAAATATGATATATATTCCGAATCTGTATGCTACGAATCTGCCGAACATCACTGAATTTTTGGCTGACTGGAAGATACAGATAGAGCCGTCTGTCGTGTTTGATGACAGCAGCATGGTTCAGGCAAGTGTTGCGTCCCTTGGACAGGTAACATACGCTCCTACCGTACAGATCGCCGATGCAGAAGCGGCAGGAACTCTCACAAACGAGGCTCTTCCCATTATAGCTCCGCAGGCGCGTCCCATCACGGTGCTGAGCAAGAACAACGAAAGCATTGTTACAGAGATCATCAAATCGTCTTCTACATCATATGTTGCGTCTTTGCTTGAAGGAAACGAAGTGTCCGATGAGAAGACAGCATACAATATTGTTGTAAAATCACGAAAGGAAACGGCATCCGGACTTGATATTTACGGCAGCGAGATACTTGTTGTAGGAAGTCCGTTCATGCTTGACAGCCTTATTCTTTCAGGTACGAATACCTACAACAATGCAAACGTTATGCTTAACGTTGTAAACGATATGACTGGCAAGGAAGCAAGCGTTATAATTCCCGAAAAGGCGCTTGAGCAGTACACTCTTTCGCTTACGACAGCTTCGGCAAGAGTTATTCTTGTTGTGGTAGTTGTTGTAATTCCGCTTCTTATCGGTCTTGCGGGACTTATAGTCCTGTTATGGAGAAAGAACAAATGAGAAATTCAGTTAAAGGTATTATCGGACTCAGTGCGGCACTGGTCGTACTGGGCGGAGGAGCTGCTGCTCTTATGCTGACTGAGCCGAAAGACGGCGGAGGCAGCTCAGAGCCGGAATCCTCAGGGACAGAGCAGCAGATAAAAGTTCTTATACATGACGACAAGGTCACAGGTACAGACCCCGAAACCGGGGCTGACCTGAAAGGAGTTATCAAGACTGTCGATGTAAAGAATCCTACGGACGAGTTCCATGTAGTTCAAAAGACTTCGCAGACCGAAGAATCGGCGGCGACTTATACTCTCGACGGCTATCAGGATATTGCAATGAACGATTCTGTTATCGGTACTATGGCGAATAATGCAAATGGACTTACTTCTGAAAACGTTGTCGAGGAAAATTGTTCCGATCTTGCTAAATTCGGTCTTGAAGTTCCTATAATCACGGTAGATATCGAGTATGAGACAGGGACGAAATATCGTATGCTTATAGGCGATGAAGCTCCTGTGGGCGATGTTTCTTACGTTATGATAGACGGCGTAGATACGGTATTTACGGTGCGAAATTCAGCTCTTGCAAATTACAGAAAGACGTTATTTGAGCTTGTTGAAACTACTGTTCTTAAAGCTCCCGATGAGTATCCTAATGTCAATTCGCTTCGCATAAGCAGAGATGATATGGAAGACGATATTCTCCTCGAATACGATGAAAAAAGCGAAGATTCGGAATACAGCGGCGGAACATCTGCTGTTCATGTTATGACAGAGCCGACGTTTGCGTATCTTGCGGTTGAAGATTCGACAGATATGGTGACAGGTATGTTCGGTCTCGGCGCTGACGGTATATATGCCGTTCACTGTTCAAAGTCCGATATTGCGGAAGCAGGGCTGGAAAAGCCTTACTGCACGGTAACGATGGACTGCGATGACGGAAACAAATACGAGCTGCTTCTCAGCGAACCCTTCGCTGATGATGACGGAAAGAGCTGCTACGGAATGCTGAAAGGCGGAAATGTCATATTTATTATAGACGCCGAGGATGCAAAGTGGGTAAGCGTTAAGCCGGTCGATATTGCATCGAGAATATTTATCGCTTCATATGTATGGAACATTCCGGAGCTTAGCGTTACCTGCGGCAAAGACGAATACGCTTTTGAGATAGAACGCATAAATCCCGATGAGGAGGTCGATAAGCTTACGGCTGAAAATTTCTCCGTAAAGCTTAACGGCAAGGATTTTGACAGCGAACGGTACAGACAGTTCTACAGCTTTCTTATAAGCGCTCATGCGGAGGATTTTGCGCTTGACGAAGAGGTTCCGGCAGGAGATCCAATGGCGTCCTTGAAGTTTACCGACAGCTATACAGGCGAAACGTTTGAGTTCGATTTTTATGAGAAATCGTCCATGCAGGCTCTTATTACTGCAAATGGAGAAAGTAAGTTCACTATATCCAAGTCTTATGTGGAAACGCTGATAGAAAATGCAGGAAATCTCAATTCGGACACAGAATTCAAAACTACATGGAAATAAAATGCAGTTATTTTGAACTGCGTATTGGAGGTATTGTATGAGCAAATTTTTTACCTATAAAGGCTATCCGCTTGTAAGATGCGGCGAACAAATCTACTATGGCTATATGTCCGACCCTTATGTAATATGGATTCAGGTGCTGGAAAAAAAAGAAGTCGGCGGCGAACAAATGATTTCAAAGGTACGCGTTGTGCAGCTGGATACTAACGAACCCAATCCCATGAAAGCTGTCGTTAAGAATGCCGAGCGTGAATGCGGTCTTTACGAAGCTCTTGATATTGCAGGCGTGTGGCTTGAAAAGGCTCTTTCAAACTGAGCCTGAAAAAGTCATACTTGCGGTGGGCATTTTAGCTGTCAGCGTTTCGAGTATAAAAAAATTTAGTTAATAATAGAATTGTTTAATTAAAAGTCTCCGGTTTTTCGGAGACTTTTTATTTAATTAAGTTATATTTAAGTCATTGATTGGTTAAGCGTACAATAGACGCGTACCGAATTTGTGCAATAGTCTGAAATTTTGCATACAAGGATTTTTTTACAGAAAAATGCTTGTAAAGTTTTGTGAAATGCTTTATAATTAAAGTGGTAATTGGCATATTTGCCGAGATTTCGGTAAAAGAGGGATAATTATACTAAAGTTTCGTTGATCGGAATTTTAGTAATTGGTATTAATATTTAAGGAGGTCATTACCAATGAAAAGTTTTATTAAAAAATTTGCCGCAGTGTTTTCCGCTGCTGCAATGACAGCTGTGTCCATGCCGGATATTTCACCTGCGATCGCTGCCGATACTGTATTCCCCTATACTATACAGGGTGAGGATATGGACGGTGCGGAACTTTGGACGAAAATTTACGCAGACGAGTTTCCGGGCTACATCGGAGAAGGTTTTACCTATATCACGGGCGGACCTGTTTCGTTTAACCTGACAGTTCCGGAGGACGGCATGTATCAGGTTAATGTAAGAGGCTTACAGATACTTGATAAAGACGGCGGGCGTATGGAGACTATCGCTATAAACGGCGTTGAGTATTCCAAAACCGTTCCCTATTACAATACTTGGACCGACATTGACTTCGGCGTAGTTCGTCTTAAGGCAGGCGAAAACGAAATCGCCTTTCTTAATAAATACGGCTATCTTGCCATTGACGAGGTGACGGTCACAGAGGCTCAGTTCCCTGATGTTACCGCTGCGACCGGCATACCCTGTGATCCGAAAGCCACGGCGGAAACAAAGTCTCTTATGAAGTATCTGCAAAGCGTTTACGGCAAGCATATTATTTCAGGTCAGCAGGAAATTTACGGCGGCGGTCACAGTGTTGCCACCGATATTCGTTACGATGCTTCTCAGGATAAGTGCATTGACGGCAAGGGCAAGGAATACGTTATAGACCGTGACAGCGAAGCGGTAGATAAGGACGGAAACAAATTCTATTGGCATTGTTCGGACGATGTAAGAACATACACTTATGACGAGCAGAATCGTAATTATAAATACGATTACTATGATCAGGAATTTGATTACTGCGCAGAGGTTTCTGGAAAATATCCGGCTATCAGAGGCTTTGATTTCATGAACTACAATCCTCTTTACGGCTGGGATGACGGTACGACGCAGCGTGCCGTTGAATGGGTAAAAGAAAGAGGTGGAATTGCAACAGCCTGCTGGCATATCAATGTTCCTACAGATTTTGCGAGTTACGAGGTCGGTGAGGCTGTTGATTGGTCCAAGTGTACCTATAAAAACGGCACTGATTTCAAGGTAGCAAACGCCTATACAAAAGGAACAAAAGAAAACGAGTATTTTGATCTTGCTATAGAAGATCTGGCTGAACAGTTCCTTATACTTCAGGAAAATAATGTTCCTATCCTTTGGAGACCTTTCCATGAGGCAGAGGGCAACGGCGGCGCTGACGGCAGCGGAGCGTGGTTCTGGTGGTCTCAGGAAGGTGCGGAGGTCTATAAAAACCTCTGGAATTACCTCTACGATAAGCTGACAAACGAATATGGACTTCACAACCTTATTTGGGAACAGAATCTCTATGCGTGGTCGGACGAATCGGCGCAGTGGTATGCAGGCGATGATAAGGTGGACATTGTGGGATTCGATAAGTACGATACCGTATACAATCGTCATGACGGTCTTACAAGCGGTCCTAATTATGATTGTAACAGCAATGTTTACTGGTCGCTGCACAACTATGTTAACGGTGAGAAAATGATCGGTATTATGGAAAACAGCACTATCCCCAGCGTTTCCAATATCACAACAGAAAAGGCAACATGGCTGTATTTCTGTACATGGTATGACAACGGTCAGGATAATTTCATTTCAGGCGATAATTACAATGATGCTGCTGCCGTTAAGGAAATGTACCAAAGCGACCTTTGCATTACTCTTGACGAATTACCAAAGGATCTTTACAGCTCGGGCGGAACCAATCCTAAACCTACCGATCCTGTTCCTACGGATAAACCTACCGATTCTACGGCGCCTTCCGCAGAGGTAAGTCTGCTGGGCGATGCGAACTGCGACGGACAGGTAACTATAGCCGATTCTACCGCAATTTTGCAGGCTCTCGGAAATCCCGATAAGTATGGACTTTCGGCACAAGGCGCTGCAAACGCCGATTGCTGCGACCCCGGTGACGGAGTTCTTCCCTCCGATGCTCTTGCGATTCAGAAAATCGACGCTAAGCTGCTTGCTAAACTTCCGGATATTACAGAGTAAATTGTAAGAACTTTATTAAACAAGCTCTAAGAAACAGCGAACCCATTTTTTCGGGTTCGTTGTTTTTTATAAACGAAATATATTTCCGTGCCTGCTGCAATTTTATAATATATGATATAAGCAGCGTGTCGCTGCACCCAAATTCGCGCTGAAAAAATAAAACTCCGAATTTCCCTCCGCGTATGTTGATTTTTAGGTAATTATATGTTATAATAAAATGGATATTATGCGGTAAAAATAATTCGTACGGAGGCTTTTAATGAAAAATAATTACATAGAGGAATTTGTGAAAATGACGGTAGATACACCAAAAAAAGCCTATGTGCGTAGCTTTGGCTGTCAGCTTAATATTTCCGACGGTGAAAAGATAAAGGGACTTCTGAAAAGCATGGGCTGCATTCTGACAGATGACGAAAATGACGCCGATATTATTATACTGAATACATGTGCAGTCCGTGAAAATGCCGAGGACAGGGTGTTTGGCATAGTCGGCAGCATGAAGAAGCTTAAGGAACTGAAACCGTCTCTTATTATCGGCATTTCAGGCTGCATGACCGCGCAGGAGCATATTGCCGAAAAAATAAAAAAGTCCTATCCGCAAGTTGATTTTGTCGTAGGCACTTCGGCTCTCAGCAGTATTCCGAGGTTGCTTTCGGAGTGCCTGAAAGGACAGAAATTCGGCGTGGATATATCGGAATACGATGATTTTTCGCAGGAGACGGTACAGGTCAGAGACAGCAGCTTTAAAGCGAGCGTGCCGATAATGTTCGGCTGCAATAATTTCTGTACTTACTGTATTGTGCCTTACGTTCGCGGACGTGAAAGAAGCCGCAGACAGGAGGACATAGTTTCCGAGGTGAAAAAACTTGTGCAGAATGGCTATAAGGAAATTATGCTGCTCGGGCAGAACGTTAATTCTTACGGTAATGATTTAGGCGAAAAAAACGCTTTTCCGAAGCTCTTAAGGGCGCTTGACAGAATAGAGGGGGATTTCATTATCCGTTTTATGTCCTCTCACCCGAAAGATGCTACGAAAGAGCTGATAGATACTATTTTTGAGTGTGATAAGGTGGCAAAGCATCTGCATCTGCCTTTGCAAAGCGGCAGCAGCGATGTGCTGCACCGCATGAACCGCCGGTATACTGCTGAAAAGTACCTTGAAACAGTTGACTATATCCGAAGCAAAGACCCTGATTTTTCTCTTACCACCGATCTGATAGTAGGATTCCCGAACGAGACGGACAAGGATTTTGACGCAACCTTGGACATTATAAAGCGTGTGAAATACGATAATATTTATTCGTTTATTTACTCTAAGCGTTCGGGAACTCGGGCGGCTGAAATGGACGACGCTACTACCGATGATGTAAAAAGTCAGCGTATGAGACAGCTTCTTGAAGTTCAGCGTGAAATTTCAAGCGAAAATTACAGGCGTTTTGTCGGCAGGAAAATGCGTGTGCTCGTAGATGATATTTCTAAAAAGCGTGAGGGTTACGTCACAGGCAAAAGCAATGAATTTATCATAGTTGAGTTTGAGGGCGACAAATCTCTTATCGGGCAGTTTGCGGACGTTGAAATTACTGATGCTATGAACTGGGCAGTTTTGGGTAGAATGATATGAAAAAATTTTTATGTGTATTATGTTCGGCATTTCTGCTCACAGGCTGTAGTAATAAAACTGCTGAAAACAGTACATCTGATATAAATTCAGAAAGTACAACAGAAATACAAACAGATGGAGTTGCAACGGAGGAAATTACTGGATCAAATGTATATGAAAAACAAACTTACCGTGAGTTACTTGAAAATATATACTATGATCGTGAATTTCCCGACTGGGATTATAAAAATTATACCAATGATGTATCAATTGATTTTGCGGTTTATGATATTGACAGTGACGGCAGGGAGGAACTTCTTGTTACATTTGATAATCGTGCGATATTGATGTATGACCATAATGCTGACGGAAATTTAATTCAACAGTTTTCGGGATATATTAAGTCTGATTTCTATGAAAACGGTGCAGTGAGAGTGTATTCTGCCCATAATCAGACACATTCATTTGAAGTTCACCCGTTTCAGATGTACAAGTACAACGCCGAAACGGATTCTTATGACCAGTGTGGGAGCGTACGTGGGATTGATAAAGATGTTATTGACATAGTAAATCAGCAGATAGATGAAGCAGGAGGTACTGATTTTTTTGAATATCCTGCTGAATACGATACAAGCAGTTCGGGGACGGTTTATTATATTCGTTCTGACGATGATACAGAAATACCGTTATGTGTAACAGAGTACAATGAATATTATGAGCAGTTTACTGACAATACAGATATTATTGATATTCCATTTATGAAACTGAAAGAGGAGAATATAAAAAAAGTTTCAGGCAATATTCTTAATGTAACCGAAATTTCTGATAATATAAAACTGTATGACCTTACTTTTCCCGAAAATAAAGAGTATCTGCAAAATTATGAGGAAAATTCTTACATAAAAGAGTATGAAATGTTACGAGGGAAGATTTCGGCAGAAAACGGAAATATTTACCTTGAAAATCTTTCAGGGGAACGTACTGCATTGATTGAACTTCCTGTGGAAAGTGAAACGGTTTATGTGGTTATTAATTGTATAATTGACGACAGTCGCTTTGCTTATAATATAATTCAGGAAGACGCAAGTCTTGGATGCGGAGTTTATGATCTTGCCAACAATGAAGATTTCCGAATTGAAAGTAAAGACAGATGCCACTATTCTCCGGAAGAAGTCTCAGGCGACTATCTGATACTCACACGTGGCTTTATTGCTGATTTTTATGGTTACTCAAAGCTGAATCTCAAAACATTTGAATTGACTGATATTGAATCAAAATATATTTCTCAGGAACAGCGCTATCATAAAGCTGCATTTTCGCCCGATGGAAAAACAGCAGCAGTATTTTCAGGAAAAAATAAAAACGGCGAGTATGTTGTAACTTTGTTTTCGCTTGATGATGATGCAAAAGTTGCCGAATATAAATTCAGTTCTGAAAATGAGTATGCAAGTTTTAATCTGGAATTTGTATCGGAGTATCAGCTTTATGTATATGCTTATAAAAAAGATGGTGTTGGCAGTAATTATTTGTATGCTATAGATATTCCGGTGATACCTGAATTGAATGAATGGCAGAAAGCATATAAACAGGCGTTGTTTGATTTTATGGATTCAGATGAGTACTTTTGGGGTAACAATATTATCGAGCACTCAGCATTTTCGCTTTATGACCTCAATACAGACGGTACACCTGAACTCATAATATCGGAAGATACAAGTCATGCCGCTGGTTGTCATATATACACTTATGACAACGGACTTATTTATCTTGGTAAATATGGTGCATACGGTGACATCGGTTATTATGAAGATATGGGAATAATTGTCAGTTGGAATATGGGGCAGGGTATTGAACATAATGGATTTTTCAGATTGGAAAATAACGAAATAAATATAATTGCTAAATTCTATAATGATGTGGGTTACATCGGTAAGGAGCAGGCTACTTTCAAATTCAATGATACTGAAATAACTGAAGATGAGTATAATGCCAAACTTGCGGAGTACAGCGGTATTGAATACGTATCGCTTGGCAGGGATTACAGTTTTGATGAAATAGATACTTCGCTTACCGAATATTCACGAATTATTAGTGTAAGCAGAGCGTCGGAGCTTTTATGGAATGGTCTTGAAAAATATGACGGCAGGCATATTTCATATTACAACAGACAGAAATTTGACGGCAGGACGTATTATATTTTTCGGAGTTACGAAGATCATGACGACCGCCGTGTAACTACAGGCTGGTATGCGGTTGATATATTCACGGGCGACTGCTATAATACAAATACTTTGACTGAACTTACACCGCTTATTAATAAAGAAAAAAACTTTTCATATAAGATTACCAATTCGGGCGGAATTGAAATATATCTGGACAACAAATTATATCAGTCGCTTGATGCGGAAATTGATGATGCTCTTCTTAACCGCAAATCACAAGATTTGGTGAAGTTCAGGGACTATGATTTCGACGGCTATAATGATATAGCAGTAACAAAGGCACTCGCTACTAATATGGTTTGGAGTTATTTCCGTTATAATCCCGAAACGGAGTACTATGAAAAATGGGAAGCACTTGACAATCTGCATTTTTATGTTAAAATAAATAATGACAAAACGCTTTCTGTACACGCAAAATCAAGTGCAGTTGATGCGGACGATACCGTATATAAATGGTCGGGCGATGTACTTGTGCCTGTTTCGGCTGAAAAGAGATACTGGAACGCCAAGGGCATATTTAAAGACTATCTGGAGTACGACAGCAACGGCAAAGAAGTACTTGTTAAACGCGAAGAACAGATTTATGATGATAATGGCAGTTTAATCAGTGTGATTGATGTAACTCCATAAAGGATATATTATGAAAAAATTTTTATTAATATTATGCTCTGCATTTCTGCTTACAGGTTGCATTGCAAAAACTCCCGAAAATTCTGTAAGTGAAGTTGCTACAGAGGAAATGACGGAAACAGTAACAGAGGCAGAGGAGAAAACAGAAATTTCGACAGAAAATAATTCTGTAAAACCGACATATATAAGTAATAAGCAAAAAGAATATCCGAACGTTATGGAGCTTAATCTTGCGACGCCAAATAAAAATGACCAGATTAACAAGAGAAAAACAATTTTCTTTTCTGATAATGGATATTTTTATTATACTTATGTAGGTGGACGTGATAGTGCCAATTATGCTCTCAGCTTTGACAGCGGAGACGGAAAGCCCGTGCCATTGGAAAATTGTGAGGAACTACATGAGGATTTTGAGTGCTGTTTTAACAAAGAGACTGCTTTTTATGGAGTAAAGCATATTTTTAATCCTTCACAATATGAAATATATAAATATGAAAACGGTGTTGGTAAATCGTTAAGTGACGGACTGTATAATTATTGGTTTACATCTTATTTTACTGAAAAGTACATTTATTATAGTACATATGAAAACAAAATTTCTGAGTTTTACAGAATGGATTACAATGGAGAAAATAAAGAATTGCTCTTTACCCTTGATGAATCATTCTACATTCCCGATTTCCTTGTTAATGAAGATAAGATCTATTTTGAGTGGGTTGAAAATGATTCACATAAAATAGGTGTGTATAATATGAAAAACCATGAACTTATTATTCTTTATGACGGCGGAACAGGACGCATCAACGGCGGATATATGTACTATATTTCTCAAAGCAGCCTTATGAGAATGAGTCTTGAAGATTACAGTATTGAGTTTGTCTGCGAAGATGTTTATGATTTTGAGTTTTGCGGAGATACAATTTTTCTTGATCCATCATTAGACAGCAAGGATTCCGGAACTTTGTTTAAGCTTGAAAAAGGCGAAAAACAAAAAATATTTGATGCCAATGAATTTTTTGGAAATGAGTATTATTATGATATAGACAATATACAATATGAGAATGATAGGATATTCATTCAAATATCAAGCGGTCCGTACTACTCATATATTGCAGAACTTGATATTAACGGAAATTTCATACGTAAAGTTTATGAACATGAGGGAACATAATGAAAAAATTTTTATTGATATTATGCTCGGTAATTCTGCTTACAGGCTGTAGTGCAAAAACTCCCGAAAATTCTGTAAGTGAAGTTGCTACAGAGGAAATGACGGAAGCTGTAACGGAGAAGCAGACCGAATCGGCAACAGAAGCCGTGACAGAGAAAGTTACGGAAGAAAAGACCGAACCGGCGTATACAGAAATTGCGGATAATATAAAACTGTACGATTTGAAAAAGTCTGAAAATTCCGGATTGATACCCGATGAAAAAATATTTTATTCAACGTTTCCCAGTAATATTGAAATGGCAGGATACGGAATACTTTCACATGAGGACGGCAATATTAAACTTGTAAAGGATAACGGCGAGGAAACTATCCTTGTAGAAAAGCCTTATCCTGATGATGCTTATTCGTGGGTGAAAACCGAATTCCCGATTGACAGCGACAGATTTGCATATTCAGCGTGCAGTGAATGGGGAAACACAGGCTTCGGCGTGTATGACATGAAAAGCGGAGAAAATCATCTTATTATGGAAGCCTATTATCCGGAGGTTGTTCGTGGAAATTCACTGATACTTACTAAAGTAGAATATTTTAATGTTCTTGGATTTTCTGAATATGACCTTGATACCTATGAAATAAGGGATATTCCGATACAGGAAGATTTGGCAAGTTTAAAGTATTACAGAGGATATGATGTTTCGGCAGACGGCAGATTGGCGGCTGTTATAAGACATGAGGGTAACCGCTATGAAGGTAAATATATCATAACAGTTATTTCGCTTGAAAGCGGTGAAACAGCAAAGGAATATATATTGGAAACAGATGTTGAATACGGCAATATGGCTCTGAAATTTGCGTCTGTTGATAAATTACACTTGTATGCAAAACGTCTGGAGGATAATACCTATAGTCTGTACGTTTTTGATATTGCATAAACATTATTTACAACTTAGTAGGTATTGTATTCTTTATATTTTCTGTTAAAGGAGTAATTCTTGGTGTCCGTTTTCGTGAGATACCTCTGTATAAAGCAAAGTAATTTAAAATTTTTGTAAGCCTTTAGGCTTTATACAGAGGTATCTCACAACAACAGAGATTCCAAAGGGGTCACCCCTTTGGCAGGGGGTGTGGGGGACAGAGTCCTCCACTAAAGTTGTAGATATTATATTTTAAAAGGAGAAATTTAAAATGGATATTATTGAAATGACAAGGGAACTTGGTAAGGCATTACAGGCGGACGACCGCTATATAGCGTACACTCTCGCAAAGCAGGCTAACGATGCCGACGAGGCGCTTCAGCGGCAGATAACGGATTTTGACGAAATGAGAAACGAGCTTAACGCCGAGCTTTGCAAGGAAGATAAGGACACGGACAAGATAAAGGAGCTTGACGAGGGTATAAAATCCAATTACAAGCAGATCATGAGCAATAAAAATATGATGGTATTTACAGCCGCACAGGGTTCCCTTGAAGCTCTTGTAAACAATATTAATCAGATAATCACACTTTGTGCGAACGGCGAAGACCCTGAGACTTGTCAGCCGTCAAGCTGCACAGGAAGCTGTGCTACCTGCGGAGGCTGCGGCTGAGATCAGACGTAAAGAAAGGAGAATGCTCATGGAGGTAGACAGAAGCAAAATTTCACCGATGATGCAGCAGTATTTTGAGGTGAAAGACAAGTATAAAGACTGCATATTATTTTTCCGTTTGGGAGATTTTTATGAAATGTTCTTTGACGATGCTATCATGGTCTCAAAGCTGCTGGAGCTTACTCTCACAGGCAGAGACTGCGGACTTGAAGAACGCGCTCCAATGTGCGGAATACCGTATCATTCGGCAGATATGTACATCAAGCGGCTTATAGATATGGGCAGAAAGGTCGCCGTATGCGAACAGCTTACAGATCCTTCTGAAACCAAGGGAATCGTAGTACGTGACGTTATCCGCGTAGTCACTCCGGGTACGGTCACAGAATCGGGAATGCTTGATGACGGCGAAAACAATTACATATGCAGTATTTTTTTTGACGAAGAAAGTAAGACCTGCGGTACAGCTTCGGCGGATATTTCCACCGGCGAAGCCGACCTCAGCTTTTTTAACGGCAAAGATTTTGAACAGGGCGTTATCAATGAGCTTTCGCGTTGTCAGCCTGCGGAGGTGATATTTCCGGAGAGCTTTTTGTCGCTCAAAGCGGCGGCGGAATTTATAAAAGTTCGCCTTAACTGCACGGTAACGCTTCGTGACAGTGAGTGTTTCGCTCCGGAAAAGCAGCGTTCAAATGTCTGTGAAGTTTTTGGTGTAAACTCTGTGGAGGAACTGGGTGTTTCCGCAAACGGTGCGGATTGTTCCGCGCTGTGCGGACTTTTCGATTATATAAGGGATACTCAGAAAACTACCGTTTCACGGTTTACATCGCTGAATCTTCTCAATGGCGAATCTTTTATGGGTCTTGATCTTAATGCCCGCCGTAATCTGGAGCTTACCGAAACATTGCGAAATAAAGAGAAAAAAGGTTCTCTTTTGTGGGTTCTTGATTCCACAAGAACTTCAATGGGACGGCGAATGCTGAAAAACTGGATAGAGCAGCCCCTTAAAAGTCCGGCGCGTATAATCGAACGGCTCGACGCTGTTGAGGCGTTGTACGGTAAAAACATTATTTTGTCCGATATATCGGAACTGCTTGATCGTACTTACGATTTGGAGCGTCTTATGACGAAGATAATGTATAAGTCTGCAACTCCGAGGGACGTTAAATCGCTTTCAGCAACGGCAATGCAGCTGCCATTGCTGAAAGAGGAACTTTCAAAGCTGACGGACTCTAAGCTTTTGGCAAAATACAACAGCGAAATTTCCGATTTGGGAGAGATAGTCCGCCTTGTTGAGAATGCCGTGACTGACGAACCGCCCGTATCTGTAAAGGACGGCGGAGTGATAAAGGACGGCTTCAATGAGGAGCTTGACAAGCTGCGCCACATAATGACCCACGGTAAGGAAATAATAGACGGTATCGAACAGCGCGAAAAAGAAGCTACGGGCATCAAGAATCTGAAAATCGGTTTCAACAGGGTATTCGGCTATTATCTGGAAGTTACAAGGTCTTATTACGATCTTATCCCGGAGGGCTGGATACGCAAGCAGACTCTTGCAAACGCCGAACGTTTCATTACAGAGGAACTGAAAAACGCTGAAAACGCTATTCTCGGCGCAAAGGATAAGGCGCTCTCTCTTGAAGCTGATATTTTTGCGGAGGTACGAGATTTTCTTGCAACAAAGCTTGCTTCGGTTCAGCAGACAGCTTCGGCTGTTGCGGCGGTGGACGTGCTGTGTTCCTTTGCAGAAACGTCTCTGCGCAATATGTACGTAAAGCCGGATATTTCCATAGACGGTTCGATAGATATAAAGGGCGGACGTCATCCCGTTGTGGAGCTTATGCTGAAGGACGAGATGTTCGTTCCCAATGATATATATATTGATAATAGATCAAACCGTATGTCGGTCATCACAGGTCCGAATATGTCCGGTAAATCTACATATATGAGGCAGACTGCGCTTATCGTCCTCATGGCGCAGATCGGCTGCTTTGTGCCTGCGGATTCCGCTAAAATCTCAGTGGTCGACAAGATATTCACAAGAGTTGGCGCGTCCGACGATCTTACAGCAGGACAGTCTACCTTTATGGTGGAAATGAGCGAAGTCGCTGATATTCTGAAAAACGCCACTCCGAACAGTCTCGTTATACTTGACGAGGTCGGAAGAGGTACATCGACCTTTGACGGCGTGAGCATCGCAAGAGCTGTTGCAGAGTATATATGTTCCGGCAAAAAATTAGGCTGCAAGACTCTTTTCGCAACTCATTATCATGAGCTTATAGGCTTGGAGAATGAGCTTGAAGGCGTTAAAAACTACAGCATAGCAGTAAACAAGCATGGCGGCAGTATACGCTTTCTGCGCAAGATAGTAAGAGGCGGAGTTGATGAAAGCTACGGAGTTGACGTTGCAAAGCTTGCGGGGCTTCCCCCGAAAGTAGTTGCTCGTGCCCGTGAGCTTCTGATTGAAATGGAGACGGCGCACAGGACGGAAAAATCCCGTTCATCTGAACAGAGCGAGCAGATAAGCTTCGGCAGTGTGAACCGTGAAGCGGCTCTTGAAATGCTTGAGAAAACAAACATTGACGAGCTTACCGATACCGAATGCCGTGAGCTTCTGAAAGATATGATAAATCTTATTACATAATAATTAGGAGAACTATTATGAAACTTACATTTAAAACAGAGGATATGTATGCCGCTCTTGATAAATTTGATGCAGGATACAGCTATCCTATTTCTGTGTCTGTTTGTAATATGACGGGATTTTTTGCATCAAAGAAAAATATTCATGCCGGATTTGCTGCAATTTCAGACAGGAACAGTCTTATTATTGCGGATTACAATGTTTTTATGGTGGAAAATCTGTATGAAATACCCATGACAAGCGTAAGGTCGCTGAAAATCAGTAAAGCTCTGCTTTTAGGCGTTCAAACCATTAAGATAGAATTTCTTTCGGAAGGAAAGAAGTGTCGTTTTGACATTTCTGTTGTACCAAAGGTTTTAACGGGTGAATTTCCCGAGCAGAAAGAAAATATGGAATCGCTTATAAATACGCTTCAAAGTTGGGCGTGAGGATTTGAGCTATTTTGGTAGACAGTGATCGGGAAAGGAGTAAAAAATGCCCTCAATAAACGTACTGAGCAAAGAAATATCCGAGCTTATCGCCGCAGGAGAGGTCATCGAACGGCCCTCCTCGGTGGTTAAAGAACTTGTGGAAAATTCTATAGATTCGGGCGCAAAGCACATTACCGTTGAAATAAAAAACGGCGGTTCGACCTATATGCGCGTAACGGACGATGGCTGCGGAATTTCTTATGAAGATGTTCCTAAGGCGTTTCTTCGTCATGCCACAAGCAAGATAGTATCAAAATACGATTTGGATAATATATATACGCTCGGTTTCAGGGGAGAAGCTCTTGCTTCAATCTGCGCTGTGTCAAGGGCAGAGATCATGACAAAACAGAAAGATGAAACTTACGGAACGGTATATTCCATCGAGGGCAGCGAAGAAAAGAGGCATGAAAAAAGCGGCTGTCCCAACGGAACGACAATAATTATAAGGGATATATTTTTTAACGTTCCTGCCCGCGCGAAGTTTATGAAAAAGGACGTTACAGAAGCTAATGCCGTAAGCAATATAGTGCAGAAAATAGCTCTGTCGCATCCCGATATTGCCGTAAAAATGATAAGGGATAATCGTATGGAATTCAATTCCGCAGGGGACGGCGAGCTGTATTCTGCCGTATATGCCGTCTTTGGCAAGGATTTTGCCCGCGATCTGCTTCCTGTGGAATATGAGGCGGACGGCATCAGAGTTAGCGGTTATACGGTGAAGCCGCTGTATGCAAAATTCAACAGGGCTTTTCAGAATTTTTTCATAAACGGCAGATATGTGAGATCACGTCTCTGCTCCTCTGCACTGGAAAACGCCTACGAAAATATGATAATGACGGGACGCTTTCCGGCGTGTGTTCTTATGATAGAAATGCATCCGTCAATGCTCGATGTGAATATCCACCCGACTAAGGCGGAGGTTCGCTTTACTGATGAAAAAAGCGTGACTAACGCTGTTTATTTCGCTGTGAAGAACGCTTTTATCAGCGGCGGACTTATATACGAATTTGAGACAAAAGAACAGCGCGATTGGTTCAGCCGTGAAGAACCCGAGACCTCTGTTCAGCAGGAAATAATGTTCACGCCCGTTTCAGAGATAGCCAAAAAGGAGGAGGAACTTAGGGAAACCAAAATTATGCCTCCAGAACCTCCTGAATCGCTTATGAGCTCCGCGGAACCTGTTGCCGAATGGAACGGACTTGATGAAAAGTCCGCAGAAAGAACAGAATATGCGGTAATGAGAAGTGAAACCAAAGACGACCGCCGCTTGCTTGAGCTTGAAAAGCTTGATCTGAAAGCAGTTCGTGCGGCAGCGGAAGCGGCGGACGAGGGATTCAAGTACCTTAACGTAAGTTCCTTTGAGAAAAAAGATGAGTCTGACAATTTCCCTGATGCGGAAGCCGAGCAGCCAAATGTTCCCGAAATAAAAGTTGTTGGCGAGGCGTTCGGATTGTATGTAATTGTGGAAAGTGAGGGGAAACTGGTAATAATAGATAAGCATGCCGCCCACGAGCGTATTATTTTCGAAAGGCTGAAAAGCCGAAACTGTCGGCAGTACAGTCAAAAGCTTCTTGTCGGTATAAAGCTTTTGCTGACCTCAGAGGAGACAGACGCGCTTGAAAATAATACGGAGCTTCTGGAAGATCTTGGATTTTCCTTTAATTTCAGTGAAAAGCCATGCGTAATTGTTTCCGCTTTGCCTACTTTTATTATGAATTCCGATGCCGAAGGGATCATATGCGAGGTAGCGGAAAATCTGCTGATGCACAAGCAGAATCCACAGTCGGGTTATTTGGACGACGTTCTGCATAATATGGCATGCAAAGCTGCGGTTAAAGCGCATGACAAAAGTACTCATGAGGAAATGAAAGCATTGGCGGAGCAGATATTTACAGATGAAAAGATACGTCATTGTCCTCATGGCAGACCCGTAATGTTTACCATGACAAAAGCAAATATAGATCATCAATTCAAAAGAAGCTGAGTTTCAATGAAGGAGGGTATGTTATGGCAAAAAGCAAACCTAAAGTTCTTGCGGTATGCGGTCCTACTGCAAGCGGAAAAACATGGCTGGGCGTTGAGCTTGCTATCGCTTTGGGCGGCGAAGTAATTTCAGCCGATTCCATGCAGATATACAAGGGAATGGACATAGCTTCCGCTAAACCCTCTGCGGAGGAAATGAAAGGCGTTCCGCATCATCTTATAGATTTTCTTGACCGCAGCGTGACCTTCAGCGCGGCGGACTACGTAAAGCTTGCGCATGAAAAGATAGGGGAGATCCTCAGCCGCGGAAAGCTTCCGATAATCGTGGGCGGTACGGGACTTTATATTGATTCTCTGCTGAATAACGTAAATTTTTCAGAAATAAAAAGCGATGAAGCATATCGTAAAGAGCTATACCGATATGCGGAAGAAAACGGCAATGCCGCACTGTACGATAAGCTTCTTTCGGCAGATCCCGAGGCGGCTGAAAATATCCACATGAACAACCTTGTCCGCGTAGTGCGGGCGTTGGAGGTAATTCATGCTTCGGGAAGAAAATTCAGCGAGCTTAAAGCCGAAAGCCGTCTTGCCGAAAGTCCTTACGAATCGCTGATACTCGGACTTAATTCCGCTGACCGCGCCGTGCTTTACGACAGGATAAATCATAGGGTCGATGAAATGGTAAAGGCAGGACTTGTTGAGGAGGCTCGGGAGCTATGGCGTTCTTCTTCGTTGAAGACCGCCGCAAACGCTATAGGATATAAAGAACTCATACCATATTTTGAAAATACAATGACTTTGGCGGACTGTATAGATAAAATCAAGCAGGAAACAAGACACTACGCCAAAAGACAGCTTACATGGTTTAGAAAAAATGACAGTATTGAATGGATAATTACGGATGATTTTAGTAAAAAATGTGAAATTTTTGAAAAATCCCAAAAAGCTATAGCAAAATACGGAATAATGTGATATAATGTATAGTGTCTATTTTTATCTATAAATAAATTTAAGACGTGTAGAACAATATAAAAAGAACGGAGAATGTATATGAACAAGACAATCAACCTGCAGGACGTTTTCCTTAACCAGTGCCGTAAGGAGAAAATCGTTGTTACGATAATTCTTACGAACGGCTTTCAGTTCAAGGGTATGGTAAGAGGCTTTGACAGCTATGTCGCTATTTTTGACTGCGACGGTAAACAGCAGCTTGTGTACAAGCATGCTATTTCAACTATAATTCCTGCAAGAGCCGTATCTATACTCGATACTGCCGAAAAAACTGACTGAGCGGCACAATGGGTTCGCACAAACCGGAAAGCGGCAGATCGGACAGCGGTTTAATTGTTAAGCTGCTGAGAAATCTTGTGCTGGTGCTTCTGCTCATCGTTTTTGTAAGTATAGTTTACAATTTTCAGAATAAGAAGGCTGCCACAGAAACCGCTTTGCTTTCGGATGCTATTTCTTCCGAAAAATTCAGAGGAGTTTTTATACGCAGCGAAACTCCGGTAACATTCAGCGGAAACGGAGTTCTCAGTTATAAAATTGCAGACGGCGGCAAGGTCGGCAGCGGTACGGTGATAGCGGAGGTTTATCCTGACGATGAACAGATCATGCGCAGCCGTGAGATTGCACAGCTGGAGCGTGAGCTTGATATACTCAAAAAGATACAGAATCCGGGTACTCTCGAGTCCGCGCAGCCTGCGAGTCTTTCCGCAAATATCAGTGAAAGCTACCGTGCTTTGATATACAGCAGGGACATGAAGGATTATTCGGCGTTCCGAAATGAAATGGAAAACCTTGTGGTCGGTATGAGCACATACCAGATAATCACGCAGGAGGTCGACGGTTTTGATCAGCAGATAATTGACATAAATTCCCGTCTTGCGGAGCTTAAAGGCATGACGGCAAAGCCTTCCGAAACTGTTACGGCAAATGAATCCGCTTATTTCGTCAGCTATTGCGACGGTTATGAATCTGAGCTTACTCCGGATAACATGGACAAGCTTACCGTAGAGCAGCTGCGCAGTATAGTTGACGGAAAAAGCAGCGAACCGGGTTTGGTCGGTAAGATGATAAGCGGCTATAACTGGTTTATCGCCGGAGTTATTGACAATACGCGCAAGCTTTATAATATTGGTGACAGCATTGAACTTAAATTTGATTCCTCTGATGAAAAGATCGATGCGGTAATTACTGATATACGTGAAGATACCGATTCATCTGTCAGCATTATAATTATAGAGTGCAGCCGTTTCAGCAAGGCTCTTGTTGAACACCGCGCAGAGTCATGCGAGCTTATCAAGGGCGAGTACAGAGGACTTAAAGTTCCCAGAGAAGCTATCCGTTTTGACGATATGGAACAGCAGACCACAAATTCAGACGGCGAGCCGGATGGTACGGCTGTTGTGAACACCAAAGGCGTGTACATAATGAAAGGCGAACAGGTGCTTTTCAAGAAAATAGACGTTGTTTACGAGGGCAGCGACTACGTGCTGTCAGAGGTGCATGAGGAAGACCCTTCATATCTTGCTCTTTATGACGATATTATGATAGAAACCGAAGGTGGTGAACTGAATGGATAATTACAGTTTTGACAGAATCAGGGATAATATCAGAGTCATTTGCGGAAATATCAGCGAGGCGTGTGATAAATACCGCAGAGACAGCGTTAAGGTGGATATAATGGCAGTCACAAAGACTGTTCCTCCCGAAGTTGTGAACTGGGTATTTGAATTTGGTCTTGATCTTCTCGGTGAAAACAGGGTACAGGAGTTCCTCTCAAAGAAAGACAGCTATAATAAGAGCACTGCTGACGGTAAACCGCCGAGAATACATTTTATCGGTCACCTTCAGACAAATAAGGTCAAATACATCATTGACGATGTTGATATGATACAATCTGTGGACAGTTTAAGGCTGGCACAGGAAATAAATCGTCTTGCAATTGCCCATAATAAGGTTATGGACGTGCTTTGCGAGGTGAATATCGGCGGAGAGGACAGTAAAAGCGGAGTTTCCCCCGATGAAATAATTTCTTTGCTTGAACAGCTCGCACCTATGGAGGGAATAAGGGTAAAAGGTCTTATGACCATTCCTCCTCCTGACAACAGCGACATTTTTCTGGGAAAAATGGAGGAACTGTTCAATAATATAAAGGACAAGCAGATTACCGGCATTTCAATGGAGACACTTTCAATGGGAATGACACATGATTATGTCAATGCCGTTAAGCACGGTTCGACTGTTGTCAGAATCGGTACAGGTATTTTCGGTTCAAGAAATTACGTTTAATTTGAAATAACATATGGAATTGTTTTGAATTGCTGCTTAGCGGAATTCAGAACAACCATGATGTGTTCTTCCGAATTCTCCGCATGAATTCGGAAGAAGATAATGCTGATTCTGAATCGGTATAAAAAGGTCAATGCGGAGATTGGAGTATAAATATGAAACTGCTTGATATTGCCAAGGATTTCTTTTTCTCAGCAGACGAAGATGATGAAGATATTAACGATACCCCCTCTTATGAGGAAAAACCGCGTCCGGAAAGAGTATCTTCTTCATCGAGAGTGACTTCGTCATCTTCAGTATCGTCCGCTTCCGCAGCTTCGTCATCTTCTTTCGGCACTACTCCTCAGGAACGCGAAGAGGCTATGGCTGAGGCGAACAGAAGAAACAAGGTCGTTAATATTCAGGCGACAGCACAGCTTCAGGTTGTGCTTGTAAAGCCTTCTGCATTTACGGATGCAAAGCAGATTGCCGATCATCTTATTTCTAAAAAGACGGTCGTTCTTAATTTGGAGACCGCTTCGCCTGAAAACAAGAGAAGAATAATTGATTTTCTCGGCGGCGTGGCTTATGCAAACGGCGGAAGCTTGAAGCAGGTCGCTAATCTCACCTACATTATAACCCCCTATAATGTAGGGTTTATCGGAGAAGATCTGGTGGGCGAGCTTGAAAATAACGGCGTATTCATCTGATGAACGGCGAAGTTGAGGACAGGCTTTTTTCCGCAAGACTGAATGATATTGTAAACCGATGCGAAAGGGACGGAGTATGCTGTTTTTCAAATTTTCTCGATGAACGGCAATGTGTCGAAGCCGAACGCTGGTGCAGATATAATACAGGCGGTCTGAAATATATGCTCTACGGCGGCTTTCCCGAAGCGCAAAGACGTATGCTTGCGGTCTTTCCGGATTATTATGAGGATTATATTATTGAGGAATTTCCGCTTGAATGTCTTACTTTTAAGTTCAGAAAAGAAGATAAGCTTACCCACAGAGATTTCCTCGGAAGCTTTATGGGTATGAGGCTGAAACGTGAGGTAATGGGCGATATTATCGTGAATGAGGGAATTGCTCAGGTGTTTGTTACGGAAATTGCCGCTAAGCTTATTTTATCAACGGTATCAAAAATCGGCAGAACAGGCGTAAAGGTCTGTGACGATGTACCGTTTCAGCTTGAGGTCAAACAGGAATTCCGTAATATAAGCGGAACTGTGGCTTCACTGCGTCTTGACTGCGTTGTAAGCCTTGCCGCAGGAATCGGCAGGGAAAATGCTGCAAGGCTTATCCGCTCCGACAAAACCGAAGTAAATCATTTTCCTGTGACCTCGGTATCTCATGAGCTTAAAGAGGGAGACATGCTTTCTGTACGGGGCTGCGGAAGATTTGTACTTTCGGGTATTAACGGCACTACCAAAAAGGGTCGTATACACATAATTCTGAAAAAATATATTTAGAGGTGAAGGTTATGATTACTTCAAGAGATGTGAGAAATAAAAGATTTGAAAAGGCTGCATTCGGCTATAAACAGGAGGAAATAGACGAATTTCTTTCACAGCTGGAAGCAGAACTTGACGAGATGGAACGTGACCGTCTTGAGGCTAACAATAAGATTCAGATACTCGCAGATAAGGTAAGAGAGTATATGAAAGACGAGGACGCTCTTAAAGACGCTCTTCTTGGCGCACAGAAACAGGGACATCAGGTCATAAATGAAGCTAATGTAAAGGCGGAGGAAATTATCGCCGAAGCTCAGGCGAAGGCTGCGGAGCTTGAGGACGAAGCAGTACGTCAGCATGCTGAGGCTATGGAGAAAAACCGTCTTGAAATCGCAAAGGAGAAAGATAGTCTTACAGAGGCGCGCCGTCAGGTTGCAGAATTCAAGAAGAGCCTTTTCGATATGTATAAATCTCACCTTGAAATGATCTCAACAATGCCGGATTCATACGATGACGATTACGATGTTACGGAAACTGCTGAGGAGATCGCAGCAGCCGTAGCGGCAGGAAACGAAGAATAATTTTATTGAAGGCGCAGAGTCAGAAAAGCGGCTCCTATATTAAGCTAAAAGGAATGGTATAATGGCACAGGATTACAATTCAACTCTTAATTTACCGAAAACAGACTTCCCGATGCGCGGAAATCTGCCTAAAAGAGAGCCTGAGACCCTTGAAAAATGGGAGAGCGGCAGGCTCTACTATAAAATGATCGAAAAGAATGCGGGCAAGCCTGCATTTATACTCCACGATGGTCCTCCTTATGCAAACGGAGAGATTCATCTTGGTACGGCTCTTAACAAGACACTTAAAGATTTTATTGTCAAATACAAAAACATGAGCGGATTTTGTTCACCCTATGTTCCCGGCTGGGATACTCACGGTCTGCCTATCGAGCTTAAAGCAATGAAAGCTATCGGCGTTGAAAACGGCGCGATTCCGCCTGTTGAACTGAGAAAGCACTGTCATGATTATGCCATGACTCATGTTGCCAATCAGATGAAGCAGTTCAAGAGACTCGGTTCTCTTGGCGACTACGATTATCCCTATCTCACGCTGCGTCCCGAATATGAAGCGCGTCAGGTTGAAGTATTTGGCGAAATGGCTAAAAAAGGCTATATGTACAAGGGTCTGAAGCCTGTTTACTGGTGTCCCGATTGTAACACAGCTCTTGCCGAGGCTGAGATCGAGTACTCAAACGATCCCTGCTATTCTATCTACGTGAAGTTTAACGTTACCGATGATAAGGGTATCTTCACAGCTTTAGGACTTGATCTGTCGAAGATATTCTTCGTTATCTGGACGACCACTACATGGACTATCCCCGGAAACCTTGCTGTATGTCTCGGTCCTGAGTATAATTATACGCTTGTTAAGGCTAACGGCGAGTATTACGTCATGGCTGAGGAGCTTGTCCGCACAACTATGGAAAATGCCGGAATTACTGATTACACAACAGAGCATATCTTTACCGGTGCAGAGCTGGAGGGAATGAAAACAAAGCATCCTCTTTACGACCGTCTGTCTCCTGTTATTATCGGAGACCACGTAACTCTTGAAAGCGGTACAGGCTGCGTTCACACAGCTCCGGGTTACGGTGTAGAGGACTTTGAGGTCTGCAAGAACTACGATGACATCGGAATCATCGTTTGCGTTGACTCCAAAGGAAAACAGACAGCGGAAGCCGGCGAATTTGAGGGCATGGACACTGACGAGGCTAACAAGGCTATCGCGGCAAAGCTCACCGAGGTCGGCGCAATGCTTGCTACACAGAAGATAGTCCACCAGTATCCGCACTGCTGGAGATGCAACAGTCCTATCATTTATCGTGCTACAGAGCAGTGGTTCTGTTCCGTGAATGGTTTTAAGGACGATGCGGTTAAGGCTATCGAGAATGTTCAGTGGATTCCCGAATGGGGCGAGGAACGTATCAAGGGAATGGTTCGCGATCGTTCCGACTGGTGCATAAGCCGTCAGAGAACATGGGGAGTGCCTATTCCGGTTGTATATTGTAAGGATTGCGGAAAGCCGATCTACACTGATGAAACTATCAAGGCTATAGCCGATTTGTTCCGAAAAGAGGGTTCTGACGCCTGGTGGATTAAGGAAGCCTGTGAGTTTATCCCTGATACGGTAAAGTGTGAATGCGGCTGCGGTGAATTCACCAAGGAATATGACATTATGGACGTATGGTTCGACAGCGGCGTTTCGCATACTGCCGTTATGGACGATTTTGACAGCCTGTCATGGCCTGCTGACCTCTATTTGGAGGGCGCAGATCAGTACAGAGGCTGGTTCCAGTCATCGCTTCTTACGTCTGTAGTATATAAGGGTACTGCGCCTTATAAGGCAGTATGTACTCACGGCTGGGTAGTTGACGGCGAGGGTAAAGTTATGCACAAGTCCCTCGGAAACGGTATTGACCCACAGGAGATAACAGACCAGTACGGCGCGGATATACTTCGTCTCTGGGTAGCTTCTTCGGACTATCACAGCGACATCAGAATTTCCAAAACTATCCTTAGTCAGCTTTCGGACGCATACAAGAAGATAAGAAATACTGCAAGATATATCCTCGGCAATCTCGGCAACGGCAGCGGATTTGATCCCGATAAGGACTGCGTTTCCTACGATAAGCTCACGGAGCTTGATAAGTGGGCGATGATGAAGCTGGACGCTCTTATCGACACGGTAAAAGATGGTTACGAAAAGTACGATTTCCATATTGCTTTCCATGCTGTTCATAATTTCTGCGTAGTTGATATGTCAAACTTCTATCTTGATATTATCAAGGACAGGCTTTACTGTGAAAAAGAGGATTCAGAGATCCGCCGCGCCGCTCAGACTGTTATGTATCGTATTCTCAGTGCGCTTACGCGTCTTGCAGCTCCTATAATTTCATTCACGGCTGAGGAGATATGGCAGTTCATGCCGCACAGCTCCGAGGACGATAAGGAGAGCGTTTTCCTTAATCAGATGCCCGAAAAGTCGGGACTTGTATATGACGATGCTTTCGTTGAAAAGTGGAGCTTCATATACGGCGTGCGTGAAGCTGCCAATAAAGCTCTTGAGGAAGCGCGAAACGCTAAGGTCATCGGCAAATCTCTTGAAGCTAAAGTCATTGTAAAGGCCGGCGCTGACTACGACCGCTGCGTGTCCCTTGCAGAAAGGCTCAAGGAAATACTTATCGTTTCCGATATTGTTGTTGAAAAAGGAGAGGGCGACATTGTATTTGCTGTTGAAGCGGCAGAGGGCGGCAAGTGCGAGAGGTGCTGGTGTTATTCAAAGTATGTGGGAACAGACTGTAAGCATCCGTCTCTTTGTGAGAGATGCGCAGTTAACATTGACATGTAATTTGTACTATATTGCCTGCTGGTGTATCGGCAGGCAATAAGCTTGAAAGGAAAAATATGAGCATACTGCTTGTTATTGCTGCACTCGTTCTGATAGGAGCGGATCAGCTTGTTAAATATTGGGCAGTCCATACGCTTCAGCCTGTAAAAAGCATGGATTTTCTTCATATCGGAGATTTTGATATTCTTGATCTGACCTACCTTGAAAATGACGGCGCGATATTTGGCAGCATGTCAGGACAAAGATGGTTTTTGGTCGGATTTACGTCATTGGTCGTAATAGCCGGGATAATCGCTATGTTCGGCGCTTGGAAAAAATCAAGATTTATGAGCTGGACTATAATGCTTTTTGTTGCCGGCGGCATCGGAAATCTTATAGACCGTATCCGCTTTGGTTATGTTGTGGATATGTTTGAAATAAAGATGTTTCATTTTGCAATTTTCAATGTTGCAGATATATGCGTGACATGTGCTTTTGTGCTGATAATAGTCTATATGCTCTTTATTGAACCTAAGAAGGAAAGGGCTAAAAAGGCGGCTGCTGAGGTCAAAGAAAATGAGTGAAATTATAACTCTTGTATGTACGTCAGAGGACTGCGGCAAGCGTATTGACAAATATATTTCTGAGCGTATTACAGAGCTTACGCGTTCGGCGGTTCAGGTCATAATTTCTAAAAACGCCGTAACTGTCAGCGGAAAAAGTGTAAGTAAAAATTACAAAATAAAAGGAAACGAGACAGTTTCGGTGGAAATGCCCGAGCCGGAACCGACGGATGCCGTTCCCGAAAACATTCCTTTGAATATAATTTATGAGGATTCCGATTTGTTGGTGGTCAATAAACCGAAAGGAATGGTAGTTCATCCTGCTCACGGAAATTACAGCGGAACTTTAGTGAACGCTCTGCTTTATTACTGCGGAGACAGCCTTTCAGGGATAAACGGAGTTATCCGACCCGGAATTGTCCACCGTATCGACAAAAACACCAGCGGACTGCTGATAGTTGCGAAGAATGATAAGGCTCACCTGCATTTGTCGGAGCAGATAAAATCACATAGTTTTACACGCGAGTACGAAGCTGTGGCATGCGGATATTTTAAGGAAACTGAGGGAACAGTGGACGCTCCTATTGGCAGACATAAGACAGAACGTAAGAAAATGTGCGTTACGTCTGAAAATTCACGGAATGCGGTAACTCACTACAGCGTGATAAAGCAGTACGGAGGGTACGCGCATATTCGCTGCCGTCTTGAAACGGGCCGAACGCATCAGATACGCGTCCATATGGCATACATTGGGCATCCCATTCTTGGTGACGAAGTGTACGGCAAATCGTATAAGGGTATCGAGGGACAATGTCTCCACGCCCGTAAAATCGGATTTATTCATCCATCTGCGCATAAGTATATGGAGTTTACAAGCCCATTGCCTGAATATTTTGTCTCGATAATTAATAAATTGGAAAGGAGTTAGGGGAAGCCGTGGATATTAACAAGACTATTTTGCTGAGCGACATGGACGGAACTCTCCTTAATTCCAAAAAACAAATAAACAATGCCGACAGGACGGCGTTAAACAGATTTATTGCAATGGGAGGCAGATTTACGGTCGCTACGGGCAGGACGATACAGTCTTTCGAACAGTATCGAAGTATAATAGACCTGCGTGAGCCGATAATAATGTATAACGGCGGAGCAATATATGATTACGGAGAGAATAAGATTCTTGTTTCGCATTCGCTTCCGAGTCAGTCGCGTACAATGACTGCCGAGATACTGAGACTTATGCCGGAAGTAGGCGGAGAGGTTCTGACTGCTGAGGGTACATACGTTTTCAGCAATACGGAATATCAGCAGCTGCATACGAGGCTGTGCGGTGTTACTCCGCAGTTTAAGGATATTACAGAGATCCCCGAGGGCGGATGGCTGAAAGTTCTTTTTGCGCTTGCTCCCGATGATATACAGAATCTGGAACTTTTGGTTCGCCAGCTTGGCTATGAAAAGGAAGTCGATTTTGTGAGATCTTCGGAAATCTTCCTTGAAATGCTGCCAAAGGGTATCAGCAAGGGAACTGCGCTGAAAGAATACAGGCATCTTGAGGGAATGGAGGACTATACCTTTATTTCTATAGGCGATTTTGACAACGATATTGAAATGATAAAAGCGGCGGACATCGGAGCGTGTCCTGCTAATGCCGAGGAATCGGTAAAAAAAGCCGCAGATATTGTCCTTGACAAAACA
This sequence comes from uncultured Ruminococcus sp., assembly GCA_910584195.1. Lineage (GTDB taxonomy): Bacteria > Bacillota > Clostridia > Oscillospirales > Ruminococcaceae > Ruminococcus. The sequence continues at coordinate 65,066 of CAJTYV010000003.1, read as the reverse complement.
AATGATGAGGGCGCGGTTGCTGAACTTATAGATTACATAATTGAAGAAAACTGTCGGCAGCTTTAGCGAAGGACTCTGTCTTTCGCACTTCCTGCCAAAGAGTTCAAAGAATCTTCCTATGACAAGAAGCAAAGAGGATAAAAGAATTCGTTAAAGTTACGGATAATTTTGCTGCATTATTTAAAAATGTATAAATGGAGGTCATTATGGACGCAGAAATGAAAAAAAATTTGCAGAAAATTGCCTGCAAAGTAAGAATGGGCGTTATCGAGGGAACTTATAACGCAAAATCGGGTCACCCCGGCGGATCGCTGTCTATCAGCGATACCCTGACTTATCTGTATTTCTCTAAAATGAACGTCGACCCCAAAGACCCTGATAATTCCGACAGAGACCGTTTCGTACTTTCAAAGGGACATACTGCACCGGCGCTTTATTCTGTCCTTGCTCAGAAAGGCTATTTTCCCGAGGAGGAGCTGAAATCACTGCGTCATATAGGCGCAATGCTTCAGGGGCACCCTTGTATCCATATTCCCGGTATTGATATGTCAAGCGGTTCTTTGGGTCAGGGAATATCGGCGGCGGCAGGTATGGCTCTCGCAGGCAAGCTCGATAATAAATCCTACAAAGTTTACTCGGTTTTGGGCGACGGCGAAATAGAAGAGGGTCAGGTATGGGAGGCTGCCATGTTTGCCGCTCATTACAAACTTGATAATCTTATTGCCATAGTTGACAACAACGGTCTGCAAATCGACGGAAAAATAACAGAGGTATGTTCTCCCGAGCCTATAACCGATAAATTCGCAGCATTCGGCTGGCACGTTATCACTATGGACGCTCACGACTTTAACAGCATAGAATCCGCTTTTGCCGAAGCTGAAACAATTTCAGGCAAGCCTGTTGCTATTATTCAGAAGTCCACAAAGGGCAAAGGAGTGTCCTTTATGGAAAATCAGGTGGGTTGGCACGGTACAGCTCCTAACAAGGAACAGTACGATCAGGCAATGGCTGAACTTAACGCACAGTTAAAGGAATTGGAGGATTAAGGCAATGGCAGACGTTATCAAAAAGGCTACAAGAGAAAGCTACGGCGAGGCTCTGAGAGATCTTGCCGGGGAATATAAAGATCTGGTCGTGCTTGACGCAGACCTTGCTGCGGCTACGAAAACAGGTATTTTCAAGAAAGCGTATCCTGAACGCTTTTTCGACTGCGGAATTGCCGAAGCCAACATGATGGGCGTGGCGGCAGGACTTGCTGCAAGCGGTAAGATACCGTTCGCAAGCACGTTCGCGATGTTTGCAGCAGGACGCGCCTATGAGATAGTCCGTAATTCTATCGGTTATCCGCACCTCAATGTAAAAATAGGCGCAACTCATGCAGGTATTTCAGTAGGCGAGGACGGTGCAACTCATCAGTGCAATGAGGATATCGCCCTTATGAGGACGATCCCCGGCATGACGATAATCAATCCATGCGACGATGTGGAAGCTCGTGCGGCAGTAAAAGCTGCTTTGGACTTCAATGGTCCTGTTTATATGAGATTCGGACGGCTTGCAGTACCGGTGATAAACGATGCCGAGACATATAAATTTGAGCTTGGCAAGGGCGTTGTTCTTAAAGACGGAAACGATGTAACTATTGCAGCCACAGGTCTTTTGGTAAACGAAGCTCTCGAAGCAGCAAAAACTCTCGAAGCAGAGGGAATTTCCGCAAGAGTTGTAAATATTCACACAATAAAACCGCTTGACAAGGAGCTTATCTGCAAATGCGCAAAAGAAACCGGCGTTATCGTTACGGCTGAGGAACACAGCGTTATCGGCGGATTGGGTTCTGCCGTAGCCGAGACAGTTACGGAATGCTGTCCCGTTCCCGTAGTGAAGATAGGTGTAAACGACGAATTCGGTCACTCGGGTCCGGCTGTCGATCTGCTTAAGGAATTCGGTCTCTCTGCTGAAAATATTGTAAACAAGGTAAAAGAAGCCGTTAATCTCAAGTAATATCAGTAAATTTTTGTGTCAATGCAGTAATAATTATGAAAATCACGAAAATAAGAACTGCCGAAAGCCGTTCCGCAGAAATAAAGGGCAGTACCGTTCAGGACTATTGTCTGTATTTATTCAGGAGTCCGGTGATATTTACCATAGGCGGAACTGACAGAATATTTTCCAATGGTGCGGCTATACTTTACAAAGACGGTATAAGCAGATGTTTCCGAGGTACGGGCATCCGTGGACTAAAATATGACCTTGTTCAGTTTCGTCCGTCTTCTGCTGATAAGCAGTACATTGCAGATCTGGAAATTCCGCTTAATACTCCGGTGGAAGTGTATGATGATTATAGTATTGCCGAAGCAATAAAAAATCTTGATATGAATTGTCGTACTGTTTGCAGACGCAAGACGGAGCTTTGCGAGCTTTATCTTCGAATTATATTAATATCACTGGAGGAGGCAGTGTGCGGTATCGAGTTGGCTGAGAAAGATGTGCCGCGGTATCCGCAGCTAAAAGAAATACGGCGTGAAATGTACGATGACCCCGTTGAAAACCTTTCAGTTGATAAGCTTTGCAGGAGATTGGCTGTAAGCAGAACTTATTTTCACAGGATATATATGGCGGCATTTGGCGTGACTTTTCGGCAGGACGCTATAAAGAGCCGTTTATCTTATGCATGCAGGCTTCTGTTGGAAACTGAGCTTTCAGTGGGTATGATCGCGGAAAAATGCGGTTATGAAAGCGAGTCGTACTTTATGCGGCAGTTTCGTCAGCATATGGGGTGTACTCCAAGCGAATACAGAAGAAAACAGCTTTGATATACTCGAACAGGGCAGTTTTGCCCTGTTTTTGTTTCTTTTGTGAAATTTTTAAAAGCCCTTTACATAAAGTAATATTTATGCTATAATTTTAATTGGGTATTATCCTAAGGAAAAAACAGAGATAAAAAGAAACAAAATTAAGGAGAAAAGATATGACAAAGGGAGACAAAAGAAGAAGCAAAAAAAAATACCGTGTAAGATATGACAGAATAGTCGTGTTTGTTTTGCTTATAATAAGTATTGCGGTCGTTGCAAGTTCGTGTGTTAAAAAGCTTTCAGGCAAGGAAGATATTGAAAGCTCTTCGGAAGCTCCTCCGTCAGCTGTTACCGAACCGACAGAACCGGAAGTCTTTACAGAACCGCAGACATCGGCTGAAAATACAGAAATTCCCACGGAAGAAGCAGGAGTTTTTTCGTCATCGGTTGAATACGATAAGGCAGCGTCTCAAATGGGCGATCTTGTACTTGTTAACGCGGAATGTGAATATACGTTCCCGGAGGGCGATATTGACCCGATCACTATAGTCGGCAACAGAAATGAATTTTATCAGTCGGGCGACTATGTCACAAAGCTCGATAGAGATGTTGTAACTCAGCTCAATGCTCTTATGGAGGCTTATGCAGCTTCACGCAATTCGGAAACTACCGATATTTTTATTCAGGACGGTTACCGTACTTTTGATGAACAGGAGGAGCGTCACAGAAACGGTAAATCCAAGACCTTTGATGCAGGTCATACCGATTACCATACGGGAAGAACTTTTGATATGTTCCGTTACGACAGTCAGAGCGGTACGGGATATTCATATTTTGAAGCGGACGATTGGTTTAATGAAAACGCCGGAAAGTATGGGTTTATTCTCCGCTATCCCAATGGCAAGGAGACTGCAACAGGCGAAAATCCCAGAACCTATACATACCGTTACGTGGGTATTCCTCACGCTTCATATATCAATTCGCACCAACTATGTCTTGAAGAGTATATTACGGAAGTAAAGGGACATAATAATGAAAATCCTCTTGAAATTTCAGCGGACGGTCATACTTATAACGTTTACTATACTGCTGCCGAAGATGAGGGAAAAACATCCGTACCTGTTCCTGCCGATAAGGAATATACCGTATCGGGCTGTAATGCAGGCGGATTCATAGTTACCGTTACTCTCAGCTGATAAATGGGAGAGAAAAGTGAAAAAATTTGCATTATTTTTAAGTTTAATGTTATGTGCTTCGGCGATGCCGTCATGCGGAAACAACGATAAGGAGGACGGTTCGGGTCACATGTACGATGTGCCGCTGAATGGCAACCCGCAAAGTCTTGACCCTCAATTTGCCTGCGATGCATCGTCAAATACCGTTATAAAGAATCTTTACAGCGGTCTTATGCGCATAGACCAATCGGGAAACGTTGTATGCTGCAATGCAGAAAGTTTTAAAGTTTCTGCTGACGGTATGGTGTATACCTTTACTTTAAAAGACGACAATTTTTGGTTTTTCGATCGGAATCATGACGATGTTATTACGGAGGACGAATATTTTCCGGTTACAGCAGCTGATTACGCATTTGCGCTGAAACGTGTTCTTGATCCGCAGATGAAGTCGCCGTATCGTGATAATTTTGCTTGTATTATGGGTGCATACGAGGTAATGAATGGTCTTGAGTCAGCCGATTTTGCGGATATATACGCTCCCGATGAACATACTCTGCAAATTGTTCTTAATGCCCCGAATGCCGAATTTTTAAGTCTTATGGCGACTTCTGCGGCATATCCGTGCAACGAGGAATTTTTCAACTCTACAAAAGGACGCTATGGTCTTGACGATAAATCGGTTATGTCAAACGGAGCTTTTTTTGTCAGACAATGGTTTTTCGACCCATACGGAAGCAATAATATCTTATATATGAAGCGAAATGACGCGAACTGGAGTGAGACTTACGATATTATGCCGTCATTTCTCAGTTTTACTATCGAGGAGAGCGAGGCAGCTGTTCGGGAAGTGTTTAAGGATGAGGAGATAGAGTGTCTGACTTCTTTAAGCAGCAGTCCGTATAATCCCGAAAAGTATCTGATACAAGGTATACCTGCTACTACTTTGGGATTTGTGTTCAATCCCGATGATAAAATTTTTTCGTGTATAAATCTTAGAAAGGCGCTTTCTCTTGCTATAGACCGCGATGAACTCGATATGAAGCTCGGGGACGATCTTCAGGCGGCAGGTGGAATTATTCCCCCGGCTCTGAATGTTCACGGCAGAAGTTATCGGGAACTTGTTTCCGATAAAACTTTCTATACCTATAACAGCGAACAGGCGGAGGAGTGCTATGAAGCTGCAAAAACAGAACTTCAATCGGCAAATTTCGGTCAGGTGAAGATACTTGTAAACGCTGAGACTGCCGATTCTTCAGCTCTTCGCATGGTAACACAAAAATGGCAGGAGGTTTTAGGTTTATATATTGGAATCGAGGACGTTTCTGCGGAGGAGTTCCAAAGGCGTATTGACGATGGAGAATACAGTATTGCTCTTTATCCGCTTAAAGGAAAGCTTGCAATAGGCAGTTCTGTAATACGCGAACTGGAAAACATTCCGCCGTGTAAGGGCGTAATAACCGAGGACAGTATTGCTGAGGCTCTTGGTTCATGCGATACGGCAGAAAGTCTTATTGAAAAGTATTCCGAGGCAGAGCAGCTTATAACTCACAGCTATTGCTTTGTGCCTCTGTTTTATAAAAATTCCTATCTTATAGCCGACAGAGACAACGAGGATATATTTTATGACCCGTTTACCGAAGCGGTTGATTATCGTTTGGCGCAGAATTATGATTAGGGTGTGTTGACACTACCGTTCAACGCCCGTCTTATATGCATCTTTTTGTCTTTCTGCGTTAAAAATCATTGCCATACGACAGTATGCCTATATTCGAACATTTCGGATAGTGTCACCCACCCTAAAATAAGCCCTGAAGCAGTTGATTTGAATTGCTTCAGGGCTAAATATATTTATACGATCTCCAACTGAATCCGCCTTACTGACGTAAGCCGTCTGCTTGTTGAAAGCAGAGCTTTGAATCAAAATTTTCTGCGATTCGAATTGGAATCAGTCCGTTTCAAACTCAGGCAGTTCCGTAAGCAGCCCCGCATCCAGCTTCTGAATTGCAAGAGCATCGCTTGTTTTAACGCCGTCTCCGGGATTGCAGCAATCAGCATTTTTCGCGCCCTGAGCCGAAAGTCCATATTTGTCAGGATTTCCCAGAGCTTGAAGAATCGCTGTTGAATCTGCAATAGTTACCTTTCCGTCGCAGTTCGCATCGCCGATCAGAATGTCTTCTTTAGGTTCGGTAGGAGATGTGGGAACGGTTGTTTCGGATTCTGTTGCTGCCGGTTCGGTTGTTACGGGAGCTTCAGTTATATCTTCCTTTACGAATACAGTGTAGTTAACGACATACTGAGCTGTACTGTTAGAGCCTAATCTAACAGTTTCACCGGCTTTGTATGCTTTTTCGTAAATATCGAATATAACGTCATTGCTGCTTGCCGCCTGCTCGCCTGTCTTTTTCCAATCGTTCATCCATTCGGGAATAGTGCCCATAGATGATTCAACACGCGTATCGAGGGCAATATACGCTTTAATATCCTTAGCGGCTGTAAATTCAGCAAGGTCGTCAGATGAATTTTTGGAATCGCAGGCAGTCTGAATGATCTCTGCGCCTTTAAGCGATTCGGGCAACTGAGTATATGTGAAATCTCTGTCTCCGAAAATAATATTTCCGGTTTCCGCATTTTCGGAGATCTTCCAATCGCGGTAATTATCAATATCCTTAACGGACAGATCTTTTATCAGGGAGCCGTTTATGGGATCTATTTTTATTTCAAGGATCCACTTCTGATCGTCGCTGTCATTGCACACCCATTCAATAACGTTAGCTCCGATTTCGGTCGATGCCGCCTGAACGCCTATACCGCTTGAATCGTTCGTTACCTTAGTGCAGACGGCATATGTTCCGTCACCGTTATCCACAAGCTTGAAAAGCTGTGCATCGCTGCTTGTATTTTCCCATATTCCGATGTTTGTACCGTTTTCTGTCTTTCCGTAGTCGATGTCGAGCAGGAATTTTTTTCCGCCGCCTAATTCGGAATATATGTAATAATATCCGGCTTCTGAGGAGCGTTCAAATTTCCAACCCAAAGCTCCGGTATTACCCTGCTGTACGTTTGCACCGTTCTCCGCCTTTGAGCCGGCAACTTCAAGATAAAATCCGCTTTTTTTATTTTTTATTTTATAAATATGTTCTGTGTTTATTTCTGCACCGGGTTTTGAGGGAGTTATTACAGTACCCGATGTATTGACCGTATCTTTTGGTCGTGAGGGAAGCTCGTATCCTGTGCCGAGGAAAAAGCTTGTGTGAGGCGGCTGATTGTATGCTGTATTCTGAGCCGATACCTGCATACGGTACTGTGCATCGTGCATAAGCGTTGTAATGCGGTAATCGGTCGTATATGGCGTACAGTATATTCTTACGGATTTACTGTCGGCAGCTCTTACAATAAGCTCCTCGCGCCAGTCACCGAAAATATCTGCTGAAAGACAAGGCGTACCCTTGGTGGTATTACAGGTGTAATATCCATCAGTCTGCATAAGCTGAGTTAGTTTTCCGTTTTCACCCATTTTACTTATTTTTGCCGGCGAATCGGTATAACCGTCGAGGATCTCTCTTTCAAGATCTCCATCCCAATGGATAAGGAAGTTTATAGCAGGGCGATTACATGAGAGGGTATCGCCTTTGACATTTTTCACTTCGTTTCCGTTTCCCCATAGCTCGGCTCCGGGATTTCCTGCCCATACGTTATCAGCGCAGCAGCGTCCGGTATCTCCAGTACCGTTATTGTGGAATATCTGCTTACCCGTATCCGCATCAATGAGAGTAACTCCGTATCCCGCTGACTTATCCTCATGGCATAACCAAACCTCAAGACCGGGATTTGTCGGATCAAGATCGGCAACGTGCATTGCGTCTCCGTGTCCCTGATTCGTACACCAAAGTACCTTTCCGTTATCGTCTATACATGTAGAACCCGTAATTATTTCCTGCTTTCCGTCTCCGTCAACATCGGCGGGCATGCTGTTATGGTTTCCGTCGCCATAGCCGGCGGCTGAGGAACTGTTGCCTGTATCGAATGTCCATAGCTTAACAAGCTTTTTATTTTCGACTTTATATGCCGATGCGGTCATTCTTGTATAATAGCCTCGTCCTGTGATAACGCAGGGGTGTATACCGTCAACATATGCGGCGCTGCCCCAGAAGCGGTCGACTCTGTTGCCGTATTTGTCGCCCCACTTTGAAACGTCGCCTCTTGCCGGTTCATAATTTACTGTATCCAGAGCAGCTCCCGTAGCGCCGTCAAAGAGCGTATAATATTCGGGACCGTTAAGAATGTAGCCGTTTGAATTTCGGTAATCCTTGGAAGCGTCACCGATAATATTTCCAATACCGTCAACTGTTCCATCGGCAGTTTTGCAAGTCATTTCCGCCTTGCCGTCAAGGTCAAAGTCTGCAACAAAAAACTGTGTATAATGTGCTCCGGCGCGGATATTGACGCCTAAATCAATTCTCCATACTCTTGTGCCGTCAAGCCTTACGCAGTCTATGAAAACGTTGCCAGTTTTGCCTTTCTGAGAATTATCTTTTGAGTTGTTCGGATCCCACTTTACAAAAAGTTCATACTGTCCATCTCCGTCAATATCTCCTACGGACATATCGTTAGGCGAATAGATGTCCGATGGCGGTGAAAGAGGTATATCAAAGTATGTTTTGTCGGAAATAAGAGTGCAATTTTCTGAATTTACCAACGCACCGTTTGCTGTGAAAGTGTCTACCCTGTACTTTGAGGAAGCTTTTCCCTGAGCATCAAGATAGCAAGTAGATTTTCCGGCTTCGCTTGTGTAAATGAGAATGCCGTCCCGATAGAGCTTGTAAACAGCGTTATCATCATCGTTTGCAAGGTAACGCCAGCTTACAAGCATTCCGTTTCCCGTATTCACGGCGGAGATACCTCTGTTGAGGTATTCGAGCGTAACGTTTGACGCCGCGTTTGCTGCCTGTTTATCCGACAGCGGAACAGCCGCAAGAGAAGTCAGTGCGACCGTCAATGCAGCAGCGGCAGAAGTCAGCTTTTTAAAGCAGAATTTCATAATTAATTATCCCCCATAAAAATTCATCTTTCTAAGCGATTAACATTTTATTTACAATATTATTATACACAATTGCAGACCGCTTTACAATGAATTATAATATCCAATAAAAAAGATTATTTTATGTTTTTATACAAACTATGTATTTTTGTGTTGCAATTTCATGTCAATTATGATATAATAATCTATATTGAATAAGATTAAAAACTATGAGAACAAGTTTTGAATATGCTGCTGATTTTAAAGAGCTCTATAGAAATGTATTGCTAAAGGTCGATTTAAAAACAATTTCTTAAAATAGTATAAAGCAGGTGAAAATGTGAAAAAGCGTCTTTTAATAGGTGTTATAATTACGGAATGTCAGGTAGACTTTCAGGCTGAAATACTTAAAGGAATTATCTCTCAGGCATATAAAACCAATTGTGATATGGCGATACTTGCCCCGCTTCATAATTTTTTCGCACAGACTGCGCATAAGCAGACGGAAAAAGAGATATTTAAACTTATTTTATCTGATCGTTTTGACGGCTTTCTCTATGACCGCAACACTTTTTATGATGAAAATATAAAGTCTATGATAGATAACCTGCTTATTCGGTCGGGCAAGCCTGTTATGCTTTTGGACAGTGAGGAGCATAGGATTTTTGAGTCTACTGCTATTGACGATTGCTCGGCCTTTGAGCAGATCACCGATCATCTCATAAGAGTTCACGGATTGAATAAAATATATTGTCTTACGGGACCGAAGGGACTGTATGTTTCGGAAGAAAGGCTTAAAGGATTTAAAAATTCAATGAAGAAGCATGGTCTTTGTTATGATAAAAATTCCTGTATATACGGGGATTTTTGGAAAGATGCCGCTGCGAAACTGGCGGAAAGGATAATAAACGGCGAGCTGAGCCGTCCCGAAGCTGTTGTATGCGGCAACGATTGTTCTGCTATAGCTCTTGCAGAGTCTCTGATAAAGAGCGGAATAAGAGTTCCCGAGGATATTGCCGTTACAGGTTATGACGCATCTGTAGAAGGACAGCATAATAATCCGAAAATTACAAGCTACAGACGACCTAATTTTCAGCTTGGCGCAGAGTCGTTCAGACGTATATACCGTATGATAACCGGCAAGATATGCCGAAAGGTACATAGTGAAAGCGGAAACTTCTGTCCCGGAAAAAGCTGCGGCTGTGCCGGAACGTCTTATAAAAAAATTTCACGTTCCGACAAGATTACACAAAAGTATGTGTACGATATTCTGCACAGAGACATGCTTTTTGATATTACAAATACTTCAGACCCGGAGGAGTTTGCGGATCGTCTGGATAATTATACCTACTACATGTATAAAATGAAACGGATCAATATATGTCTGACCAAAAAGTACATGGAATGCGGCAGCGGAAAATTTACCGACAGACTTACGTTTGATATGGGCGATGAAATGAAAGTGATACTTTCCAAATCTTCAATAAAGAGAGAATATGAAGATTGCATCGTTTTCAGTTCAGAGGATATTCTTCCTGTGTTCGTCGAGCAAAGACCGTACCCAACTGCATACTTTATAACGCCTCTTAATTTCAATGAAAATTTCTTCGGATATTCTGCCGTAACTTTCGGAAAAAATCCCATAAGCTTCAGTGAGATCTATCTCTACTGGATAAATTACATAAACGTTGCTCTCGAACAAGTGCGTATAAAGTCGCTGCTTGACCGTACGATCATCAACGCAAGCCATGCTATGCTTTACGACGACGTTACGGGACTGCTCAACAGATCGGGCGTTAAGAAAGCCTTTGCCGAGAATCTGGAAAATTTCCGTGAACGCAGCGATACTGCCGAATTCATACGTATTCAGCTTTCCGGGCTGAATGATGCTTATTATCAAGGGGACGATGATAAGTGCAGCAGAATAACATCGGCATTTGCACGTCTTATCGGAAGCTGCGTTAAGCCTGAAGAAATTTACGGTATCTGGTCTGTATACTCATTTGCGGTCATAACGCCTTATCATAACCGCAGCGAAGAAATATTCGGCAGGCTGACAGATGAGGTGCGCAAGTCGCGTTTTTCCGATGAAGAAAACTGCAATATCAATTTTACTATAGGGGTTGATATTCAAAGCCTCACGCCTGAACCTTCTCCCGGAACTTCTCTGCATAAAGCGGCGCTTCACCGCGAATACAGCTATAAATTTTCGGAAGGTTCCGAAAGTCCGCAGTATGATAAGCTTTGTCTGCTTCGCGGGAGACTTATGAAAAATCCCGAATTGTCATGGAATATCAAAGATATTGCCTCGGAGCTTTATCTCAGCAAAAGCTATCTTCAGAAGATATACAAGCTGTACTTCGGCAAAAGTATAATTGAAGAAATGATAAGTTTCAGACTGGAAAAATCAAAGGAGCTTCTGCTCAAATCAAATATGACTATTACAGATATTGCCAAAGAATGCGGATATTCTTCATATAATTATTTTGTAAGACAATTCAAAGCCGCGGAAAAAATATCACCTACTGAATTTCGTGAACTCAATAGGTGATTTGTGAAATGTCTGCTATACAAGAAATTTCTGTGCAAGACGATGGAAAATATGCAAGCAAAATGCGTGCTGAGCCATTATACTCCCCTCTTTTGTAAGCTCCCCATATCTTTCAGCTAAAATTTTGTCATACTGTGTCGCAAATCCTCGATGGGCAACAGCCCGTCTTGCGGTTTGCTCCTTGTCTGACAAAATTTTATCTCGAAATCTATGGGGGAGTTTGCAACAGAGGCGAGTATAGAAGTGATTCCTTATTTATGAGTTAAAAAAAACATTCTTCCACTGAAAGGCGGAACATTCATGACAAGACTGTCGGCAGTCCTCGTATACTGCGTTTCGGCATCTTTGGTATCGCCGCCGAAGCTGTTCCAGTCGGAATCAATAAGGAGGGTTTCTTTCCAGTCCGAACCTATCTTTACCGCATAGTCCGGCTGCATCCAATCGGAAAAGTTAAATACCGCAAGTACGTCGCCTTTGCCGCTTTTACGGCGGACAGCGTACATACATCTGTCGTAAGAATCACAGTCGGACCACTCGAAATTCAGCGGATCGCAGTCGTAATGAAGCGCGGAGCAGCTTAAATAAAGTCTGTTCACAGCTTTTACAAATTCACGGAAAGCGTCATGCCGCGGATATTTAAGCATCTCCCAGTCCTGCTGCCGCTTTTCGTCCCATTCGCGGAGCTGACCGAATTCGCTGCCCATAAAAGTCAGCATTTTTCCGGGATGCGCCGCCATATACATGTACAGCGCTCTTGCCTGGGGAAATTTTTCTTCGTAGCCGCCGTTCATTTTTTGGAGAATAGTCGCTTTTCCGTGGACTACTTCGTCGTGTGAGAGCGGAAGGATAAATCTTTCGTTATAGAAATACATCATTGAAAATGTCAGCTTATGATAATCGCGGCTGCGGTACATCGGAGACGTCTGAAAATATTCAAGAGTATCGTGCATCCAGCCAAGATCCCATTTATAGTCGAATCCAAGACCGCCGTTTTCAATTGAAGCCGTTACATTCGGATATGCCGATGAGTCCTCGGCAGCCAAAATAGCTGTTGGGTGACGTTTTTTTAGTCCTGCGTTCATATTTTTGATAAATTCGATAGCAGGGGTATTCAGTCCGCGGTTTTCGTCCCCCTGCCAATATATGAGATTACGTACAGCGTCGATTCGGATTCCGTCAAAGTGGTAGACTTCCAGCCAGTAATTTGCGGCGGATTGAAGAAACGAACGGACTTCGCCAAGCGAATGGTTGAAATTTCTGCTGCCCCATTCATTATATCCCACGTCGTCGAACGGATATTCATAAAGTTTTGTACCGTCGTATTCAGTGAGTCCGTAGTGATCGACCGCAAAGTGAACGGGAACAAAGTCGATTATAATTCCTATGCCCTTTTTATGGCATTTGTCCACAAGTTCCATAAGCTGTTTCGGAGTTCCGTAACGTGAAGTAGGTGCAAAGAACCCCGTTATCTGATAACCCCACGATTCGTCGCAGGGGTGTTCGCTGAGCGGCATAAGCTCAATATAATTAAAACCGTTTTCGATAACGTAGTCTGTCAGTTCATCGGCTATCTCGGAGTAGCTGTACCACTCGCATTCGTTGGTTTCGGGTTTTTTCCATGAACCTAAATGTACTTCGTATATATTTAGGGGCTTGATGCGGCAGTCGGTACGGGACTTCATCCACGCGGCATCGCTGAATTTATATGTCATATCGCGTATCACGGAGCAGGTTCCCGGGCGAAGCTCGCTGCCGAAGCCGTAAGGGTCGCTGTGATCGATGTAATTGCCGTTTTTATCGTATATACGATACTTATATCGCATGCCGGCAGCTGCGTTCGGGAAATAAATTTCATAAAATTTTCCGTCATAAACAGGGAGCATGGGAAATTCTTCTTTCCATTCCGAAAAATCTCCGATAAGAGATACTTTGGAGGCGTTGGGGGCGTAAGTGCGGAACATTGTTCCTTTTGAACCGACATGAGCGCCGAGATATTTGTAAGCGTCAAAGCAGTCGCCTTTGTAAAATTCAGAATAATTCATTTTTATCATCCTTCGATCAGCTGATTTATAATTATTATAAGGCAATAATCAAAAAAAATCAATAGACAAATTTTGTTTTATGTAAAAAAATGACCATGGTCGAAAAAATAATATCGAGTATATTGATAAAACAAAAATGTTTTTGAAAAATGCAGCTGTTGACAGCGACTTAAAAATATGGTATTATATCATTGTTTGCACAGAACGATTTGGAATTAGTATAAAAAGGAGATTTTATGCTTGTCAGTTTAAATAATATAAATAAATTTTACAATGGTCGGCAGCTTCTCAACAATGTTTCTCTTACCATTGACGAAAACGACAAGATAGGTTTGGTAGGAAATAACGGCTGCGGTAAGTCTACTTTGCTTAAAATACTTACCGGCAGTATTGAACCGGACAGATTCAGTGAAAGGGACGGGATCGTTTCATTTGCCGCCAAAACGACTGTAGGCTATCTTGAACAGATGGGCGGTCTTGATTCGAACTCATCTGTTATTGAGGAGATGCGTAAAGTTTTTGAGCCTGTACAAAAGGCTATAGACAGACTTCGCGATATAGAGCTTGAAATAGAACTCGGGAACAACGCCTCTGCCGATGAATATCAGCAGCTTTCCTCATGGCTGGAAGCCAACGACGGCTACAATACCGACGTTAAGATACGCACAGTACTTAATGGTATGGGATTTTCCGGTGAACAGCTTGAACGTACTGTATCGGGATTCAGCGGAGGTGAAAAAACACGTTTGTGTATTGCGAAGCTGCTTCTTGAAGAACCAAATCTGCTTATCCTTGACGAGCCTACCAATCATCTTGATTTCAAGACGATTATGTGGCTGGAGGACTACTTGAAAAGCTATCGCGGAGCTGTATTGATCGTCAGCCACGACCGTTATTTTCTGGACAGGCTGTGTACCTCTGTGTGCGAAATAGAGCGCGGAATACTTACAAGATACAAAGGCAATTATTCCGCTTTTGTGCGTCAGCGTGAGGAAAACGACATACGGCGCAGCCGCGAATACGAACAGCAGCAGAAGCAGATAGCGAAAATGGAGGACTACGTTGCGAGGAATCTGGTTCGTGCTTCTACAACTAAAATGGCTCAGAGCCGCAGAAAACAGCTTGAAAAAATTGAACGCATCGAGAAGCCTTTTCATGACGAAAAACACGCAAAAATAAGCTTTACTTATGCGGTCGAGCCGCCGCTTGACGTTCTGAAAGTCAGAAATACGGATATTTCCGTAGGAGAAGGCGTAAACCGCAGAACTCTTGTTGACAGCGTCAGCTTTGAAGTCCGCCGCGGTGAGAAAATAGGTATTATAGGAGATAACGGAATAGGTAAATCCACTCTGCTGAAAATTATTCAGGGACTTCTTCCGCACGAAGGTTCTGTACGCTGGAATACAAATGTTAAAATATCTTATTTTGATCAGGAGGGTGCAAATCTTAACCGTGAGCTTACAGTAATGGAGGAACTTCACAGCCGTTATCCGTCCCTTTCGGATTTGGAGGTGCGCAGTCTGCTGGCTCAGGTTAGGTTTGTGGGCGAGAATGTTTTCAAGGAAACAGGTGTGATAAGCGGCGGCGAACGTGCCAAGCTCTGTTTTGCAATAATGATGCAGGAACACGGAAACGTGCTTATTCTCGATGAGCCTACAAATCATCTTGATCTTAATTCTAAAGAAGCTATCGAATCGGCTTTGGATGATTACACCGGCACGATCATTTTTGTTTCCCACGACAGGTATCTCCTCAGCAGGATAGCGGACAGGCTGATCGAACTTACGGACGGTTCGTACCGCGAGCATAATTACGGGTTTGAAAAGTATCTTGAGATATTAAGGTCGGAACAAGCGGAGGAGAAGCGTGCTGCGGAAGCTGAAAGGTTCGCTGCCGCCGCAGAAGCTGCAAAGGAAAAGAAGGCGAAAACCTATCGCAGTAAGCAGCAGAGGAGCGCGGACGCCGCCCGAAAAAATGAAATGCGACGTCTTGAAAAGGAAATTGACGAGTTTCAGGCAAAAATAGACATGCTCAGCGAAGAGATAACGAAAGAAGAAGTGTACACGGATTATGAGCTGATGAATGCGAAGTGCAGGGAAATTGACGATCTGAAAATGAAAATAGATGAAGATTTCGAGAAGCTTATCGAGCTTGACGAATGAGAGCGACTGCCGATTCATTAAGCGCATATTGATTTTATGATGTAACATCTTAACATCTTTTTGTGTTTGAAATTGTTCAAAACGCTAAAAATGATGAATCGGTGAAAAAACTATTGAAATATTTCCCGGCTTATGATATAATAGCATTAATCAATTTGAAAATCAAGGAGGGTCTTACAATGAAACATATCAAGACTATGAACAAGGCTAATCTTAAGGAATCTGCTCAGAAGGGCGGCTGCGGCAAGTGTCAGGCTTCATGCCAGTCTGCCTGCAAAACTTCCTGCACAGTTGCTAACCAGAAGTGCGAGAGATAAGCGGAGTGATTTTTAATGAGATATTCGGGGCAGTAGGTTACTGCCCTGTATTTTTTGTTGAGTTTTAAAAGCGAGGGTGTTATATGATACATAAATACAAGTTAAACGGATTTAATATCGTTCTGGACGTTAACAGCGGCGGAGTTCATATCGTTGACGAGCTGACCTACGATCTGCTTGACAATGTGGAACCTCCTTTTGAGGAAAAATGTCCTCAGAAGGTAATGGAAAAGCTTTCAAGAGTTTATTCTGCCGATGATATTGAATCATGTTACGGTGAGATAGTCGAGCTTTACAATGATAAAATTCTTTTTTCCGATGACGATTATGAGAAGTATGCGAAATATTCCGTCGCTTCGCCTGTTAAGGCTATGTGCCTGAATATCGCGCACGATTGTCAGCTGAGGTGTAAATACTGCTTTGCGTCTACGGGCGACTTCGGTCAGGGAAGAAAGCTCATGTCCTTTGAAACGGGTAAAAATGCAATTGATTTTCTTCTTGAAAATTCGGGAGACCGTCCTAATCTTGAGCTTGATTTCTTCGGCGGCGAACCTCTTATGAATTTCAAAGTAGTTAAGCAGATCGTTGAGTATGCTCGTTCCCGTGAAGCGGAGTACGGTAAGAAGTTCCGTTTTACGATAACTACCAACGGACTTCTTCTTGATGATGAAAAGATCGAATTTATCAACAAAGAGATGTCAAATGTCGTTCTTTCAATTGACGGAAGAAAAGAAGTAAACGACTATTTCCGAATTCTGCCGAATGGTCAGGGATGTTACGATATGATACTGCCAAAGTATAAAAAGCTTGTTGAGGGCAGAGGGGATAAGGAATATTATGTCAGAGGAACGTTCACCAATAAGAACCTCGATTTTTCCAATGACGTTTTTGCCTTGTATGAAGCGGGATTCGATCAGATCTCGATAGAGCCTGTGGTAGGCGAGGGAGACGAGTATGCTCTTACAGAGAAAGAACTGCCTGCCGTATTTAAGGAATACGAAGTGCTTGCAAAACGAATTCTTGAGAATGAGAAAAAGGGCGGCAAGTTCAATTTCTTTCACTTTATGATAGATCTCGATCAGGGTCCGTGCGCCATAAAACGTCTGAGAGGCTGCGGATGCGGAAACGATTATGTGGCTATCACTCCCGACGGCGATATTTTTCCGTGTCACCAGTTTGTCGGCATGGACGAATATAAAATGGGAAACATTGACGAGGGTACTTTCAATGGCGATATGAAAGCGGATTTTGCAAACTGCCACGTTTACTCGAAACCGGAATGCCGCAAGTGCTGGGCAAAA
Organism: uncultured Ruminococcus sp.; assembly: GCA_910584195.1. Taxonomy (GTDB): domain Bacteria; phylum Bacillota; class Clostridia; order Oscillospirales; family Ruminococcaceae; genus Ruminococcus. Next base: position 47,712 of record CAJTYV010000003.1, on the reverse strand, counting down.
TTCTATTGCAGCGGCGGATGCAATGCAAATAATTATCAGTATATGGGCGATGTACGTTCAGCTCATAAACTTTCATGCGAGCTTGAAAAAAAGCGTCTTGAATGCGCTATTATGATAAAGGCTGTCCGTACGTTCGGCGAACAGGAATAATAAAGGCAACACCGCACAAAGCACGCCTGACGGCTTTGCACGTCATCTGCCTGCACTTTTTCCGTCATATCACACGTTTTGCACGGATAAGTTTTGAAAGCAGTATATTCCGAAGCGCAATGCCTTTATACGGCGCTGACTGAACTTATTTTTGCGGCGTTCAAAAATATATTTGACAAATCCGATGAAATGTGGTACAATATCATCAATCAGAAAAACAAACCCAATGATATTCAGGAGGACAAAATTATGGATATGTTAAATATGCTCATTCTTGCAGTCAATTCGCCTGCAACAGGCGATGATTTTCCGGTTGTGCCGCTTGTTATAGCTATAGGCGCCGCGGTTGTGCTTGCGGTTGTGTCTACGATAATTGCAGCTGTTAAAAAGAAAAAGAACGATAACGACAAATAATTGACGATAGCTTCGGAATAATTGACAAGCATAAGTGCATACCTTATTAAAAAATCGGAGGCGCTTATGGTTTGCAGTCTTGAAGAGCTTAAGTCAAAAGAAGTAATAGATATAAAAACAGGGGAGAGACTTGGATATATTGACGATGTCCGTATGGATGTGGCAGCTTCCGAGGTACTCTCCCTGCTTATTTACGGCGGTTATCGGTTTTTTGGCATTTTTGGAAAGGAAAACGATACCGAGATACCTTGCGAATCTGTTAAAGTAATCGGCAGCGATACGATACTTGTTGATTCTGTTTCGGCAATATTCACAAAAAGCAAGCCGTGGAGAATCAAAAGTTTGTTTGGATGAGACTTGCCAAAAACGACAGAATATGGTATAATATTAAGGCAATTCGCACGCAGTATTTTTGTGGGTCGGTGCATGGCATGTGACGGCATCGGATTTTATCTCGCTGTATCACTGTAATGTGGCACGCAAGCCAAGTGCTGCGGAGGATTAAACAAATTTAAATTAGGAGGACTACACAAATGGCAGTAGTTTCAATGAAGCAGCTTCTTGAAGCCGGAGTTCACTTCGGACACCAGACAAGACGCTGGAACCCCAAAATGGCTCCGTACATCTTTACGGAAAGAAACGGAATTTACATCATCGATCTTCAGAAAACGGTTAAGAAGCTTGAAGAAGCTTATATGTTCGTACGCGACATCGCTTCTCAGGGCGGCGAAGTTCTTTTCGTCGGCACAAAGAAGCAGGCAGGCGATTCCGTTAAGGAAGAAGCTACACGTGCAGGCGCGCACTATGTAAATGCAAGATGGCTGGGCGGTATGCTTACTAACTTTAAAACCATCCAGACTCGTATAAAGAGACTTGAACAGCTTCACACTATGGAAGAGGACGGAACATTCGATCTCCTTCCGAAGAAAGAAGTTGTTAAGCTCAACCTCGAAATTGAGAAGCTTGAAAAATTCCTCGGCGGTATCAAGACAATGAAGAAGCTCCCGGCAGTTCTCTTTATCGTTGATCCCCGTAAAGAAAAGATAGCTGTAGCAGAGGCTAAGAAGCTTAATATTCCGATCGTTGCTATCGTTGATACAAACTGCGATCCCGATGAGGTGGACTACGTTATCCCCGGAAATGACGATGCTATCCGTGCTGTAAAGCTTATCGCAGGCACAATTGCAAACGCCGTTATTGAGGGCAGACAGGGCGATGATGCTGCTGAAGCTGAGGAAGCTCCCGCTGAGGAGAGCGCTGAAGAAGCACAGGCTGAATAATTAATTCAATAATAAAAATGAGGGAGCGCAGTGCGCTCCCCTGTACAATATAACAGGAGGAAAAAATAATGGCAAAGGTTTCGGTTGCAGAAATTAAAGAACTTATGAAATCAACGGGCGTTGGCATGATGGACTGTAAAAAGGCTCTTGAGGCTAACGACGGCGATATGGACAAGGCTATCGAGTTCCTCAGAGAAAAAGGTCTTGCTACGCAGGCAAAGAAGAGCGGCAGAGCTGCTGCCGAGGGTATCGTTACAGCTGTCGTTAAAGGCAATGTAGGCGTACTTCTCGAGGTTAACACAGAGACGGATTTCGCTGCAAACACAGATGATATTAAAAATTTTGTAAGCGGAGTTGCAAATACTATCATAGAAAAGAATCCTGCGGATGTTGAGGCTCTTAAAGCTGAGACTATCAGCGGCGGTTCATCTACAGTAGGCGATGCTCTTACAGAGCTTGCCGGTATGAAGATCAGAGAGAATATCGTTATTCGCCGTTTTGTAAGAATGGAGGGCGTTCTTGCTTCTTATATCCATAACGGCGGCAGCATCGGCGTTTTAGTAAAGCTCGATACCGAGCTTTCTGCTGAACAGGTTGCTGCTATCGGTAAAGATGTAGCTATGCAGTCCGCAGCTCTTAACGCTCCTTATCTTAAGAGAGAGGACGTTCCTGCTGAGGTTATCGAGAAAGAAAAAGAGATCATGATGGCTCAGATGGCAGAAGATCCCAAAATGGCTTCCAAGCCCGAGCAGGTTCGCGCTAAGATCGTTGAGGGCAAGGTCGGCAAGTACTACACAGAGAATTGTCTCCTTGAGCAGGCTTTTGTTAAGGACGATAAGATGACTGTTAAGGGTTATGTTGACGCAGAAGCCAAGAAGCTCGGCGGTTCTATCGCTGTAACAGACGTTATCCGCTATGAGAGAGGCGAGGGTGTCGAGAAGAAAGAAGACAATCTTGCAGACGAAGTGGCTAAAATGATCAAGTAATTGTTATTTTGCGGTGTCACTTTGACACCGCTTTAATTTCTAAATAAAAAGGTGGTTTTAAAATGAAAAAAGCGGCAAGAGTTTTATTGGTTGTCAGTCTTGTCGGACTGATATTGGCAATTGGCGGATTCAGCGATACTATGCTTCTTTTTAAGGGCGATACGGTGAATATTACGGATCCTGTAAGCGAATTTGACGAAAAAGCGCTTGTACAGGGCGATATTGATTTTGTGTACGGACCTTTCGCAACTCTTGAGGAAACTCAGAAAACTTACGGAATCACAACAAGCAAGACAGAAACGGATTTCTATATTGTAGGCAATATTGAATCGGGCGAGGGCTTCGCCGTTCTTTCCACAAATCACGATGATATGAAAGCTGAACTTTTGGCGGCTGCCGATGAATGGTATGATTGGCTCACTTCCGAAGAGGATACTCCTGAACCGGAAATCAGCATAAGTTTCAAAGGCAAGCTGTGGAAACAGTACGATGATACCGATTATGATACATATTACAATGAAGCTAAGGCGGATCTGACAAATATCGGAATCGGTGAAGATGAATATGCTTCTATGAGAATAATAGAGGGCGAGGTTTCCATGGTTTCCGTTGTTCTGTTCTTCGGCGGAATCGCATTATTCCTTCTTTGTCTTATTATTGCTATTGTTTTGTTCGTTAAAGCTAAAAAGGCGAGCAGCGCTGAACTTTACTGATGAAAAATAATTTTTTAATTAAAATAACGGCTTTAATTATTGTAATAGGCGTTATATTGACTGTTGCAGGAAGTAAGGAGTCGATGACAATACTTACCGGCGATAAGGTCGTGCTTTCTGAGACTTCCCTGAGCGATTTTCATAAACCGAAAATGATAGAGGGCGATATTTTCTTGATTCAGAGAATGATGAATACAAAGCAGTCATACACTCGTTTCGGTTTTATAAGACAATCAAAGGATACTAATTATTACCTCATTGTAAATTGTTCGCGTGAAGATTGGGAGAAGGTTTTTGAAACCGGAAGACTTGGCACTCTGAAACAAGGATTTTACATTATATATGCCGTTACTGATAAAGATATGATTCAAAAATGCGATTCGGCAGCAGATGAATACGAAAAGTATTATGACGAACTTATCGCAGGCAATATTGATGCGGAAATACCTGACATTAAGCTGAGTTTCGAGGGCGTTACAGCCGAACAGCGCAGCGACAGCAAATATACGTCCGGATTGGATAATTGGCTGAAAGGGTCAGGCATAGATAAGTCTGACGTTGCCGAGTTTATGATATATGACGGAAAAGCAGATTCGGCGGCGGTTGTGATGTTTTTCGCAGGTATCGCGCTTATAATCATAGGTATTGTATGTCTTGTTATTTTAGCGGTAAGAGCAAATTCTTACGCAAAGCGTGACGAACTGTGGTGAATCTTTTTTGAATCCGCATATTTTTATTCGCGGAACTGATTTTACAATAAACAATTTTTTGCCCGCATTTTTGTGCAAACAGCACAAAAGTGTGGGTTTAATATTTATGTATAAATGACTTGCCATATTGACAAAAATATGTTATAATTATAAAAGCGTGAGTGTTTATGTTTACGCTGCAAAAATATTTAACAAACTCTTTTCAGAGGTAAACGATATGAATAATAAAATAAAGCTCCTCGCCGAATCTATCGGAAAGGTCATTGTGGGCAAGGGCGATACGGTGCTGAGGCTTATTGCCGCTATGCTTTGTGAGGGACATGTTCTTCTTGAAGATGTTCCGGGCGTAGGAAAAACTCAGCTTATAACGGCGCTTTCGCGCTCAGTCGGAGGAAGATTCAACAGAATTCAGCTTACGCCGGATGTTATGCCTTCGGATATTGCGGGATTTACCATGCTTGACAGCAAGTCGGGCAATTTCGTATATCGGGACGGAGCGGCTATGTGCAATTTCCTTTTGGCTGATGAAATAAACCGTGCTTCGCCAAAGGTACAGTCAGCGCTTCTTGAAGCGATGGAGGAGCGTCAGATCTCGATGGACGGCGAAACACACGCGCTTCCCAAGCCGTTTCTGGTAATGGCAACGCAGAATCCCGTTGAGACTTACGGAACGTTTCACCTCCCCGAAGCTCAGATGGACAGATTTTTTATGAAGCTGTCAATGGGCTACCCCGATGAGGAGGAGGAGCTTAAAATACTTGAACGCACCGAAATGCACAATCCTATAAAAAATATTGATGTTCCCGTTATGACAGTTGAGGAAATACTCGATATGCAGCAGGAGGTTCGGCAGGTACGCGTAACTGAACCGGTGAAAAAGTATGTGGTGGATATGGTTCGCTTTACAAGAGCTGACAGAAACGCCGCTTTAGGAATAAGTCCGCGTGGAAGTATTGCTCTTTATAAGGCAGCTAAGGCGTTTGCATACATATATGAGAGGAATTATGCAACTCCGGACGATGTTAAAAAAGCGGCGGTGTCTGTGCTTGCTCACAGAATTATTCTTTCGCCGCAGGGAAAGAGCGAATTCGGAACAGCCGAGTCTTATGTAGAGAGCATTTTGAATACGATACCCGTTCCTGCTATGGGAAGCTGATATGAGAAATGTAGTATCAATACTGTCGATCATCGCTGTTCTGCTGGTTTTTACGTTTTTTATAGACGGCAGTATAGGAGTGATAATAATTGCCTTCATGTTGTTTGCTCCGCTTGTATCCTTTATTTTTGCTTTTTCAGGACGAAAAAGGGTCAGAGTGACTTTCGACTGCGATGGTTATGTCAAGAAAAACAGCAGGCTGGCAGTTAATGTCAGTGTTGAAAAAACAGGTTTTTTTCCTCTCGGAATAATTGAACTGAAATTTGCCGCAAGCGAAGTTTTTGAAAGTATTGACAAGGTTTACAAGCTGTCGGTAATAAGAGGATATAAAAAATCTTTTGTTATATATTCGGATGCGAATATCGGCGGAAACGGTGAAATTTCAATCGTCTCGGCAAAATCGTGCGGATTTTTGGGGTTTTTGGGATTTGATCTGAAAACGGAGCTTCCTCCTCCGAAAAGCGTAGGCGTTATACCTGAATTGCCCGATATAAAGTCATCATCAAAACTTTTCAGAAATATTGCGGACTCGGTCATGACTTCGGACGACGAGGAAAACAGTGACGCTTCGCTTCTTTATTCCGCAAATACCGCTCCCGGCTACGAACACCGCGAGTATCGGCAGGGTGACCCCATGAAACGTGTAAATTGGAAGCTTTCCATGAAAAAGGGCGCTCTTATGGTTCGCTTGGACGAAGCTGTAGCATCGGTTCAGCCGATAATCGCTCTTGATCTTTTCCGCAGCGGAAAATCAAAGCCTGCGGAGACTGTAGTTTATGAAGAACGGCTTATATGCGCGGTTTTCGGACTGCTGTCGCTGCTGATAAAGCAGGGGATCGCCTCAACGTTCGTATATTACGGAGCGAACGGCGAAATAGTTTCCGAAAGCGTGGATAACCCTGATTATCCTGCTCAGCTGCTGTTAAAGGTTTTGGCAGCAAAGGTTATGCCGGACAGGCGTATCGCTCTTAATACAGAGTCGGCTTGCGCGTGTATAATTGCTTCTACCGACTGCTCGGCGGAAATAAACAGTGTAGTATCCAAATTCGAGGATAAGGACTGTGTAAGCTTGATCGGCGTTTCGGCAGCCTCTAAAAACGAGACGGATCGTCCAATGTGGTATCTTGACGGTGACAATAACTTCAAACTGGTATAAAAATATGATAGATACAGTAAAAAAAGAATCTCTGAAAGAGTTCCTGCTGAGAACTCTTGCCGACCCTGTTCTTATTTATGCCGTTATCGCCATAATGTCGATAATGAATCATTACCGCAGCAGTCTTACGATTGCTTACGGAATTGCGGCATACATAGCAGGCTGGGCAGTATTTCGATTGTTCGATTACGTTAACAGACATCATTTTATAGGGGCTGTCGCTTATATAGCGCTGTTTGCCGCTTTTATAACCGGTGCGAGAATGGCGGTCGTTAAGGGCGGAGAGAATTATCCTATTTCATGGGGACTTTGGTTTCTTACTCCCCAGGACGCTTTACAGTACAATAAGTGGTACACTCTTGCAATGTTTCTGCTTTTCCTGATTTTTATGATGTCTGTTATATACTATTTTACACGGGTTCGTTACAGGCTTTTCATGAATTTCCTTATACTTATTATTCCTTTTTCCGTATACGGCAAGGAAAACGAGGAAATGGAGATCGGCTTCATTATCGCTTTATGTGTGGGATTTTTTGTTGTTCTGGCTAACTTCAGGCAGCTTTCCGACAGTAAGGAAGCCAAGGCTGTGAACAAACGAGAAATGCGGTGGTCCGCAGTAGTATTTACGGTACTTTTTGCCATTGTCGCTTCTCTTGTGCCGAAACCTCACATTGAAGCGGACAGAACTATTATCGAAACTCTTATTGATGCCGATGCTTTGACTGACCGTTTTTTGGCGATGCTTAATATGTTCCGCGAGGATTCGGGCGGTGAGCAGTTCCGAGGCAATCTCGGGAATATTCCGCTGTATTATGCGGTTTCGCCAACTCCGCTCCGTTTAAAGACATCTACCTTTACAAGCTACGATTATGAGACGGATAAGTGGAAATATTCCGATATTGACAGCCGTTATTGGTATAAGGAGGAAGTTCCTTTTGAAATGTACTGCGGCGGAGGAGTTGCTGAAGCTGTAATATTTGCCGCCTCCAATGACGGTGACTTTGCAGAAAAATACGGACTTTCCGATGTTTCGGGAAAAGGAATTACACCTGTCGGCGCAAGGAAAATGTCTATATATTCAGTCAGCAACAGCGGAACGTCAGCACCTGTTCCAATGGGGGCGGTCGAGTTTTCGGAAACGTCCTTTGAGGGCACTCTCGGATTGACAAAAGCCGGAACTGTTTTTGCCGATAAGGAGAACTTCGGGGCACAGGAGCAGTTTTCTTTTTCATTTGTTCCGCAGGGATTTTTCAGTTTTGAAAACAACAAGGCGGCTGCGGATAAGATCGCGTCCGTAGAGGATTACGGTCAGCTTTTGGAGGATACGAGGTATTGTCTTGGAAATATAGGGATGCGGTTTGAAACAGATGATCCTCTTGCCGATACCTTGAAGAAATACCGAGCTTTGATAGATGAAAATTCCGGCTTCTATGAAGCCGCTGTGGAGGAACTTCTTGATTACGGCGAAAACAAACGTATATACGATCTTGCTCAGCAGCTTACGAAAGGTCTTGAATCGCCTTACGAAAAGGCAAAGGCGCTTGAATACTACTTTATAGAAAACGACTACAATTACGACCTTGACTATCGGAAAGCGGCAGGCGAAAATGCCGAGGATTTTCTTTTTGATACAAAAAGGGGCGTATGTTACGAATATGCAACGGCTATGACGCTTCTTGCAAGGGCTGCGGGAATACCTGCACGATACTGCGAGGGCTTTAATATGCAGACAAAAAACGGTGACGAAAACAGTGAAAGCTATATCATAACAGCGCAGGACGCTCATGGTTTCCCGGAACTTTACATAAAGGGATACGGCTGGATGTCCTTTGAACCGACAATGACAAACGACATAATACAGGAAAAGAAAAGTGTAACGAGCCTGCTTTCAAGGTCGGGACTGATAATTCTTATTGTTTCCGTTCTTGTGCTGGGATTGATACTGCTTCTGCCATTGCTTGTGCATTTCTTTTTCCTGTTTAGTGTAAGGCATAAAGCTCCGAATGATGCTGTTTCGGCTGTTATACGGAGAATATGCAGAGTGTATGGTATTTCATGCACATCGTCTGTAAATGAGGCGGCGAACGCGGTTTCAGAACGTTCCGGAGCTGATATATCAACGGCGGCAGAACTTTTTGAAATGGCTGAATATGGTGGATGTAAGCTTTCAGAGAATGACAAAACAAAAGCTATAGAAATTTATGTTTCTGCATGCAGTGCTTTGAAAGAAGCCAAAAAGGCAGAGAGAAAAGAACGAAGAATCAGATTCAAAACTGCAAAATAATTATTATTCTGCGAATAAGTTTTGACACACTGAATAAGGAGAATGATTCCAATGCAGCACAAAAAAATTATAGGAATACTTACAGCCGTAGTTACGGCAGCCTGCTGCGGAGCGGCGGAAACAGCGTCCGCCGCGGTAAAAGCGGCTGAGAAAACTGCCTTGTCGTCTGCTTCGTCTGTATCCGTTTACGATGAATATCGTGAGTGGAGTCAGCTTGATCCGAGATGGGGCGATACTCCCATGGGAGGCACGACAATAAGACGTTCCGGCTGTCTAATTACGTCTTTGGCGATAATGGCGGTTCATTCGGGTTCTATTGACAGCGCGGCGATGGCAAATCTGGGTATATCCGATATTGAGCAATTTAATCCCGGGGTGCTTGCAAACGCTTATACAAGTGTCGGAGGTTTTTCCGGAGGCGGCGCTATCAGCAGCTGGGGAACTATACATAACCTTATCCCTAATATAATATGGGGGAAGGACGCATACTTGAAAAATACCTCCAAAGAAGCGGCGGCAGATGAGATCAAATCTCTTATGGACGAGGGGTGGCATGTGATCGCGCGCGTAAATAACGGTGGTTTTCATTGGGTATATATCGAAGACGTAGGAACGGACGGTTCTGTAACGATGTGCGATCCCGCTAAGGATACCCATGATCTTTACGAGGGTTATCCATCTGGATTTCAGGGCGAATATTGGGCGCTTAAAGGTACTGATGCTCCGGGAGATTCAGGGAATTTTTACGAATATGAGGCGGCTCTTGATATTGAGGTAACGTCTCTTCCGAACAAAACGATTTTCAGATGCGGTGAAGAACTCGACTTAACGGGAGGAACGGTAACGCTTAGCGGAGTTGACCCGAAAACAGGCGAATGGAAGGACGAGCCTGTTCCGATGACTTCCGAAAATATAAGCGTTGACGCATCGAAATATGACCCGAATATTTTAGGCAGCTATGATATTACGGTAAAAGCAGATATGGGTTACGCCGTGGCTGAAGCAGTATTTCAGGTAATCGTTTGCAGTCAGGCGGAGGAATATTTTGTCGGGGAAGATTTACTTGTTGATGTATACTCCGAGCCGTATGGAGGTACTGTTCAGTTTTCTCTTAAAAAAGGAAATGTCGTTTATATAGAGAGACACAACGATGACTATGGATATGTAGTTTCTGAAAGTGTTTCGGGGTGGGTCGATATGTCTCAGCTTGAAAAAACAGAAAATCATGTTCATATGAAGGGCGATCTCAATGACGATGGTATTGTAGATAAATACGACCTTTCTCTGCTGAACAGCTATTTGCAGCAGAGAGAACAGCTTCCGACAGGCGTTTCAACACTCACATTTTCACAGCTTGACGCTGCCGATCTTAACGGAGACGGTGTGGTTGATCTTGCAGACGTTCGGGAATTTCTGACATCAATTTAATTGGAGGCGAATAATATGGAGTGGACTGAAGTTAATATATTCACCTCTGCCGAGGGTATAGAACTGCTTTGCTCAAAACTTCTTGACATCGGCGTAAAAGGTTTTGTCATAAAGGATTCTGAAGATTTTAAGGAGTTTCTTGAAAATAAAACCGATCAATGGGATTACATTGACGAGGATCTGATGGGACTTGCAGACTGCGAAACGTGCGTTACCGTATACCTGCCCGTCAACGAGCAGGGAGCGGACATGCTCATGTCGGTAAAGGCTATGCTGGCTGAGCTTAAAACAGCCGATGCAGAGAATCTCTACGGCAGACTTGAAGCTGAGCTTTCAAACATTCGTGAAGAAGATTGGGCAAATAACTGGAAACAGTATTTCAAGCCGTTTAAAGTCGGCACAAAATTAGCAGTAAAGCCCTCGTGGGAGGAATATTCGGACTCAGACAGGGTGATTCTGGAGATAGACCCGGCATCGAGCTTCGGAACAGGTCAGCACCATACAACAAGACTTTGTCTGGAGCTTCTTGAAAAATCTTTGAAAAAAGGGGATTCTATACTGGATATGGGATGCGGCAGCGGTATACTTTCCATTGCTGCCATGCTTCTGGGCGCGGATAATGCTGTTGCTGTTGATATTGACGAAAACGCCGCGTCAACGGCAATGGAAAATGCCGCAAAGAACAATATACCCGAAACTTTGTATAAAACGTATTTCGGAAATATTCTTACCGATAAAAAGCTTGCGGACGCCATTGACGGCAGTTACGATATTATAACGGCTAATATTGTTGCTGATGTGCTTATTGCTATGAGGGATTATTTCGTGCGCTATCTCAGGAACGGCGGAACTCTTATAATCTCCGGAATTATTGAGGAGCGTATGGACGAGGTGCTTTCGTCTGTCGAAAGCGCTGGTTTAATCCAAAAGGAAGTCAGCGTGAAAGACGGCTGGGCTGCGGCTATGTATGTTAAGCCTGTCTGAATACTCTGCAAAATACTGCCGTATTTATATATGGTAAAGTGAAGAAACTTTAATTTATAACCGTATAAGATGTCGCCTGTTTTTTGGGCGGCGAACGTCTTAAGATTCAGCAGCAGTATAATCTGCGGTTGAATCAGGCTTATTGCCGTAAGCCGTCTGCTTGTTGAAAGCAGGGCTTTGAAAAATCAATTTAATAAGGAGAATGATAAAAGTGGCTTTATTTAAGAAAAAGAATCAGTCTGAGGAAACAGCCAAGACTGCGGAAAAGGACATTGACTGCAAGGAATTGGTTTTAGCTGCACTCGATAAGAAAATGGAAAAGGGAAATCTTTATGACGGCTGTATAATAATGCCGAGAGGTTTTACAATTGACGTTAAAACGGGCAGAGTTGAAGATAAGGATGAGGTCAAGCTTCTTCAGGTAATCTTCATCGTTACTCATGATGACTTTGACGAGCCTCTTATTGATCCCGTGGACGCTCAGGGCAAAACCTTTGAAGAGGCTGCTAAAATGGCTGTCGAAATATTCTACGGCGGCGTATGGCATCCTCTGGATCAGGCTCTTTATAAGAAATCGCCTATTCATATTCCCGTAACTTATCTGAATCAGCGCTATAATTTTGATATGTATGCGCAGTCTATCGTAAGGATCGGCGCTGCTGAAAAGAGCCAGCCTACAATGCTTGCTGCTTTTATTAAAAACGAAATACCAAAGTATCTTGGTTCAAAGAAATATTATTGGCTCAGAATATATCTTGCAAAGCACAGGGACAGAGAGATCATAGAGGTAAGAGTAAACGGTTCCGTGTGCACTGAACTGAGCAGATTCTTTAAGGATTATGTTAATTCATGGAACGCTGAAAATATGTTCATATGCGAAAAGCAATATGCAATATTTGTTCAGCGTGATGATGATAAATGTCCGTTTACCAAAGAAACTGTTGTCGAGGGTGCAAAGTTTGCTGTTGAAAAGCTTATCAATGTTAAGAACAATGAAGAATATCTGGCAATGGCAAACGAGCTTGACGAAATGGTTGGAAACAAGGATCTGGCAGCTGAAATAAGAATTTTTGTTCCGGAGATCATGGCAAAACTTACGCTCGGCTATCAGGAAGGCGACAGCCTTTTCTTACTTGACGGAGATAATAAGATAGAGTTCAAGAAAACTCAGCTTCGTTCTTATTTCTATATTCAGCAGGTGTTATTGGAGTTCCTTAATCAAAGACCTCCGCAGGAAGCGGTTCAGAGCCTTGTCGGCAAGAGCGTAGCTTTCAGGGAACTGAGAAAAATTATTCAGAGCGCAAACGAGAAAGCTAAGGCAGAGGGTAATAATACCGAATTTTCTCCGAAAGATATGTTTGTTCCCGGTACGGCTTATAAGGTGAACAACGAGAATTACAAAGCATGGTAAAAATGTTTCCGAATATAGGGGACGATCTGTGCAAGCTTTGTACGTAGCTGACTGAAAAATGTTTTCATATTTCCCTTGACAAAATGAGGAAAGTATGATATAATAACATATGCCGCTTGCAGACAGGCTCATAAGCTGAATTTATTCACGCCCGTTGCAGCGAGTTTTGAAAAAGGCAGGTGCCACAAATGTACGCAGTTATTGAAACCGGCGGAAAGCAGTATCAGGTCAAGGAAGGAGACGTTCTCTTTATCGAAAAACTCGCAGTTGAAGCTGACGAAACAGTTACTTTCGATAAGATCGTTGCTCTCGGCGCTGACGACGGAATCAAGGTAGGTACACCCTATGTTGACGGTGCGGCTGTTGAAGCTAAGGTTATTAAAAACGGCAAGGCTAAGAAGATCACAGTTTTCACTTACAAGCCTAAGAAGGGCGAGAAGAAAAAGCAGGGTCACAGACAGCCTTACACACAGGTTAAGATCGAAGCTATCAAGGCTTGATCATGATTCACGCGGATTTCTATCAATTTAAGGGGAAATTCAGAGAATTTAAAATCAGCGGACATGCAGGTTATGCAGAATCAGGAAAAGATGTCGTATGCGCGTCTGTTTCTTCGGCTGTTCAGCTTACTGTAAACATGTTGGATTGCTTTGACTGTGAACCGCAGGTCAGCGCTGATGAAAATATCATATGCTGTTCTGTTAAGGACGGCGAGACAGCTTCGATGCTTATCGGGCAGTTGCTTCGGCATTGCAGGGCAATTCTCGAAGAGTTCCCAAAAACAATTAATATCACTATTCGGAGGTGTAAGTATGTTTAAGATCAGTATGCAGTTCTTCGCTCATAAAAAGGGTGTTGGTTCTACAAAGAACGGACGTGACTCCGAGTCAAAGAGACTTGGCGTTAAGCGTGCGGACGGACAGTTCGTTAAGGCAGGCAATATCCTCGTTCGTCAGAGAGGTACTCATATCCATCCCGGCGTTGGCGTTGGCATTGGTTCTGACGATACAATTTTCGCTACTGTAAGCGGAAAGGTTAAGTTCGAGCGTTTTGGCAGAGACCGCAAAAAGGTTTCGGTTTACGCAGAGCAGTAAGCATTATTGCGTCATAAATCCCGAGCTTTAGCTTGGGATTTTTCATTAGATGTATCCATACTGTAACGCTGAGCTTTAAAAAAGGAGATTCGGAATGTTCGTTGATAAAGCTAAAATAAAAATCAAGGCAGGGGACGGCGGAGATGGCGCAGTTTCCTTTCACAGAGAAAAATACGTTGCCGCAGGAGGCCCCGACGGCGGTGACGGAGGCAGAGGCGGAGATATTGTTTTTCAGGCGGACGACAATTTTTCTACCCTTGTGGATTTTCGTTACAAAAGAAAATATGCAGCAGACAGGGGGCAGAACGGCTCATCGCGCAACTGCACCGGCAAAAGCGCAGAACCGCTTATTATAAAAGTTCCGAGAGGTACGATTATTCGTGACGCAAATACGGGGCGTATTATGGCTGATATGTCAACGGACGAGCCGAAAGTGCTTGCAAAGGGCGGAAACGGCGGCAGAGGAAATGTTCATTTTGCTACGCCGACACGTCAGATTCCAAAATTTGCCAAACCCGGTTATCCGGGAGAAGAGTTTGAGGTAACGCTTGAATTGAAGCTTTTGGCGGACGTTGGACTTGTGGGATTCCCGAATGTGGGAAAATCCACTCTCATATCCGTTGTAAGCGCAGCTAAACCGAAGATCGCAAACTACCATTTTACGACACTCACGCCAGTTTTGGGGGTTGTCCGTGCAGAGGAAGAAAAATCCTTCGTTATGGCGGATATTCCGGGACTTATCGAGGGAGCAGGCGACGGAGTGGGACTTGGTCACGAGTTTTTGCGCCACGTTGAGAGATGCCGTCTTATCGTTCACGTAGTGGACGTTTCGGGGATCGAAGGACGTGACCCGAAAGAAGATTTTCGTATCATAAACGAGGAGCTTGCAAAATTTGATGAGGAGCTTGCTGATCGTCCGCAAATAGTTGCCGCAAACAAATCAGATATGGCGTCTGAGGAGCAGATAAGCGATTTCAGAGAGTTTATTGAGAAACAGGGAATGGACTTTTTCTGTATTTCCGCTGCAACCACTCAGGGCACGAGAGAACTGGTGCTTAAAATTTCAGAGGTTCTTGATACTTTGCCGCCTATCAAGGAGTATGAAGCTGAACCGATACCTCAGGCAGAGCTTGACGATATGCTTGGCGCGGGAAAGAAATTTGAAATAACCGAAGATGACGGCATTTATTATGTAGAAGCGCCGTGGCTTCAGCCTATTATGCGTACTGTAGATCCGGACGACTATTCCTCATTGCAGTATTTTCAGCGTGTGCTTATCAACAGTGGAATTATTGCAAAACTTGAAGAGATGGGAGTGCAGGAGGGCGATACCGTAGACCTTGAGGGCTTTGAGTTCGACTTCGTTTATTAATATGGCAGAAAAAATTTTAACCGAAAGGGACGTAAATATGTATAGTCCCCTTGCTCTTGCATTTTTGGGCGACAGCGTATATGATACCCTTGTAAGAGAAGAACTTCTGCGATGTGCCAATATGCCGGTATCGAAGCTTCATGCTGCAAAAATCAAGCTTGTGTGCGCTGAGTTTCAGTCGGAGGCATATGACAAACTGTCGGAAGTTCTGACGGAAAAAGAGCTTTCTGTACTTAAAAGAGGCAGAAACGCTACGGGAAATACCGTTCCCAAACACGCGGAGGCTGCGGAATATCACAGAGCAACGGCTGTTGAATGTCTATTTGGATATTTGCAGCTTCTTGGCAGACAGGAAAGAATAAATGAACTTTTCGGCGTGATAATGGGTGGTATCGAGAATCTTTTTTTCGTAGAATAAGCTGTATGTTTTCTCTATGAACAAAGGTTTTAAGATAGAAATATAAAATATGGTGTTGCATTCGCATGAGAGCAAATATAACCACAGACGATGTCCCTCACTTCTTAGGCGGAGAACATCTTCGGATTCGCTCGGAGATATATTCACCGACCGGAGTTGAATTACTTTCAAAGGAGGATTTTTATGGACGAGATTCGTAATGAAGCAGCAGTAAGAGCAGGAAGTGCAGCAGTTGGCGTATGTGCCGGATTTGCGGTAGGTTTTCTGTTCGGAGCAGCCGTAGTGGCACTTTTCGATTATTATGACAATAAAAAGGAGCAGCTTAAAAGAATTAAGCGTGACTCAGATGAAAATTATATCTATTCAGAATAAGGAGAGCTGAAAAATGTCAGGTCATTCAAAATGGAATAATATAAAACGTAAAAAAGAGGCAACAGATGCCGTTAAGGGTAAAATTTTTACCAAGATAGGCAGGGAAATTACGGTTGTTGTAAGAGAGGGCGGTCCTGATCCGAACAATAACAGTAAGCTCCGCGATCTTATCGCAAAGGCTAAGGCGAATAACGTGCCGAACGATAACATCGAGCGAGTTATCAAGAAAGCGGCAGGCGGCGAGGATAAGAATAACTACGAGAATATGGTGTACGAGGGCTATGGTCCTAATGGCGTTGCAGTTATTGTCGAGTGTCTTACAGACAACAAGAACCGTACAGCAGGCGATGTCCGCCACTATTTCGATAAGTTCGGCGGAAACCTCGGTACATCGGGCTGTGTATCGTTCATGTTCACCACAAAGGGAATCGTTATCCTTGAAAATACAGGCCTTGACGAGGACGCGGTTATGGAGGATGTTTTCGAGTGCGGCGGCGATGACTTCGATATCAATGAGGAAACTGTTGAAATTGAGTGCGCCCCCGAGGCTCTCCACGAGCTGAGAGAGGGACTGACAGCAAAGGGATATAATGTGCTGTCCGCTGAGACTGACCGTATTCCTGCGAATTACACGTCACTTACAGATGAGGAGCATATCAAGAAAATGAATCTCCTGTTAGAGCATCTGGAGGATAACGATGACGTTCAGAATGTTTATCACAACTGGGAAATGCCCGAGGAATAACAAAAATTCCCTCTCTGAAATAACGGAGAGGGATTTTGATGTAAAATAATCATAATTATGGAAATCTTAAAAATATATTCTAAACTTAACCGCTTAAATGCAGGTGTAGCTCTTGATGAGGAAAATATGATAATAAGGCTGCCTTGTTATGGCATGACAGCGTACATAAACGGCGAATTTCAGCCTGAAATTGAAATGGAATACAACTGCCGCCGGTACAGAAAAAATTTTAATAATATTGACAGCCTTTATGTGTTTTTATCAGGAGTACTTTCGGGAGAGTTTACGTTCAGCCAAGTTGACAGAGCCAATATTGCGGTGAACGGATTTTCACCTGTTTCAAATGAGAATTTGAAAAAACGGCGCATCGTCCGAGCTGTATTCAATACGGTTATCGGGCTTCCGTTGGCTGTGTTCGGACTTTTGCTTGCAGTTGTGGGAGTTATGTTCAACGTGGATTATAGTTCTCCCAGTCTGCTTCTTGAGCTTTGTCCGCTTCCGCTTGCAATTGGCATGACAGTGGCAGGCGTAAGCATGATTCATCACGGATTCACAAAAAAGCCTATCGCAAAATGTTCCGCTTTAGCTTATGGTATAGGCGTAGTGTTCATAAGCTTTGGTTTGACGATGCTTATGGTGACTTACGGTGAAACTGATGAAATTGCACTTCCTGACCTCATTGCACTAACGTTCATGTTTGTCTTTTGTTTAGCGGTCGGTGCAGCTATGGTAGTTTGCAGCCTTATTTACAATGGCAGGGAGTATTCGGAAGCGAGTCAATTTATTATTAAAAGAATTCCTTACCGGCTTACTTCCGAGGAAATAACGCTTCTTATCGATAAGATAAAAGAAAAAACGGTTACCGAAGCGATAGAGATCACTCTCGCGCCTTTTGGAAATATGGGCATTACAGACAGCAAATTAGGCGGACTTCATTACTGGGACGCTTCTATGTCTTATCCTAAAAATATGTATTTTCTTGCACAGTTTAATTTAAGTCAGCTGCCTGAAACTAAAAAGCTTCCTCGTGAGGGGATGCTACAATTTTTTTCTGACTGTGAGGAGAACTGCAAGGTGGTCTACCACAAAAAAATAGACCCGTATTTTACAGAAGAAACCGCGCTTTCGCTCGGTATACAGGCAGTCACAAACAGTGATATTATACCGTTTGAGGGCGAGTGCGGATTTGAGTTCAGACTTACGGAAATGTTCGCGGATCAGTTTGATGAGTTTAGCGGAAATATAGTTCTTGATGCTGCAAGGGAACTTGGGTTTGAGGTGGAGGACGATATTACGCTTGACGAGCTGCCATACGAGTCTGATACATCAGGGCATCATCTTTTCGGCTATCCCTGTTTTGCTCAGTACGACCCGAGAGAGACGGACGGAAAGTATAATACGCTGCTTTTTCAGTTAGATTCAGAAATGTCGGAGCGATTCACAATAGTGTGGGGAGATTTCGGGGTTGCCGATTTCTTTGTAAACGATAAAGATTTAGAAGCTCTGAACTTCGATGACGTTTTCTTTACATGGGATTCTTATTAATAATAAACGCGTGCAGTCGGAATGATCGCACGCGCATTTTTGTTATTCTTTTTCAAGGGTAATGCATACGATTTCGGGGTAGTTGAAAAGCCGAAGCGGAATTACGCTGTTTCCAATACCGCGGCTTACTATCATTGTCGTATTTCCCATTTTGTGAACTCCCTTGGTATATTCCGGGAAAAAGTCTTGATCGGGCGCAATTATTCCGCCGATAAACGGAAGTCTGAACTGTCCGCCGTGAGCGTGACCCGACAAAACGAGGTCAATGTTTCCGTGTGTGCTGTAATCGGCTATATACTGCGGTTCGTGAGCTAAAAGAATATTCAGGTTTTCGCCGTCAAGCTCAGGGCAGTGGTCGGAAAAATTCACTAATGAAAGATCGTCAACGCCGGTCAGCGTAAAGCTTTCGTTATTTTTTTGAACGGTAACAGTTTCATCGTTAAGGCATACCGCCCCTGAATTATTAACGCAGTCTATAATTTCGGCAAGCTCGCTGTCATCGAGCCAGTATTCATGATTGCCGGTAATATAATATGTAGGCGCAATTTTCACTGCTTCTTTGATGAATTCAAGCGCTTTGGGTATATTGGTATGATTGGAATCTGCAATATCCCCTGTAATTACAATAATGTCGGGGGAAAGGTGTTCTATTTTTTCTATAAGACGTTTTTGCCTTTTGCCAAAGTTTTTATTATGCAAATCAGAAATCTGTATAATTTTAAAATTGTCAAAAGATGTTCCTATTTTATCGGTTTTATATGGATACTCTGAAATAGTAAGCATATTATTCTGCCAAAAGCAGAAAAGTGCCGCAATAGAAATAATAGCTGTGTAAAATATCAGCTTTTTCTTAATTGTTTTCTTCATTTTGTCAATCCGTCTATAAGCAGTTTCGCGCCTATAAGTATAAGAACAATACCGCCTGCAAGCTCCGCCTTTTTTTCATATTTGCTGCCGAAACGGTTGCCGATAATTACTCCTATAAGGCACACCGCAAAGGTGATTCCGCCTATTACCGACACGGACACCAAAAGATTTGTTTTCTGTGCAGCGAAAATAACTCCCACAGCCAAGGCATCTATGCTGGTTGCAACAGCAAGAATAAAAAGTTCCTTTATGTCAAGTTTATATTCCAAAACAGATTCTTCATCATCGCTGCCTTTAATGACTTCAAGTATCATTTTTCCTCCGATAAATCCCAAAAGAATAAACGCTGTCCAATGACTGTATGTACTTATGAATTTTTCGAAGCGGCTGCCGAGAAAGTATCCTATAAGCGGCATTATCCCCTGAAATACTCCAAAAAACAAAGCTGTTGCCGCAGCTCCCTTATAGTCGATTTTTTTCATACTCAGACCTTTGCAAACAGATACGGAAAATGCGTCCATTGCAAGTCCCAAGGATAATAAAATCAGCTCTGCAATACTCATAAAAATACTCCTTTTTAGCTATTTTATGCAGTCTTTACAGAGTATATTCCATGATAAAGTCATCCATAACGTAGCCGCAGCCAATGTCTGTAACGGCAGTATCAACGGTGACAAAACCTTTTTTCTTGTAAACTTCCACTGCATGGGCGTTATTTTTGTTAACAGTAAGATAAACTCTTTTTTTACCGCATTTTACGGCTTCCTGAAAGACTTTTCTGAGCATGAGCGAAGCTATTCCTCTGCCTCTTTTATCGCTTCGAAGATAAAGCTTGCTAAGGAAGAAACGGTCGTCGGATTCGGGTTTTACGCCTATATATCCACATAGTTCTCCATCTTCACGAACTGCAAAATAGCTGTAATTATTATTTTCAATCTGCTCTGTCATGGCAGTCAGGGATTGGAATTTATCCACCATGTAATTTATTTGTCCCTCGCTGATAATGCCCACAAAACACTCGTGCCATATTTTTTCCGCAAGCTCCGCAGTTTCACGAAGTTCGGGGAGATATTTGATTTTTGTTATTTCCAATGACATATTTTTCTCCTTAAATTGATGATCCTATTTTTAGTATAAGATAAGTATACCATATTAATTATAAAAAAGTCAAGGATAATACCTCGGATCGTCGGTTCTTTCAAGAAGATAATCAACGGATACATGGAAGTAATCCGCAAGTGCGATAAGCGTTTTATAATCAGCCTCACGTGTTTCGCTTTCGTATCGGCTGACGCTGTTCTGATTCATATTCAAATCTATTGCAAGGCGCTGTTGAGTAATTCCTCGTTTTCGCCGTAATTCTTTTAACCTCATATAGAAATAGTATTCCTTTTTAACCATCGTCCATTAAAAGTCTTGTGATTCGTTACAAAATTTCTATGTGGACAGCTGCTAACTTTTAATATTTTTTTCTTGACAATATTATACCATTATGGTATAATATTATTATCCCAATTTGGTATATTGTCTTAGAATCAAAGATTTACAGAAAATCAGATTACTGAGGACTTCCTTAAAGCCGTTGCAGGGCAACGGTTCATTGTTTAATCTGCTGATAGTAGACGGCAGAAAAAGGGAGTGAGATTTATATATTTAAAAAATAATTTTAAAAAGATCATTGAAAATGTACAAATAGAAGTACTTGATGATGATAAACGGCGGAATATTCTTTTCCGCTGGCTGAATTTTATACTTTCAGCAGTTTCTTTAATTATGTCTCTTATCAATATTATGACACATGAGTATATTTTATTTTTGGCAACTGTTGTTTTTGCGATATTATGTATTATTAATTCTGCATATAAAGGAAAGACATTTAAGTCGTTGATTTATGTTGTTTTTGGTGCGGAGGCGCTTATTTTGCTCGCCTTTTTTCTTATAAGCGGTATTCCTGACGGATTTTCAGCACTTTGGATATGTCTTATTCCGTCCTTTACGCTTCTTATTTTTGGTATAAAAATAAGAAGCCTTTGCGTTTATGATGCGGTTTCCTTGTTTATATTTTACGATCTATATTCTTGCACTTTTTATTGAATATATCAGGCAGATAACTTACAGAAGTCTTGTACAAATTCAAGAACAGTATCGTTATCTTTATTGTCATGATTCTCTTACGGGTTTATATAACCGTTACGGTTTTAATGAACGACTTACAGAGCGATTTGAGAAATCCTCAAATAAACGGTTTTCTGTAATTATGATTGATATTGATTTTTTCAAGAAAATAAACGATTGTTTTGGTCATGACAGCGGTGATGAGTTAAGAGTGCGGACGAGTGCCTTTATCGTGCGAAAAATTTAGGAAGAAACAGAGTGGAATATATGCTTATGGATTTTTCAAAAAAACGGAGCGAACTATAATTATGGCTTATTCGTGTCGCTTTAACAAATTGATTTTCGCCGTAATAAATAGGAGGTAAGACGGCAATGCTGATGATAGACATATAAAAAATTTCGTGCGTCTTTTCGATAATATTGTTAATTTTCCTTTGTAAAATTCGCATTAAAAGTTAAAATTATAAAATAAAGTTTATTTTTCTTGACAATTCAGTAAATTTATAGTATAATAATTATTGTAAAATATTTCGAGGTGTGGCTCAGTTTGGTAGAGTACTACGTTCGGGACGTAGGGGCCGCAGGTTCAAATCCTGTCACCTCGACCATACTTATGGAACAAAATAGATTTCCACCTTTCAAACCGCCTATTTAGGCGGTTTGTTGGCATTTTAGAGGATAAAAATTCAAGGTCAAAACCATGGCTGTTTTTGCCCGTTTTTGCGAAGGTACAGGATTTGAACCCTCGCAGAGCAAAAATATGGCATAAACAGGAGCAGGTCAAAAAGAAAAAATCAAAAATACCTGCCTTTATACAATAGAATAATAACCGAATTTGAAAGACCGTTTTGTCAGATATCACGAATTTTAAGTGATGATGAACAGGGCGATGGTATACGCTGTTTTCGGAAATCTGATGCTGATATTGTTTAATTATTACGGTAACGCAGCTTTATGGAATATAAAAGAAAACAAACCTGTCAGATCATATAATTTCTTTGAAGATATTTTTGATGTGGAAGGTTTTTCGTATGTTGAAATATCTCCTGACAGCAAGTATGCAGACGCATTGTCTCTTGTTGAAATGCTGAGATTTGAGATCGAAACAGTAAAACTTATAAAAAGTTTTGAATTTAGAGATCCAGAATTTAAAGATGTTCGGAACAGATACCGCCAAAAAAAGGATACTATTAAACCGCTCGACAAGGAGCTTCTTATCAAGATCGTTTCCTGCATGAATATTTTCAAAGGATGCAATTTCAGCAGCGCAACTTTTCTGAATAAATATGAAAAAGAAATGCTGAGCAAAACAGGTGCGATCTGCGATTTTACAGAAGATAAATTTATAGAAGGCGGACAAAAAGAAAATGCTTCGGACTGGATAGAAATTTCCGAAATGACAGGTTTGATTTATTAGAACAGGCTATTATACAACAAAAAGTCCTCACAGCACAAAACTGTGAGGACTCATTATTTTTATTCAGATAAACACATTAACGTGAATATCGTGCCAGTTAAGCAATCTGCGCTTTGCATAGAGATAATTCTTAGCATCATCCGCAAACAGCGTAAATTCGCCGATTTTGACGTATTTCGGAATTACTTTCCTTGGCTGATAGCAGCCTGTGCAGCAGCAAGACGAGCAATCGGAACGCGGAAAGGTGAGCAAGATACATAGTCAAGACCAATCTTGTGGCAGAATTCAACAGATGTAGGATCTCCGCCGTGCTCACCGCAGATACCGCAGTGGAGCGTATCGTTAGCGCCCTTACCCATCTTAACAGCCATATCCATGAGCTTACCAACGCCGACCTGATCAAGCTTAGCAAAAGGATCGTTCTCGAAAATCTTCTTGTCGTAGTAAGCGTTAAGGAACTTGCCTGCATCATCACGTGAGAAGCCATATGTCATCTGAGTGAGGTCGTTAGTACCAAAGCAGAAGAAATCAGCGTTAGCAGCGATCTCGTCAGCTGTAAGAGCTGCTCTGGGGATCTCAATCATTGTACCAACTTCGTATTCAAGTTCTGCGCCTGAAGCAGCGATAACAGCGTCAGCGGTCTCAACAACAACCTTCTTAACGAACTTAAATTCCTTGAGATCGCCAATGAGCGGAATCATGATCTCAGGCTTAACTGTCCAATCGGGATGAGCCTTCTTAACATTGATAGCAGCCTTAATGATTGCGTTTGTCTGCATTTTAGCGATTTCGGGATAAGTTACAGCAAGACGGCAGCCTCTGTGACCCATCATGGGGTTGAATTCGTGGAGTGAAGAAATGATGTTCTTGATAGTCTCAACGGACTTGCCCTGAGCCTCAGCAAGAGCAGCGATGTCAGCTTCCTCAGTAGGAACGAATTCGTGGAGAGGAGGATCGAGGAAACGAATAGTTACAGGATTACCCTCAAGAGCCTCGTAAAGAGCCTCAAAGTCAGCCTGCTGCATGGGTTCGATCTTAGCAAGAGCAGCTTCACGCTCTTCAACTGTATCGGAGCAGATCATTTCACGGAAAGCAGCGATTCTCTCGGGATCGAAGAACATGTGCTCTGTACGGCAGAGACCGATACCCTCAGCGCCCAGCTCGCGAGCCTTCTTAGCGTCAGCGGGAGTGTCAGCGTTTGTTCTTACCTTAAGAGTTCTGTACTTGTCAGCCCAAGCCATGATTCTTCCGAATTCGCCGGCGATCTGAGCGTCAACAGTAGGAATGATACCATCGTAGATATTACCTGTAGTACCGTCGATAGAGATGTAGTCTCCCTCGTTGAATACCTTGCCGCCGAGTTCAAACTTCTTATTAGCTTCGTCCATCTTGATGTCGCCGCAGCCTGAAACGCAGCACTCGCCCATACCACGAGCAACAACGGCAGCGTGAGAAGTCATACCGCCGCGAACTGTCAGGATACCCTGTGCAGCCTTCATACCTGTAATGTCCTCAGGAGATGTTTCAAGACGTACAAGAACTACCTTTTCACCCTTTTCAGCCCATTCAACAGCGTCATCAGCAGTGAAAACAACCTTACCGCAAGCAGCTCCGGGAGATGCTCCGAGACCCTTGCCCATAGGAGTAGCAGCCTTAAGAGCAGCCGTATCGAACTGTGGGTGGAGAAGTGTATCGAGGTTTCTGGGGTCGATCATTGCAACAGCCTCAGCCTCGGTCTTCATTCCCTCGTCAACGAGGTCGCAAGCGATCTTGAGAGCAGCCTGTGCAGTTCTCTTACCGTTTCTTGTCTGGAGCATGAAGAGCTTTCTGTTTTCAACAGTGAACTCCATGTCCTGCATATCATGATAGTGATTTTCGAGAGTTTTGCAAACCTCAACGAACTGAGCGTATGCCTCAGGGAATGTTTCAGCCATCTGAGCGATAGGCATAGGAGTACGAACGCCTGCAACTACGTCCTCGCCCTGAGCATTTGTAAGGAATTCGCCCATGAGCTTCTTTTCGCCTGTAGCAGGGTCGCGGGTAAATGCAACGCCTGTACCGCAGTCGTCGCCCATATTACCGAAAGCCATAGCCTGAACGTTAACAGCAGTACCCCAAGAGAAAGGAATATCATTGTCACGTCTGTAAACGTTTGCTCTGGGGTTGTCCCATGAACGGAAAACAGCCTTTACAGCGCCCATAAGCTGCTCTTTGGGATCAGCAGGGAAATCGGTACCGATCTTAGCTTTGTATTCAGCCTTGAACTGACCTGCAAGCTCCTTGAGGTCATCGGCGTCAAGCTCTACGTCCTGAGTAACGCCCTTCTTAGCTTTCATTTCATCAATAAGCTCCTCGAAGTACTTTTTGCCGACTTCCATAACAACGTCGGAGTACATCTGGATGAATCTTCTGTAGCAGTCCCAAGCCCAGCGAGCGTTGCCGGACTTTTCAGCGATAGTTTCAACAACAGTCTCATTAAGACCGAGGTTAAGAATTGTATCCATCATACCGGGCATTGAAGCGCGAGCTCCCGAACGAACGGAAACCAGGAGGGGGTTCTCCTTATCGCCGAACTTTTTGCCTGTGATCTCTTCCATCTTAACGATGTACTCACCGATCTCAGCCATTATCTCGTCGGAAATGCCGCCGTCCTCGTAATATTGAGTACAAGCCTCTGTAGTAATAGTGAAGCCCTGGGGAACAGGGAGACCAATATTGGTCATTTCAGCCAGGTTAGCACCCTTACCGCCGAGAAGCTCTCTCATTGAAGCGTCGCCTTCGGAGAAAAGGTAACAATATTTCTTTGCCATTGGTATATACCTCCAGTTTTAAACTTTACCGAACAGGTGGATAGCCTGTCCGACTTATATTTATTATAACACATTTTGGAATAAAATGCTATATAGAAATAGCAAAAATTTAATCGTTAATATTGTAGCATTTTGCACAAAAAAATTACTGTTAGAAATGATAAAGAAAAAGCGGTCTTTAACGTCACCCTCTCAACTTTGACGTTAAAAACCGCTGTTTTCAAAAGTTTCCGCATACCCTCTATATGCGGAATCGGCAACCGGTACAATCGCAGTACCACGCAGTCAGACCATGGAATGGATTTTACTTGCAAATTCAAAAGATTCTTTCCGTATTTAGGCGATTAAACATATTATAGGCGTTAATGTTTAATAATCGGAAAGCATGTACGAAATATGCCGGGAAAAACATCAAATCATACCGGTGAAAATTAAGACCGGCGGTCTGAAAATTAATTCTGCTTTGCCGTTAAACACAGGACACATAAAATGTATCTTTGTAAATGTCGAAAGCAACGCTCTCGAAATATCGGGAAAGTATTGCCTTTCGATGTTTTCATTATAGACCAAATTCATTGGTCGTTCAATTGACTATATTGCTTGATTTTTGCACTATATTGCTGTTAATTGTTAATAAAATAATATTAACAGATAATCAATAAATAAATTATAAATTAAAAAACATTAATAGTTAATAATTCTGTTTTTAAATAAAATTTAACGAGATAAAACAATTGACTAATTCTGCAAATCCCTAAATATCAGCTTTTAAAGAAAAGCAGTATTAAACATAAAAAGTTCTGTATAATTAATTGTAAAAAACACAAATAGTAAAATATTTGGCAGATTCTTTTTATAAAAATTATAATCAATAAGCTTGAAGTTATTTTTTATATATTTTTTTATTTTAACATTTAAAAACGGAGCCTGTAGACTCCGTTTTTTGATAAGCTAAGCGATTCCATCGGCAGCTTCTTCTATTCTGTTTTCATAATATGATTTTGTCCAGCTGTGTTTAAATTCCTTAAAAAGTCCGAGTGCGGTGCGAGCATTATTTACAGCGTTTTCTATGCTGGCAGTATCGCCTGATTTGGCGCAGATATAAACTCCGGTAATGAGTATTTCCAATAGCTTTACATCGTTTCTTCCCTGAGGCTTATAGCCGAAGCCGGTTAAAAGACGAAATGCGGAGCTGTAATGCTTTGCTGCACAGTCAGAGTGTGCAAGGGCGATGTACATATCGGCTTTTTGGTTCATATCAACTTTATCGGAGTATATCTGCATAAAGTTAATGTTTTCGGTACGGAAGTCCTCGGCATCACGCCAATTTCCAAGCTTGCTCTTATTCTTGAGCGTTTCAATGCAGTATAGGAATTTTTCCTCGTGTGACATTTTCTTGACTACATCTTCCAACCTTTCGAGGTAAAAGGATGCAGATTTCAAGTCATGGATTCTGTCGAAAAGCTGTGCGGTTTGAATAATATCTCCGTGTGCAGGTTTTTTTGCATTTTCCACAAAAAAATCAGCGTAGTCCTCCGCGAGAGTTTTTGTATATCCGTTCTGACAGAATGCGGAATAAAGCTCCGTATATTTTTTTATATTTTCACTTGTTTTTTTTGCGAACATTCCCTTTTTATGTTCACGTTCCTGAAGTGACAGCATAAAACGAACTCCTTTGTTCAAATTATTAAAAGCATAGATACATATCAACTGCCGTACAATTTTTGGTACGGTATTGCCGGCATGATCTCTGCATAAATTTTCTCAATACAATTTTATCACAAATCCAAATCTTAGTCAATATTTGTTTATAGTTTTATAATATTTTTGTGATTATGCACAAAAAAATGCTGAAAAATTCTCTATAATAAAATATTTAATTTTTGTATTTTTTAAGGTTATTTAAAGTTATTATGATATAATAAATTTACAGGTAATTGTGCCTATTAATCAGAAGTATCTGATATGGTCCGCAGCGCCGTTTATGATAGCTGTAAAGGATTGGTAAAATTATTATGGAGGCAGTTATATGAAAATACTTGTCATAGAGGACGAGATACAGCTTGCTGATGCTTTGTCGGAGCTGCTTAAAAGAAATAAGTATTCCGTGGATGTTTTTAACAATGGTATTGACGGACTTGATAATGCGCTTACAGGTATTTACGATTGCATTCTGCTGGACATAATGCTGCCCGGTATGAACGGTATCGAAGTCCTGAGAAATCTCAGAGCCGAAAAAATAAATACTCCTGTTCTTCTGCTGACTGCAAGATGCGAGGTCAACGATAAAATAAACGGTCTTGACTGCGGTGCAGACGATTATTTGACTAAGCCTTTTGTGACAGGAGAGCTTCTTGCAAGAGTGCGTGCTCTTACACGCAGAAAAGGCGAAATAATGGACGAAAACCGTTTTGAATACCATGGGCTTGAGCTGCATAAAAACACATGTTCCGTTAGCTGCGGAGCAAACGACGTTAAGCTCAGCTTGAAAGAGTATAACGTTATGGAAATGCTTATCGCAAATCCCGGACAGATTCTTTCGAAGGAACGTATTATAGAGAAAATATGGGGCAGCGAGAGCAATGCGGAATACAATAATATCGAGGTTTACATATCATTTCTCCGCAAAAAGCTTGTGTCTATTTCCGCTGAGGTTCAGATAAAAACTGCTCGTGGTATCGGATATTTTATGGAATAGGAGGAGTTGGTTTGTTCAGAAAAGTTCAGCTTAAATTTTTCGGTATTATTACAGCTATCCTTATAGCAATATTTATAGCTGTTTTAAGCTCGGTAAACATTATCATGGACGTGCTTATGGAGCGTCAGACCAACGTTGTATTAAGGCAGGTTGCTGCCGGTGTTGAGTATAATGACAAGACCTCGACCTTTACTTTTAATAACCCCGGAAGACATAAGGCAAATGAGCCGAAAAAAGATAATATACCGCCTCCGACCGTTCCGGAAGAATCCGCTGCTCCGGCTGCGACTGAGCCTGTTCCGAAAAATCAAACGCACACTGAGGAAAAGTCTTCTGAAATTCCCACGGAGGCTGAAAAAACGATACAGCCGCATACTGCGGAGAAGCAACCCGAGCCGCCTAAGGAAACAGATCCGCCTCGTGAGACCCGTCCGTATGAGCCGAAGCGTACTGAACCTGTACGGCCTACCGAACCGCCTGCTGAAACATTTCCACCCAATGGCGATTGGGGAAACGGAGAAAATTGGGGCGAATGGCAGCCTCCTGAAAATCAGGATCCCGATCCATGGCATGACCCGTGGAGAGAGCCGTGGAACGATCCGTGGCACGGTTATGATGATTGGAACGGAGATAAGGATTATAACGATAATGAGCACGACCGCCCCGTATGGGGAAGCGGCGGCTTTATACCTACTGCAAATACTGCGTTTGTTCCTGTTCTGAACGGGTATACGGTTGTTGTCAAAGCACCTGCTTCAGAGAATGAAGAGCCTCCGCCTCCTCCGGACGGAATGGGACGTGAGCCGTTCGGAGAGCCCGTTCCTAAGTCTTTGGGTTCTATAAACTTTTTTGTTATAATGGCTGACGAAAACGGTAAATATGCAGCTGCTCTTAACAATGACGAGTTGACCGAAGATACTGCGCAGAATTATATTGATAAAATAATCAACAGTAAGGACTCCGAAGGAATGACAGGCAATCTTAGTTTCTGTGCAGAAAAAAAGAATAACGGCACTCTTGTTGTTCTGACCGACAGGACGTCTGAAATAGGCATGATGCGCAAGCTTAAACGTACTACCGTCATAGTCGGTTTGGTAAGCCTGATACTTCTTTCGGCGGCGGCATATTTTCTCAGCGGACTTATAGTTCGTCCGCTTAAAGTAACTTTTGATAATCAGAAGCAGTTTATTTCCGATGCGAGTCACGAGCTTAAAACTCCTCTCACAGTAATTTCGACCAATGCGGATGTATTATCGGGTGAGATAGGAACCAATAAATGGCTTAATTACATACAGGATCAGGCGGACAGAATGAACGTTCTTGTAAACGATCTGCTCAGTCTTACACGGCTTGAAAACAGCGCGCGGGAGTTTATTACATGCGAATTTGATTTGAGCCGTGCCGTTACAAACGCCGCTCTGCCGTTTGAGTGTCAGGCGTTTGAGAGCCGTAAGAATTTTGTGCTGAATGTGGACGACGGAATAATGATAGTGGGCAGCGAACAGCATATCAAGCAAATGGTCGGGATTTTTATTGACAACGCTCTGAAATATTCAAAAGACGGAGGAACTGTCCGCGTATCGCTTACAAAGGAGGACGGCAAAGCGGTTCTTGCCGTTTACAATACAGGCAGCGGAGTACGCGAGGAGGAGGTCGACAAGCTCTTTGAGCGTTTTTATCGCAGCGATGAATCGAGAAATCGTTCCACAGGAGGATACGGACTGGGACTTGCAATAGCAAAATCCATTATTGATAAGCATAAATTCAAGGTTCAGGTAGAGAATCAAGAGGGC
Source organism: uncultured Ruminococcus sp. (assembly GCA_910584195.1). Classification (GTDB taxonomy): domain Bacteria; phylum Bacillota; class Clostridia; order Oscillospirales; family Ruminococcaceae; genus Ruminococcus. The sequence goes on along the minus strand of CAJTYV010000003.1, from coordinate 17,794 downwards.
AGGAGCATTTGCTTCGTGGTTACAATGTAATTACAGCAAGCCGGACACAGCATGCCGTGTCCGGCTTTATTTAACTTTATAATTCGTTGGACTATTTTATGTAATAGGAGGTAATTGGATCCAGTCATATGTTGGCAGAGAAGCTATCAGTTTAGCGTCGAGCTTCTGAATTGCAAGGGCATCGCTGGGCAGAACGCCGTCGCCCGTATTACAGCAGTCGGCATTTTTGGCACCCTGCTCTGAAAGTCCGTATTTATCAGGATTTCCGAGAGACTGCAAAATAGCGGTTGAATCTGCGATAGTAACTTCTCCGTCGCAGTTTGCATCGCCGCAGAGAATGTCCGCCGATGATGTTGAAGGCTCAGTAGGCTTTACAGCCTCGGTAGGCGAAGGGTTTTCGGCTGTGTAGACTCTTTCGTACATGAGCTTTGCCCATTCCTCACGCATAGCCGCGTAGCCAATGTCAGACGGGTGAACACCGTCTCCGCTGAGATAATCGGGATTCTCTGAAAAGAAAGTCTCGAAATCAGGACCTTTTATAAGTCTATCGCCGTATTCATCGTACAGTCGCTCTATAACTGCGTTATAAATCGGAACATTGTCCTTAACATCCTCATTTGACGAAGCCGGGATCTTGGGCAGCACCGGGATTTTTTCTGCTTCCAAAACTGCGTTTATCATATATTTGGTATTTTCGTAATAGGCATCGGCAGCGTTCGGATTTCCCCAGCAATCGTTTGTACCATAAGCGATGCTGACGTATTTTGCATGGGAGACTGAAAGCCAGCGATTGATATTTTCTTTTCCGTCAATACTGCGGATTCCGCCTATTCCGCCGTTTTCCTGAATCGGGAAATAGCGGCTGTCAATGGTGTTGATGTGTGCGGCAAAGCCTGTGCCGTAGCAGTTGTTCATGCCCCCGGATGTAATGGAGTCTCCCAAAAAAAGCCAGCTGTCGGACACTCCTTCGGAAACGTTGTGAATATCAAAGTTAATGCCTGCCTGTTTTCCGTCGGAATCGTCTGCCTTAGAGATATTAAGGCGAATCCAGTTATATCCTTCCATATTGACAAGATGCTGACGTGAACTAAGGGTGTTGCCCGAAACTGTTTCAGCGATTTCCCAGCCGTCTGTGGGATATTCTCCGCCGGGAGCAGAGTTGACTTCAATCGTATAGTCCGAGGGTTCCATATTTCGGTTTTTATAGTTGCCTATGTTGTCATATGAGCTTGTGTTGTACCATACCGCAATGATCTGTTTGCGTTCTGCTTCGGGAACAGCGGAAAGATCGTACGCAAGATAGCCGGGTGTAGTTATGAAACAGAATGAGAAATAATGTTCGTCATTCGCTGCCGTAGGTTGACCTGCCGTATCGGAATATACAGGGCAGTTTCGGCTTATTACAGGATTAGGGATAACATCAGCCGAGACGTTAAGAACATTAAGAGAAAACGCTGCGGCTGATATTGCCGATACGATTGAAAGAACTTTTTTTATGGGATATTTCATTATGATTTCGCTCCTTTTCGGGAAATTTACGGTCGTTTTATACATAAATTATAGCATACCCTTGAAAAAATTGCAACAGTCTTTTACGGAAAACTATCCCTACATCTATAGGTATTTACGCTGATATTATTTCCGCAAAAAACAACACCGCATAAAGCACGCTAATGGCTTTATGCGGTGTTTATTTGCAATTACAATATTATTTGAAACTGTTTGCAGATCAATACATTCCGCCCATGCCGCCGGCAGGCATTGCAGGAGCAGGATTTTCTTCAGGAAGGTCGGCAACAAGGCTTTCCGTAGTAAGCACCATTGCGGCAACGGATGCGGCGTTCTGAAGTGCGGAACGCGTTACCTTAGTAGGATCAACGATACCGGCAGGGATCATGTCTGTGTAGACCTCGTTATAAGCGTCGAAACCGTATCCTGCCTTGCGTGAACGTCTGATTTTGTCAACGATTACGCTGCCTTCAAGACCTGCGTTTTCTGCGATCTGACGAACGGGAGCTTCAAGAGCCTTGAGAATAATTTTAGCGCCTGTTTTTTCGTCTCCGTCAAGAGTGGGGAGCATTTTCTCAACTGTGGGGATAGCGTTGATGTAAGCGGTACCGCCGCCTGCAACGATACCCTCTTCAACAGCAGCCTTTGTTGCAGCAAGAGCGTCCTCAATGCGGAGCTTCTTTTCTTTCATTTCAATTTCAGTAGCCGCACCTACTTTGATAACAGCAACTCCGCCTGCGAGCTTGGCAAGTCTTTCCTGAAGCTTCTCGCGATCGAAATCGGAAGTTGTTGTCTCGATAGAAGCGCGGATCTGAGCAACTCTGGACTTGATAGCGTCCTTGTCGCCTGCGCCGTCAACGATGATAGTGTTTTCTTTCTGAATAACTATCTGTTTAGCCATACCGAGCTGTTCAACAGTAGTTTCGCTCAGTTCAAGTCCGAGTTCGCTTGTAATAACTTCGCCGCCTGTAAGAACGGCAATATCCTTGAGCATTTCCTTGCGTCTGTCGCCGAAGCCGGGAGCTTTTACAGCAGCTACCTTGAAAGTTCCTCTGAGGTTATTGAGAATGATAGTTGTAAGAGCCTCGCCCTCAACGTCCTCAGCGATGATAACGAGCTTTTTGCCCATTTTAACGATCTGCTCAAGGAGAGGGAGGATTTCCTGAATAGAGGAAATTTTCTTATCTGTAATAAGAACGAAAGCGTCATCGTATACGGCTTCCATTTTGTCCGTATCGGTTACCATATAGGGAGAAATATAACCGCGGTCAAACTGCATACCCTCGACTACTTCACTGTAGGTATCGGCTGTCTTGCTTTCCTCGATAGTAATAACGCCGTCTGCCGTTACCTTTTCCATAGCTTCTGCAATGAGTTTGCCGACAGATTCATCAGCGGAAGAAACCGTACCTACTCTTGCAATATCTTCGCTGCCCTCAACGGATTTTGAATTGTCAACGATAGATTTTACAGCAGCGTCAACAGCCTTTGCGATACCCTTTTTAAGTACCATTGGATTTGCGCCTGCTGCGATGTTCTTCATACCCTCGCGAACGATAGACTGAGCAAGAAGAGTAGCTGTTGTAGTACCGTCTCCTGCCGCATCGTTTGTCTTTGTAGCTACTTCCTTAACGAGCTGTGCGCCCATGTTTTCGAAAGCGTCCTCAAGCTCGATGTCCTTTGCAATGGTAACGCCGTCGTTAGTGATAAGGGGAGCGCCGAATTTTCTGTCAAGAACAACGTTTCTGCCCTTGGGACCCATTGTTATTCTTACAGTATCGGCAAGCTTGTCAATACCTGCCTGAAGGGATTTTCTTGCGTCCTCGCCGTATTTAATATCTTTAGCCATTTCTGATTACTCCTTTATATATAATTTGTGGAAATTGTTCTTAACGCTGCGTTCAGTCTACGATTGCGAGAATGTCTTCCATGCGGACAATGATATATTCTTCGCCGTCAAGCTTAACGTTGGTGCCCGAGTACTTGGAGATAAGAACCTTATCGTTTTTCTTTACTTCCATAGAAACTTCGGAAGTTCCGGGGCCTACCTCGGCAACAATTGCAATTTCAGGCTTTTCTTTAGCTGAGCCGGAGAGGATAATACCGCTTTTAGTAGTTTCCTCAGCCTCCGCCATTTTAACAACTACTCTGTCCTGTAAAGGTTTGATGTTCATAAAAATACCTCCTGATTATAAATATTTTGATTCAGAAGCGGCGATGCTTCTGTTTTGATTAAGGCAATGTCTGCGGCAACTCGCATACCCAATATGCGAGAGAGAATACGGTCGGCAATGTCTGCATCGACTCGCTGCCTGTTTAGCACTCTTAGTTTATGAGTGCTAATTATATTTTACCACCTTTTTCTATAAAATCAAGGGGTATTTGTGATTTTCGGAAAAATATACAATTTTAATTTCTGCATATGGAAATAAATATCAAAATTGCATCTGTCTTTTTGTTATAAAATACATCTATATCAATTCATTGCAATGTACGACAAAGATAATGGGATATATTTGTTGACTTTCGCTATTGACATTTCGCTTTATATGATGTAGAATAATATTGTAATTAAAAATTACAAATCTTATTTAATTTAGGAGGTTTAATATATTATGAAGCGGAAAAAATTCTTATTACTGCCAATTGCCTTAACTTGATTAACGGAGGTATATTTATGAAAAAAGAATATATTACAATTTTGACTTCGATTGTTGTCATAGGCGGTATTGCAGCGTCTGCTTTCATAATGGACATTAATGGGAAAAGCTTAATAAATGAGACATATGCCGAAATAAACGAGGAACATGCGGAAACTCCGGTTTCACAGGAAAATGTTACGCAATCCCAGGACGTTCAGGAAGTTCGTACCCTTGAAAAGGCGGTTGATTATACAATTGCTGATAAATCGGATGTTTACCATATGATGCTGAATACTGTCGATTACTATAATACGGCATCAGGAACTGTTATAAGGGCTGATGGAAATGATTCGATCAATGTTATTACATTTCAGACTGATTTGATTAATTCGGAATCTTACAGTGCGAGTGCATTATGCTCAAGCGACAATGTGGAAACTATTTCCGCTTATTCACTTTCGGATTTTGATAATGTTGTTTACTGTGCTGACGGACTGATGACAACCGTATCAGAAGGTTCAACGGATACAGTTGAAGGCAATGTTACTTATCTGTCCGATTGTGAGCCTATTGATGACAGCGAACGTATTTCAACAGCAGACGACGGTTATCCTATATATAGATTCAGACAGAATCCTACAAATGTTCCGTTTGCTTCGATATGTCTTTTTCCACAAGAAATGGCTTTTGGTTTTTTGCAGGATCAGGAGCTTTGGGAGATAACGGGAACAACTGAAAAGAACGGTTTGACGTGCTATATAATTAATGGAAGAACAAGCGAAGCGTATGGTGGGAAGTTAAACGTAGAAACGTTTGAATTTCTTGTTGATGTAAATACAGGGATTCTGGTTCAATATGAAGGCTATAGTTCTGATGGAGTCCTTAGTGATTATATGTATACACAAAATATACAATTCGATGATAATGCCGAACCGGTTAATTGTTTTTGAATAGAATATGGAATCAAAAAAGGATGCTTTAAAGTGTCTTTTTTTTTATGTCTTTTTGCTCTGAATGCGCATGGATCGAAATTTTGCTAAAGCTTATACTTTTATACATAATATAAACAAATTGTATAAATCGGTGATTGTTTTATGTTTTGTTTGAAAGGAAATGTATACATATCGTAATTTTAATGGTGAATTTCGGAATTTTAGGGTATTTATTTTATTGGCGGCATGATATAATAGAATCATGGAAGGGACGAGAAAAAACAAAAACTTCCAAACATAAAACAATAAAATTAAATATACTTATTGTAATGAGTGCCGAAAAAATTACGAGAAGCATGTATTACGATTTGTACAATATAAGAAAGGTTTAACAGGTGTGTATTATGATGACAAGTGCTAAGAAAATGGTTAAGAGAATGATAAGCTTTATTTCCGCAGTTATTATGACAGCAATGATGGCTGCTTATATTCCCGCAAACGCAACTGAGGAGTTTACAGATGAGCAGGCGGCGGCTCTTACAAATGAAATTGCTATTCTTGTTAATGAGGCGAGAGCTGAAGCCGGTCTGAAACCTTTGTACGTTCTCCCTTATCTTGGAGAGGTTGCTGAAATAAGAGCGTTGGAATCTTCCGAATTATTCAGCCACTCAAGAAAAGACGGCAGCAGCTTCGCATCAACTATAGATACGGACGAAGTTCCTTACGGTCTTGCTCTTGAAAATCTTGCAGGCGGCTTTGGTACGGCAGAAGAGACTTTCAATCAGTGGAAAAATTCTTCCGGTCACTGGGCAAACGTTATGAACCCCGATATTACTCATATGGGAATCGGCGTATATTACGATGAAGATTCAGAATACGGCTGGTACTGGCAGCAGGTTTTCGTAGCTACAAGCAAAGAATTTGAGGATCAGTATCTTCCTTCCGATACGGAAATCGTTCCCGAATCTATAGGCGATGTAACAGGTGACGGCATAGTTGATACATTCGATTATCTCCTTCTTACAGATTATCTCCGCAAGAAAAAGACAGATTACCCCGTATACTTTAACGAAGCTCAGATAGAGGCAGCGGATTGCTTCAGCGACGGTATCGTATCAGAGGCTGACGCAAAGGTTATGGCAAGATATATACTCGGCGAATACACAAGCCTTCCCTTCGTATTCTGATTAAAGATTCAAGGGCATCTTTAAAAGCCTGTTTGAACAATCGAAAATCAGATAGGCATGTATAAGACGGCGCTGACGACTGATTTTTCTCAAAAGAGGTTTTTAAAGGCGCCCTCGAATAAGACATTTCATAATAAACTTCCTTTCAAAAGAACCGCCGTCTTAAACAAGACAGCGGTTCTTACTTTGTAATTTACTTATTTCAGAAAGCTCAATAAAAACCGTCATATGAGAAATTCAGCTCATATGACGGTTTTAGCTTAATTAGTCCAAACGTCATGCTCCTCAGGACGCGTGTATTCTACGGAATCAAGATAAAAATCAGTATGCGGAGGCTGATTATAGCCGTTGTTCTGCGCGGCTGTCTGTATTCTGTACTGAGGATTGTGCATAAGTGTGTATAAATTGTATTCTGTGGTGTAAGTTGTTGTAAATACCCTGATAGTGTCAGAGCCTACGGGGAAAAGCATTTCCTCGCGCCAATCGCCCATAATATCGGCTGTAATACATGCGTTGGACTTTGAGGCATTGTTATATCCTGCGCCATCGCCTGTAAATACTCTTCCTTTTCCGTACTGATCAGCCATTGTACGGTCGAGAACGGCTCTCTCCGCAGTGTCAGTCCAGTAAACTACGGAGTTTTGTCCCCATTTAGTTATTTCCGACCATGAAAGTACTTGCTTATGGTCTCCTGTGCAGGAGTATACATTTCCGTTATGAGAACCTATCATTTCAGCGCCGCCGTTTCCTGCGATAAGGTTATCGGCGATACATCTTCCGGTATCCCCGGCACCGTCTTCTTTGAAAAGGAGTTTTCCTGTTTTTCCGTCGCGTAAAGAAATTCCGAAGCCGCTTTTTTCTTCCTCATGGCACATAAATATTTCAACGCCGGGATTAGTTGGATCAAAGTCGCCGATGTGAATAGCGTCTCCATGTCCGAGACCGCTCGTATAGAGCAGCTTGCCGTTATCGTCTATTACGGCAGAACCAAGTACAACTTCATCTTTGCCGTCCCCGTCAACATCCGCACCCATTGAGTGATGGTTACCGTCGCCGTATCCTTTGACAGACGAATTGTGTCCTGTATCAAACGCCCAGTATTCTTTAAGTTTGCCGTTCTGAACCGTGTAAGCGGTCATTGCCGCACGGGTATAGTAGCCGCGTCCGAAGCAGGCGTAAGGATTTTGACCGTCGAGGTATGCAACACATGCGGTAAAGCGATCCACTCGATTTCCATAGTTATCGCCCCAGTCGCTTACATTTCCGCGCCCCGGCTTATAGTCGATAGTATCGAGAGCCTTGCCGGTCGCACCGTCAAATAGTGTGAGAAATTCGTTTCCTGTAAGTATATATCCGCTGGAAGCGCGGTAGTCGGCATTTTTGTCGCCTATAACGTTTCCTGTGCCGTCAACAGTACCGTCCGAAGTTTTGCATATCAGTTCCGCAATGCCGTCGCCGTCAAAATCGTATACAAGGAATTGATTATAATGCGCTCCGGCACGCACGTTATGTCCGAGATCAACGCGCCACAAACGAGTTCCGCTGAGTTTATAGCAGTCTATATAAATATTGCCCGTATATCCGCCTTTGGAATTATCCTGAGCATTTGATGGATACCATTTGACAAACAGTTCATATTCGCCGTCGCCGTCCACATCCCCGACAGAGCAGTCATTAGGAGAGTATGAGCATACAGAACCGTCCGGCATGGTCAGATCGGCGGGTTGCTGAAGCTTAATGTCCATATATGCGCCGCTTTGTCCGCTGTTTGTGTTGGTAAAATTGGTCGATGCCTGAGCAAATTCCGTGCATTCGTCTCCTACATGCACATCTATGGTATACCAGTCGGAGGCAGTTCCTCCGTTGTCGAAGTAATTAGTTGCTTGATCTGTTGTAAACTCGCCGAGCATTTCTTTACCGTTTTTCCATAGCTTGAATATAGTTTGTTCATTATCGGTTGCAAGAAGTCTCCAGCTTATAAGATTTCCGTTTTTGGCGTGTGCGGAAATAACGCTGCGATTAAGTTTTTCCATGCGTTTGCCCTGAGTTGCCTTTTCATGAGGGGCATCTGTATCTGAAGCGGATATTGCGACATAATCAACGTTGGGACCGCCGTTCTGAGTAGTAGCATATGCTTTCAGAGTGTTTTTTCCGGCTTTCAGTGAAACGACGGCAGTCTGGTTGCTCCACGAAGTCCATGCGCCTGTACCGTTGAAATCAACGTACTGACCGTACTCCTTATCTCCGTTCACTATGAGCTTGATCGGACGGTTCACATCAGTTCCGTTAGCATAGCGGAAATCAACGGTATAATTTCCGTCAGACGGGGCGTTGACAGTCCATTCTACAAAGCTTCCTATTTCATTGTTAAAGTTGGCGTAGGCTTCGCTTTCGAAACCTTCGTTTACAGTTTCCGTAACGCCCTTATAAATAACGGCATCTGAAGCGTAGTATTTTGATGCTGTTACAGGAGGGTCTGTTGGCGGTTCTGTAGGAATTATGGGTGCGGCGAATTTAACGTCCATTCCCAAAAGATGATCGGAAAGCAGTTTGAGATCTGCAGCGTCAATGCTTCCGCTTCCGTCCAGATCGCCGGCGATTTTCTGCTGAGTTGAGGCTGTATCGGTTTTACTTGAAATCTGACGAAGCAGTACGAGATCGTATGTATCTATAATTCCGTCTCCCGTTATGTCACCCATGATAATATCTGCGCCGTTAGCGTTTTCTGCGGGCGGAACAAGAACTGTTGAATTTATTGCAAGAGCTGCGCAAAGAATTCCCGCCGCTGTTTTAATCTTCATATAAACTCCTCCTTTAAAAGTCTGCTCAGTATTTCTTGGATCGCGTTTTTTCGGATAATTTTATCGTTTACTGCGTCTTGTATACTATACATATTATAACAAAACTTTTATTAATTGTCAAGAAAATTTAAACATTTTGCGGTTTGATTGTGTAAACGCAAGGAATCCGCCCGATTTTTCGAGCGGATTCCTTGCTGTGTGTATAGGAAGTATCAGGAAAGCTTAAATTAAAACTCAAATGGAAGTTTTGTGTATTCGCCGAGGAGATAACGTACCATAACCTTGGCGTCTGCTTCTGTGATGATGCCGTCGCGGAAACAATCGGCAGTTTCTATCTGAGCTTCGTTCATGTAAACGGGAATATCATTTTTTGTTTTATAGATGTATTCGCAGAGACCGAGATAATCAAAGCTGTCGACTACTCCATCGCCGTTTATATCGCCTTCAGCCTTGGGGACTACTTCATAATCTGTGGGGAGATACTGGTTTTCAAGAACCTGATCTGTTTCAACGAACATCTGCTGCCAGTACCAGCCATAATCGCTTTCGCTGTCATATACAACGCCTATGCCTATGTGAGTCATGTGCGGATTGAGAATATTTTTCTTATGACCGTCTGAATTCATCCACTGCTGGAACGTTTCGGCTGCCGTACCATAACCGCAGGCGATATTTTCGGCTGCCGAGAAGTAATCTACAACAGAAGTATCTATAATGGATGTGAATCTCTTGCCGCCTCTGGAATGGCTGAAATCCTCGATCGTTTCAACTGCTCTGATGTCGGAAAGTTCGTTGAGGTAAGGAACAACGTAGAGAGGATCGAGACCGTTTTCTGCTCTCACTTCATTTACAAGGATAGCAACTTCGTTAGCCATGGATCTCAGTTCATCGTCGCAGTACTCTTCTGCCGCGAAAGCATTACCCATAGTTGAGAATGCTAAAGTTGCAATAGATGCGAGGGCTGCAAGAGCGCTTATAGTTTTCTTAATTATTTTCATTGTGATTGTCATCATAATGTACACCTCCGAAAAATTTGGAACCTTACGGTTAAATACAATTTGTATAGAGAAACTCGTTTATTACGATAGAGCTTAAAATTATTTGTTTTGGCTGCCTGTCGTGCTTTCTGTTCTCTTTCTATGATTAGATTATACCATGAATTTTTTGTTTTTTATACCCAAATATTTCGGTTTTTTCCTATAAAAATACGATGTGTATATATAGTCGCTAAACTTATACTAACCTATTAAATAACAATAGACAAATTTGCGGCATGATAGGATTTTTCTCATGATCTTGATTGTCAGCGTTTAGAAATTAGCGTTAGAACTGAAATAAGTTCTAATAACCGTGATGTCGTTGTCTCGATAAGCCTGAGCTGGGTCAATATCTGGAATAAAATAAAAGCAGATGCCCGGTTTTTATGCCGGGCATCTGCTTTATGAAAAGAGGTAAATTATGAAAAAAGTAAATATCGAAATAGAAAAAATAAAAAACGCTGATTTATTATAGTGAACTTTAAAAACTGCGCTTGCGTCCGTCAGAAGATATACGGCAGACTGTCGTATTCTCCGAGAATATAACGGACAAGGACTTTTGCATCGGATTCCGTTATAATGCCGTCGCGGAAACAATCCGCTGTTTCAAGCTGAGCATCGTTGAGGTATACGGGAATGTTGTTGGCTGTTTTGTAAATATAATCTGCGAGTATGAGATAATCGAAAGTGTCCACAACCGCATCGCCTGAAAGATCGCCCTCGGCCTGCGGAATAATTTCGTGTTTCTGGGGGATATATTCGTTGTCGAAGTGGAAGCCGTCCATAACGGCGAAAGTCTGTTCCCAGTACCATTGATAAGGACTGTTTTGTTCGTACGCAACGCCTACTCCCATATGAGTGATATTAGGGTTAAGCATGGTTTGAAAGTGCTTTTCCGAATGTTTCCATTGTTCCATTGTTTCTTCGGGAGTGCCGTAGCCTGCCGCGATGTTCTCAAACAGAACGCTGTACGGAACAAGGTTGTAATCAATAATTGATGAAAATCTTGATCCATCGGGTCTCAGGTGACTTAATTCGCCTATACATTCTCTTGCGCGAACTCTTGCGGTATCGCAGAGGTAGGGAACTACGTATACGGGATTAAGTCCGTTTTCGGCTCTGAGTTCGTTTACGAGAAACGCAATTTCTATTGCCATATCGCTGAGCTGAGTATCCGTTATCTCTTCTGCGTACGAATCCTTTGCCGGAAACGCGGCGATAGTGAAAATCATAGTGACCGCAGTTAGAAATCCAGTTGTTTTAGAGATAATTTTTTTTAAAGCATTCATCATATCCGACACCTCCGATAAATCAAATAATATACACACCGTTTAACTTTGGTTTTTTAATCTGTCTTAATTTTACCATATTTTCACGAAAAAATAAAGGGTTTTAAGCCTGTTTCGTCACTTTGCACAAAGCTTTTCTACGTTTTGCACAAGAAAAAATTATACAATAAGTATTATAAAAATATGAATATCGACACTGTAATTGTGTTGTTTTTTTACAAATATATATTGATTTTTTATATGGGGATTTCAATGCGTTTTAACAAAACTGATATTGACAAATCAAAAAAAATATGTTAAAATTGTCTTTATGTAAGCACGGATCGGGGACTTTGTCGATTTACAATGCGAAAGTCCAAAAACATCCGATTCAATGACCTTTCGGATACATAAAGCGTATATTATTAATTAAAGTACGTTAAATTAAATTTTGTCTGAAAGGAGAAAGGAGTAGGCTTGCTATGAATATTAATCCCGAATTTAAGATAAGAGAGGTAGCCGAGCGAATTAGACTGACTCGTGAAAGCGTAGGCTTTACTCCCGAGGAAATGGCTGAAAAGTGCGGCGTTTCCGCTTACGAGTATTTAGCATACGAGGGCGGAGCTAAGGATTTCAGCTTCACCTTTATTTATAAATTCGCAAACGAGTGCGGAGTCGATATCACCGACCTTATGGAGGGCGAATCTCCGCATATCAATAGTTTTGACATTACGAGAGCGGGCGAGGGTCTGCCGATCGCAAGAAGAAAGGGTCTGACCTATCAGCGTCTTGCACCGAATTTCAAGAACAAAATCGGCGAGCCTTTTCTTGTGACTATTCCGTACGTTGACGAAAAATTCAGAGTTTCTCACCCCCATACTCATGAGGGTCAGGAGATGGATATAGTTGTCAGCGGTCAGCTCAAAGTAAGAGTGGGCGACAATGTGGAAATACTTAACGAGGGCGATTCTATCTATTATGACAGTTCCGAGCCTCATGACGAGTGGGCGGCAGGCGGCAAAGAATGTAAATTCTACGCTGTCGTATTCGGTAATAATTCCGCTCAGAAAGCAATTCAGCATATTGAACCCGTTATTTTGCCCGGCGTTACAAATTTTGACCTTGCTAAAGTGGAAAATCCCGTTGCTGAAAGATTTGTGGAAGTAGAAACGGACGAAAGCGGCGCAATGAAAGCTATAAGCTTCAAGAACGTTGAGACGTTCAATTTCGGCTTTGATGTTGTAGACTTCCTTGCTGCGAAGAATCCCGATAAAACTGCTCTTATTTATGTTGCGGACGATTTCAGCGAAAAGCGTTTCACGTTTGCCGATATGAAAAAATATTCCAACATGACCGCCAATTATTTCCGTTCTATGGGAATCAAAAAAGGCGATAAAGTCATGCTTGTTCTGAAAAGACATTATCAGTTCTGGTTTTCGATCATTGCGCTTCACAAGCTCGGCGCGGTGGTAATTCCTGCTACAAATCAGCTTGTACAGCACGATTTTACATATCGCTTCGAAGCTGCCGACGTTAAGGCTATAGTTTGTACTGCCGACGGCGACGTTGCACATCAGGTTGATCTCGCCGTTGAAGAATGCGGTATGAAGATAACCAAAATGATCGTTAAGGGAGAACGTGAGGGCTGGTTCAATTTTGACGAGGGAATCAGCGGATGCAGCGAGGTTTTCAACCGACCTACAGATCCGAACGAACTTTCGTGCGGTCATGAGACTAATCTTATGTACTTCACATCGGGAACTACGGGTTATCCTAAAATTGCGGCACACAGCCATTTGTATGCTTTGGGACACTTTGTTACGGCGCGTTATTGGCATAACGTCGATCCTAACGGTATTCATTTTACCATTTCGGATACGGGTTGGGGTAAAGCTCTTTGGGGTAAGCTGTACGGTCAGTGGCTCAGCGAGACATGTATTTTTGTCTATGATTTCGAGCGTTTCCATGCGGATAAGATTCTGCCGATGTTCAAAAAGTATGGTATCACCACTTTCTGTGCGCCTCCGACAATGTTCCGATTCTTTATTAAGGAAGATTTGTCAAAGTACGACCTCAGCAGCATAAAATACGCTACGGTTGCGGGCGAGGCTCTTAATCCCGAGGTTTACAATCAGTTCCTGAAAGCAACGGGCGTAAAGCTTATGGAGGGATTCGGACAGACCGAAACTACTCTTGTTATAGGAAATTTCGTAGGAATGACGGCGCGTCCCGGTTCTATGGGTAAGCCTAACGTTCAGTATGACGTCGATATAGTCGACCCTGACGGAAATCCTGTAAAGCCCGGAGAAACAGGCGAAATAATTGTCCGCACAGATAAAAACACTCCTCCCGGACTTTTCCTCGGCTATTATAAAGATGATGAAAAGACCAAAGAGGCATGGAGCCACGGGATATATCACACGGGCGACACGGCTTGGAAAGACGAGGACGGCTATTATTGGTATGTCGGACGTGTTGACGATGTTATTAAATCTTCGGGTTATCGTATAGGACCTTTCGAGATAGAAAGCGTTATTATGGAGCTTCCTTACGTTTTGGAGTGCGGAGTATCTGCCGCTCCCGACCCTGTAAGAGGTCAGGTCGTTAAGGCTTCTATCGTTCTTGTTAAGGGAACAGAGGGTACAGACGAGCTTAAAAAGGAAATCCAGCAGTACGTAAAGGAGCATACCGCGCCTTACAAGTATCCGAGGATCGTTGAGTTCCGCGATGAGCTTCCAAAGACTATAAGCGGAAAAATTAGACGAGTAGAATTAAAAGGTTAATTTATTGGGGGGACATGACAGTGTACCCCCAATAAATTTTGATTATGAACGAAAAATTAACTGATACGAACCCTTAAAAGCTGTACTCCGAGATATTAAAATTTTATATGTATATAGTTAAAACAAATTAATTATTCATATACTCTTGTGCAATATGACGAAAACGACAAAAAATAAATGGCTATTTACCGTTGCGATGTAAAAATTGCAATTATTTTGAAAAAAATTTCGAGATTCTATTGACAAATTATGAATGAAGTGGTATACTATAGTTACCGAAAGGGAAGAGGGGCAGAAAGATACCCAAACCCAAAAACATAGTGCAGATGCACAGAGATTAATACAAGGAGGTTTTCAACTATGAAAACAACAAAAAAAGGTTTTACCCTTATTGAGCTGATCGTTGTTATCGCTATCATCGGCGTACTCGCAGCTATTCTCGTTCCCGCAATGCTTGGTTACGTAAAGAAGTCTAAGATCCAGGCTGCTAATGCAGACGCTAAGACAATCATGACTAACATTAACTCCGGTCTTGAGGATATGGAAGAAGAAGGTACAATAGATCCTCCTGCTGATGGATGGAAGAATCATAACTTGTCTGCTGCGGCAAGTGAGGATGACATTCTTAAGTATGCGAAATTCTATTCTGATACAGTATCTTCTGCAAAATATTCTTATTTAACTAAAGACGGCGTATGTATTTGCGTAGTTGCCAAGGCTGGTAAGTACTACGGTTCATATCCCGCTGTATGGAACAATAAGAACTACGATGAAAAGTTGGCTACTAAAACTAGGGAAGGTGCGCAGACTGTTGTTGAAGCTGCATACAATGCTGCTCATTCTTCTACTTGATCAAGCTTGTCAGTAAATAACAAATAATAAATCGCCTCTCAATTTGAGAGGCGATTTTTATACTTGACAAAGGATATTTTTTATAGTACAATGAACTGTGAAAGGAGAGGAAAAAAGCATGAGAAATAAAAAAACGTTTCTATTGATACTCGCCTTTGCATGTTCGGCAGGCATAGGCGCAGGCGGTACCTATCTTGCCAACTATAAAAAAATAAACTTTATGGACAGATACCCTCTTTTGACAGAGCTTGACGACTTTGCAAAAAATGATTTGGGAATGCTACCTCCTGAAAAAGTTGATGAAGATGCCGTGATCGACGCTTATTTCAGATTGTACGACGATAAATACACTGTGTTTATACCTGTTGAAGATGACGATACAATTGATTATGCTGTGAATAAGGTGAATAATTCGGAAACAGCAAAGAACAGCGGTTTTAAAGTGCATTTCAATGAAAATGAAGAGCCGTATTTTTCTTGCGTAATTTCAGGAATGCCTGCGGATAAGCAGGGCATACAGGTTGGCGATATAATTAAAAAAATAGACGGAAAAGCGATAGAAAAATATAAAAATATAGTTAAGCTGACAGGCGAAAACGGAAAAAAGCAAACGCTTACTCTTGAACGTGACGGAAAAGAATTGGAGCTTGAATTCGTTTGCGTTACGGATATGGAGGAATTAACAGGCGTAAAAAGTAAAATGTACGGAAATACGCTGTATATATCCATTAACTCTATGGTTGATGAGTCGGTGTCTCGTTTTAAAGAGCTGACAGACAAAAATAATTTTGATTCGATAATAATTGATTTACGTGAAAACAACGGCGGATATACGCAGCTTTCTGTTGGCATAGCTGATGATTTTATTGGAAAGTCCGAAACTGTTATGCATAGTATTGACGGGGAAAACGAGGTTTACTCAACATCGGAAAATATAAAATACGATGTACCCATAGTCGTTCTTGTAAATGAAAATACGGCAAGCGCCGCGGAGATTCTTACTGCGCTTCTGAAACAGTACGGTGATGCGGTTCTTGTCGGAACTACCACGTTCGGAAAAGGCATTTATCAGGATATGGCTATATTTAAAGGAAGAAATATTAAATATACTCATGGTTATTATACGGTTGGCGACTGGGAGTGCTATCATGATATAGGAATTGAACCTGATATTGAAGTTGACATGGACAGCGGCTATATAGGAACTGAGCATGACGTACAGCTTGATGAGGCTTTAAAGCTTGTTGTCAAATATTAACAAAAAAATATCAAAGTTATGTATGGATTTTTCTTTTGTTACGATTGACAAAATATGAATAATCTGTTACAATAAACATAACAAATATATACTGAGGGGAGAATTTTATATGAAAAAGAGAGGCTTTACACTCATTGAACTTATTGTGGTAATAGCGATAATCGGCGTACTTGCGGCTATTCTTGTGCCTGCAATGCTTGGATATATAAAAAAAGCGAAAATAACTGCTGCCAATTCCGCTGCAAAAGAGGTCGTAAAGGCTGTGAATTCGCTTCTTGCCGATGACGATGGAGAATTTGCGGCTCTTCCATCGGGCGATTATAGTCTGCGTGCAAGTATCGGAACAGATCTTAGCTCGGTTAAGGACAGCAATAATGTTCCTTTCTCACAATACATTATTGATTATTCGGACTCTCTTGTTAATCAGAGTTTTGCTGTGTACATGAAAGACGGCGTGGCGGTTGCGGCAGCTGCAAAAAGCGGAAAATACTTTGGAACTTTTCCGCTGATTCTGACAAATAAGAACTACGATCAGAAATTGACAGGATATACTTTACAAGATGCTCTTGACCTTGCGAAAACTACGGCTAACGCTGCCGATTCTACTTAAAATGCAGATAGTTAAGGCTTTTTGCACAAATACCTATAATAAAACTTGTGCATAATTCCATATACGGTTTTGTTGACAAATTGTGAATTTTTTGGTATAATAATAGTAAGCTTATATTAGGAGGGCTTATTATGCGTAGAAAAAAAGGCTTCACGCTTATGGAGCTTGTAGTTGTTATTGCGATATTTGGCGTTTTAATAGGAATTGTTACACCTGCGTGGACGAATTATCTGCGGCGTTCAAAGTTTAAGGCTCAAAACCAGAAAGCCAAGGCTATTTTTAATGCTGCACAAACTATTATTACCGATTTGGATTTTTCAGAGCGGAAATATAAAGCGGCTTTGCCGGGGGCAAGCACGGAATATGCTAAAATTCTCAACAATCATATTTATACTTCGGGTGATGAATGGTATTATTATTGGGACGGCAGAAGTGGACATCAGTGTGATGCTAAGGGAGACGCACTTAACCCCAGCGATTTGAGTTATTCGGCTGAACGTACCGCTACTTTGAATGAGTGGAATGAAAAAATCGGTAATCAGATAAGACGTATTGTTACTGACGATATGGTGTATAAGATTTACATAAAAGATTATAAGGTACAGTCTGTTGTTTCAGCGAATAAAGTACATGATCGCTATATCGGCGCACATCCGATAACTATATTTAATCTTGATGGGGTAGGTGTGAATACTAACGGCGGAAGTACTGATCTTGAGCATACAACCGCTAAAGCTGTTGATTTGAAGTGGTTTGACCTCGACAGTATCAACGAATCCGGAGGAACTAAAACGCTGGGAAGTGTTCCCGGTGCAGTAAATGCAACGTAAAAAATGATCGCACAGCATAAAGCTGTGCGATTCAGTCTGTCAAAAAACCCCGAAACTGGAAGCAGAATCGGGGTTAAAATATTTT
>CAJTYV010000002.1 GCA_910584195.1 uncultured Ruminococcus sp. | reverse complement strand
ATTGTTCAGCTTGCTATGATTTTTGATGCTATATTTTAATGTGAACAGGCTCTAAGGGTGTTGCAGAATATGTAACAGAAGGCAAAATTGTAAAAACATTTAAAGACATGGCTGAAAAAATGTTTAACGGTGCAGCCACGGCGAAAGGAGCTCTTATCATTACACCAGATAAGGTTATCGTAACTACTCCTGGTGCTGACAACAAAAAAACATTGTAAATGAAAAAATAGAATGGGTGCAGAAGATAAAATGATTCTGCACCCATTTTGGTTATTGTAGAAAATAATGGAGCCTATGCATTGCAGGACATAAAGTAACTAATAATTTTCATAGTAACTTGTATTTTTTGATATATAGTGATATAATGAAGAAAAAGAACTTGAGGTGATCACCATGTACAAACCAAAACTTGAAAAGGATATACGCTGCCCACTGGAATACGGGCTGGATGTATTCGGCGGGAAGTGGGATTCCCGCATTATATGTGTTTTAGCAGCAAAGGAAACTCTTAGATACAGCGAACTGCGTAAAGAGTTATCCAACATCACTGACGCTGTACTTGCTGCATCTCTGAAATCGCTTATTAAAAATGAAATCGTAAATCGAAAATCTTATGACGAAATTCCTCCGAGAGTGGAATATTCATTGACTGAAAAAGGAGCTTCTGTTGTTCCGATTTTGCAAAGTATTTGCAGATGGGCAGGTGCTTACTATAAGGAAGATAAAGAAAACTCCATGTTGCAATGTCAAAAGTGTGATTATAACGACGGAAAAGAATAAAGGCAACACCGCACAATCTTTGTGCGGTGTTGCCTAAAGCATGTTACATAAAAATTCAACGCACAGATTCTTGTTATTTACATTCAGTGCAGATATATTCAGGAACATTTTTTTCATTGATCGCAGACTCGTAAAGCCGCCAACCGCCTGCAAGATTAAAACATTCATAGCCGCTGCCTGAAAGTATGCGGCAGGCGATATAACTGCGAAGTCCGCTGTGACAATGAACGTAAACAGGCTTGTCCTTGAGAATTTCTGAAATGTGTTCTCTCAACGAATCCAGAGGAATGTTAATAAAGCCATCTATTTTGCCACGCTGTACTTCTGTGGCAGTTCTGACATCAAGAAGCGTCACACTGCCGTCGCGAGGCAGATTTTCAACATCATTCCAGAAAAATTGTTTTACTTTTCCGCTAATGACATTCTCAGCGACAAAGCCAAGCATATTAACAGGATCTTTAGCACTGCCGAATGGCGGTGCATAGCAAAGTTCAAGTTCTGCAAGATCGGTGATTTTTGCGCCAAAACGAATTGCTGTTGCCAATACATCCATACGCTTGTCCACGCCGTCAAATCCGACGATCTGTGCACCAAGTATTTTCAGCGTCTGTTTGTCCCACAGCGCCTTTATTAACATATTGCTCGCACCGGGATAATAAGAAGCATGAGAACCGGAGTAAATATAGGTTTTGTCATAGTCCATACCTGCCGCTTTGGCACTTTTTTCATTGATTCCTGTCGCAGCAACGGTCATATCAAAGAGCTTCAGCACAGCTGAACCTTGCGTACCGGCATATTCTGAGGACAGTCCTGCAATATTATCCGCCGCAATGCGTCCCTGCTTGTTGGCAGGACCGGCAAGTGGGATGAAAGCAGGAGATTTTGTGATAAAATCCTCCACCTCTACCGCATCTCCTACAGCGTAAATATGCGGAATATTAGTTTTCATATTCTGGTCAACAACAATACTGCCACGGTGATTCGTCTTGATACCACATTCCTTAGCCAATGCAGTTTCAGGACGAACGCCTACTGACATAATAACCATATCAGCATGAATTTCACCGTTTTGCAAAATGACTGTATGCTCGTTGAGGACTTTTACACCGTTACTCAGATACAGATTGATTCCTTTTGATTTGATATAACGATGTACATCGGCTGCCATATCAAAATCCAAAGGAGTGATGAGATGATCGGCAAGTTCCACGATAGATACTTCCAGTCCTGCCTCTTTCAAATTTTCTGCCATTTCAACGCCGATATAGCCACCCCCGACTACAACGGCAGACTTCGGCATTGTACGTTCGATATATTCTTTGATTTTTAAAGTGTCGGGAATATTACGAAGTGTGAACACGAAGTCATTGTTGATTCCACTAATATTTGGTTTGATCGGCTCTGCCCCCGGTGAAAGGATCAGGTTATCATAGCTTTCCTTGTAACTTTTCCCTGATTTTAAATTATGAACTGTCACTGTTTTGGTTTCGGGATTGATTTTTACCGCTTCGCTGTTCACACGGACATCAATACGAAATCTTGACCAAAAGCTTTCCGGTGTTTGCAGCGTCAGGTGATTTTGATTGGTAATAACGCCGCCTATATAATACGGCAGTCCGCAGTTGGCAAAGGAAACATATTCCCCACGCTCCAACACAATAATTTCTGCCGTTTCATCAAGTCTGCGCAGTCTTGCCGCTGCGGAAGCCCCTCCGGCAACACCGCCAATAATAATCGTTTTCATATAGTTATACCTCTTTTCTGAAAGGAGTTTTTTCAATGGAACAAAAAATGTTTGAGTCTGTCTATCAGGAAATATTCCCGTTCTGGAATGAAATAACGGAATCCGACCGCAGCTTTATCTGCCGCAACTCATTTGCTTTGAACTATCCGAAAGGCACTAACATTCACGATGGCAACGAATGCTCCGGCGTGATTTTTGTTCGTTCCGGCAGTCTGCGTCTTTATATTATGTCCGAAGAAGGAAAGGAAATTACGCTATATCGTCTGCATAAGGGCGATATGTGTATGCTGTCGGCTTCTTGCGTATTGCAGACGATCACCTTTGATGTGTTTGTTGACGCAGAAGAGGACAGCGAATGCTATGTTATCAGCGGTTCTGCTTTTGCTGAAGTTTCCGCTCGCAATCCAAAGATAAAAATATTTGCGCTTGAAACTGCCGTCAGTCGTTTTTCAGATGTGATGTGGGTCATGCAGCAGATACTCTTTATGAGTATTGACAAACGGCTTGCGATTTTTCTTTCAGACGAGAGTACGAGAACCGGATCCGATATCATTACACTTACTCATGAGCAGATCGCCCGATATATTGGCTCTGCTCGTGAAGTCGTATCAAGAATGCTGAAATATTTTGCAGGTGAGGGGATTGTTGAAGTGTCCCGCAAGGGAATAAAAATTCTTGATAAACAGCGTCTGCGTCAATTAGCCCTTTAACATGGCAAGCATTTGTGACTTGGTTCTTGCTCCAATAACTTGCTGAAAGATCCTGCCATGTTTCATTACAACAAGAGTCGGAATGCTTGCTACGCCAAAAGCCTGTGCAAGTTCTGGTTCTTCGTCTACATTGATTTTTCCAACAAGATACTGCGGATTTTCCTTTGCGATTTCGTCCACCAAAGGCGATACCATGCGGCATGGACCGCACCAGTCGGCATAGAAATCAAGGAGAACCGGCTTATCACTGTTTTTAACAGATTCAAAATTATTTTTATTTACACTTAAAACTGACATATGAATTACCATCCTTTATTTTATTGTATCTTTAGTATACCCTGTTTTTATTTTTCTTTCTGTGATGAAGTCACATTTTTTGCTTTACATATGAGCTGTGTCATTGTTCCCATTGGGCAGTATACACACCATGAACGAGGCTTGAACAGAATCATAGTAACAAAGCCGAGAACGGTAGATGTGAGCATGACACTGTAAAATCCAAATGCAAACTGTGCTGCTCCCGGTGAAAACAGCGTTCCATGATATGCCCAGTGCCATGGGAGCTTGAATGTCCAAAGCAGCTTAACCGTTTGATTCAGTTCTTTTGTCCCTGCAAAAACCAGATAGGTATTCCATAGCATCAGAAAAAACATCGCAAAAAAGAAAATCAAAAATCCGTATCTGAAATATTTTGACTTCATCCATTTTGGAATATCCTTTTTGCGTGAAAGACCAAATTTCCCTCCTATCAGAGAAAACAACTGACCTCGTCCGCAATACTTGTTGCAATATGCCTTGCTGCCTTTTACAACTGATATGATAATTGGTATGAAAAAGCAAAGCAATCCAAGCCATGCAAACAGAATATTGAAAAATCCTAAAATGAGATATGTAAGAGAGAATATCCAAAGATAGTCATACCATTTTTTCTTTTGCTTCATTTTTCTGTCACCTCCAGTGTAATCACGCTTGCAGGGCATTCTTTGGCACATTTTCCGCAGCCGACACACAATTCAGGATTGATTTCGGCAAATACACCTTTTGGAATTGTAATGGCATTTTTGGGACAAACTTTTATGCAGCATCCGCATGCTACACATTCACAGATACTGACTATTGCTTTTCTTTTCGGCATAATAAATCTCCTTCTTTTATTTATATAAATAGTATACCATAAGAGAAAGTTTCTTTCTGTGATTAAATCACAAATCAGCATTATGAAAAAGGCCGCTAATAAATTTCATAGTGTCTTGACTTTTTTTAAGATTGGGGTTATAATATTATCGTCATATGTCGGAAATGGAGGTGTGCGTATGGCAAGACCAAGCCGATGCCGAAGAATTTGCGCCAAACCGGAATATGACAGTTTTGCACCATGCGGAGTTAAAAATGCAGTACAAGTCGTTTTGACAGTTGATGAATTTGAAACGATTCGATTGATTGATCACGAAAAGAAAACACATGAGCAGTGTGCTTTGCTGATGAATATTTCCCGAACGACAGTCACGGAGATTTATGAACGGGCGAGGACAAAAATTGCTGATTGCATTGTTAATGGAAAATTACTTCACATTGCCGGAGGAAATTATGAACTGTGTGATGGCTCTGCATGGAAATGCTGCGGTAAAAGGTGCGGCAGAATTAATTCTTCAGCTCATAATCAAGCTGATATCAGAAAGGAAACAGAAATTATGAAAATTGCAGTAACTTATGAAAATCGAAACGTATTTCAACACTTTGGTCATACGGAACAGTTCAAGGTTTATGAAATAGCAGATGGCAAGGTAAAGGATTCTGAAATCATAGACACAAACGGCAGCGGACATGGTGCGTTAGTCGGACTGCTTTACGGAATGAATGTTGATACGCTGATTTGCGGAGGAATCGGAGCCGGAGCTCAGAATGCGCTTGCCGAAGCCGGAATCAAGCTGTTTGGCGGCGTATCCGGAAGTGCTGACGATGCGGTAAATGCTTTGCTGGCAGGAACTCTTGCGTATAATCCGGATGTTCACTGTAATCATCATGGTCACCACGATGAAGTTCATTCCTGTGGTGAAAATAAGCATGGATGCAGCGGTCATGGAGGCAGCTGTCATGAGTGAACATGAAAATTGTTTTGAATAATATGAAGTTTAAATGATAGCATAAATTTCTAATTTATTAGATGAAAATAGGAATTATTCGCTGTATGCAAACGGAGGATTATTGTCCTGGAACAGCTGATTTTAAGGCTATTAAGGAAAAATTAGGAGTGTTTTCTGATATCGATGAAGAAATTGAAATAATTGGTTTTATTAATTGCGGGGGATGTCCTGGAAAAAAGATAGTATTGCGAGCAAGGGAACTTGTAAAGCGAGGCGCTGATACAATCGCTTTTGCTTCTTGTATTCAGAAAGGAACACCCATTGGATATCCTTGTCCTTTTGCGAAAAAAATGATGAAATTGTTGGAGACGGATTTGGGAAGTAAAATCTTGATTTTAGAATATACACATTAAAATTTAATATTATGATACAATGTAGGACATTAATATGAAACCGTATGCATGAACATAGACAGAAAAAAATCTTGAATCTGCATTTGCCGGAAAATCACAGGCACGAAACAAGTACACCTATTTTGCTTTTGTAGCGAAGAAGGAAGGCTATGAGCAGATTGCATCGCTGTTTGCGGCTGAAAGTTCTTGCAGATCCGCATTGAGGGGCGAAGTTCTCCTTTTTCTAATCTCGAAATATACGGTTGTGATGCTTTAGCTTTATCCGCAAGTTCAGGCTGGGTATTTACCCGAACATAACATATCGTCAACCTGTTTTCTGGTTTCTACAGGGAGCAGGTCTATTTTATATCTAACCTTTGGCTTTCATAAAACAGCGTGAACCGTATTACGGCTTACGCTGTTTTAATATTGTAAATATTTGTTGTTTAATTTTTATTGACATTTTTAACTGATATTGCTATAATAAGTATATTATTTCATGAAAGAAAGGAGCATTTCAATGAAAAGAAAAATATTTCTTCTGATATTATCTGTACTTATGATGACTGCCTGCGGACACGATGCCTCCGATATTATAACCAAAATATCCTCTGAATCTGATAATATTTCAGATACTTACACTACAAAAGAATATGAGGCTGAAACAGAGGTTCCAACAGAGACTGAAACTTCTCCGACCGTGACTGCCTCAGTAACATTCGCCGAAGCTTCTCCTATACCGAAAGAAATTGATATGTCTCAATACAGCGAAAATGCAGTTTTGCTTACAGGTCAGGATATATTTATAAGTACGAGTTACGGTTATAATGATGAAAGCCGTATAACTTCATGGCTTGTTTTCAATGAGGAACAGTTAGTGGATTTGCCTGAAAGCTACCATGCGATTCTCACTGATGACTATCCCGAAAAATATCCGTTGGGTGATTACGTTTATGTTATTGAACAGGAAAATTACAGCAGCGGAGGTTATAGCTGTGAAGCGGGAGGACTTCTTATTGACGGCGAGAAAATGTTTTTTGTTGATACCGAAGACAGCCGTGCTACTGAACCAGAAGAACCTGTTCCTGAGGTAATGACGGGATTTACCTATTTTGCTGCCGTTCCATCCAAATATTTTGATATGAATATTCAATATGCAGGTTGGACTGTTCCAAATACTAACGATTATACGCAAAGTTCGCTGTACTTTACGGGCGCAGGATATGTTGATGATGCCGGACTCCTCGAAAAACTGCCTTTAAAAAATTATTCAGCTGAAAACGATGAGGAGTTTGAACTGCTCGCTGCTGCCGTTGATAATACAGATTTTTCAAACATTCTCAGGGGAAACGGGCATGCTCCGAGCCTTGATGACTGTACGCTGTTTGTGGTCGTTTTCGATCGCGAAAGTACAGACTATGCAAATGAAATAAAAACTTCAATGTATACTGACGGAAAAGTATGTCTTTCATTTAATATAACTCATTCGGATCACAAGACTACGGGTTCCGGAATCGTTTATGCTTATATTCCTAAAGAATTTCTTAATGAGAACAGTGTCAGCGGTTGGGCAAAGTTGACTTCATAAAAGAATTTAAGAAGAAAGAATCGCTTTTGATTTACATAAATTCAAAAGCGATTTTTATTATTAGAACTTGTGTTCATAGGATTTGTGCTGTGGTATCTCAGTTATTGCTAATGTTATCTGTCATTAAAGTTACAGCAGTTTTGTCTGAACTGTTTTACTACAGTTTGACAGTGAAAAAAGGCTGTAAGCAGTCACCCTTACATCCTTTTAAATTTATGAAGTTTTCAAATGTTTTGTCGATTCAATGGTTATGCTTGATGCGGTGTTAAAATCTCAGTTCATTTTTTCTTACGGTACTTCAAAATATTTTAAAAGTATAACCATATCTCTGAATTAACTTTGGAGTTTCATGAAATCCCGATAATAATGGTCTTGCGAGATTTTTCCAGTGAACGGATAATTTTTTATTATTCGTTTTTCTGGGATTATGCAATTTTTAATGCAATTTTCTTTGAAGATAGATCATATTTTTCAGAAGAACTCCACATTCATATATTGGGTGATCGTAATTGTCAGTGAAAAAATTTTCAACAATATGGGTTCTGACAAATCCGCATTTTTCATAAAATGGGACAGTCAAGGGACTGTCTCCCGTTCCAACTTGAAGAACAGAGAAGTCTTTTTTATATTTATCTGCCAAATGTTCGATCATGAGCCTGCCGTATCCTTTTCCCTGAAATTCGGGAGCAACGGCAATATTTTTTATTTCCAGTATTCCGCCGCCCTCATCAGTAACGATACATACGCTTTTTATTCCGTCATCATCAAGGACAAACATTGTTCCGCTGTCAATGTAGCGGTCGATCATATCCTCTTGTTCGTCCGCCAACAACAGTAAAGGAAGATAGCTCTTTTTATCAGTAGAAATTTCAATGATTTTCATTATCTGATTTTTGCGCCGCAGGGGATAGAATCGTCAAGGAAAATAACTTTAATGCCGTCCGGAGTATCGGCAGCGCAAATCATACCTGAGCTTTCAACGCCTCTGAGCTTAACCGGTTTCAGATTTGCCACAAGCTGAATCTTTTTGCCGACCAGTTCTTCGGGGGCATAATATTGCGCAATTCCCGAAACTACCTGCCTTCCGCCCATTCCGTCATCAAGCTGCAAGCATAGAAGTTTATCGGATTTTTTTACTTTTTCGGCTGAAAGCACCTTAGCACATCTCAGCTCGACCCTTGCGAAATCGTCAATGGAAATTTCTGGAGCAAGATCAATTTTGTCAGCAGGAGTTTCGCCCTTTTCCTCGGAGGAAAGTCCTGCCTGAGCATTTTCCATATTTTTCTGAATAATGCTGTTAAGCTCCTCTATCTCTTTTTCAACATCGATTCTTGGGAAAAGTATTTCACCCTTGTGAACAGTAACATTTTCAGGAAGAACTCCGAATACTGAAAGCTTATCGTATGTTACGTCAGATGGGGATGCTCCTATCTGTTCCCATACCTTTGGCATTGTAGAGGGCATAAATGGACTGAGCAATGCTGATATTATTCTTATACCGTCAAGGAGATTGTACAGAACAGCGGCAAGACGAGGTTTCTGAGAATCATCCTTGCCCAGTTTCCATGGTTCCGTTTCATCAATATATTTGTTTGCGCGGTCAACAGCCTTGAAAATTTCTTCAAGAGCCTGCTTGATTTTTGTTTCGTCCATAGCCGATTCAACTTCGGCAAAAGCTTTGAGTATGGCAGACTTGAAGTCTTCGTCAATTGAGATAGCTTCACGTTCGGTGGGGAGAGTTCCTCCGAAATACTTGTCCGCCATTGCGACTGTGCGTGAAACAAGGTTTCCGAATCCGTTGGCAAGGTCTGAATTAATGCGGTTTATCATTATTTCATTTGAGAACGAACTGTCTGCGCCGAGAGCCATTTCGCGGAGAATGTGATAGCGGATAGCGTCGCAGCCATAGCGTTCGCCGAGGACGAACGGGTCTACAACGTTTCCGAGAGACTTACTCATTTTTTCGCCGTTGAAAGTTATCCAGCCGTGAACAGCCAAATGTTTAGGAAGCGGAATATCGAGAGCCATAAGGATAGCAGGCCATATTATGGCGTGGAATCTCATAATATCCTTTGCAACCATGTGAATATCCGCCGGCCAGTAATTATCGTAATCGCTGTATTCGTTGTTCATGAAACCGAGAGCGGAAATATAGTTTGAAAGAGCGTCGATCCAGACATATACTACATGCCCCTCATCGAACGTTACGGGAATGCCCCATTTGAAAGTAGTACGCGATACGCAGAGATCTTCCAGACCCGGCTTTATAAAGTTGTTTACAAGCTCTGTTGCGCGGGTTTTTGGTCGGAGGTAATCGGTTTCTGTCAAAAGTTTTTCAATACGCTCCGCAAACGGCGACATCTTGAAAAAGTAGGCTTCTTCCTTGGCGAACGCAACCGGACGGTGACATTCGGGGCAGCAGCCGTTTTCGTCAAGCTGTGAATCAGTCCAGAAGCTTTCGCATGGAGTGCAGTATTTGCCGGAATATTCGCCTTTATATATGAAGCCCTTATCGTAGAGCGCTTTAAATATTTTTTGAACCGTTTCGATATGGTAGCTGTCTGTGGTTCTGATATAGCGGTCATAATTAATATTCATGTAGCTCCAGAGAGATTTAAATTTTTCAACGATCTCGTCAACAAACTGCTTGGGAGTAACGCCCTTTTCGGCGGCTTTTTGTTCGATTTTCAGACCATGTTCATCGGTACCGGTTAGAAACATTACGTCATAGCCCTGCATACGCTTAAAGCGTGCGATAGAGTCGCAGGCAACGGTTGTATAGCAGTGACCTATGTGCGGATTGCCTGACGGATAATAAATAGGCGTAGTGATATAGAATGTTTTTTTAGACATAAAAATTGCTCCGATCTATAAAATTAGCCGACAAATGGAATCGGCTTAATTAATTATAACATATAATTACCTAAAAATCAACATGCGCGGAGAGAAATTCGGAATTTTATTTTTTCAGCGCGAACATGGGTGCAGCGACACGCTGCTTATAACATATTAATTCGTGAATTGCAACAGGCGAGAGATAATTTAATGATAATGTTTTCCTGATTAGCGATACAGATTGTCATAACATGCTATTAGGGCAGCACTGCACAAGCTCTGTACGATGTCGCATTATATATTTTTAATTGTCATTTCAATCAAAATATAAAATTAATTTGCAGATTATTTGCTTATTTAATATCGTATCTGTGCTTGCAAAATATAAAAAAACATGATATAATCATTTGTATCAAGATAATTAATGAGGTTGTTTATGAAAAAAAGTTTATCTGTTATATTATCCGCAGTTTTATTTGTTGGAATGACTTCTTGCAGCGGAAAGGAAAGCATGTCTGAAAGTTCAGAAAGCAGAGATTTTTCTGAAAATTCTCAGAATTCTGAAAGCTCGGAAGCTGTATCGGAAGAAATTACTGTTTCCGAAACCGAACCGATAACCGAGCATATTAGTCCTGTTGAAACCGTAACGGCTTCATTGGGCATTCAGCAGACCGTTGATACAACGATTGAAAAAACCGAAGGCAGCAATACTATTAAACTTCCGCTCGCTGATTTTATGCAGGAAGGCGATAAGGTAAACTCGTTTACATTTGTTATATATTCTGCTGACGATTCAAATATCGGTGAATTTAAGGGTGGCTGCGGAATTTCCGTAACATCTGACTGCTCGGCAGCTACTGATGATGGCTGGTATCAGTCGGAGAACTTCACTTCTCCTACAGAAGGTACATACGGGGAGGTAACATGGAACGTTCCCGGTGATGTATCTGATTTTATTTCACCGTCAGGTGAACTGCTTTTCGGATACTGGTGGGGAAATTCGTCAAGTATCCGCATTGAAAGTGTTATTTGTAATTTAACGCGTACCCGTGACATTCCATGCGACGGTACTGTAACTCAGCAAGTGGGAAAATCTGTGGGATATAATGATTCCGACAATACTATCCGAGTAAATACCAATTTTCTCCCGGAGGGAGCTGTACCGCAGGCAGTAACATATAACATAAGCTCGTCAGGCGGATTCGGCAAATTTACCGGGGCATTTGGTTATGAGACATCGCTTGGCTACTATCAGTCGGCTGATGTTGTGTCGTTTACCGAAAATTCAAGCGTATCATTAACATGGATAGTTGATTCTCAGGCTAAAAATTATGCGGCAGAGGACGGTGAGCTTGTGTTTGGATATTGGTGGAGCGAACAGCCGGCAGCATCGCTCGATTCGATTTCGGTTAAATACAGTATCGGCAGTTCGTCTGTTTCGGCGCAGCCCGAAAAAACAGAGGATAAGCCTCCGAAATCTGAATCTTCCGAATCTTCGGAATTCCGCAGTTCTGCTGAAATAGTTAAAGATATTAAGGTAGGCTGGAATCTTGGCAACAGCCTTGAAAGCTATGATACGAATAAAACCGGCATCGCTACGGAGACGGGCTGGGGCAATCCTAAAACCACCGAAGAACTGGTAAAGTCGGTCAAAAACGCAGGCTTCAACGCTATACGTATACCTGTAACGTGGGGTGAGCATATGGATGGAGATACCGTTCAGACCGAATGGCTCGATCGCGTACAAGAGGTTATTGATTATGCCTACAACAATGGCATGTACGTTATTATGAATATGCACCATGATGATTATATCTGGTTTAATCCTACCGAGGAAGAGTATGCAGGAGACAGCGCAAGGATGAAAAAAATCTGGGAGCAGGTGTCGGCTCGCTTTAAGGATTATGGTGACAGACTTATTTTTGAGGGTATGAACGAACCGCGTTCTATCGGAAGCGATAATGAGTGGATGGGCGGAACCGCCGCTGAACGTGCTGTTGTCAATCGGTATTTACAGGATTTTGTAGATACAATTCGTGCAAGCGGAGGAAACAATGCTGAGCGTTCGCTGATAGTGACAGCTTACGGCGCATGTGCAGAGGAAGTGTCGATGAATGATATTATCGTGCCGAATGATGAACATATTATCGTTTCGCTTCATTATTATGCGCCTTGGAAGTTTTCGTCCGGCGAAACCACGAACTTCGGAAGCACTGAAAAATCTGAGCTTGACGCTAAATTTGATTCCATGAAAAAGAAGTTTGCAGATAAAGGAATTCCTGTTATTATAGACGAATTTGGCTGCGTTGGAATTGCTGATGACAATGTAAGAGCAGAGTATTACAGCTACTATATTTCAGCGGCTAAGGCGCGTGGGATCAAATGCTTTGTATGGGATAATAACGTGGCAAAGGGCAAGGATGGCTACGGAATACTCAACAGAACAAGTATGAAATGGAACGATATTATTTTACAGGGAATAATTGACGGCTCTGAATAATAATTTTATTTGACTAAAATTTCTTTTTGAACGCAGATATTGCCTTTAAGTTTGTAGGTTACGCTAAGGGTAAGAGTATCTGCGTTTTTGTTTTCAGTAATATTTCTTTCAAGGATTTCACAGTCGGATAGAAAATTTTTTTCATATAAAAATATTTTTTCCATAAGTTCAGCTTTCAGAGTTTCTTCGTCGGTAGTCTCCTCTGTACGATTTAATTCACTGTATTTTGCGGTTTTAATGCTTATCGGAAGTTTTTTTCCGAATAGACTCAAAGGTTTTTCCGTATACTCGTTTTCAGAGTATTCATAATGACTTTTTCCGAAATACAGAGGAATTTCCAGACTGAACAGTTTCAGAGTTCTTCGTTTTTCAGTTTTGCCCGTCGGAGTAAGCCGTTTTTGTTTGAATTCTCCTTGAAATTCTGCTGAATCTTTATAAATGCCGATTATCTCACCCATAGCGTGATGAAGTACGATGCGGCCGGTTTGATCTGCGGTAACGCCGTTTATAAGCATATCGCCTTCAAAAACATAGTCTCCGATCATGTGCATGAGCTGACCGTCAAGTACGGATATGTCAACTATTTCCGCATCGTGAGCAGATAAAACGTTGCAAGGTATTCTTTCGTTCAGCATATCGGGTTTTTCCGCAAGTTCTGTAACTTCTACCACAAGTCTGTGACCTGTGCGGTGCATTCCTACCCATGCCAGCTTATCCACCATAAGTCTTAGCTGGTTTTCACTCCAAACATAGTTTATTTGCCCAAACTGAGCGCCTTCCTCGATGCCGATTTCGGATAAGGCAGATAAGATGACGGTGTCGCTGACTGTATCGTTTCCCTGAATATCAATTGTTACGATCACGCTTGAAAAGTAAAGCGATGCGCCGAGAATCAATATTATTCCAAATATAAGTCCGAATCGTTTGCGGCGGTTTATTACTTCTTTAGAAATTGTGTCATATTCAAAAAAAGTCACTTCCAAACCGTATTCCTCAGCGAATTGTTTTATTAAAGAAAGCTCTGAGCGGTATATTTCTGCGGAAAGTGTTCCGCCTTTGATATATTGCCGAAAAATTGCAATTTTATGACTATGGAGCGTATTTATAAAGTGATATAGATTCTTTCCGCGAACGTTTATTTTTACGCATCCTCGAAATTGATTTTTCATGACTGCCTCCTTTCTTCGATCTCTATTCGGGAAATTTTTCCGCGAATTACAAGTCCTCCTGTACGGTAATCAAAAGCGCGCAAATCGCTTCCCCATATTTGTATAAGAAGTCTGCCGCAGGCAAGAGACATGAAAACTTCGCTGCACTCCTCGATACGTCCGCAGTTTTCCACCATTAATTCCCGATTTCCGGCGAGATGCAGCCCCGTTTCAAGAAATAATGCTTCTTTGGCTTTATTGGTTAATTTTTCAAACATGTTTTCTCCTCCGCATATTACTTGTCTTTCTATAATATGATTTAGAGGGTGATGTTATGAAAAAAGCAAAAAAAATACTCGCAGTAGTTTTTACTGCAAGCTTTTGTGCATTTTGTTTATTGTTTCCTTTTTCTGTAAAAGAAGCGGCAGCGGAGGGAATAAATCGTTGTATTTTCGTAGTTATACCTTCTCTTTATGCAATGATGACCGCATCGGCAATACTTATGAAAAGCGGTTTGATCTCTAGTGCAGCGCGGTTTTTGAAACCCGTTTCAAAGCTGTTTTTCGGCATAAACGGCGAACTGGGAGGAATACTTCTTTTTTCTCTTATAGCAGGTTATCCTGTGGGCGCTAAAATGATATACTCGGTGTATACAGAGGGAAGGATTTCCAAAAGGGGAGCGGAGATTCTAAGCGGATTTTGCTTCGGGTCGGGAGCGGCATTTGTTTTCGGCTGTGCAGCTTCATCTGCAGCAGTCGGAGGCGTTATCCTGCTGTCAAATATTTTGGCTGATTTACTGCTTGCTGCGATATTGACAAGATATTTGTTAAGGAATTGTCATACAACTGAAGTTAAGGGGAAAATATCGTTAAATCCGGAAACTTTGAATGATTGCATAGTTTCTTCGGGGAGGTCAATGTTTGAGGTATGTTTGTGTGTCATAATTTTTTCCGTGATTTCCGAAATGCTCAAGGTTTACAATATATTGCCGATAATAGCGAAATTTCTGCCTTTAGGCATGGGAGAATCCGTGCTTCGTGCGGTTCTTGACGTAACGGCAATTTCGGGAGTATCGGCACGTCTGCCTGTAGTTTCTGCGCTTATTTCTTTTGGCGGCGTATGTGTGTTTTTACAAATTTCCGCTATTTTTAGAGGAAAACTTTCTGTTTTGCCTCTTATGCTTATAAGAATCGCCGCAGCCATTCTGAGCGGAGTGATATGCCGATTAATTATGCCTCTGATTATTTCAGATAAGGCAGTTGATGTGTTTGCTATAACGAGCAGACTGCACAGCGAGACATCACCAATACCTTCTGTAATGCTTATGATAATGAGCTGCGTCCTGATAGCTGAGAGTTTAAGACAACACCGTACAAAGCGCTCCTGACGCCTTTATGAGTTATCGTCTGCAATAACTTTCATGCGCAGGTATTATCGTATAAATCGCCGAAGAGGCAAATATACGCTAAGCGGTTTATGTGCAGCAGGCTATCAGTCCTCTATCCTGCTGTAAACCTCCGTTGTGACGTTTTCAATTCCTTGGAGGGTCATGTTCAGAGTATCGTTATCTATTGTATAATCGTATGATAATGCGGTTGCCGATTCATCTATATAGTTCAGTAGATCGCTGAAAATGTCAATTTTTCCATCGACAATTTCATAGTCGAAACAATCTACCATATAAATAGTAAGCTTTTCTCCCTCAATATCAGCCTCAAAATATAATTTTCCGGGAGCAAATCCAAGCTGGTTTGCAAGAACGTCTGTAGCAACACCTCCAAGAATATGATAATGACCATCGAAAGTTTCCGTATTATTTTCGTCAAGCCGAACCATATCTATAAGCACTGAAGTCAGATCTTCACTGTATTCCTCGCTGTAAGCCGTATTTGTGACGTATATTCGATTGCCGTCGTAATCAACGTTTCCCTTTGGAATAAGAGCGTTCATTGTCTGAAATGCGCCGTCTGGAGTAAAATGTGCGCTCTCGGAATAGTCGACAACAAGGCTGACCTTTCGGTTTTCACCGAATTTGTATCCGTTAAGATCGTTCATCCAAGTACCTATAAGTTCGGGATCAAGTGGAGCTGTGCTGATTCGCGAAGAATTTTCGCCGACTTTTGAATCCGATTTTTCAGAGCAGGAGCAAAGTCCTGTAACAAACGAAACTGCAATAAGGAATGATATAATTTTTTTCATTTTGTTCTCCTGTGTAAATTTGGCATATTTAGATGTCGTCCATCGACATGGTGGCAACGGCGTTAAGACTTTCATCAGCAGTAATTCCGGCAGAGAGATTATAGCTTCCCTGACATGCTATCATAGCTCCGTTATCACCGCAAAGATTGAGATCAGGCATGTAGAAATCAAATCCCCGCTTGCCGCATGCCGCCGACAGCGCAGCGCGAACTCCTGAATTTGCAGAAACGCCTCCTGCTAAAGCGATTTTTTTGTATCCGTAACGTTCAGCGGCAAGAATTGTTTTTTCGGTGATTATTTCGGAAATAGTTGACTGAATGCTTGCGGACAAATCGTTTTTGTCAATTGTTTCGCCTTTTTGGTTTGCATGATGAAGCATATTGATCACAGATGTTTTAAGTCCCGAAAAGCTAAAGTCAAATTCCGTTCCCGCAACGGCAGGGTGAGGAAGCTTAAACGCCGTAGGATCGCCGTTTTGGGCGGCTTTATCAACGTGAATTCCGCCTGGATAAGGAAAACCCATTGCTCTTGCACATTTGTCGAAGCATTCACCTGCCGCATCATCACGGGTTCTGCCTATTACTCGAAATTTTGTGTAGCTCAATACTTCAATAAGGTGGCTGTGCGCACCGCTTGCCACAATACAGAGATAAGGCGGTTCAAGTTCCCGGTGGCATAAGTAATTAGCCGCAATATGACCTGCGATATGGTGAACCGGGATAAGCGGTTTTTCCGCAGCAAAGGCGAGCGATTTGGCAAAATTAACTCCCACCAAAAGCGCGCCGATAAGTCCCGGAGCGTATGTTACAGCTATTCCGTCCAGATCGTTCAGAGATATGCCGGCATCGTCAAGAGCCTGTCTTGTGACCTGCAAAATATTTTCGCAATGACGGCGCGATGCGATTTCCGGAACAACACCGCCATATTTTTTATGTTCTTCTATCTGTGTTGAAATAACGGATGATTTTATCGTGCGAAAATCCTCGCAGACGCTTGCCGCGGTTTCATCACATGAGCTTTCAATTCCTAAGATCAGCATTTTTATCCTTCTTTATTTAAATCTTTTTTCATTATTACAGCGTTTTCTTCAGGGAGTGAATAAAATCTTTTTCTTATTGATATTTGCTCAAACCCGAGTTTTTTATACAGAGTTATTGCGGCTGAATTTGATTCTCTTACTTCTAAAAATATACTTTCGGTTATATTCGGTAGAATACGTATAAATTCATTAATAAGATTTTCCGCTATACCACGTCTCCTGTACGCAGGGGTGACGGCAACGCTTGTAATATCCGCTTGATCTGCGCCGAAACAGCCGCAGACAAGACCTATAATACGCAAATTTTCTGTCGCATAAAGTACTATTCCGCTTTTCTTTTCGGCTTCTGATTTAAACGAATCAGATGACCAGCCGTCTGCACCCACACACAGCTTGTCAAGCTCCGAAAGCTGTATAAAAATTTCGTCAACAGTATTTTTTTCGGCGCGAAAAATTTGCATATGATCCCCTCATTTTCCGAAGCTGCGCAGATAATTTTTTTTAGCTCTGCGTAAAAGACTTTCATACATCATTCGGCTTTTAGGCAGAATCGGAGGCAAGATGCCGGCTTCTTTTTTAGCGAATTCACAAAATTCATAAAAGGACATTTTGGCTTCTGAGTCCTGCATTTCTGTTTTAACTTTATTAAGCTCGTAATCCGATATATTTTGCAGTTCAGATTCAATTTCTTCCGAAATGTTTCCAAAAACGCTTTGGTACAGTACATGACCGCAAATGGGACAGCGTTCTTCGCTGTCTTTTACTTTTTTTCCGCAGCTTTCACATAATATACGCAAGGTTTATGCACCTGATTTCCAATTTAGTTTAGCAATATTGTACTGATTTCATCAATAAAATCAGCCTTTTGCTTCATACCAGCTTTGACCAATGTGTACATCTGCCAATAATGGCGCTTTCATTTCATACACATTCAGCATTTCTTCTTTCAGCAGCTCGGCACAGCGTTCAGCGCATGAAACATCTGCTTCTATTATAAGCTCATCGTGAACCTGTAAAATTAATTCGGCATTAAGATTTTCAGCTTTTAAACGGCGATATACGTTTATCATTGCAATTTTTATAAGATCGGCGGCTGTTCCCTGAACAGGAGTGTTCATGGCTATTCTTTTGCCGGTTGCCTGCAAATTTTTGTTTGATGACAAAAGTTCGGGAATCGTTCGTTTCCGACCGAACATAGTAGTTACCGTACCTGTTTTCATGGCGTTGTCAACTACATCGTCCATAAATTTTTTTACCTTTGGGTACTTAGCAAGATAATCCGAAATATATTTTTTAGCTTTAGCTACCGAGATACCAAGATCTTTTGACAGCGAAAACGGACCGATGCCGTAAATTATGCCGAAATTAACAGCTTTTGCGGCGCTTCGCATTTCGGGAGTGACCATTATTGAAGGCATATCAAAGACCTGTGCGGCTGTAGAGGTGTGAATATCCTCTCCCGAAGTGAACGCCGAGATCATGTTGTCATCGCCGCATAAATGAGCCATGACGCGCAGCTCGATCTGGCTGTAATCTGCATCGATCAGGACTTTTCCGTTGTCCGCGGTGAAGAATTTACGCATTTCTGCGCCAAGCTTCGTGCGGACGGGAATGTTTTGCAAATTGGGTTCTGTGGAAGAAATTCTGCCCGTTCTTGTTTCGGTCTGACGGAAACAAGTGTGTATTCTGCCGTCCTCAGCGACTTTTTCAAGCAGTCCGGTGACGTAGGTCGAATTCAATTTTGTATACTGTCTGTATTTTAAAACATTGTCAACAATAGGAGAGAGGTTTCTGAGTTCCTCCAAAACCTCAGCATTGGTTGAATATCCGCTTTTTGTTTTCTTTTTTGCCGGAAGACCGATTTCTTCAAAGAGCACCGTACCCAATTGTTTCGGAGAAGAAATGTTGAATTCGTGACCTGCGTCATCAAAAATCATCTGTTGAGTTTCTTCAATCATTTCACTAAGGTATTTACCGAATTTTCTGACTCCGTCTTTTGTAATGCCGACTCCGATATGTTCCATAGACGCTAAAACCTCCGTAAGAGGCATTTCTATGTTTTCCAGAAGCGCAGTCATACCTTCGTTTTCAATAACATTGCGCAGTTTCTTAGAAAGTCCATAAAGTGATGCAAGTTCAGCAAACTCTCCGTTTTCGCCGTAGTAGTGAACTCCATATTCTCCGCAGAGCTTCTCTGTCGTATAGTCAGTTGCCGCTGTATTCAGCAGATAGCCGCAAATCTCACAGTCGGTTTTCAAATTAAACAGATTTCCTTTGTGTGCCATTACCCAACGATAATGAGGCTTTGCTCCCGTAGTAACTTTTTCGCAGTTTGAAGCAAAAAAACGCAGAATAAGTTCTTCCGAATCAGAAGTGTACACCATTGAATCGCTAAGAATGCTTAATTTTACGCCGTCAAACAAGTAGCACACATTTTTAAAAGTTTCAATTATTTCATCTGTAAGAACGCCCTCCGACAATTCCAACGGGACATATTTGTCTATCTCAAGCTCGGGAGCAGATTCTGCCGCAGATGACGATAAATTGAGTTTATCCAAAAGTTTATACATTTCAAGCTCTGTAAGAAGTCTGCTTAATCCCGCCGTATCGGGCGTACTTAATTTATATGATTCGATTTTGCTTTCTATAGGAGCATTACGGACTATAGTTGCAAGCCATTTGCTTTCCTTTGCTGAATCAGTTCCTTTTTCAAGTTTAGATTTAACTCCCTTAGTCAGAGAGGAAGCGGCGTAATTTTCATACAGATTCTCAATTGTTCCATATTCTTTAATAAGGGCAGAAGCCGTTTTTTCGCCGATTCCCGCAACTCCGGGGATATTGTCGGAGCTGTCGCCCATAAGGGCTTTAAGGTCGATAAGTCTAATAGGCTCAAAGCCGTAGTCCTCGAAAAATCGTTCAGGAGTGTATCGGATAGTTTCCTTGTTGGTTGCAAGAAGAATTGTAACATTTTTATCAGCAAGCTGTAAGCTGTCTCTGTCACCCGTCAATACGAAGCATTGGTCGTTATTTTCGGTGCAGCTTTTTGACAGCGTACCGAGAATATCGTCTGCCTCGTATCCCTCGCATTCAACAACTTTAACTCCCATAAACGTAAGCAGTTCCTTTACTATCGGAAGCTGCTGCGCGAGCTCAGGGGGCATTCCCTTGCGGTTAGCTTTATAATATTCTGCCGCCTTATGTCGGAATGTAGGGGTTCTGAGATCGAATGCAACTGCAACGGAATCAGGTTTGACGTCATTAAAATTTTTCAGATATATATTCATAAACCCAAAAACAGCGTTGGTAAAAACGCCTTTTTTATTAGAAAGCAGCTTTATACCGTAAAACGCACGATTCAAAATACTGTTTCCATCAATAGCAAGCAATCTCATAAAAATCCCTCGGTTCAATCTAAAAAATCCTCCGTATCATTATCCGGAGACACTTTTTATTATACCATATTTTCCGAAAAATAGCAAGGGAGAATTTATGAAAATAAAAAATTTTTAAAATGCTCTTGACAAGCTTTTGAATATGTGATATAATAATTAAGCTGATTTCAGCAAATATCGTATTCTAAAGACAGCAGGCAGTGCCGAAAGGCTTTAAGTCCCGCCGAGGAGTGCAATTGATAGAATTATCATTGTCCTTTTCCGTGCTGTCGGGAAAGGACTTTTTATTGCTCCGGATACGATAAAAATAATTCGGAGGTGAATACACATGCCAAGCAATGCAGTTCTCGAAGCTAAGAAGGCTAAGGTTGAGCAGCTCACAGACCTCATCAAGAATTCCGTATCAGGCGTTCTCGTTGACTACAAGGGCATCACCGTTGAGGAAGACACCAAGCTCAGAAAGGAGCTTCGTGAGGCAGGCGTTAATTACTTCGTTGAGAAGAACACCATGCTTCTCCGTGCTTTCAAAAACTGTGGTATTGAGGGATTTGAGGAGGTTCTTAACGGAACTACCGCTATCGCTCTTTCAAACGACGATCAGACTGCTCCCGCTCGTATTCTCGGTAAATTTTCTGAGAAGTCAGGCGATGAAAAGTTTAATCTGAAAGCAGGCTACGTTGAGGGTGAAGTTTACGATCAGGCAGGAGTTATCGCTCTTTCCAAGATCCCTTCAAAGGATGTTCTGCTCGCTCAGCTGGTTGGCTCTCTCCAGGGTCCCATGCAGAAGCTTGCAGCTGTTATCAAGGCAGTTGCAGACAAGAAATCAGAAGAAGCTGCCTGATTTCGCTGATTGTTTTTCAATGTCGGCTTAAAACGTTTGCCGTATTCGGCTAAAATTATTATAAAGGAGATTATTATCATGGCTTCAGAGAAGATCACTAATTTTGTAGAAGAAATCAAGACTCTTTCCGTTCTCGAGCTTGCTGAGCTTGTAGACGCAATTCAGGAGGAGTTCGGCGTAACAGCAATGGTAGCTGCTGCTCCCGCTGCCGGCGGCGCAGGCGCTGCTGAGGCTGCTAAGACAGAGTTCGATGTAGTTCTCACATCATTCGGCGATGCTAAGATGGCTGTTATCAAGTGCGCTAAGGAAGCTCTCGGTCTTGGTCTTAAGGAGGCTAAGGAAGTTGTTGAGTCTGCTCCTAAGGCAATCAAGGAAGGCGTTTCAGAGGCTGAGGCTAACGAGCTTAAGGAAAAGTTCGAGGCAGCAGGCGCTACAATCGAAATCAAGTAATTTTTACGGCGTACATGCTTTTGCATGCGGTTAAGATTACTTAATCAAAGAACTGTGCTTTCGGGTGCAGTTCTTTTTTCTGCAATTTAATTATATATATGTTTCAATTCACTGAAAATTAATTATAAATTTTGCAAATAATAACATAAAATCCTTAAAAATATGATAAAATATTATAATGGATTGTTATAAAATATAAACACTGACGGCGCTTATCTACCCTTGAATTCAGCCGGAGTACGGAATCAGCTTATTGACATCTGCTTGTTGAAAGCAGATCTTAAATCAAGTATAAAAATCTGTGTTCATAGGATAATCTGGTAAGTCCCTTTGGTAATTTTGGATGATGACTGAGCACTGAAAAGTTTACAATATGACAGTATTCTTTCATTTTTTTCTTTGATTTAAGCTAAATTATGCTCGAAAATTCGCACTGCTTCCTTTATGAATACAGATCCTAATAATTTGCCGAATAGGAGGCGATGACTTGATAGACGAGAAAACTGACAAAAAAGGTATAATTAACGTAATAGATGAATTTGATTATTCAACCCAAAATGATGAATATAATGAAAAATTTCGCAGCTGGCGCAAACGAAGAGACAATATATATGCTTTTAAGTTTGAAAAAAATGAACGTGAAAGTATATATGTGGACGGAAGAGGTTTTATTGACGATTCTTTAGAATATGTTGAAAAAAAGACTCTTTCCAATATTTTTTTTGTTTTGGGTATAGCTGCGCTTATGTGGATAGTCTTTGACGATCTTATTTCTAAAATCATTGTATCGCTTATGAGTTTCATAGGTATTGATATACATACAAATTTTTCAACTTCAATTATATACGGCGGCTGTCACGAGGTTGCCCTTACTCTTGTAATTCTCGGAATAATGAAGTCGGTTATCCCGATGATGTATTTGCATTTTAAATTTAAGGTTCCGTTCAAAGCGGAGATTATGGGGAAAATGAATAATACATCAGCTCTTGTCGGAGCAATATCCCTTGCTTTTTTAGTATGTGTCGGCACAAGTGTTTCGACTGCATATTCTACTGAAAGTAAAGAAATTGTGACTTTTTTCGCTTCAAGCGGAGCGGATGTTGCACTTTGGAACCAATTTGAGTTTGTTTTGTATACTGTTTTTGATGTTATTGTAAGTCCTATTATCGCTCAGCTGCTTTTCTGTGGAGCAGCGTTTACTGTATTAAGGCAATTCGGCGACCCCTTTGCTATGATAATCACTTCATTTACCGCCGCGCTTCTTACTCAGGATTTTCGTTTGATGCCTGTCATATTTTTCATAACCTTGGTCGGATGCTATGGAATGCTTTCAAGCGGTTCGATTTTTACGGCTATCTCGGTAAACGTTGTGTATAAAATGTATACTTTGGCATTGACTCTGATAGAAACTGACAGTTCTGACAATATGCCGCTTATGCGTAATCTTTTTATGGCTTCTGTAGTTGTACTTGGTTCAGTGGGACTTGCATTTTATCGTATGTCACTGAAAAAACGCAGAACTAAGCTTGCCGTATATGTTTCGGATATGACTTTTGGCAAACGTATAATACAAGCGGCAAAAACATTTCCCTATTCGGCAGTTGCTATACTTTGCGTAATATATGCAGCAATAAAGGCGGTATTGTAATGGAATATATGAAACGTGCCTTAGAGCTTGCTCAGGAGGCTTTTGATAACGGCGAAGTACCCGTGGGTGCAGTAGTTGTGAAAAAAACTACGGGGGAGATTGTCGGCGAGGGAAGAAATCGCCGTGAATCAGAAAAAAATGCGCTTGCTCATGCGGAACTTTCCGCTATTAATGAAGCATGTCGTAAGCTCGGCGGTTGGCGGCTTCCCGATTGCGCTATATATGTCACTTTGGAACCTTGCCCAATGTGCAGCGGAGCTATAATTAATTCTCGTATTGAGGACGTTTACTTCGGGGCATATGACATAAAAAGCGGTTCTGTTGAATCTGTTCAGCAAATGTTTAGCTTTCCGTATAATCACAAACCAAATGTATACGGCGGAATATGCGAACATGAATGTTCGGAAAAGCTGTCTGATTTTTTTAAATATCTTCGTCAAAAGAAAAAAGAAGGTTGATCTTTGTGCGATCAGCCTTTTTTAATGGCGTATTAAATTTTCAAAAATTGTTAACGTGCTTTATTGTATACTGAACGCTGTTGCAAACCGCGCAATAGATGTTGAGCAGATTTTTCACATAACAAGGCGGAGGAGGAAAGCATACTGTCGTATGGTGACAACGACAACGTAGTTATGGGCAAAATATGCCAACAGATATGCGTGGGTTGCAACAGTGTTTAGTATATAAGTTTTTCGGCATTTTTGAAGTATATTGCCTGTCGTTCATCGTCAGTCAGCGGCAGAGCGTTTATCATGTCAATTTCTTTGGTAGGATCGTCCCATGGAGCATCGCTGCCAAACAAAATTTTATCAGCTCCATGTGTTCGTATAATTCTTAATAGCTGATTTTTGTCAATAAAATCAGCAACAACTCCGGTATCAAGATAAATGTTTCCGTATTTGCCGGCAATATAGTCCTCAACTTCATTAAAAAGTTTCATTCCGCCCATATGTGCCGCAACAATGTTTAATTCAGGCAATTTATCT
The DNA here is from genome assembly GCA_910584195.1 of uncultured Ruminococcus sp. Taxonomy (GTDB): domain Bacteria; phylum Bacillota; class Clostridia; order Oscillospirales; family Ruminococcaceae; genus Ruminococcus. The sequence continues at coordinate 238,977 of CAJTYV010000002.1, read as the reverse complement.
GCAATATTGGCAAAGCTTCGGGGAGTTGCCAGTATTTCGCCCTTACCGAACGGATCCCAGCCACCGTGAAAAACAACGAACAATCCAAGTTCCGCCGCTTTACGGTATATTGGCATCATTCGCTCCTCATCCGGACGAAAATCCTGATATTCGGAGTGAAATTTCAGTCCTGAAAGTCCCAGAGAGCTTATGCGTTCAACCTCGGCGACAGCGTTTTCAGAATCGGGATGAACCGTACCGCAGCAGAATAACTCGTCTCCCATGACATCCGCCGCCCAGTTATTGATCGTAGTCTGCTGGGATGGTTTTGTCGCTATAGGCAGCAGCATTGCCGAGGTCACTCCGCTTTTGTTCATAAGCCGCCTAAGCCCCGAAATTGTACCGTCGGTATACGCTTTCATATCGCGTGTAACATCTGAATGCTTTGTTGTGTCCAAAAGAGAAGCCATTGCACGTTGTGCGATAGTCTCTGAAAACGCATGTGTGTGAAAATCGAAAATCTTCATTTTTTACTCCATTACATGTTCCATAGCACAGTAGAAAATTTTTTGTACGTGGTCATCGCACAGGGAATAGAAAATTGTTTTTCCGCTTCTGCGTGCCTTAACGAGCCGAGCCTGCTTAAGTACCCGTAATTGATGCGATATAGCTGACTGTGTCATTCCAAGAAGTTTTGCTATATCGCATACGCATAGTTCGCTTTGACCAAGTACAAATATAATTCTGATACGAGTTGAGTCTCCGAAAACTTTCAGCAGTTCCGCGGCATCATAGAGTACGGCTTCGTCCGGCATTACTTTGGCAACTTTTTCAACAATGTCCTCCTGTATGCGGCAGCCGCAAATATTTTCTTCCATATATTTCACCTCACAAAAATAAATCAAGCTGTTTGATTATACTTAAAGTAGTGATTATAGCGGCAATGCTGAATGTCAGTCCTATAGCACATGTGATTACCGCCCATTTGTCATAAACCTTTTTCAGTGATTTGCTGAATCTGACTTTATATGTTTTATCGGGTTTGTACAGATTTGAGCTGATTCCCGACTCTTTTGGGAAGATACACGGATATTCTTCACCGTTTATCATATAATAAGCGACCTTAAATTTTCCCTTTGGCGGCAGATCTATTTTAGTAAAGTTTGCATCGCTCTTTTTTGTAAAGAAAAGATGCAGTGTATAATAGATGAAAAAGAGCGCCATAGCGATTATTAAAAGCTCTATAATTCCCAATCCGCCTAAAATCAATACAAAATTGCTTACTCCGAGAATTTTGCAGATAATTATTATAACTATTAATCCAATGATTAATTCCATTATCGCGCCTCCAATCAGTATTTCAAAGCTTTGTTTTAGAATGCATGCGGTTTACGAAAGTAAGCCGTATTTTAAGTCGGAGAAAGCGTTCCGACCGAATAAAAGATGTTCACAGCATAGGGGAGAGGTATCAACTGCGATAATATTATAACACACATATAACAATAAGTCAATTTGGCATAAGTCTACAAAAACGGAGCTGTAACAGCTCCGTTTTTGATTTAAATGATTAACCGAGAACTACATTTATTTCATTTATTTCTGTAAGTTTGTCAGCAGGAACATAATTGCCTTCAAGAAGTTCACCGTTTAAAGTTATCGATTTTACGCCGCTTTCGGTGTGTACGGAGTTATCAACGCAAATATTCAGTTTCTTTCCGCGGAAGTTTTTAGAGATCTTGAAACCGTCCCATTCCGAGGGTATAGATGGCGCGATAAGCAGACCGTCGGCATCGGGGCGCATACCGCAGATACCCTCAACACATCCGACCATAACGGTAGAAGCAGTACCTGTGAGCCAATGAACGTGTGAGCGACCCTCATAGGGAGAAGCCTTGCTTTCGGTAAATTGACCATGTACATAAGGTTCCATAACGCGTATTTCGGCCTTGTCGTTCATAGCGGCAGGAGAAGTTTCCATAAAATATTCAAACGCGCGGTTTCCGTGACCCATAAGAGCTTCAGCGAGTATCAGCCATCCCTGCGACTGGGAGAAAATACCGCCGTTTTCCTTGGTGTCATCGTTGAAAATATGCATTAATGCGCCGTCAAAATAATGATCTTTATAAGGCGGTTCGAGCAGCTTAGCGCCGTAGGGCGTATTCAGAATTTCATAAACGCTGTTCATTGCTTTTTCAGCTTCTTCGTCAGTGGCAAATCCGGATATAACGCTCCATGACTGTGGGTTCAGCCACATATTAGCTTCGGGATCATGCTTAGCGCCTACGATAGTGCCGTCTTCACGAATTCCGCGGATAAATCTGTCTTCGTCCCAGCATTTTTCAAGAGACTCGGAAAGATTGTCCTGAATTTCACCGATATATGCGATATATTCATCGTCATGCTTCATAAACGCCATTTCCTTGATAGCGTTCAAAGCGTAATAGAGCTGGAATGCCACAAAAGTAGATTCTCCCTTTGCGCCTAAACGTAGACAATCGTTCCAGTCAGCGTGGAGACCGGCAGGCATATTGTGGTCGCCCATATGCTCGATTGAGAATTTTATAGCTCTCTTAAGGTGTTCATATACCGTGTCCTCACCGCCGTTTGCGTAAACGATAACTTCATCAAGAAACGCTTTATTGCCGCTTTCACCGATATATTTAACAATTGTGGGAAACAGCCACAAAGCATCGTCCGCACGGTAAGAGGGATGACCGGTTTCCTTGACGTACTCAGGATCGTCGGGGGTGTTTTCGTGACCTGCGTTGTGATTGAACTTAACAAGAGGCAGACCGCCGCCGTTATCGACCTGAGCCGACAGCATAAAACGTATTTTATCCGCCGCCATTTCAGGGTTAAGATGAATTATACCTTGAATATCCTGAACCGTATCACGGTAGCCGTAGCCGTTTCTGAGACCGCAGTATATGAACGAAGCGGCTCTTGACCATATGAAAGTGATAAAGCACTGGTAAGCGTTCCAGACGTTTATCATGTTGTTGAACTCGGCGGACGGCGTTTCTACTTGGAAATTATCGAGCTGAGCGTGCCAGAAATTTTTAAGTTCCGCGATCTCGGCATCGACCTTTCCCGCAGTTTTGTATTCGCTGAGAATAGCGTTTGCCTGAACGTTGTCACGCTGCCCCACAATATAGATAAGTTCTCTTGTTTCTCCCGGAGCAAGGGTGATGTCGCTCTGCAAAGCGCCGCATGAATTAGAGTTGTAGTTCATTTTGTTGTTGCATTTGCCGGATTCAACAGCGATAGGGTTTGAATAGGTTCTGTAAGTTCCGATAAAGTCGCTGAAAGAGCCGTTATATGCGGAAATGTCAGCGCCTACCATTCCGAAAAAGCGTTCGCAGTGATTTGAGCCTGTCTCATCACGGCCCGAATTTTCGCTGATGTGCTGTAGTATTTTGTTTTCTTCAAAGCTGGTACGAGTGATAAAAAGAGAATACTGCAGATTCACCTGATCCTGTTCATAGTTATTTTCGTTTGTGAATTCGCAGAAGCCGTAAACCGAAAGATTTCTTTCATTATTACTTGTGTTGGTAATTTTTGTTCGCCAAACTTCATAAGTTTTTCCGTATGGAACGTAGTATGTGACTTCGGACTTTATATCGCTGTATTCAGCAGAAATTACTGTATAAGCCGTACCGTGGCGGCATTCTGATTTGTACTTATCAAGGGGCTTGCCTACCGGCTGCCATGAAGCCGACCAGTAATCGCCGTCGGAATTGTCACGGATATATACGTATCTTCCGGGCAAAGCCATGTCGGAGTTGAATCGAAAACGGAGCAGTCTGCCGTTAGCTCCGGATTTAACAAAGCTGTAGCCTGCCGCATTGTTGGAGATCATTGCGCCGTATTCGGGATCGCCGAGATAGTTTGCCCAAGGTGCGGGAGTTGCCGGATTAGTAATAACATATTCCTTGTTTTCGAGATCAAAGTGTCCGTAATTCATTTTTTTATTCTCCTTTTTTACCTCAGAGGGAGAGGTATAATATTAATTTTATTATAACATTTTTTTCAGATTTTTGCAATAGTTTCATAATAATTTACACAAATAATTGAAAAAACTGCTTTAACAGGTTCTGATATTAATTTTGCCCGCGTTTATTGTTCACAGCGTCTTGCAAAATTTGTGAAATTTCCTCTTTTGCGGATTCTAATTTTTTCGCATCATCTTCAGCTTTTTCCAATATTGCGCTGAGAGGGTCTTGTGTTGGAGCAGTTTCTTTCGGTTCGGCCGCAGCTGATTTTTTTATTGGCAGTGAATAGCCGTTCTCATCTTTAAAAATTATATTGTCAACATAAAGACTGCCCTCGTTCTGTGCTCCCCATCGCATTATCTGAAAAACGGCTTCAGTCATGGTATCGTCCCAGCATTGACCGCTGTCGGCAAGGAGAAATTTCAGTTCAACGTGAACTGCGCCTGACATTTTAAAATTATATTCGCCGCCTTCCCATTCTCCAAACTCATACCATTTGTCATTTGAAAGGTTAGCGCCGCCTCCGCCGCCTATCCAGCCGGGCGCTTCGACATTTTCCTCGTCCTCGTTTACAAATGCGTCAGAGGTTGCATCAGCGTAAACGTCCATTTCAATTGAACGTACTTTCGGTAAGTTCTGGGAGCTGAGCAGTTTAGCTGCATCGAAATTTATTTTTTGCACTGTGTCGTCTGCAAAATTCGTGCCGCTGTCGGTAAATTTAAGCATGGGATTACCGTTGACTGTAACTATATCCAGTTCTCCCTGTGCCGAATCAGGGTCGTCAAGCAAAACAGAGGCAAAGCTGAAGTCGCCATCGTCAAAGGTGACAGCGTTTGGGTCGCTGCATTCTGCCGGTGTTGGCGGTTCAAGTTCTGCTTCGGTTGCATCCTCTGATTTTGAAAAAGACGAGGAATATTCAGAATTGTATGATGATGAGTTCTTTTCAGCGCAGCTTGTTAGCATGACGATCATGAACAGCAACGATGAAGCCGCGGTTATTTTTTTTAAGTTCATAATATGTTTTCCTTTCGTAAATCGTTTTTTGTGTAATTCCCATTAGATTTTGAGTAGGTTATTTTGCTTTTTCTATAATATTTATAACGCCTTTCATCATTTCAAAGGGCAGTATTTTGGGGTTTATTTTTATAGAAACATATGATTTTCCGGAGCCGTTAAAAGTGATCTTACCCTTGAATGCTGCGGAAAGCGCGGCGATCTGTGACGTACCGAGGTACTGAGTGTAGAAATACATCTGACCGTTTTTCTGTGAAATTTCGGTAATTCCGAGATGTGCCGCCTTGTTTCTCAGCAGGGAAACTTCTATAAGACCTATCACAGCCTTGGGAGGATCTCCGTATCGGTCAATGAGTTCATCTATAAGATCGGATTTATCTTCGTCCGCCGTGATAGTCATAATTCTTTTATAGATTTCCAGACGCTGATTAAGGCTTGAAATGTAATTTTCGGGAATGTGAGCGTCGATTTGTATATCAACAAGACATTCCGGAGCTTTTTCGGGAACTTCGCCTTTTTCCTCGGTAATTGCTTCGGAAAGCAGCCGCAGATACATGTCATATCCCACAGCCTCCATATGACCGTGCTGACTGCCGCCTAAGATACTTCCGGCGCCGCGTATTTCAAGGTCGCGGAGAGCTATACGAAAACCGCTGCCGAAGCGAGTAAATTCTTTCATTGCGCTTAATCTTTTTGCCGCTATTTCGGTAAGGACTTTATCTCTTTTATATGTGAAATAAGCGTAGCCTCTGCGGTTTGAACGTCCTACGCGTCCTCTGAGCTGATACAGCTGAGATAATCCGAAGCGGTCGGCGTCCTCTATGATAAGAGTGTTTACATTCGGAACGTCAACGCCGGTCTCGATAATGGTCGTGCAGACCAGTATATCTATTTCATGCTCAACAAGCTGTTCCCATATATCGGACATTTCCTCCTGACTCATTTGTCCGTGGGCAAATGCGATTCTTGCTTCGGGGAGCATTTCCTGTAATTTGGCTGCACAGGAAACGATAGTTTCGACACGGTTGTGGATATAGTAGACCTGTCCGCCGCGCCGAAGCTCCCTTGAAATTGCCTGTAGGAGAGTGGCAGCGTTGTACTCGATAACGTAAGTCTGAACAGGGTATCTGTCCTGCGGAGGTTCTTCAAGTACGGACATATCGCGGATTCCGCTCATTGCCATGTTGAGCGTTCGCGGAATAGGCGTAGCGGAAAGCATAAGCACATCTACGCCCGAAAAGCTCTCCTTGAATTTTTCTTTGTGGGCAACTCCGAAACGCTGTTCCTCATCAATTACTGCCAGTCCGAGATCATGAAAGACAACGCTTTTCTGTATTATTTTGTGTGTTCCGATAAGTATGTCTATTCTGCCCTGCTTAAGTTTTCTGATTATTTCTGATTGTTGAGCCGGTGTGCGGTAACGGCTTAGAAGTTCTATGTTTACGGGAAACTGCTCAAATCTGCGCAGAGCCGTTTGATAATGCTGATAAGCGAGAACGGTGGTGGGCGCAAGAATGGCGCACTGTTTTCCGGAAAGAACGCACTTCATAGCGGCACGCAGAGCAACCTCCGTTTTGCCGAATCCTACGTCTCCGCACAGCAGTCTTTCCATAGGTCTGGAACGCTCCATATCAGATTTTATTTCAGCGATAGCAGTCAGCTGATCTTCGGTTTCCACGTAAGGGAAACGTTCCTCGAAATCATGCTGGATCTCGTCATCGGGGTAAAACGCGAAGCCCTCGCTTTGCTCGCGCTTGGCATACAGAGCAATAAGCTCCTGCGCCATATCTTTCACAGCACGGCGGACGTTGCTTTTTTTCTTCTGCCAGTCTCCGGAACTGAGCTTAGTGAGTTTTACACCCGTATCGTCACGGGGACCGATATATTTTGATACCATGTCAAGCTGGGTTACGGGGATGTACAGTTTGTCAGTACCGGCGTACTGAATGGTAATGTAATCTTTTGTAACGCCATCGAATTCAAGCTTGCGTATGCCGATAAAGCGTCCTATACCGTGACTGCTGTGTACCACAAGGTCGCCTTCGGTAATGTCGGAAAGAGAGCGTATTTCTTCTGCTTTGGGCTTTTTCTTTCTGCGGCTTCGGGTAGATTTGGAATCCATAGAGCGTCCCTGAGCAATAAGAACGCATTTGATTTCAGGGTATTCAAATCCGCCGCTAAGTCCGCCCGATATAAGGCAGACACGTCCTGTACGGGGTTCTGAATCGTCATTTGCAATATCGCACGGCAGACCGTTGTTTTCCAGATCTTCCTTTATAATGGGAAGTGTTTTCGAGCTTCCGGCGCAGAGAACAATTTTATAACCCCTTTCGGAATAGTCTGAAAGTTCTTCCATGAGAGGCTTCAGTTCGCCGCCCCATGAGGCTGTCTGAAGAGCCTCAAAGCTGATTATACGACGAAAGTCAACATGTTCTCCGCCTTGTAAAAAATTGCTGAGGTAAAAGCAGCATTTTTTTTCGGCAAGTATCTGCAATTGAGGAAGTTCTGCAATAAGATTGTCAAGACCTTTGCAGAGCTGACCTTCCTCCATAAGAATTTTCACATCTTCGCTGAAACGTGACATTACTCCGTTGGCAGATTCCATGATACTCGAATAGTCGCTGAAAAGAACTGCTCCGTTTATGTAATCGAAAACCGTATATAAGCCGTTATATGCAAGGCTGTAGTATTTCATGCCGTGCGGCAGTATCTCACCTGCTCTGAGACGCTGAACGTCAGAACCGAGACGCTCGCGGACAAGCTCCATATGTTTGCCGCGAACTTTCTTAATAAGAGCTTCAAGACAGTCGGCAAGCTTGTTTCCGTCACAGAGCAGTTCGCTTGCCGCGGAAAGCTCCAAGGTTTTCAGAGTTTCATCTGAACGTCTCTGAGTATCCGTATCAAATTCTGCAATGCTGTCGATCGTATCGTCCCAAAGCTCGATACGCACAGGACGATCAAACTGCACCGGAAAAATATCTATAATACTTCCGCGAACGGAAAACTGTGATGCGCCTTCGACCTTTTCGCAGCGCTGATAACCGTTTTTCGAAAGTTCAAAGAATAGCTTTTTTCTATCTATTGTCTGACCTTCCGAAAGCTCGATGGAAGAAGATATAAGTATATCAGGCGGTATAACCGGCTGCATTACGGCTTCGATGCTTGCGCATATGACTTCGCATCTGCCGTGAATTGCTCTTGCAAGAGCTGAGAGCCGCATATATTCGTATTCGTGATTTGCGCTGTCAACCGGGGTAAAGACCTGTTCTCTTGACGGAAAAAGCACAGCGGAATCACTGCCTGTCATCATGTTTATATCATCGCATAATTTTTTTGCTTCTGCCTCTGTACCCGAGACAACAAGCATTACCCTGTTTCCTGCCATTGCGGAAACAAGGTTGGCTCTGTGTATATGTGAAAGACCTGTCACGGAGACAGGTGAAATGTTTTTTTTCAGACATTCAAGAATGCTTTTATATCCCGAAAGTCCGCTGAAAATATTACCGAAAAGTTTCATGTAACTCTCCTATGAGTTGTACTTGTTCATAGCTTCATCCGTTTTGCCCTGCACCATAAGCTTCAGACATTCACAGGCATTTTCGGCAGCGGAGAGAGCTTTGGCGGAATCGTCCTTGCTGAATTTTCCGAGTACCCATTTTGCAAGATCGTAGTCGGGGTGAGGTTTTTTCCCGACTCCAATTTTTATTCTGGAAAAATCGTCCCTGCCGGTCAGCTCTATGATGCTTCGTATACCGTTATGACCGCCGTGGCTTCCCTTTCGGCGTATTCTGAGTTTTCCGGGTTCAAGGGAAATATCATCATAAATTACGATAAGCCGGTCGGTATTCAGCTTGTAAAATTCAAGAGCCTGAACTACGGATTCTCCGCTGTTATTCATATATGTAGTTGGTTTGAGAAGAAGGCAGCGTATGCCGTTTACGGATACTTCGGCAGTTTTGCCTTTGAATTTAAGCCGGTTTATGTTTTCGCCGAACTGCTGTGCAAATACGTCGATCGTGAAGAAGCCGGCGTTATGACGTGTGCCTTCGTATTCAAGTCCCGGATTGCCGAGACCTGTTATTATATATTCTATTTTACCTCGCTGTGTTTGGGAATTTTGTGAAATTCTGTCGAACACATCAAAAATACTCATATTGATATTCCTTCCTTATAGCTGTTGTGTGAATATATTATATCATATCAGCTTTAAAATTGCAATAGAGTGAAGTATAATTTATATGAGAACAGTTTCTAATTGCTTTCAAAGAGGTTATGAAAATTAACATAAAATGACATATGGTTTTGTAAAATTACAATAGCATTACATTTTGTTTAATATCCTCGGAAACTCGTTGACATACGATCTGAGCCGTGATATAATGCAGAAAAGAACTAAGAACCTGTCCACATAGGAAATTTCGCATGTCTTTTCGGCAAATTTTGCCGATTGCTGCGTTGCAAAAGCTCACCATACATCAAGTATGCTTTCGCTTTTTCGCCTTGTCCTCGTCAAAATTATGCTCGAAAATCCGCACATAATTTCTATGTGGACAGGTTCTAATTAAGAATAATCAAAAGGAAGTGTTTTTATGAATATAAAAAAGACAATTGCATATTTGATGTGTATTACAATGGCGGCAGGACTTACAGGCTGCGGAAGCGATGAATTATCCGGTTCTTATTCTTCAGAAAATGATTCGGATAAAAAAATTTCATATGATGTTTCTGAATCTGCTGCTGACGAGGCAGACTGCGATTTTGAGGAAGCTGCTGCGGAGGATGCAGAAATAAGTCCTGAGGATTCTCCAAAACAGGGAGAAATCCAAGAAGAAATTGATAACAGTGATAAGATAGGCGTTCTTACGGCAGGCGAGTGGAATGATAATGCCAACTGGGGTTTTTTTCAGAATCTTATATCTTCGGGAACGATCACTCTTCCGGAATACTGCCTTAATATAACGAGACGTATAAAGGTTGAGATCACTGATCCAACAGGTACTCCTTTGCCTAATGTTTCGGCGGTTCTCATGGATAAGGATGGAAATTCGGTGTGGTCGGCAGTCAGCGGAAAAGATGGCGCGGCATATTTGTTTTATCCGGATACAGAGCCTCAGGAGCTTGATTTTATAAATATAGTGTTCGGTGAAGAATCGCAGCAGCTCGCCGTTGAAGTGAACGAACAAGGCAGCGGAGGAGAACAGGATAATAATCAGTCGTATGTAATAAACGAAACAATGCAGGCAGTTTTCGATATGCCGGAAAAATTGTACGATAATATGCAGGTAATGTTCATTCTTGATACTACGGGTTCAATGGGAGATGAAATGCTGTTTCTGCAAAGCGAGTTCGGATCTATTGCCGAGGCGGTCGGTTCAGACGGAATTGAATATTCTGTTAATTTTTATCGTGATAAAGGAGACGATTATGTAACAAAATGTAATCCTTTTACTTATGATACAGACGAGATATCTTCACAGCTTAATGCCGAAAGCGCATCGGGCGGCGGCGATCATCCCGAAGCAGTGGCAGAAATACTCGCAGAGACGTTGGCTGACACTCAATGGGAGAGTGAAGCTGTAAAAGTAGCTTTTCTTATATTTGACGCTCCGCCTCACAGCGAAACTAAGGCTGAGCTTGACAGAGCAATTTATGCCGCGAGTGAACAGGGAATACGGGTAGTTCCCGTAGTTTCGTCAAATTCTGATCGCAATACAGAAGTTTTTGCGCGTACGCTTGCTGCCGCAACTAACGGAACATACGTTTTTCTGACGGATGATTCCGGCGTTGGCAATAGTCATTTAGAGCCTATAATAGGCGATTATCAGGTTGAATTGCTCCGTGATATAATTATTCGTCTTATTAATAATTACAGACAATAATTTTAATTATAATTATACCCATTTAATTTACTTAAGTTGTGTTTAGATTAATATGATTAAACAGCCGATGCCTGCAAATTTCTGTAAGCATCGGTTTTTCCTATTTGAATTTAAGTTATTTCTTCATTGAGATTGTCATGCTTTTTGAGAAATTTTTTTAAAAAAATTTTATCAGATGATTTTTTCCTGATTTTGTTGCAAAATCTAAAAAAATGTAGTATAATAACAAAGGAGAAAAGCAGATAATCTTAACCTTATGGAGGTTTTTATATGTGCGGAATAGTTGGTTTCACTAACAACATAAACGATTCAAACAAAGTCATAGGCGAAATGATGGATAAAATACGACACAGAGGACCTGATGCGGCAGGAAGCTACGTTGACGAGGATATTGCCCTCGGTCACCGGCGTCTCAGCATTATAGACGTAAGATCATCGGGGGATCAGCCTATTTTCAACGAGGACGGCTCGATGGTTATCGTATTTAACGGCGAGATATACAATTATCGCGAAATACGGGAAAAGCTTGTTTCGGCAGGTCATGTCTTCAAAACTGAAACCGATACCGAGGTTCTCATTCACGGTTATGAAGAATATGGAGAAAAGCTGTTGAATATGCTTCGCGGAATGTTCTCGTTTGTAATATGGGATAAAAACAAAAAAGAGCTTTTCGGAGCAAGAGATTTTTTTGGCATCAAGCCAATGTATTACGCTTTAATGGGAAAAACTTTTATGTTTGGTTCGGAGATAAAGAGTTTCCTTATTCATCCCGAATTCAAAAGGGAACTAAATACATCCGCGCTTGAAAATTACCTGACTTTTCAGTATTCGCCTACTAAAGAAACTTTTTTTAAAAATGTTTACAAGCTTCTTCCGGCACATTATTTTGTTGTTAAAGACGGCAAAATGCAGATAAAGCGTTATTGGGACGTTAATTTCAATGCCGATGAAAAGCCTGATTTGGACGAATGGGTAAACCGTATTTCAGATACGTTCCGCGGCTCTGTAGAAGCTCATAAGATCGCTGATGTAGAGGTAGGCTCGTTCCTGTCAAGCGGAGTGGATTCAAGTTATGTTGCGGCAGTAGCGGATGTTGACAAGACATTTACGGTCGGTTTCGGAAACGATGAAAAGTACAACGAGATAGGCTGGGCTAAAAACTTCTCTAAGGCTATCGGTAAGGAAAATACAAGTAAAGTTATTACTCCCGAGGAATATTGGGGCAGTCTTGAAAAAATACAGTACCATATGGATGAACCGCTTGCCGATCCCTCCGCTGTTGCACTGTATTTTGTATGTAATATAGCTTCTGAAAAGCTTAAAGTCGTGCTTTCGGGAGAGGGGGCTGATGAAATTTTCGGCGGCTACAATGTCTACAGCGACCCTAACGGTACGCTTTATGACAAGCTTCCCATGAGTTTGCGTCACGGAATTGGTTCTATAGCAGAAAAACTGCCTGCTCGCAGGGGCGTGAATTTTTTTGTGCGCAAGGGCAAGACGGTAGAGGAACGTTTTATCGGCAACGCATATATGTTTACTCCGGAGGAACGGAAAAATCTGCTTAAAATCAAGACCTCCGCACCTCATCCTACAGAGCTGACAAAGCCGCACTACAGCCATGTTAAAGACAAGGACGATGTTACAAAAATGCAGTATCTTGATCTTCATATGTGGATGGCAGGCGATATTCTTCTGAAAGCCGACAAAATGAGCATGGCAAATTCGTTGGAACTTCGTGTACCATTTCTCGATAAGGAGGTAATGGCACTTGCCGAGCGGATACCCTCTAAATATCGTGTGACCCATGAAAAGGGGACAAGTGAGACAAAATATATAACTAAATATGCTATGAGACTTGCCGCTCAAAAGGATACCCCCAAGGAAACGGCTAAAACTGCGGCGAAAAAGAAACTTGGTTTTCCGGTGCCGATAAGAGTGTGGCTTAAAGAAGATAAATATTACAATACGGTGCGCAAAGCCTTTGAAAGCGATGCCGCATCGGAATTTTTCAATACAGAGCCGCTTATAAAGCTTATTGACGATCACCGTGACGGAAAAGCTGACAACAGCCGCAAAATCTGGACTGTTTTTATCTTTCTTGTGTGGTATAACGTTTATTTCGGAAAAAACGGAGTAATCTGATATGGCAAGTATAGTAACGTATAAATATATCAAGCAGAATCCTGACATTATGGAATATATTCGCCGCTCTGACAAGACTCTTGAAGCTATGGGGTATACTGAGCATTCATTCAGTCATGTTGAACGAGTTGCCGCAGCTTCGGCTATGATACTGGAAACTCTCGGTTACGATGAACGTACCGTTGAACTGGCGAAAATAGCTTCTATGATGCACGACATAGGAAACGTAATAAATCGTATTGATCACGCTCAGAGCGGTGCGGTAATGGCATTTCGTCTTTTGGATAATCTGAGTATGCCGGCAGACGAGATATGTTCTGTTATAGCGGCTATCGGCAATCATGACGAGGGAACGGGTCAGCCTCTTGACCCGATTTCCGCCGCTATGATAATAGGCGACAAAACAGACGTCCGAAGAAGCCGTGTTCGCAATACCGATCTGCTTACCTTTGACATACATGACCGTGTTAATTACGCCGTAGAAATGTCGAAAGTGCATTTTAACGAGGATAAAAGTTCGATAATACTCGAATTGCGGATAGATACGAAAATATCGTCCGTAATGGAATATTTTGAGATATTTATGAACAGAATGCTTCTTTGCCGCCGTGCTTCGGAATTTTTGGGAGTACGATTTGAGATGATAGTAAATGGAAGCAAAATATTATAAACGTGAGAAAATTTTAACTTTTTTAAAAAACGGAGGTTTATATTATGCAGTCGGAATATCAGCACCTTATTGATCTCAGTGATTACCCTGTAGCTTGGTGGACGAAGCTACTTGAGCTTGGCGTAAGAATAAAGGAGGATCCTGCCGCTTATGCTCATGAGTGCGACGGAAAGGTCATGGCAACGCTTTTCTACGAGCCTTCCACAAGAACGCAGATGTCCTTTCAGACCGCTATGCTTCGTCTCGGAGGACGTATTATCGGCTTTGATAACCCGGCAAACTCTTCCGTTTCAAAGGGTGAAACTATAAAAGATACAACGAAAATCGTCAGCAGTTATTCGGATATTCTTGTAATACGTCACCCAATGGCAGGAACGGCAAAGGCTGCTTCGCTGACTGCCGATTGTCCCGTTATTAACGCAGGCGACGGCGGACATCTTCACCCTACTCAAACGCTTACAGATCTGCTGACACTTAAAATTGAGAAAAAAACGCTCAGCGGACTTACGATCGGTCTTTGCGGCGATCTTATAAACGGACGTACCGTTCATTCGCTTTGTAAAGCGTTGAGCATGTTTAAAGATAATAAATTTATTTTTATATCTACTCCCGAGTTGAGTATGCCTGCTTATATAAAAGATATAATTAAAGCGAACGGAAGCTCCTTTGAGGAAGTAAATTCTCTCGAAATGGCTATCGGAGGTCTTGATGTGCTTTATATGACGCGTATACAGCAGGAACGTTTTGCAAGCCGAGAGGAGTATCTTGCTCAAAAGAATACATATGTCCTTGACCGCAAGAAAATGATGCTTGCAAAGAAGGACATGATAGTAATGCATCCGCTGCCGAGGGTTGATGAAATAACGACCGAGGTTGATGAGGACAAGCGCGCAATGTATTTTACACAGGCTAAGTACGGTGTTTTTGCACGTATGGCGCTGATTATGACCATATTGAATGAAAATAAAGGCTCGGAGACACTGAAAGGCAAGGTCTACAGCGGAGTACGCTGCGGCAATCCTAAGTGTATCACAAATCAAGAGGAATATCTTCCAAAGAGTTTCCGTTCCAGCGGTGATGAAACGTTACTTGAATGTGAATACTGTGATGAAAGAAAGCTGATATAACCGCAGACGACGTCCCCCGAGTCTCGACTGTCGTCTCGGTCGGTGTTTCTGCTTCGCAGAGGTGCCCACCGGACACCCGCACCCTCTTAAGCGGCGAACATCTTTAGATTCAGTCGGAGATACAATCTCCGACTGAATCCGGCTTACTATCGTAAGCAGTCTGCTTGTTGAAAGCAGAGCTTTGAATAATCTGTTTCTGAAATAAAAAAGACTGTACAGCCTGATTGCCGTACAGTCTTTTTTGAAGAAATAACCTGAATTATTTTGTTTTAAGTTCCCAGACAACGTTGTCAGCGTGGTAATCGTCTTTAGAGATAACAGCCTGTGCAAACAATCCGTTTACAATAGCAATATAATCATTTAATTCATATAAATCAGAATATTCAACTTTAAGCGTATCGCCCTCATATAAAACGGAATCTATTTTGTACATCACGTCTCCGCCGCAGCTCTGATAAATGGCATTTGCAAGCAGAACATTATTCTCAAAGAAACTTTCATTATATACTTCCGTTAAATAGTATTGAACTGTTTCAGCTTGAGTGATAGGTGCAAGGTAAGCTTCAAGTTCTTCGCATGAGGTAATGACAGCAGAAGAATTTTCACTTTTTGCCAGTTCCAACAATTCATTGCTGTATCCGATAGCATCGATTTTCGTAAGAGCGTTTATATTTTCTGACTTGATAGAACACAGTTCTTTTCTTAGCAGACAGAAGTCATAAACATCGATTTTACCGTCCTTGCACAAGTCTGCATTCTGTATATTGATGAGATTGCTTTTGCCAAGCAGCCAGTTCTGAACTGTTACAGCATCAGCTATGCCGAATTCTCCGTCTCCGTTTGCGTCACCCTTAACATATTTCTCAGAGCTGTTGTCTCTTTTGAAAATTCCATTCTCTATAACCAGATTATGAGCCCGGTCTTCGGTATAAACAGTCACCTTGCCGTCTTTCAGAGCTTTGATCTTGTAAAAATCCATTATATCGTCCGAACCTATTTCAAAATTGCCGTCCACATAGCTTGAGGTGTACATGTTCGGCAAGACCTCAGCAAGAGTATCGTCAGATACTGCAACTCTCGGCGGAAGAACAACATCAATTTGCGGTATAGCGGCATAGCTGAGATTTGTGCAGAAGTAGGATGTTGTGGAATATTCAGTGTATTGGGTAGTTATGTAGCTTTTCAAGTGAGATTCACCGTTATAAGGCGCAATGCAGCCGTTGACAAAGGAAAAATACGTGCCGTTAAGCAGGTCGTCAGAACCCTCAGCCCTAACATCTCCGCACACCATAAATTCTTCATCGGCAGCGTTTTCCTGTACGTTTTTTATCTGTTCTTCGGAGTAATAACTGTAGCTTCCTCTTTTTTCAACAGTAATATCATCGTCTGATAATTCAACGGTGAAATTGGTAAGAACCGGGTAAAAATAGTGGAAATGACCTTCTGCGCCTGCGCCGATTATCTCCTCTTTAAGTTCATTTACCGTAAGAACGTATCTGCCGTTTTCCTTAGGAATAAACGTTGAGATTTCACGGCTGTCTCCGACCGTCATATCATAGTCAAGGTTGGAGCTTATTATAAAAGACATCATGGAATTACTTGCATTTTCATCAAAAACAATGCTGCCGTCTTTTATTTCATAAGTGAAGCTTGGCGTTTCCATAGGAACGGCTTCGAGGGTTATTTTTTTATTTTCATGATCAATGGACTTTACCCTGATCTCTCCCTGACCGATATACTTTTCATAATATTTCGGCAGGAAAACGGGGAGTACTCTGTCGTTTGTAGTATAATCATAGCAAAGCAGATATGTATTCGTGTTGATAAAGTCTCCTGCTTCAAGAGTTCTGCCGTCACGATAAGTAACGTTATCCAGCTCGGGAGCAATGTAAATTATGAGACCGTCAATACCTACGATTTCGGCGTTAAAGGGCAGAACATAGTCGCCGTCAAGCAGATGTACAAGGTCGTAGTCGTTTTTGGCGTTGATCACATTAGCGTTCATGCCCGTGTTTTTATTGTCGTAGTGAAGCATATCTCCTTCATTGAGCTTTTGTCCGAGAGTAAGTTCAGAGGTATTGTAAAGAACACTGGGAACAATATCTTTTGAAACGGAAATGTCGATCGTATGATCCTTGCCGTAATTTGAAACGGATATGGTAATAGTTGCCTTACCCTCTCCGATACCTGTTATAATTCCCTCCGAATCAACTGTTACAATGCTTTCATCACTGGAGGAGTAGTGAACTTCCTGCATTTGTCCCGTACTCCATTTAAGCTCAATAGGTACAGTTTCGCCAATGGCTATCGCATCTTTTCTAACCGAAGCTTCCGTAATGCTTGCAATGATAGAAAGCGCAGAGACGGGTTTAGCAGGGTATACTGCGATACTTGCCGAAAAACAAGCTGTTGCGGCTGCCGCAAGCGCGATGATTTTTTTTAATTTTTTCATGTTTATGATCTCCTTTTTCTGAATTTTAAAGACTCATTGCCTTTACTTATATTAACGGAAAAATGTGTAAAATGTGCGGATAAAAATATTGATTTTTTGTAAATTTTTTGTTATGCTTTTATTATGAAGCTGACGCGGCTTAAACTCTGAAATTTAAACAAATTATAAATATTTCAATGAATCGTTGACAAAGGTTAAAAAATATAGTAGAATGTATGTGAGAAATAAAAACGTAATTTTTGCATAAATATTAACGAGGTGTTATTATGGATTATACTTATATTACAAGCATGGTATGCTCTCAGGAGATAAAATTTCATATTGAGGGCAACGTTATAACAAACGTCAGATTTACAGGAGGCTGCAACGGTAATTTGAAAGCGGTTTCCAAGCTTGTTGACGGTTTTACCGTAGAACAAATTGAGGAAAAACTAAAAGGAAATACATGCGGACGCAGACCGACTTCATGTGCCGATCAGCTCTGTATCGCAGTCAGAGAAGCTTATGAATCTATGAAATAATGAAGGAAGCTAAAAAACAGTCCATTGGACTGTTTTTTTGTTCAATATTTGGGATTCCGATATTATTTATAACAGCTTTCAGTGAAAGTTTCATGTTATCTGTTCTTTGACGATTTGTTATTTGCGGCGGTTTTTTCGAGTTTTTCCGCTCTGATAAGCGCAGTGTCGATGTGACCGCAGAAATTTTCACGTCCGAGCCTTTCGATAAAACCAGCCTTTTCCATAGCGTGCATAGGCTGTTCGTTTACATGAGAGAATACGACCTCTATATTATGTTTTTTACATTTTTTCGTTATTTTGTCAAGTTCGGCAATGCCGGAAGCGTCTATGGCAGGAACGTTTCGCATTCTTATGATAAGAACGTCTATTTTGTTTATATCATCGAGAATGTAGCTGAACTTGTCCGAAGCGGCAAAGAACATAGGTCCGTTTATTTCGTAAACGCGTGTATTGTCGGGAACTTTTTTCAATGAAATATGGTCGGGATCGGTATCTTCATCATCAACGTATACCCAGTCGTGCCCCTCTGTAACGTCAGCCATACGTTTCATAAAGAGAAGTGCGGCAAGGACTAATCCCACTCCTATAGCTATTACAAGATCAAATACAACGGTAAGTACAAGTGTGATAAAAAGTACGGCAATATCACTTTTAGGCGAGATTTTTACACAGTTTACAATTTCTCTCCAACCGCACATATTGTACGCCACTACAAACAGTATAGCCGCGATAGTAGGCATAGGTATCAAAGCGGCATAGGGCATGAGCACAACGAGGATAATGAGCAGTACGGCTGCATGAATCATACCTGAAACAGGAGTTCTGCCGCCGTTTTTTATATTTGCCGCTGTACGCGCGATAGCTCCCGTAGCAGGGATTCCACCGAAAAGCGCCGATACGATATTACCTGCACCCTGAGCGGTAAGTTCCATGTTGGAACGATGCTTCGAGCCGATCATGCCGTCCGCAACAACACAGGAAAGCAGCGATTCAACAGCGGCAAGTATAGCGATTGTAAACGCATTGGGAATAAGCGACCTTACTCTTTCGAATGTTACTTCGGGAAGAGCAAAAGATGGGGGAGCGGACGAGATCGTGTAAAGATCTCCTATAGTATTGACATTCATTCCGCTGAGCTTTACAATGGCAGCGCCGATGATAACAGCAATAAGTGATGGCGGTATTTTACTGAGCTTTTTAGGCCAGAAAATCAGAATAGCGAGCGAAATGATACCTATGAGAAACGCCATGGGATTAAATGTATTTAATGATTTAAATATTTCTGCAATTTTTTCTGTTGTTTCAATGGGAGAACCCGAAAACGACATTCCGCAGAAATCTTTTATTTGCCCAACAACGATAGTTACGGCGATTCCGAATGTAAAACCCGAGGTGATGGTTCCGGGAATATATTTTATTAAGTTTCCAAAGCGGCATAAGCCCATGATAATAAGAAATATTCCTGCCATTATAGTAGATATGACAAGTCCGTCCATACCCTCTGATGCAACTATTCCGGCTACTATCGTAGCGAAAGCGGCGGTCGGACCTGCTATCTGAACTCTGCTTCCGCCGAGAAACGATACTACAAATCCTGCGGTTATTGCAGTATATAAGCCTTGTTCGGGATTTACTCCCGATGCAAGCGCAAGAGCGATTGAAAGCGGAAGGGCTATTATAGCTACAATTATTCCGGAAATAACGTCCTTGATAAACTGCGCTTTGCTGTAGCCTTTCATTACCGAAAATAATTTTGGCTTAAGTTTTTCCTCTGTTTTTTTGACGGCTGCGGATTCTGATGAATTCATATGTACCTCCCGATAATTTTTATTTCTGTAACGCTTATATATTATACATCTTTGTAAAAAAAATGTCAATAATAGCATTATTGAAAGATATTAACCTTTTACAGCGGATTTAGTGTATTTTTGCAAGATGAAACGTATATTTTTAGATATATTTTCCCGTACTGCAAACTGTTCGGTAATGCTGACATAAAATCCGTCTGCCGGCGTCATTCTTCTCACCATATGAGAGTATGCTTTCATCGTCTTTCTTGACATACGAATCAGGCAGTTGACATCAGAAATTAAAAGATGTATAATAAAAATGAAAGTTCCGTCTGCATAATTTCTGTGTGTACAGATTATGAATTTATGTATTAAAGGAAATGTTGTCTTCAAGGGAGGCTTGAAAATGCAGGATAGAATATATGCAGCTATTGATCTTAAATCTTTTTATGCTTCAGTTGAATGTGTGGAAAGAGGACTCGATCCCATGACGGCGCACCTTGTGGTCGCAGACACGGCACGTACAGAGAAAACCATATGTCTTGCAGTTTCTCCAGCTTTGAAATCATATGGAATTCCGGGACGCGCAAGGCTTTTTGAGGTGATTCGTCTCTTGAAAAAAGTAAATGCTGTTAGATTGAATGATTACCGCAGAAAAATACATGATTTTCGTGCGGAATTTCAAGGCGAATCTGCGGATGCCGAAGAGCTTGAAGCTCATCCTGAGCTTGCGGTAGGATTTCTGACAGCGTCTCCGCAAATGGCTCATTATATGGAATTCAGCACGAAAATTTATGAAATTTACCTGAAATACGTCTCTCACGAGGATATACACGTTTACTCGATCGATGAAGTTTTTATTGATTTAACTTCGTATTTGAAAACTTATCGTATGACCGCGCATGAACTGACTGTAACTATCATACGGGATGTGCTTGAGTCTGTGGGAATCACAGCGACAGCAGGAATCGGTACTAATTTGTATTTGTGCAAGGTCGCTATGGACATTGTGGCAAAGAAAATGCCGGCAGACAAAGACGGAGTTCGTATTGCCGAGCTTGATGAGACGAGTTATCGGCGGCTTTTATGGGAACACCGCCCTCTTACGGATTTTTGGCGTATAGGACGCGGATATTCCGAGAGGCTTGAAGCGGCGGGACTTTATACTATGGGTGATATTGCGAGATTTTCCATTGATTATGAGGATTGTCTTTTTAAAATGTTCGGCGTGAATGCCGAGCTGCTTATTGATCATGCGTGGGGGCATGAGCCGTGTACTATTTCGGATATTAAGAGTTACCGTCCGGAAAATAACAGCATATGCTCCGGTCAGGTTCTTCAGGAACCGTGTGATTTTGAGCGCACAAGACTTATAGTACGTGAAATGGCGGATTTATTGTCTCTTGAACTTGCCGAAAAAGGACTTGTGACAAATCAGATCATACTTACTATAGGCTATGATATTATAAATATTACAGATTCTAAAATAAAAAATCTCTATAACGGAGAAGTAAAAACCGACCGTTATGGCAGAAAAGTGCCTAAGCATGCTCACGGTACCTTTAATTTAAGCAGAAAAACAGCATCGTCGCGGCTTATAACAGATACTGTTACCGAGCTTTATGAGAAAATTACGAACAGCACTCTTTGGGTAAGGCGGATAACTCTTACGGCAAATAATGTAGTTGCCGAAAGCTCTGCTAATAGAGAAAACAGTTTTGACCAGCTTGACTTTTTCACAGATTATGAACAAAAAGAAAAAATTCGTCAACAGGAGGAGCTTTGTCTTGAACGCGAGAAAAAGAGGCAGAGGGCAATTTTGGATATTAAGCGGAAATTCGGTAAAAATGCAATTATAAAAGGTATGAGTTTGCAGGAGGGAGCTACGGCAAGAAACAGAAACGATCAGATAGGCGGTCATAAGGCATGAAAAATTATTATGATGATATTATAGATCTTCCGCGTCCAAAATCGGAATATCCAAAAATGCCGCTTCACGACAGAGCGGCTCAGTTTTCACCGTTTGCCGCACTTACAGGATATGAAGACGAAGTTGAAGAAACCGCGCGTATTACGGACAGCCGTATTGAATTGGACGAGGACAAAGCTGCCGAGCTTAACAGTAAACTCAGGTATATAGCCGAAAATATATATTATTTACCAAAAGCGGAAATAACGTATTTTATTCCCGATGAAAGAAAAAACGGGGGAAGGTATGTTAAAGTAATTGGCGAAGTGCGTTTGATAGAAGAATACGAATCGGCAGTTATTTTCAAGGACGGAAGAAAAATCCTCATAAAAGATATATACGAAATAAATTTAATTGAGAGTGAAGAAAATGTCTAAGAAGGAATTGATAAAAAGATATGTTCTATGCATTGTAAGCTTATTCGTTTCGGCGCTTGGAGTTGCTCTTACAAAACATGGAGAATTGGGAATGTCTCCCATTTCTTCCGTATCTAATATTTTGAGTCTGAAATTCACACAGCTTTCTCTTGGAAACTGGCTGATTATATGGAACTGCATGCTTATAGCAGGGCAGATAATTATTTTACGGAAAAAATTCCGTCTTATACAATTTTTACAGATACCGTTATCATTTTTATTCGGTTGGTTTACGGATATATGTATGATGATAGTTAAGAATATACCCACCGATGTATACATAATGAAATTGATAATGGTAATATCCGGTATAGCGATTCTCGGGTTCGGAATATCCCTTGCTGTGACGGCTGATGCAATAATGAATTCGGGAGAAGCTTTTGTCAAAGCGGTTTCAGATGTTTCGGGTAAGCAGTTCGGCAATTTGAAAATAGTTTTTGATATAATGTGCGTTGTTTTATCAATAATGTTATCAATGATATTTTTCAAAATGAAAATTTTCGGAACTCGCGAGGGTACTTTAATTTCGGCATTGTTTACGGGTATTACGGTAAAATTCTTTACTAAACTCACAAGACAGCCTCTGGAGAAGCTGCTGACAAAATAAACGGCGTGAAAAATTTTCTTTGCCTATTGACAAAATGTTATAAATATAGTATAATTAAATCATACCTTATCAAGAGCGGCGGAGGAAACAGGTCCTGTGAAGCCCGGCAACCTGCCAAGCGTAAAAGCTTGAGTATCGGTGCTAAATCCTGCGGTATATACCGAAAGATGAGGATCAATGAGCAATTTCCGAAACTCAGAAATCACAGCGTCCAACGGTATGGGCGCTTTTCTTTTGGTAAAAAATAATCCGAACAAATTTTCTGGCGGATTTCTAAAAAATATTATGGAGGTCAAAAATGAAAAAGGTATTTTTCACATCTGAATCAGTAACGGAAGGTCATCCCGATAAAATATGCGATCAGATCTCGGATGCCGTACTGGACGCTATGCTTGAGCAGGACGAAAATTCCCGCGTTGCCTGCGAAACGGTTGTTACGACAGGAATGATAATGTGCATGGGAGAAATTTCCACCAAGGCTAAGGTCGATATTCCGAAAATCGCACGAAAAGTAGTTGCGGACATCGGTTATGACAGGGCAAAATATGGTTTTGATGCTCATACCTGCTCCGTTATCACAACTATTGACGAACAGTCCCCGGACATTGCTATGGGCGTGAATGAAGCTTACGAATACCGTGAGGAAAACGATGAAAGCGACGGACTTTCCAATGGTGCAGGCGATCAGGGAATAATGTTCGGTTATGCATGCAGCGAAACGCCGGAGCTTATGCCGCTTCCGATTTCTCTTGCGCATAAGCTTGTTATGAAACTTACGGAAGTGCGCAAGGACGGCACGCTCCGTTATCTCCGTCCTGATGGAAAATCTCAGGTGACTGTAGAGTATCATGATGATAAACCCGTAAGAGTTGACGCAGTTGTGGTATCCTCTCAGCATTCTGCCGATATTTCGTTGGAACAGCTAAGACGCGATATCGAGGAATACGTTATTCGAGAAGTTATTCCCACCGAGCTTTTGGACGAAAACACAAAGCTTTATATAAATCCAACGGGACGATTTGTCATCGGCGGACCGCAGGGTGACAGTGGTCTTACGGGCCGTAAAATAATAGTTGATACATACGGCGGATATTCACGTCACGGCGGCGGAGCGTTCAGCGGAAAAGATCCTACGAAGGTTGACCGTTCAGCAGCTTATGCAGCGCGGTATATCGCTAAAAATATTGTTGCAGCAGGTCTGGCGGATAAGTGCGAGGTACAGCTTTCATATGCTATCGGAGTAGCTAAGCCCCTTTCCGTTCTTGTTGACACATTCGGTACGGGAAAGGCTGATGAGACTATTATTTCCGAAGCAGTTTCCAAGATATTCGATCTCAGACCATCGGCTATTATCAAAATGCTTGATCTGAAAAAACCTCAGTATCGCCGTCTTGCGGCATACGGACATATGGGACGTGAAGATCTGGGAGCTGCATGGGAAAAAACTGATAAAGCGGAAGTTCTCAGGGCTGCTGTAAATTTATAACCGCAGACGATGTCCCCGCTTCTTAGGCGGCGAACATCTTTAGATTCAGTCGGAGATACAATCTCCGACTGAATCCGGCTTACTATCGTAAGCCGTCTGCTTGTTGAAAGCAGAGCTTTGAAAAATTCAATAGCTCAAGAGCCTGAACAGACTATTAGACAGCGCCGAACAATAATTGTAAGGCGCTGTCTTAATTTATTATTGCTGTTTCCGAATCAGTTAAGATGCCGTCGTAGAAATATCCCTCAACAGTATTGCTGAGTGCGTTATAGATTATCGTAAGCCGGTCATTCTTCAGGGAGACAGTCTGATAGATACAGCTGCCATATGCGGTGTATTCGGGGGATTCAGCTCTTGAGAATTCCTGTATTTTTTCAAGTATCGGCGTCACTCCGCAAATCTCTGTTTCAGTATTCTCGTCATAAATTCCTGTATTCAGGAACAGTGAGGGCGATACCATAAAGGATGCAAGTTTTGAATTGAAGTTATTTTCCATGATTTTTTTTATAGTGCTGTACTGATAATTACACCTGTAGTTCAGTTCGTCAATATCGCGTACAGATATGCTCTTATATACTTTGAGATCGTTTAAACTTTGGGATTGATCGGGAATTTCCTCTCTTATTTTCGTTTCGATAACGTCAAGAGAGTTATAAAACAACTTAGAATCTTCGTCAAACTGTTCAAGTCCGCGGCTAACGTTTGCGGAGGACGGCTGATCGGAATATTCATCGTAAAAACGTATATAAACAATTGTAAGACTCTTTGAGTCTATTATGCAGTCAAGTTTGCGTTTGTTTTTTCTTTTGCCGATATATTCCCAGTTATTTATGAAAATATAGTCGTTTTCACTTACCTGCCACGAGGAGATAAGGTCAGTGTCGATCCCCCATGAAATTGAGGAAATCTCGCTGTTTTTCGCCATAGCTTTAACCATTGCCGAAGCAGCAGCGGCAGACCTGTCATCAGCCGGAAAGGTATCTCCCTGTATTAGCCTTAAGGGAGCTATCTGTGTATTTGTGTTTGAAAGATATATCTGATTTGACGATGTTTTTTCCGCTGTTATGAACTTTTCTTCATCTTTCCCGAAACCCAGCAGTTTCGCTATATCTACCGCATAAAAGCCAACGGCAAGTATAACAGCCGTTAGAAACGTAAAAATTATATTCTGTTTCATTTGCCTTTCGCCTCCGGCATTTCAATATAAACAGTTGTACCTTTTCCGGGTGAACTGTCAATTTTCAGTGCGGAATTGTGAAGTTTTGCAATTTCTGCACACAGGGCAAGTCCGAGTCCTGCTCCGCCTGCCTTTCTGCTGCGTGATTTATCCGCCATATAAAAGGGTTCAAATACGCGTTTCGTTTCCTCTTTTGTCATTCCTATACCATGGTCTGAAACTGTTATGACCGCTTTTTCTTTATTCCTTTTTGCTTTCAAAGTAATTTCGGAGTTATCAGGAGAAGCTTTTACGGCATTTTCAACAATGTTGTAAAGCAGAGATTTGAAAAGTTCCGCATCCGCTTTAATAATTATATCGTCTGTTTCTGTTATTAAGGAGATATTTCGCTTGTTAAGCAGGGGAGTAAGTGCGGTTTCGGTATCTCCGATAAGCTTTTTGAGATCAACTGATTTTTTTTCGATCTCAGTTCCGCCCATTGCTGCAAGCTCCATGAGTTTTCCGGAAAGCGAACGAAGTCTTTTTGTTTCATCGACTATAACGGCAGCATACTCGATTCTTTCGCTGTCGGTGACATTTTTTTTAATGCGCAGCAGATCTCCGAATCCAAGGATTGAAGTAAGAGGAGTCTTCATTTCATGGGCAAGGTTGGCAATAAAAGTCTGACGTGATTCCGCTATTTTTTCAAGATGTATGGCGTGACTTTGAACAGCGTCTGCCATAATATTCATATTATCTGCAAGTTCGCAGAATTCGCGGCTGCCCTTTTTTAGTATTCGTATATTGTACTGTCCTCCTGCTATTGCTTTAGTATAGACGTTTAGACGATTCAAAGGTTTAAGCAGAGTTATGGTTATAATAAGAAGTATAAGCGATATGACGGCAGATGAAATAATACTGATTTCTCTTACAAAATCGGATTGGCTGTTATGAAGACGGAAAATTTCCGTAATATCCGAGGCTGTTACTATATAATAAAGCTCTCCGTCCAATTGTATAGCCGAACCAACAGTCATAAACTGTTTGTCTTCCGATTCAAGTGTAAGTATCGTATATTCTTCGCATGACAGATCAATATTGTCAAGCAGCTCTTCATGTATAAGTTTATTTAGTTTGTTCGGCATTTTAATAGCCGCAGAAGCTTGCGTATCATAGTATATAGCTGAATTTATGTTCCTGCTCATGCTGTTTACAGTGTATTCCGCTGCTTTGTCGATTTTAGTTAATTTTATTGTAAGGACTTCCTGAGAAAGTTTTTCATAAGTTACTGTATTTATAAAAGTCGATGTTAAATATTCGTGTTCGTTGACCGCGTGAGATTGTTCACGTTCTATGCTCAGATGATGACTGTTTCCGAGCAGAGTAATGGATACGATATTCATTACGGCTATAATCAGCATTAGTGAACTAAGAAATATCTTTTGCCAAAGCTTCATTTACCGTCACATCTTTCAAGACGGTATCCAAGCTTAGGAATGGTTATAAGCTTGTCTTTCAAACCTAATTTTCTGCGCACCTGTTGAACATGTATATCAACTGTGCGGCTTTCGCCTTCAAATTCAAATCCCCATATGTTTGAAAGCAGACTTTCACGGGAAACGGCAATATCGAGGTGCTGAATAAAGTAAACAATAACATCGAATTCTTTTGGAGTAAGGTAAATCGGTTTTCCCTGAGAAGTGATGATATGTTTATTTATATCAATTTCAATATCGCAGTAAGAAAGACGGGAGCTTGTTTTATTCTCACGGCGAAGAACAACATCTATTCGTGCGAGAAGCTCCAAAGGTTCAAAAGGCTTTACTATATAATCTTCAGCTCCGAGCCGCAGTCCTTTTACTTTGTCGGCAACGTCCTGCAAAGCTGTGAGGAAGATAGCGGGAATACCTGTACCCTTAATTTTCTCCATGACCTGCCAGCCGTCCATTTCGGGCAGCATTACGTCAATAAGAGCTAAATCGTAGCCGCCTTTCATGGCTTCGTCAACTCCCGACTTTCCGTCATTGCAGCAGAAACTGTTGTAATCTACCATTGCGAGTGCCGCTTTTATCATTTTGGCGATATTTATATCGTCTTCAATTATTAAAATGTTTATCATAGTTCCTCCAAAGAAGTGTTATCATTATTATATTATCAAATAATCACCAAAAAGTCAAAGGAAAAGAAAAAATTTTGCAAAAAATTTGCAAAGTATATTGACTTTTAAGACGTTATCAGCGATAATATATAAGACGGATTCCGACAAGAAAAATATTTTTGCGAACTTTTTTATTTTTTGCGACAATATGTAATTGAAGAACGTTGATCAGAATTTTTCCAATAAACTATTTTTATAGTTTGTCAAAGAAAGGGTTTGAATATGTACAGACACTTAATAACAGCGGCGGTATTTGCGTCTGCATTCATGCTTTGTTCCTGCGGAGAAATGGTTGAAATGGATGAATATAGAGATTTTTCGGAAACTACTGAATCATATGAAGAACCGTTTTCAATCCGGACTGTGCCGATAAACGATATTCAAGAATTACTCGGATCGGAAGAAGAAAGTAAAAATACTGTAACGGAAACTGTTGCGGTTCTTGAAACAGAAGCTCCGTCAATGGCAGAGGACATGCCTCGTGAAGAAATTATTTCCGAGACTGATACGGAAATAATCGAAGAGCTTAACGTTGAGGAAACAAATGGAGACATAAAACCAAAGCCGGATCATAAAGCTGCGGGATGTATAGACGTTCCATATCGTTCGCAAGATGATCTTCCAACAGGCTGCGAACTTGTGAGTACGTCGATGCTGCTTAATTATTATGGATTCGAAATAGAACCAATTGATCTTATCGACGGAGGATATGTGCTTAGCGAAGGGTTTAAAAAGGACGGCGATAAAATTTACGGCGGTGACCCGAATTTAGTCTTCATTGGAGATCCAAGGTCAAAATCAGGTTACGGCTGTTACAGCGGAGCAATTTATGACGGACTTTGCCGTTTTCTTGAAGATGAATTTTATGATACATATTATCTTACAGGAATGAATCTTAATGATATTTGTCTGCAATATATTGATTTCGGTGAGCCTGTAGTTATATGGGGCAGCATCGGCATGGAACAGTTGTATTACAACGCTGTGTCATCATGGGTCATCAAGGAGACGGGCGAGAGCTTTAGCTGGCTTTCAAATGAGCATTGCATGGTACTTGTAGGATACGACGACAATTATTATTATATACATGATCCGTTAAAAGGCGCATATACGCCGTATGAGCGTGAATATGCAGATATGCGTTTTGCAGAAATGGGTTATCAGGCGGTAACCATATGTCCTTGGTGATTTATGAGTTATACAAAATAATCTTTTATCAGTGAGGATTATTTTGTATAACTTTTTTCTATTGCGTTCAAAAATATCATGAAAATGATACAAAAGTTCATATTATCCCCGTTGACTTTGTAAATTTCATATGATATAATAAAATCAGATAAAAAAGATAATACCTTATATTTCACTTTATTGCAAATTGTACAATTCAAAGCTCTGCTTTCAACAAGCAGATGACGTGCAAAGACGTCAGGCGTGCTTTGTGCGGTGTTGCTTTAAGTATACTGACAGAATTTACGTCAGCAGGAGCGGACGATTTGCATTGGAGGAGAGTATAACAGAAGGGAATTTATGCTATGAAATTTAAGAAGCTTTTAAGCGGAATTACCGCATTATCCCTCTCGGCATTTGCAGGAGCTGGTTTATCGGTTTCCGAAAAAGGAATGTCTGCCGAAGCGGCTTCGGTAAATTGGAAATTTGATTTTGGGGGAGCAGGTGCGGAAAGCGGATATACCGGAGTTTCCGCTTCAGACGGATATAGCGCTTCTAAAGGTTATGGATTTGCCCGTACTGCCGATGTTGCAAATGCAGCGGCAGGCGGTCAGGGTGCGTACAGCGATGCCGTGCAGTTCAAATCAGAGAATGAGGGTAATACCTTTAATGTAGATTTGCCGAAAGGATTGTATGAGATAAAGGTAGTAACGGGCAATTGTTCCCGTACTACCATTAAAATGGAAGGCATGCTGCAAATGATTAATCTCACGGGCAATAATGCTGTTGAGACTGTTCAGATACCTGTCACTGACGGTCAGCTGAATTTGCAGGCTGTTGCAGGGCGGGCTAATACGCAGTTTTCAATTTCAGCCGTTGAGATAACGCAGCTTAACGATACAGGTGAAATGAAACCGACAATATGGCTTTGCGGAGATTCTACGGTTGCTAATTATTATAACGTTTCGGAAACTTCACAGCATGGTTGGGGACAGTTTCTGGGAGATTATATTGACCGCAGTCGTTGGGAAGTACGTAATATGGCGGCTTCCGGTCAGTATGCAAAGGGATTTGTGGACGGCGGACAGTTTACACCGATTGAATACTATGGTAAATCAGGTGATATTTACGTTATTTCCATTGGTATAAACGATACTAATTATTCCAATTCCGAGGAATATTACAGCGTTGTTACGGACATGGTTAAAAAAGCAAAAGCAAAGGGTATGGAGGTTGTGCTTGTAAAGCAGCAGGGACGGCGCGGCGACCTTACACGCAGTCCTCTGTTATCAGGACGATGGTTTGGAGGTCAGCTTGATACTATAGGCAGCGAGCAGAATGTTACAGTTGTCGATCTGTTTAAGCCGTGGCAGGATTTCGGAGTTTCCGTAGGTTATGACGGAATGGCTGAATATTACGCTATACAGGCAAACGGTTCAAATGACGATCTTCATCAGAGCATGAAAGGTTCAAAAAAACTTGCAGAGCTTATGTCGGAGCTTTATGATTTCGACGGTACATCGTCCGAGGTTTTTGATGAAAGCGTGATGTATTCGTTCAAAAATGTTAACAGCGGACTTTACATGGAGGTTGCTGATGCTAAAGGAGTAAGCGGCGCAAATGTTCAGCAGTGGGGAAAAAATGAAACTGCGCCTCATAATGTCTGGAAACTTAAATCTGCTTCCGATGGTTATTATTATATTTATACTGCTCTTTCTGAAAATCTTGTTCTTGACGTTGCCGGAAACAAGCCTGCAAATGGTCAGAATATAGCGCTTTATACGTTTAACGGAAATGATAATCAGCAGTATAAGTTTACTAAAAATGCAGACGGTTCTTACAAGATTCGTACAAAGGTGTCGGGCAGCAATTCGGCGGTTGAGGTAATCAACGCTTTGACTGAAGCCGGCGCAAACGTTCAGCAGTGGGAGGTAAACGGTGCAAACTGTCAGGATTGGATAATTGAGACGGCAAAGCTTCCCGAATCTACAGAGCCGCCTGTTACCGAGCCTCCTGTAACAAAAATTCCTGAAACCGAACCTCCTGTGACTGAGCCTGTTGTAACTCGACCTCCTGTTGACGTGGGCAAAATACTTCTTGGCGATGCAAACTGCGACGGAGTTGTAACGATCGCTGATTCTACAGCTATTCTTCAGCATCTCGGAAATCAGGACAAATACGGTCTTTCAGAGCTTGGATATATCAATGCAGACGTTACAGGCAATAATGACGGAGTTACATCGAATGACTCGCTTTTCATACAAATGGTTGACGCGGGCCTTGCGGAACTGCCCGTTTATATACCGCCTGCTCATACTACAACAGCATCTGTGATAACAGTTCCCGACACTTCGACGGAAACGGCAGATCCCCATTATTACGCCGTTGATCAAACATGGACAAAAGGCGTGGCAGAAACTGTAAACACCGGATTCACCAAAGCTGAGGGTTATGTTAATCTTGATAATGAGATTGACAGCAGCATTACTTTTACAGTAAACGTTTCCGACAAAGGCAACTATATGACGCACATACGATTTGCCAACGGTTCGCCCAACGATCGTAAAATGAAAGTATATGTCAATGGTGACGCTCAGAATTACTGGATGCAGTCGTTTACAGGTACCGGTGCATGGACGGAATGGACGGAGTTCGGTATCGTTCTTCCATTGAATGCGGGCAGAAATACGATACAGTTCGTTTCTGCAACTGCCGAGGGAGGTCCTAACCTCGATTACATTACTCTTACTTTAACAGATGAGCCTTATGCCGAAACATACGATCCTAACAGCGAGCTTCCTGTAATCAGCAATAAGCCCACTATTTACATTGCCGGAGATTCTACTGTACAGAGCTATAGGGCATCGTACGCTCCGCAGCAAGGGTGGGGGTATTATCTCCAAAGTTATTTTAATGATAATGTAACAGTTGCCAACCATTCTATAGCGGGTCGTTCTACTAAGAAATTCTACGACGAGGGCAGGTGGCAGACAATAATTGACAGTCTTAAAAAGGACGATTATGTTATGATACAGTTTGCTATTAACGATTCGGGCAAAGCAAATGCCGACCGTTACGCTCCCACATGTGGAGATGTCAATAATCCCTCGGTCGGTTCGTATGAGTGGTATATGACTGAATTTATAAAATCCGCTAAAGAAAAAGGCGCTACTCCTATACTTGTTACGACCGTTATAGGCATGAAAGCTTATTCTGGCGGAAAGTTCATTAACAGCTATTCGAATTACTGTGATGCATGCAAGCAGCTTTCGGCTAAGTATAATGTGCCCTGCATTGATTTGAATACGATTATGGTGAACCATTACAACTCTGTCGGATACGATACGGCTAAAAGTTATCATCTCATGGGAGCTGTTGAAGGTTCGACTGACGGTACGCATTTTTGTGAAAAGGGCGCTGAGATCGTGGCAGGACTCGTGGCAGAAGATGTAAGGTCACAGAAATTACCTGGACTTGCTGAAAATCTAAAATAACTGTATTAATATTTTTAAGAACTTTTCTCAATAAAATTGTGAGCGAAAGCAGTTTAGCTTCTGTGAGAACAGTTTTTGAACGAGAGGGATGCCGTTCCCTCTCGATTATTTTGCTAAAAGAAAATTTTTAATATTTTTTTGAAAAAAAGCTTGCAATTTCAGGAAGTATATGATATAATATTAATGTTGCTTATTTAAAAAGCTGTTTTTAGCTTGTAAAAAGCTATTGATTAAGGTAAGGAGGTGCAGCCTGATGGCAAAGTGCAGTATTTGCGGAAAGGGAGTAACATTTGGAATTAAGGTTTCTCACTCTCACAGACGCACAAACAGAACATGGAAGCCTAATGTAAAGCGTGTTAAGGCTATCGTCAAGGGTACTCCTTGTCATATTTACGCTTGC
Source organism: uncultured Ruminococcus sp. (assembly GCA_910584195.1). Taxonomy (GTDB): domain Bacteria; phylum Bacillota; class Clostridia; order Oscillospirales; family Ruminococcaceae; genus Ruminococcus. Next base: position 206,558 of record CAJTYV010000002.1, on the reverse strand, counting down.
TCAAGATGCCTGCGTTCGGGTAAGGTTGAGAGAGCTTAATTACATTAAGAGAATTTAGGACAGTCTGAAGGCTGTCCTTTATTTTTATGCCAAAAATTTGGAAGATAGCTTTCGGAAATTTTCTTTTTGGTTTATTGAAAAGCTGTAAATCGGAGAGGCAAATCGAATTTGAAATTATGATTTTTGTGTGAAATTTCAAATAGTACTTGAAAAATATTTCAAAATGTTGTATAATAAAAATAACTTTAATTTTTGAGAGGTCAAATTATGAATTTTTTTTGGAAAATGTTTTCAAGAGCATTGATGCTGCTCCTGGTTCTGCCGGTAACGAACTCGATCAAAGGACTTGTCGCAAAATGGCAGGGGGACGACACCGCGGAAAGGTCAGGACGTATTACGCTGAATCCGATGGTTCATCTTGATTTGCTCGGTTCGCTTGCTATCATGTTGTGCGGATTCGGCTGGGCAAAACCAATGCCCATTAACTTCGGTCGTATGAAAAGCTATAAAAGGGGAGTTGTGCTGATTTCACTCACAGATCCGATAACGCATTTTATTTCTTCTATAATATGTCTGAATATTGCTTCCATTATCTCATACACCGTAAGCGGATATGCAGGAATAGCTATTTCAATCATTTTCAGCACTCTTGCGGAGATAAATACTTGTCTTGGTGTGATACATCTTTTGCCTATTCCCGGAATGGACGGATTTACGCTGCTTTATATGTTTGCAGGACAGAAATTTGTTCGCTGGTATCACTATAATCAGCGTATGGTTGACCAGGTTTCACTGATCGTGCTTTTTGTACTTTTCTTTATCGGTGATCTTACACGAGGACTTATAGATCCGTTAGGCTGGCTTATTTATCTTGTTCACTACGGCGTTTTATATAAAACGACTTTCTGGATTCCCTTTATTTTCACCTGATATGGAGAAGATAAACTATAAATTAAATGTTTTTGAAGGACCTCTTGACGTTCTTCTCAGTCTTATCGTTAAACATAAGTTAAATATATACGACATTGAAATTTCCAAGCTTTTAGAGCAATACCTCATTTTTATAGATGAGGCTCACATGCAGAACCTTGAGCTTGCAGGCGAATTTCTTGAAATGGCAGCAAGACTGATATATATTAAGACCGCAGCGCTTCTCCCGAAGCCAGAAGAAGCGGAGCAGATGAAAAAAGAACTTGAAGGCGAACTGATAGAACTTTCCTTATGCAAGCTGGCAGCTGCGGCTTTGGCAAAAAGGAATATAAGCAGTGATGTTTTCGTTCGCAACCCTATGAAAATCGCGGCAGATATGACATATTCACTCGTTCACGATCCGCAGGTACTTGCAGCGGCATATGGCGGTATATCAACAAAAAAAGTTAAGCCGGAGAATCGCCGAAGCAATATTGAAAGAAAAATAAATTCTGTTGTAAAGCGCAGGATCGTTCCTGTGCTGACGAAAGTTGTTCATATACTTCGTGAGCTTTACTCAACGGGCGAAGCTTCAATGGACAAGCTTTATGAGGGAGTTACTGACAGATCAGCAAGGGTGGCAACATTTCTTGCAGTGCTTGAGCTTACAAGATCCGGACGCATTACCATTAGCGAGGATAATACTTTGATATTCTTTAAAGGCGAGCGAAACGGGGAGGGACACAGACGTTGGAAATCAAGGAAAAACTTGGCGCAATAGAAGCTGTTTTGTTTGCAAGCGGAGAACCTATAGAGCTTTATAGGCTTTCGCAGGCAACAGCTGTGGATGCGGGGACGCTGCCATCAATGATAAGGCTTCTTAATGAGAGGTATGATGATCACGGCAGCGGTATTATAATAAAAAAGCTTGACAGCAGTTATCAAATGTGTACCCGGGAGGAGTATGCTTCTCAGATTCGTGAAGCTTTGGAAACTAAGAAAAACGTACCTTTGTCTAATGCAGCTATGGAAGTTCTGACGATAATTGCTTATAATCAGCCTGTATCCAAAGGATTTGTAGAAAATGTAAGGGGAGTAGACAGTTCATCGGTTGTCAATAATCTTGTTGAAAAGGGACTTATTGAGGAGGCAGGCAGACTTGACGTTCCCGGAAAGCCTGTTGTATACCGCACTACCTCGATTTTTCTGCGAAGCTTTGGATTAACTTCACTTGCTGAGCTGCCGCCGCTTTCGGATTTCAAAGAAAAGGAGCAGCTGGAATTTGACATGGAAAATTAATGAGAAGGGTGCGGTGTGAATGATCGTGCTTAAAATATTGATGTGGATACTCCTTGCGGTTCTGGGTCTTATCCTTTTGGCGCTTATTTTGCCTGCATCGGCTAAAATAAGCTACATCGGCGGAAAATTCAGCTATAGCGTGAAGTATTCGTTTCTGCCTGTGCTTGATTCAAATGGCGGAGGAATTTTAAATAAACTTAAAGGCAGGAAAAATAAAGTTTCGCAAAAAGAAGACTCAAATGAGATATGTGACGAGTCGGATATTTTTCGATCCGAAGAAACTTCTGAAAAAGACAAAACAGAAGGTTCGGAACTAAAATCAGCGGATAATATTCCCGAAGAAAATGACGATGCTTCTGAAAAAGAAAAAAATTCTGTTCCTAAAAAATCAAAAAAAAAGCGTACAAATGCTGAATCGGAAGAGAAAAAATCAAAACTTGAATCAATAATTGAGTTATGGGAGGCGGCGGACAGACCGGTTCTTAAAATTTTCAAGGGAATAAAGTTGAGCGAACTTTATATTGATTTTATTATCGCCAATGAGGATGCATATAAGTGCGCCTTGAATTACGGCAGAGTAAGCGGAGCAGTTTATCAGCTTTTGGGATGGCTTAGCGTTTTATTCAATGTTAAGCTTAAAACCATTGATATAATACCCGGTTTTTCCGTAAGTAAAAGCTGCTGGGATGCTTCTGTCAAGATCAGCTTTAATCTTATGACTCCGATTATTGCAGGAATATGGTTCCTGTTAATATACATTTTTAAAATATTTATTCCATCGAGAAAAAAGAAAAAATTAGAAGTGAGGTAATAATATGGCTTCGGAAAAGAGAACAATTAATGAGATGCTTGGCGTCTCGTTGGAAAAAATTAAGGAAATGGCTGATACGAGCGCTATTATCGGCGATCCCATTACTACTCCGGACGGTACCACCGTTATTCCCATTTCTAAGGTATCATACGGATTTGCATCCGGTGGGTCTGATTTGCCGTCAAAATATGATAAGGAGCTTTTTGGCGGAGGCGCAGGTGCAGGTGTGAGCATCAAACCTGAGGGATTTCTGGTTATTTCCCCCAGCGGAGACGTTAAAATGGTAACTATGGATTCAGCCAATGATCCTATCAGTTCTGCTGTAAGTGCAGTTCCCGGAATTGTTGAGAAGATACAGAGTATTATTGCAAAGAAAAGGGGTGCATCCGATTCCTCGGCTGAGGTCGAAATAAACGACTAATGCGAAATTCGGCATAATAAGTACAACCTCCGCATAAAATGAAGAAAAACGCAGATACGCCGTTTTGTCATTGTTACGTCAAGTTAAATTTAAGCGTTCTGCTTTGAGTATTATTACGGAGGTTTGTATTATGAAGAAAGTTTTAGCTGCATCAGCTGCGTTGTGCTGTCTTGCATTTGTTCATATTCCTTATGTTCATGCAGAAAATATTGATATTTCCGCCAAAGCGGCGGCTGTTATTTCTGCTGATACCGGAGAGCTTGTTTACTCAAAGAACGGTGACGAAAAGCTTCCTATGGCAAGCACTACAAAAATCATGACCGCTCTTATTTGTCTTGAGAGCGGCGATCTTTATACGCCTTTTACTGTAGACTCCGATGCAATTCATGTTGAAGGTTCGTCTATGGGTTTGCAGGAAGGAGATACTGTTACTAAATATGCTCTTGCCTGCGGAATGCTTCTTCCATCGGGAAATGACGGTGCAAATGCTGCTGCTGTTGAAATAGCCGGAAGTATTGAAGCATTTGCAGATATTATGAACGATCGTGCGGAGACTATGGGGCTGACTAAAACCTATTTTGTTACTCCTTCCGGTTTGGAGGGCGTAGGACACGGTTCTTCCGCGCGCGACATGGCTGTTTTGGCGGCGGAGGCTCTTAAAAACGATATTTTTCGGGAAATATGCTCTTCGGAGACGTTAAAGCTTGAATACGGAAATCCTCCGTATACGCGTTGGCTCAAAAATACTAATAAGCTTCTGGCTTTGTACAGCGGAACATATGGAGTTAAAACAGGATTTACAGATGAAGCCGGACGATGCCTTGTGTCTGCGTGTGAGCGTGACGGAAAACGGCTTATATGCGTTACCCTGAATGCTCCTGATGATTGGAACGACCATATGAAGCTTTATGACAGTTGTTTTAGTAAGGTAAGGACTGTTTCTCCGGAAATCCCGCAGGAGATGTCAGCGGCAGTTGCAGGTTCGGACAGAGATTTTATAAGGCTGACCGCCGGTGGCAATGTAGAGGATCTTACTGTATTGTCAGCTTCCCCCGAAAGTTTTGAGTATACCGTAGCTGCTCCGCCGTTTGTGTATGCTCCGATAAATGAGGGCGATGAGGCTGCTGAGCTTATTATTTCCTGCGAGGGACGAGAACTGCGCCGAATTCCCCTGTACGCTGCCGAGAATGCAGACTATAAGTCCGGGGCAGATAAAAAAGAAAAAAATAAATGGGAAAAAATTATTTCTAAGGTAAAGGATATTTTTAATTAATGGAAAAAATAAGAATTCAAAAAATGATAGCCGACAGCGGATATTGTTCAAGGAGAAAGGCTGAGGAGCTTATTTCAAAGGGCAGGGTAAAGCTGAACGGACATCCCGTGAAGTTAGGGGATAAATGCAGTTTTCAGGATCTTATCACCATTGACGGTGAAAAACTCGTTATGCCCCGCAAAAGAAATTTTGTATATATTATGATGAATAAGCCGAGAGGTTATGTCACTACCGTTTCAGACGAGCTTGACCGCCGCTGCGTTATGGATCTTTTGGATGGCGTGGAAGAGCGCGTATACCCTGTTGGACGGCTTGACAGAAATTCCGAGGGATTGCTGCTTTTCACCAATGACGGTGAGCTTGCTAACAGTATAATGCATCCGAGCCGTCATATAACAAAGACGTACAGAGTTACCGTTCGTCCCGATATAAGCGACGAACAGCTTGTGAAGCTTTCCGGTGGAGTTGAGATAGACGGAAGAAAGACCTTGCCTGCAAACATTGTGGTAAAAGAAAAGCAGCCGGGAAGAGTCGTGCTGCTCATAACAATCCGTGAGGGCAGAAACCGTCAGATACGCAAAATGTGTGAAGCTGTAGGACTTGAAGTTGCAAGACTTCGCCGAATAAGCGTAGGACCAATTCGTCTCGGCATGCTGAAACCCGGTACTTGGCGAGAGCTGACCGCCGATGAACTGAGGGCGCTGAGAACTGCTGTCGGCAAGGAGAAATAAGGTAAAATGCTGGAAATTCAGGAAAAATTTGATACTTCGGGTTACGAGCGTATCATTGAAGCGGCAGGAACAAACAATGTTCATATAACTGAAGCGATCGACTGCGGAAAGTCTGTCGGATTTATTGCTTATGCCTATGGAGCTGATCGTACTATGGTCTACGGTTATGACGATGGCGGAGATCTTATGCTATGTGACGGTTTGGTACGGTCAGTAATGTTTAAAAGTGTGCTGAAAGGCATCGAAACCATGATTTTTGAACTGCCTGACGATTTAATGGTAAATCTTAGAAAGCTGAAATTTTTAACGGATAATACTAATATCTGTGAAAATTTGGACAGTTTTATGAACGGCTGCGCTTCGTGCAAAAACAAAAAAGTCAACTGAAAAGGAGGCGATTGATATGCCGATCAGAATTTCATCGGAGCTTCCGGCGTTTAAGACGCTCGGAGAAGAGAATATATTCGTAATGTCAAAGGAAATGGCTGAACATCAGGATATTCGTCCGCTTAAAGTTGTTATACTTAATATAATGCCGAAAAAAATAGAGACGGAATGTCAGCTTCTGAGACTTCTAAGCAATACGCCTCTTCAAGTTGACATTGAACTGCTGCAAATGGCGTCTCACGTATCGAAAAACACATCGCGGCATCATCTTGAAAGCTTCTACAAGACCTTTGATGAGATAAAGGATCACCGCTATGACGGTATGATAGTAACAGGCGCGCCTGTTGAGCTTCTGAATTATGAAGATGTGGATTACTGGGAAGAAATAACACGTATTTTCGAGTGGTCAAAGACGCATGTTTTTTCAACTCTCCATATATGCTGGGCGGCGCAGGCAGGTCTTTATTATCATTTTGGAATACCGAAATATCCGCTGGCTCAGAAAATGTTCGGAATTTTTCCTCATAAGGCGGAGGTTGAGAACAGCCTTTTGCTAAGAGGATTTGACGATATTTTCTATGTTCCTCACAGCCGAAATACCGAGATTCGCCGCGAGGATATAGAAAAAGAGCCTCAGCTTGAAATTCTTACAAGTTCAGATATATCCGGCGTTCATATTATTGCGAATAAAAACGGCAGACAGTATTTTATTACGGGACATTCGGAATATGACCGCGATACTATCGGTTCTGAGTATTTTCGTGACCTTAAAAAGGGCATGGATATTCAGATGCCATACAACTATTTTCCGAATGACGACCCGAAGAATACCCCGTTTTTCTCATGGAGATGTACGGCTAATCTGATGTTTTCAAATTGGCTGAATTACTGTGTTTACCAGCGTACCCCGTATAATTTGGACGAGCTGGAGATACGAAGCTGGACTTGGGAAACAGATTTTTAAAATAATAAAAGGTGTTGATTATGGAAGATTATAACCCCAATAATTACAGTCAGAATCCAAACGGCTTCAATAACGACCCATACAGGCAGTTTTATAATATTGGAGACGGTCAGAAGCCGATATGGGCGGCTATTGTCAGTTTTGTGATGAGTATAGTCAATATTGTTTTCTGTTGCTGCTGTACCTATATTGCCGCGCCTGTTTCGATTGTATTTGGAATAATTTCACTTGTGAAAAAATGGCGCGGTACGGCGTTTGCGGTATCGGGAATTGTTATTTCGGCTTTTACTATCATAATTATGGCGGCTTCTCAATTGATGTTCGGGTCAATGAGCCGCGATATAAGTTATATTATCATTAATTCTGATCAGTATGCTGAGGAGTACCGTGAAACAGGCGAAATTCCCGAAGAATTTGAGAAGTACAATGACGAAGAATATGACAGATACTGGTATATTCTTGGTTATGACGATTTTGAGGACTTTTTCAGCGATATTATAGATTTTAAAGATACTTATATTGATGATGATATTATAGATGACAACGATTTCTTTAGCGACGATGATTATTACGACAAGAATATTGATGATTTCGGAGAGACTCCGATTGATTTATAACATAAAAAACAGCGGACATAACTTGTCCGCTGTTTTTTAATTAAGGAAAGAAAAGATCAAACTATATTTCCGTATTTGTCGCATGATAAATTTAAAGATTTAGTAACTGTATCTACTACAACTCCTAAAGTCTTTTTCTTCATTACAATTGTACCAAATGCATAATTGCCGTCTTTGCCGCATGAACTGCTGTGCTTATACCAATTGCTGTCATAGATCGTATATGAATCGGATACGCTTGTACATTTTGAATCGTTGCCGTCATATGTGAAAGTTGCACTTAAAGTATATGACCATAAAGCAGTACCACTTGAGTTTCTGGCGGTAGATGTTTTTGAAGCAGGTTTGGTAGATCTTGCTTTGTTGTTGGGGAGAGTAAGTGTAGTAACAATATAAGAACCGTCCTCAAAATATTCGGTGGAAACGATTGTCGTCGGCTCTTCTGATGCTGATGCAGACATCGGGATAGCAAAGCATCCGATCAGCATAACGAGAGATACGATTAAAGATGTAATAAAATTCCTTTTCATAATTAACTCCTTTAAAATTGTTTTTTAGTCTTGTGATACATCTGTAGGCAATGTAATATTGTTATCGTCAATTTCAGAACCTATTGTAAGTTCTTCTTCAAAGTATGCGATAGATGAAACATGTGAATCAATCACCGCAGCAGTAACTCCGATACCCCAAATAACAACGGCTGCAATAACTCCCACTAAAACAGTAGCAACAATATTCATTCGCTTTTTTATGTACGTTATCGGAACATCTGCCGCAACTTCCGTAGCGGCTTCCAACGGCGAACCAAAAAATTCTACGATATTTTCGTAGTTCGCATTTGGATTTTCATCAAGATACTCCTCAATTTCGTTTTGATAAGCTTTTAAAGCGTCATTTTTCTTTTTTGCGTTGCAAATAAGAAGATTCTTAGTTTCACGCAAATACTTTTTTTCATTTTTATTATTGATTTTCATAGCCATTACTCATTCTCCTGATAGTTCATAAGATTATTGAAGCCTTCGGTGATAAAATAATACTCTGCCTTCAGTTCTTCGAAATACTCCTTTCCATTTTCTGTTATATGATAATAAACTCGGGTTCTTCTTCTGCCTACAAGTTTCTGAGTATCCGAGATTATTCCCTTATCTATTAATCTGTAAAGAACAGGATACAAGGAGCTGTATTTAAGAACAAATTTGTTCTGGCTTCTTTTCTCCAATTCTCTGAGCAGCTCATAACCGTACATATCACGTTCACTGAGCAATTGGAGTATAGCTATTTCAGACACTCCACGTTTAAAATGTTCACGAACCTGCACTATTTTTATCTCACTTTCCATTATAATATTTTCTAAAAATGTTTTTTGATATTTTGTCCACATTTGTATTATAACACAATTTTATGGAAATGTAAAGGCTTTTTTAATTTTTTTCAAAAAAATTACTCGGAAAATTTTTCCAAATACCTTGCAATTTTTGTTTTTGTGTGTTATAATGATTAAAGTAAATAAGAGGGGAGCTTGTATTACAGGCTGAGAGGAAGGTTTGACCTTCGACCCGTGGGCAGTATTGCCCGAACCTGATTTGGATAATGCCAACGTAGGGAACATAAAGTGTTTATGGAGGTCTGCGTTTGCAGACCTTTTTTGTTTGGAGTGATGTTATGGTAAAGATCAATGGCGAAATGAAAGACGCTTCGGGAAAAAGCATTGCGGAACTGCTTGAAGCTTTAGGCTATTCATCGCAGCGAGTGGCAGTTGAACTTAATGTGGAAATAGTACCGAAAGCGAGATATTCCGAAACGTTTGTAAAGGACGGAGACTCCGTTGAGATAGTCCGTTTTGTGGGAGGCGGCTGATGCAATGATACCAACTCGTGAAGAAATATACAGCGTTTTGGCTGAACGTCACGGAGCGGAGCTGCAAAAAAAGCTTTTCTCAGCGAGAACGGCTGTGTGCGGACTTGGCGGACTTGGTTCTAATATAGCCGTATGTCTTGCCCGTGCAGGCGTGGGACATATCAGGATAATTGATTTTGACCGCGTGGATATTTCAAATATTAATCGTCAGCAATATTTTTTGGAGCAGTTAGGGCAGTACAAAACGGACGCTCTGTATGAAATTCTGAAAAAAATCAACCCTTATTGTGAAATAGTCGGAACGACGGTACGGCTTACCGAGGAAAATATTCCCGAAATACTCGCTTCTGAGGATATAATATGCGAAGCGTTCGACTGCCCCGAAGCAAAGGCGGAGCTTGTAAACTGTGTTCTTGAACGGTTTCCGGAAAAATATCTTGTAGCTGCCTCGGGAATGGCTGGGCTTTCTTCCGCCAATACAATACGGACGCGGAGGATAACTAAAAGATTTTACTTATCAGGCGACGGCGAAAGCGATATTTCAGAGGGAACAGGACTTTTGGCATCTCGTGTAATGGTGTGCGCGGCTCATCAGGCGCATAAGGTAATACAAATAATAAACGAAGATTTTAAGGAGGAATGAATATGATAGAAAACGACAAACTGGTTATCGGAGGACATGAATTTAACTCCCGATTTATTTTAGGTTCGGGAAAATATTCCCTTAAACTTATCGAAGCGGCAGTGAAGTATGCAGGAGCTGAGATTATAACTCTTGCGGTACGCCGTGCAAATACTGCGGAAAGCGAGAATATTCTCGATTATATTCCCAAGGACGTAACGCTTCTGCCGAATACTTCCGGCGCAAGAACTGCCGATGAAGCGGTGCGGATAGCTCGTCTTGCAAGAGAACTCGGGTGCGGAGATTTCGTTAAAATTGAAATAATGCGCGATACAAAGTATCTGCTTCCCGATAACGCCGAAACGGTACGGGCAACGGAAATTCTCGCAAAAGAGGGATTTGTGGTAATGCCGTATATGTACCCTGATCTTAATACCGCCCGTGATCTTGTAAATGCAGGAGCAGCTTCCGTAATGCCTCTTGCATCGCCTATAGGTTCAAATAAAGGTCTTGCGACACGGGATTTTATACAGATTTTAATAGACGAGATAGACCTGCCTGTTATTGTTGACGCAGGTATCGGCAGACCTTCTCAGGCGTGTGAAGCTATGGAAATGGGCGCGGCGGCTGTCATGTCCAATACCGCATTAGCGACCGCCGGTGATCTTCCCGTAATGGCAGAGGCTTTCCGTCAGGCTGTTGAAGCGGGCAGAAAAGCCTATTTATCGGGATTGGGACGAGTCCTCACAAGAGGAGCGTCTCCCTCCGATGCGCTTACAGGATTTCTTCGCGACTGAGGTGTAAAAATGGAAAATAATTATTTTGTAGATTCGGAAAAGCTTTCAGAGGCGGCTTTAAAGCGCAAGCACGAGCTTGAAACAGACCCGTCCTCACGTACAGATCATATGAAATATATGGACGGTATGGAGCGTATAAATTCCGATATTTACACAAAGGTGATTTCAGCCATAAATGAGTACGATTACGGCAGTTATACAGCCGCGGACGTTCAGCGTGCTTTAGCTCATGAAAACTGTACCATAGAGGATTTCAAGGCGTTTTTATCGCCGGCGGCAGAGCCGTTTCTTGAAAAAATGGCGGAGCGTGCAAGGCTTGAAACTCAAAAACACTTCGGCAACACGGTATATTTGTTCACTCCGTTATATATAGCTAACTATTGCGAAAATTACTGCGTTTACTGCGGATTCAACTGCTACAACGATATACGCCGCATGAAGCTCACTATGGAGCAGATAGACCGTGAAATGAAAGTGATAGCGGAAAGCGGCATGGAGGAAATACTGATTCTTACAGGCGAAAGCCGTTCCAAATCAAGCGTCGAATACATTGGCGAGGCTTGTAAGCTTGCAAGAAAATATTTTCGCATGGTGGGGATCGAGATATATCCTGTAAATACCGATGAATACAGGTATCTGCATGAGTGCGGAGTCGATTATGTTACGGTGTTTCAGGAAACCTATGACAGCAACCGTTACGAGCAGCTTCATTTACTGGGACATAAACGCGTTTTTCCGTACCGCTTTGAAGCACAGGAGCGTGCGTTAATGGCTGGAATGAGAGGAATAGCATGCTCTGCACTGCTTGGACTTTCCGATTTTCGGAGAGACGCTCTTGCAAGCGCACTGCACGTATACTATTTGCAGAGGAAATATCCTCATGCGGAAATTTCTCTGTCTTGTCCGCGGCTTCGTCCTATAATCAATAACGGCGAGATAAATCCTTTGGACGTTCATGAAAGGCAGCTTTGTCAGATACTCTGCGCCTATCGTATTTTCCTGCCCTTCTGCGGTATCACCGTATCATCGAGGGAAAGCGAAAGCTTCCGCAACGGCATTGTCAAGATATGCGCTACAAAGGTATCTGCCGGAGTTTCAACGGGTATAGGAGATCATGAGAGCAAATACACAGGAAAGGAGACGGATTCAGCGGAGGGCGACGAGCAGTTTGAAATAAACGATGAAAGAAGTCTCGGAAAAATGTATTCAGATATGGCGGACGAGGGCTTACAGCCTGTGCTGAACGATTATTTGTATGTTTAAGATTATATGTGTGACTGACAGAAAATCGTGCAGAGAGAATTTTTTGACTCGTATGGAAAAAATAGCATATGCAAAGCCGGACAGCATAATATTTCGGGACAAAGAATGCACCGATGACGAGTATGTAAGGACAGCGTTTAAGCTGCTTGAAATAAGCGGAAAGCATGGCGTTCCGTGTATTATGTACCGTCACCCGGAAATTTTCGGCAGTATCCATATGACAATGTCAACGCTTCGGAACACTTCTCAGAAAGATATGCAGTGTAATCAACTTATAGGTGCGTCGGTACATTCAGTCTGCGAGGCGGTCGAGGCTGAACAATGGGGCGTTGATTATGTGATCGCAGGTCATATTTTTGAGACTTCATGTAAGCCCGATTTAACTCCACGAGGACTTGATTTTCTGCATAATGTCTGTGAGAGCGTGAGTATACCCGTGTATGCTATCGGCGGAATAAATGCGGAAAATATCGGTCTTATCGCACAGACGGGAGCATGCGGAGCTTGTGTGATGAGCGGATTCATGACCTGTGAAGATCCTGCCGAATATATAAAAGAACTCAGGAAAGGAGCTGAAGCAAGTGAATTTTAATCCTGTAGAACTTAATCTGTATGCAATAACAGACAGGGAATGCTTAAAGGGCAAGGACATGAAATTGCATGTCGAACTCGCGATACAGGGCGGAGCGACTATGATACAGCTTCGTGAGAAAAATGTCAGTACGGAAGAACTTGCAAAAATCGCCGCCGAGCTTGTTCCGGTATGTCATAAGCACGGCGTAAAGCTTATAGTCAATGATGACTGGAAAGCCGCTGTAATAAGCGGAGCCGACGGCGTACACGTTGGGTTGGAAGATACTTCTGTAGCTGAAATACGTGCAAAGACTGATACGGCATTTATTATAGGCGCAACCGCCAAGACTGTAGAACAGGCAAAAAAAGCTGCTTCACAGGGTGCAAGCTACATTGGAGTGGGAGCAGTTTTTCCGTCGCCGACAAAGAAAGATGCTGTGAGGATAACTCCGGAAAAACTCCGTGAGATATGCAGGAGCGTAAAAATCCCTGCCGTTGCGATAGGCGGTATCTCTAAAGAAAATCTGTGGGAGCTGCGCGGCTGCGGTAACAGAGGTATTGCTGTAGTATCGGCAATTTTCGGTGCGGTTAACCCATATACAGCCTCAAAGGAACTTTCTGAACTTTGGCAGAAAGTCTACAATACAAGAACTGCCCTTACTATTGCGGGAAGCGACTGTTCAGGCGGAGCAGGCATACAGGCTGACATCAAAACGATGCAGGCACATGGAGTATATGCCATGAGTGCGATAACCGCGCTTACGGCACAGAATACAACAGGCGTAACAAGTATAAATGAAGTTCCAGCCGAATTTATCGCACAGCAGATTGATATGGTTTTCAGCGATATATGTCCCGATGCAGTAAAAATAGGTATGATTTCAAGTGATGAAACAGCGGCAGTAATTGCTGAACGTCTTAAATACTGGAAAGCTGATAATATAGTCGTTGACCCTGTTGCCGTTGCAACAAGCGGTTCTGCTCTTAGTAATGAGAGAGCGTATGAAACGGTAAAAAAACTGCTTTTTCCGATTTCAGAAATTGTTACACCCAATATTCCCGAAGCTGAACTGATAACAGGCATAAAAATCAACGACTTGGCAGATATGCAGAAATCAGCTGAAATGATTGTTGAGAAATATGGCTGTAATGTATTCTTAAAAGGAGGTCACCTTAAAGACAGTGCGGACGATTTGCTTTACAGAAACAATGGGAAGTACAAATGGTTTGAGGGCAGGAAGATCGACAATTCAAATACACATGGTACAGGTTGTACGCTGTCAAGTGCGATTGCAGCTAACCTTGCATATGACTTTGAACTTGCCGGAGCTGTTGAATGTGCAAAGCAGTTTGTAAGGGATGCACTTGGTTTTGATTTTAATTTAGGTAAGGGCAATGGTCCTTTGAATCATTCATTACATTAAGAACGTGTCCACATACACAATTTCTATGTTGACAGGTTCTAAGAAAGGAATATTTTAAATGAGAGAATATGCAACACAGATGGAGGCGGCTAAAAAGGGGATCATTACTCCCGAAATGAAGATCGTCGCCGAAAAGGAGTACATTAGTGAACAGGAGCTTTGCGGTCTTGTTGCTAAGGGTGAAGTATGTATCCCCTGCAATGTCAATCACAAGTCTATCTCGCCCGAGGGAATCGGTACGAGAATGCGCACAAAAATAAATGTGAATCTTGGCATCTCAGGGGACTGCAACAATTATGAAAATGAAATGAAAAAGGTTGATATGTCCATAAAATACGGTGCAGAAGCTATTATGGATCTCAGCAACTACGGAAAGACGAACACTTTCCGCAGACAGCTTGTTGAAAAATCGCCTGCAATGATAGGCACTGTTCCGATGTATGACGCTATCGGTTATCTTGAAAAGGATTTGCTTGAAATTACAGCAGAAGATTTTTTGAAGGTTGTCCGCGCTCACGCAGAGGAAGGCGTGGATTTCATGACTATACATGCAGGTATAAACCGTCGTGCCGTTGAAGCTTTTATGCGTGACAAGCGGAAAATGAACATTGTTTCGCGCGGAGGTTCGCTGCTGTTTGCTTGGATGATGATGACAGGAAATGAAAATCCTTTTTATGAGCATTATGACGAGGTTCTTGAAATTCTGCGTGAATACGATGTTACTATAAGTCTCGGAGACGCTCTCAGACCCGGCTGTATTAACGATTCCACAGATGCTGGACAGATTTCGGAGCTTATCGAGCTTGGCGCATTGACGGAACGCGCATGGGCAAAAGACGTTCAGGTGATGGTCGAGGGACCGGGTCATATGGCAATGAACGAAATTGCTGCCAATATGAAGCTGCAAAAGAGGATATGTCATAATGCGCCTTTTTATGTTTTAGGACCTCTTGTTACCGATATTGCACCGGGTTACGATCACATAACATCGGCGATCGGAGGAGCTATTGCGGCTGCAAGCGGAGCTGACTTCCTTTGCTACGTTACACCTGCCGAGCATCTCAGACTGCCTGATGTTGACGATGTTAAGGAGGGTATAATGGCAAGCAAGATCGCTGCTCATGCGGCGGATATTGCAAAGGGTATTCCTCATGCGGCAGATGCAGATAATGCTATGGCTGAGGCAAGGCATGAAGTTGATTGGGAAAAGATGTTTTCAATAGCTATTGATCCCGAAAAGGCAAGAGCTTATTTTGAAAGCACTCCGCCGACTGACAGGCATACTTGTTCAATGTGCGGAAAGATGTGCGCAGTCAGAACTACTAATATGATTTTAAACGGCGAGAAAGTTGAATTTTGCACTGAAAAATGAAAACACCCGTCCGAATCATGTAATTTCATGGTTCGGACGGGATTTTGTTTATTTATCAAAAAAACCTGAATTTATTAATTCTTTTCTCAAAAGACAAAAGTCAAATGTATCGATCATGCTGTCATTGTTCAAATCGGAATTTTCGGCATTTATAGTTACATTATCGCCGAGAAGCCATTTTTGCAGCTCAACAGCGTCGGCTATACTAAGCTTGCCGTCTCCGTTCACATCGCCTTTCAGCGCTTCCGCAGCTTTTCCTAGGCTCTCAAATGTACAGCCGAACTTGTCGGCGTATGCCTGAGCTGTGGAGTTTTCGTGACCGCAGATAATTCCACTGTAATAAAACTTGTCTTCATCGTTTCTTCCGTGGCAGAAAGTGTTATCGGACATATATATATCGCATTCGGGATTCATGACAGTGACCTTTTGAAGATTTTTGCAGTTACTGAGTACGCTGCTGCTGATGATTTTAACGTTTTCAGGAATAACGATCTCGCGAATGCCTGTATCGCACAGAATATTGCTTTCGAGTTTGGTGACCTCGCCTGGGATATTTACAGTCTCAAGAGCCGAACAATAACCAAAAGCATGCTGTTCGATAGTAACAACGCTTTCGGGAATTTTGACCGATGTTATATCTTTGTTGTTGTAGAAAGCGCGTTCCTTGATCGTATGCACTCCGTCCGGGATAGTTATGTCGCCTTTTGCTGTAACGCCGTCTATCAGCATACCGTTTATCGTTACGATCGGGTTTTCCTCGCGTTTCAAATCGAGCCACAGAGAATCTGAGAAAGCGTGGTTTTTTATAGTGGTTACGGTTTCAGGTATTTCAAGCTCTCTCAAAGACGTACAGTTTGAAAAAACTCCTTCGCCGATATATTTCAAGTTTTCGGGAAGTATAACGGTTTCAAGCTGCGGACAATTCGAAAATACCCAGTTGCTTATGGAACTCATATTTTTTCCCAATGTTACTTTTTTAAGTGAATGGCAATATGTAAAAACTGAATCTCCCATGTATTCGATATTGGGAGGAAACTCGGCGCTGATGAGACTTTCGCAGTTTATGAATGCATAATCAGATATAATACGCAGATTTTCATTGAACTTCACATTTGTAAGACTTGGACATTCTGCAAACGCTTCTCTCTGGATCTCCTGAAGAAATTTGGGTAAAGTAACGTGGGTAATATTTTTGCACTCTTTAAAAGCGCCTTCCTGTATGTGCATGACCGGCATACCTTCTATTACATTAGGAATAACGATATTTCCGACAGCAGAAGGGTCGCAGCTTTTTATGACAACCTCGTCTTCGTTGACTTCGTATGTAAGGTAAGTAAGCGGATCGATGCCGCTGTCAATATATTCGGGCATCTCGTCGCTGAAATCGTAGTTATACCTTTCGGCATATTTTTGTGCGGATGAATCAGGCTGAGCATATATAGTTCCGAAAAATCTCGTTTCAGGGAGATGAGCGTCCATGCTATTGCTGAACGTTTCGGGAGCGTCATATATTTCACAAAATTCGCTGCGAATGATGACAGTCTCCAAAGACGAGCAGTTGGTGAAAGCATTTTGCTGTATATGGGTCACACTTCTGGGAATATCTATCGCTTTGAGGTTTTTACAGTTCTGAAATGCGCCCTCGCATATCGCTGTTACAGGCATATCTCCGATAAAAGCAGGAATAACGAGATTGCCTGAAAAGTTTTCGTCGCACTTTATTATTTCCGCAAAGCTGTAGGGTTCAATTTCGATCACACGGTATTCGAGAATATCAAGGTACTTTCCGGTAGTTTCCTCAGCCTGAGCTGTGATTGGTATCACAGGCTGCTTAAATGTACTGAACGGAACTGCGGTCAAAAGAATGAAAGCAGAAACGGCGGATATTATCCAAAATTTTTTTTGCGTTACCATAATAAGTCTCCTTTTATGAATAGTTTATAAAAAAGTGACTCCGTGGTCGGTCGCATGAACAGTCCGCGGTGGCACGTTATGACATTTTAGATACTATGCGTCTTTCGTCTTCGGGGACGAATATCCCATACATTAAGAATACGGTCGGCAGTTCCTGCAGCGCCACGCTGTTGGTACGCCTGACCGGAATCGAACCGGTGCACACGGCGTCGGAGGCCGCTGCTCTATCCGCTGAGCTACAGGCGCATATTTATATAATTACTGTATCTTAACCTCACATTTATATGAAAAAATTTATACGGAATTTTTTAACAGAAAATATAACTACAGAAGATGTTCCCGTCTCACCTGTAGGTTCGGTCGGTGCTTCTGCTTCGCAGAGGTCTCCATTGGAAATCCGCACCCTCTTAGGCGATGAACATTTTTAGATCCAGTCGGAGAAAAAATATCCGACTGAATCCGGCTTACTGCCGTAAGCCGTCTGCTTGTTGAAAGCAGAGCTTTGAATAATCCTGGTAACATTGCCATATATTATTATACCAAAAACTATTGAAATTTGCAAGTGTTTATGGTATAATTATTGAGGAAATAAATTGTTTTTATATTATTGTATATGGGGGTGAACATTTGAATTATATTTATATTATAGTTGCACAAACCGGCACAAGACCTGCTCGCTTTTTCAGATTTCTGACAAAGAAGCCCTATAATCATGTTTCACTTTCAAGCAGCGCCGATTTGTCGGAGATGTACAGCTTTTGCAGAACCTATCGTCCATTCATTCTGCCTGCAACTTTTAACCGCGAAATAGTCGGCAAAGGGACTTTGGGCAGATTCAGCTTTATTCCATGTGAAATATATCGTATAAGAGTGACACCTGCCCAGAAAATGGAGTATAATCGGATAATACGTCATTTTGTCAATAACCGCAAGGATTACGCTTACAATTTACTGGGGCTTATTTCGCTTTATCTTAACATCAGCTGGACAAGGGACAAAAAATTTGTATGCTCACAGTTTGCGGCGTATACTTTGGAAAAGATAGGTGTTACGCTTGAAAAACCGTTTTCGCTTTATACACCGGATGATTTTCGTAATTTTCCGGGAGCTGAGCTGTATTATGCAGGGGAACTTAACTGTTTTTACGATGAAATAACTTCACGTCCCGAGTACCTTTTTCCACGTACTTTCAGTACATAAAATACGCATTTCTTCCGGCATAAAGATGTATGCGGCGAAATAAAGCTTGCTGTCAGATTCAAAAGCTTCAAGAGATGGTTTGAAGCTTTTCCCGATTATTTCAAGTTCGATTCCGTGCTTGTTTGTGTGCAAAGCGGCAGGAACGATTTTATCATCAGTCAATTTATTGTACGAGTTGGCGTATGAATACAAAAACATCCATAATCCGGCGGTTATAATGAGGTATAATATTACCCATTTGACCGCCGTTTTTTTATTTTTTTTCATTTTAATACCTATTCTTTCAGTTCGTTGAGTAGTCTGCAAAGTGAACGTCCGATCAGCTGTCCGGAGTACTGAACCTGTTCTAAAGTATTTCCGTGTGAGCCTACCTCGATAAGCAGGCTGCCGTTAGTCAGATCCTGGTTGTAGTGGCGATAATCGAAAAGTATAGGGCGCGTAAGTCCGGGATAATCTCCTTCAATCTGTTGTTGGAGGCTGCTTGCAAAGTGAAAATTTTTAAGGTAATTAGGCATATTTAGCGTACCGTCGTCACATCCTGAAATTATCATTATTTGCGCTGCCTCTTTTCCGTCTATTTCCGTATAGGGCTGAGCTGCAAAATCCGCGCCTGCTATAGCATCGCGATGAATGTCCAGAGCTACTTTTATTTCAGGATACTGTTCCAGGATCGGCACTATGCTTTCCCTGCTTCTGCCGTATGAGCCGTTATAAGATGGATAATCGTGGATTTCGGTTACATGTATAACGCCTATTCCTTTGGATTCTAATTCCGCTTGAATGGCGTTTCCTACCATGATCATGTTTTTGGTTTCGTCTGTTGTTCTATAATTGAATTCTGAATCCATGTTATCACGGACAAAAGGCTCAAAGCTTTCTGTTGTATGAGTGTGATAAATAAGTACCTGAGGCTCGTCTGTTTCTGAAATAGTGAAATCAGGTAATATTCTGCTTTCTTGAAGAAGAGTATCGTTTGAAATATCGCTCTTATTATTTACTTGACCGCAGTTGTCAAGATCAAAATAGGAAGTTCCGCTGTATTTGCCGTAAGTTGTCCTCACGATTTTAATACCTTCAGACCATTTTTCAGGATACGGTTTTTCTCCGGGGTCATCCGATTCCATATCAAGCGGACTTTGCAGACGCACCTCTGTACTGCTTATTTCGGCATATACGCCGTATCCGTGGGAAAGTATGGTTTCTCCAGACAGAATGTCCGATTTCAGAATATTATCTGTTTTGCTTTGTTTCGGAGCTTCGGCAGAGGTCTCCTTTACCGATTCTGACATGCACATTTTTTCAGCAGCCGATTTCAGTATAGGAATTCCTTTAGCTGTTCCCGCAGCTGTTAACGGGAGAGTCATAAGTACAGTCCATCTTATTATTCTCCAAGGCTTTTTTCGTTTATACCGTATCATTTCTTCACCAAACCTTTATCGGGAAAAGATCCCATGAATATTGCTGCAAAATAAATTTTGTTTTTGCGCTTCAATTATTATATTTGCCCTTCAATAAAATTATATTCGGTGCAGTATAAAATATTCTTTCCCCAAACAGGCATTTCTTCGAAAAATAAAGAATATGATTTGAAAGAGGTGAGGAAAATGTACCGATGCTGTAATTTGAGGAATTTTCTGCGTTTGCTTGTAGTAGACGCAGCAGTGTTTGTTGTCGGCGGAATTCTTATAATTTTCGGAAAGGCGCTGCTTACAAAGGCAGATGAGCCTGTACGTCTGCCTGTAATAATGTATCACAGTATCTATACCGATACGCCGTCAGAGTACGCCGTAACTGCCGAGCAGATTGAATCCGATTTGCGGTGGCTTTCGGAAAACGGATATACTTCGGTAACAGCGGAACAGGTCATAGACTATACAAGAAATATAGGAAATCTGCCGGAAAAGTCAGTGATGATAACACTTGACGATGGTTTTTATAACAATATGTCGGTTCTTCTGCCGCTTTTGGAAAAATATGACATGACTGCGCTTGTTTCGATAGTTGGCAGCTATACTGATAATAATGCCGTGAAAGATCCGCACGAACCCAGGTATTCCTATCTGACATGGGAAGATATTTGTATTCTTTCGGATTCGGGACGCATGGAATTCGGGAATCATACTTATAACATGCATTCTCTGTACGGTGACAGAGTTGGGTGTGCAAGAAGTGAGGGAGAAACGGAAGAGATGTACCATAATACTTTGTCGAATGATATTCAGCAGCTTCAAAGTGAATTTCTGGAAAACATAGGATATGTTCCAATAGTATTTGCTTATCCGTTTGGCAAATTCAGCCGTGAAAGTCTGCCTGTTATAAGAGACAGCGGTTTTCTTATGACGCTTACATGCCGTGAACAGCCAAATTATATTACCCGAGATCCCGAATGTCTTTATGGTATAGGAAGATACAATCGCAGCGGACTTTATTCTACCGAGGAATTCATGAGACTTCTTTTTGAAATGGGTAATTGATATTATTATGACTGACCCTGTGCCTGAGATTTTTGGCACAGGGTTTTTAGTAATACCGAATGTGTTAAATTCTTTTTTTCGGGTATAGGTCATGCTTAATTGTAGGAAGTCACAATAATTATAAAAATGTTTATACAATTTAAATAAAATTAGCTAAAACGTATTGATTTTTTGGTTTAATAGTGATATAATAAAATCATGGAATATTATAAACTTATCTTTATATATATTATTTATATGGATCAGCGCAGACGGAGGAAAGTGTTATGAAAGATTTTCTTTATGTAGTTGAAGATTATATTAAAAAGCATAAAAACGGTAAAAGAGCATTGGCGGCTCTTGTATCTCTGTCTGTATTTGTATCGTTTGCGGTGCCTATGATGCTTACAGAGCCTGCCGTAAGCCAGACAAGAGATTCGTTTGCCCCTGTGGGCGATTTACTTGCTTCTCAGATGTTCAATGCGGCTGAGGATCATATGATAAAAAATATGAATGGCGGTAAAGACGGAAACAGCGGTTACAGTAAAGGCTCTCTTTCTGAAGTCGCTCTCCTTATCGGAGAGGGGCATGATTGGGTTGAAGAAGCAGGCTGTGAAACTGCGTCTGACGTTATCGAGGCTGCAAAAAAGAAATATTTTCTTGGTATTGCAAGTGATTTCTGCGTATTTGTTGAGGGGGATTTTAAGCCTACCGATTCTGATGCCGAGGGTCGTATAGCTGTCGGCGGTAATTTTCAACCTCATGATCCTGATGAAAAATATACTCGTAAAGGTTTGTATCAAATCGGTGCTGGCGATTATGGAAATAACGTTCCACTCCATGAACTTTCTACATATCAAGGAATTACAAATTATGCACACGCTATTATTAATGGAGGTACATTTAATAATGCAGCTCCGTTTGCTACTTATAAACAAGGCAGTGAGATTGTTGCAGATGGACCAAATAGATATAAACGTTTTGTTGTTAGTTCGGGTTTTAGTATAGCTGAAAGCGATCATTATGAATGGTGGAAGGATGAAGAACATGACCAAAAAGTTCCAGCAGGTGATGCTATAAATAACTATAAAAATAATTGCAATCACTGGGGTATAGCTTCTTTTGATGAACTTTCACAATTTTATCAGAGCGATGCTCTTTTAAATGTAAAGGAACAAATGGAATACATAAGAGAGCAGTCGCGGGCTCTTGAAAGAAAACAAGGCAAAGTAGCAGCCGTTGATACTGCTGCCAAAACCATAACATTTGATGCAGGCGGCGGAAGCGCTAAAACGGTTTATTTTAATCTTAATGCGGATGAAGTCGGTGATTTTGACGGGTATACATTTAATTTTATAAATATTCCGACGCAACCGGGTACGGTAATTTCTGAAATTGATACTAATGCACACCCGGATGAGCCAACAGAATTTGATAATATTGCAAATATAATTGTAAACGTAAAGGGAACAGATGTTCAGATAGGTTCTAAGACAAAAACAAAAACCGATAAAGATAATGGAAATGCGCCTAAGCTTGTAACGACTACGATAAATGGGATAGTTGTTTCAAATAAAGACGGTGACCAAACATGGTCTAACAATCATCCTTATTCTGAAAATATACTTTATAATTTTACCGACTATAATGACGGAGAAGAACGCGAATTTTCCCTTAATACTAATTTTAACGGAACGATTTTAGCGCCCGATGCCAATGTTAAATCTCCTAAAGAAGGCTGCGGACACCTTTCGGGTGCGCTGATAGCAAAATCATTTGAGGGAGGTCAGGAATTCGGCTACAGACCTTACAGAGGTTCGGTTGATATTCTTGAAACACAAATGGGTTATGTTCTACCGTTCAGCAAGGTAATTGAAGGCGGCGATAAATCTCTTGCAGGCGCAAAGTTCAATATTAAAGATGATAATGGCAAGACTGTATCGTCTTTCATAAGCAAAGACGGTAATCCGAATTATGTTAATTTTCCTACTGAGATAGCTTTTGATGGCAGTAAGAATTATGAGAGCAATTCAGAAGAACTTAAAAAGGCAGAAAAAAACTATACTGTACAGGAAGTTTCCGCACCGGACGGCTATGTTACAGATACGAACCAAACATATACAGTTAAGATTACGGAAACAGTATGCAATCAGCACAACGGCGATCTTATTCTCTTAGATAACGGTAATACTATCCCTACTCATGTTACGGCTGTATTTGAGATCACAGATCCTGATAATAATAAACAAACATTCACTATCGACCTCAGAGATTATTATGACGGATATAATCTTTCAAGACGAGAACTTACAATAAACGATGAAGAAAAGGTTTGTCTGAATATAGAGGACGGAGCGATTGTTTCCGTAGAGGACGGCAGTAAGCAGTCAGGGGATAATAAACTGTTTACAGTTTCCAAACTGGAAGACGGCAATGTTTCTTGTGATGTAGAAACAGTTCTTAAGTACTCTAACGTTCCTGAAAAAGATGAAAACGGAAATATAAAATATTATACTATAGATGTACTGGTTGGAGAGCCTGACACTGTTGATATAGGACAGCTCGCGTGGAGTAACAATAAAGAAAGCGTTTTTAATTTAGATGAATTGACCTTGTATTACTATGACGGCGAATATAAGGGGCATTATGAAACTTTTTCAGGATTTACAAATGCAACTTTTCAAGAATGGTGGACACCTATAAATCTGCCTGAAAGCCTTATAACAGAGAAGCTGGAGAAAGTGATGGGCTTTAAGGCAAAATTCAGTGGTACGAGTGAGAACAATGAAGAATTTAGATTCATGGTTCAAAATAGAGCTCAACCTGATGCGAGTGATGACGAAAAAGAAATACTATACACAAATATTAAAAATGACAATTTAGAAATAACTTATGGCATTATCCCTGAGATTCCTGTAATTGAGTCTCCAACAGAAACTACAAATGAAACGGAACAGCCGACGGAAGAAAATATTGAATCAGGTGAAATTACAATCGAGCAGCCTACAGAGAATGAAGAACCTGTGGTTCAGACTGACGCGGCAGCTGATTTAACTCCCGAACAAACAACGGAAATCGCTCCGGTAGTTTATGCTGATGATTCTCCTGCCGAAAGCACGTTTACTGTAACGTCTTCTATAACACAAGTTACAGCAACTTCAATGGTAACAAGTTCATGGACGGTTACGAAAAAGGTTCAGCATACAACTCAGGTCACAGTGCCATATTATCAAACAGTTGATTATGACCTCTCCGCTGAGACAGGGGTAATAAACGGCAAAAATTACAAGAATGAGCCGGGTATGTATATGCTTATGCCTATACCTGAAAACGTTCCGAAATTCACGAATAAGCGCGGTCTTTTATTTGAAAAGGTTGACGGCGAGGGTAATCGCCTTACCGGTGCGACAATCAAGGTTTATGACGGTAATACTGACGTATCAGAACAAGTCGGCTTTGATTGGGATGGAAATGCTTCTTCATTTACAATTGACATGGAAAAGCTTGATAAAGGCACAATATACAATTTCACTGAAACAACTCCGCCGACAGGATATGAAACAGCCGATCCAATTTATTTCAAACGCAACAATGATGATACTATATCTTATGGAGATTCAGCAGATAATCTTATTAACAAAATTGACATAAACTCCGATGAAATAAAGAGCATTCAGATGACTGACATAAAGATAACCGGCGCAGAGTTTAAAATGTCAAAGGTTGATGATGAAACTAAAAATTTCCTCAATGGTTCGCAGTTTATCCTTTACAGCGGAACAAGCGGCGATAAGAAAGACGGTGTACGTGTTTATCCAAAGAACGCTCCAACGGACGGCGAGGACGGATTCACGATTGAGCATGGTGAAAATGGCATATTTAATTTGAAAGATGTTTTCACGAATTATGCAGATAACGTTAATATTGATTTTGTAAAGAACGGATATTTGCTCCCCGGAAATTACTTCCTTGTTGAAACTAAATCTCCCGACGGCTATGACGGTACGGGCAGCGAGTTCAGATTTAAGGTGGTTAAGGATAAGACAACAGGGGAATATCAGATAAAAGCGATAAACGGTACTGCTGAATTGCCTATGAATATTAAGTGGGAAGCCGGAAAAGAAAATCATCAATTATATGCTGATATTCCCGACATAGGCGTACTTAATGACGGTTCGTGTAAACTTGAAAATGTTGTAGAATACGAAATTAAACTTAAAGAGCAATGCAACATAGACATATATACGACCCTCAATGAAGCTAAACTATCTAATATTACCGAATATAATTTTAAATCCGACACTCCAACAGATTTGAATAAATTTGAAGTCCAGCGTTGGGACGCAGATTTGAAAATTGCAGAGATTACCATTAAAACGACAGATGCTATATACAAATACGTTGCAGGAGGTTCGGGCGGTTCGACAGGCGGCGGAGATTTAGGTTCGGAAATAACCGGTGCATTTGAGGGGCAAAATGAAAATAATCCAACTCTGACAATTGGTTATGATATATTAGCAGCAGCGAAATTAAATCCTGATGAACCTTTTATTTCGTGGAATAATGCACAGATAAACGGTGGACAGATTCATATTAAACTTACAGGCAATAGTGCTGATTTTTCTGCTAATATGATTAAAGACGGAATTGATACAAGTAAATCACAATATACGTTTAATGATATACTTGCTTGGGCAAATAAGTCTGCTGATGAGATAGCTGCTGTAAGATTTATGATATGGGGAGGTAATTTTGGAGATTGGACAGCTATGTCACCAATCGCAGCAGCAAACCTCACAAGGAAGAATGTGGCGGTTTTGGCTAATGCAACTCCTGCCGGAGTGACAATTAGCGAAACTCAAATTGTTATAGATAGGTTGGAATTTACAGGTCTTTCAGATGCAGATGTTTATATTTCATTTACAGTAAATACACCTTCAAATCAAATAAATTGGGGTAATGGAAGTATTAAAATAAATAATGATCAAAAAAATAATACATCGATTGGAGGATTTAGCGGAAACTTTAATTCAGAAGTAGTCAATTATTCTATTAAAGTTTCTGAAATAAAGAATTTGGCTAAAGAAGGAGATAAATTTGAATTTGTATTATGGAATGCTTCAACATTTTCAAATGTAAGCTTTGGTTCAAGCGGCGGAAATACACCACAGACAACACAGTCAACTGAGCAAACGCATTCAACACAGACAACTGAAACAGCTCCTGATACATCTGAGCAATCTTCATCTTCCACAACTACTACAACGACTACGACTACAATCACAACGTCCGCTGCTACAGAAACGACAACTACCGAACCAGTATTGACAGCGACAGTAAATGAACACGGCGTACTTGTAGTACCAAATAAGAAAACGGGAGACAAGATAAGTATAACAGGCAAAAAGGAATGGGCAGGGGACGATAAATATGACTTCACATCTCTGAGACCTAACGAGATTACTTTGAAGCTTACTCGTAAAAAGTTGGTCGGCGAAAATTATGTAGACGATGCTGATTTCAATGCTCTTGGAACAAACAGCCAAAAAGTAACCGCTGAAATGGGTTGGCAGTACTCATGGACTGAGCTTGACAGCAAGGACGAAAACGGTGCATCGTATAGATATTATCTTGACGAGGAAGATTTGTCTGCACAGTACAATTATTATGAAAAAGTGGCTTCATCATCTTTTCTCACCGGCAGCGGAATACTGACAGTAACTAATAAACTTAAAACTATCAAAATTGAAGCTCAAAAAATGTGGAGTTTCGGAGGAAGCGATGAAATAAAACCGTATCTTCCCGAAAGTCTTGACGTTAAGCTTCAGTATTCCCTTCCTAATAGTGAGAATTGGCATGACGTTGAGGTTAATGGAAATCCGTTCATTATTACTCTTACAGGTGAACAAATGAAAGGTGGTAATTCGCAAATATGGTATAAAGAGATAGACTCTCTTCCCGAAAACTATTGGTACAAAATAGTTGAAGTTAATGTTCCCGTAAGCTGGACATCAGGACCTCCTACAATAGCGCGTGAAAATGGCGGAATAACTGCAATAACCAATACACTAAAAACAGGCGATTTTGAAATAAGCAAAAATTGGGAAAATGATAATGAGAACGACAGACCTGATTCCATTAACGTTGACCTTTACAGAACGATCATAAAGCCTGACGATCAATCTATCGAAAAATCTCCCGAGACTGTTACCCAATATAATGATTATGCAAGGCTTTTACAGTATTCGCTGTATTTCTACGATGCTAATATGTGCGGCAGTGATGTTGATACTGCAAGCGCATATACTTGGAGAGGTAACTGTCATACTGACGATACGGTTATAGGCGGTTATCATGATGCGGGCGATCATTGTATATTTGGCATAACTCAGGGGTTTACAGCGTCAACTCTTGCTTGGGGTTATTACGAATTTCAGGAGGCTTACGACAGTCTCGGTCAGACAGAACATTTGCAGACAGTTTTAAAGAGATTCTGTGATTTCTTTGTAAATTCCACAACGCTTGATGATAACAATAATGTAACTAATTTCATGTATCAAAAGGGAGATCCGAATTCAGATCATGACTATGGCGGCACACCCGAGGGTCAAAATAACTCCCAGCGCGGAAAAGAATTTTGGACGTCATCCGACAGCCCTGAAGGAGCAAGTAATATTGCGGCAGAATACGCGGCGTCTCTTGCGGCATATACGCTTTGTTTTCCTGATGATGTGAATAATAATGCTTATTTGAAATATGCACAGGCTCTTTATAAATTTGCAATAGACAATCCCAAAACTATTCAAATTACTGATAAAAATGGCGCTATTTACGTTGACGCATCTTCTGACGACGACATAGCTTGGGCGGCTGCCTGGCTCTATCTTGCAACAAAGGATGATTCTTACAAGAACGCAAGCAAGGAAAAGCTTGAATCGTGCGATATAAAAAAGATTGGCTATCATTGGGGCGATGTAAATTTAGGTGCGGCTACGCTGTATGCTTCGCATATTGAGAGTGATGATGCTGTTAAGGATAAAGTGCTTGATTATCTGAATACTTATTGTGCATCTGATGGAACGGATTACGTCATTCTTGACCCTTGGGGCAGTGCAAGACATAATGCGTTAACTCAGCAAGTTGCGCTTTCAGCTTACAATAATGGGCTTATCGAAGCGGATTATCCTCAGTGGAGCAAATTGCAGATGAATTTTATCTTAGGCGATAATCATGTTGCAAATAATGGAAAAGACAGCACTTGCTTTGTTGAGGGATTTGCTGATAATTCCGTAAAAAACACGCATCACAGAGCAGGACATTTTGAAGGACGAAATCATACCTTGATAGGAGCTCTTGCAGGCGGTGTAGATAATGTAAATAATGATAATACCGATAAAATTGACGATTATAAGCAGAACGAAGTAACGCTTGACTACAATTCAGGTCTTGTCGGCGCAGCAGCAGGTTTGTATTACTTTTATAATACGGGTAATATAATACCGCAGAGTGATTTTGGTAAAGAGAATACTGATCTTTCAGGTCTTAAATCAACTTACACTTTTGCACCTGAAACAAACAAAGTTATCGTAAGAGCTAATGCTAAGAAAGTTGACGAGCAGCAATTGACAATTGATAGCAGCGATGACACTAAATTTGTTCCTATCGTTCTTAACTTGGGTGATGAAAAGAAGCTTACTTATATGGAAGATTTTACAGTTAGTGTTTCAGAAAATACGGATGTTGTTGAAATCACAGATAATGTTATAAAAGCCAAAAAGAACGGTACAGCAAAGCTTAATATTACTGCTGATGGAGCGATAAAAGAGCTCAGCGTTACGGTAAATCTCAATGCTATACCTCATGATGTAGAAGGCATGGAATGGGTTGAAACATTAAAAATCACCAAACCGTCAACTGATGAATGGAAAATGTTTAAAACCGGTCTTCCTGTCTATGATAAATACGGCAGACGTTATTACTATTATATTAAGGAAAAGGGTGATACTAACGGCAAAGTTGGCAGCTACTATCCGACTGCTTACGTGGACGGTATGCCGCTGAAAGAGGACAATAATAATATAAGCTTTACTAATACCAAAGCCGACAATAACGGTATAACTATGCCGTCAACAGGCGGAGGAGGCAATCGTAGTTATTATATCTTTGGTATGGCTATAACATGTGCTGCAGGAGCATTTATGTTCCTCAGACGCAAACGTGCTTCTAAATAATTAATAATAAAAGAACCGTTGTTTTCTTACAAAGAGGGCAGCGGTTCTTTTTACAAGAAATATTGACAATTTGTAATAAAACTGATATAATAAATTAGTAAATGTTATTTTTCGGGATATGATATTTATTGAAATAAAATTTTGAAAAATGAGAGAAAAATTATTATTTTGAAAGTCTAAAATATGGGGAGGTGCAGGATTGAAAGTTAAATCATATATTAAACTTATTCGCATCAAGCATTGGATAAAAAATCTACTTATAGTAATTCCGGCTTTT
Organism: uncultured Ruminococcus sp.; assembly: GCA_910584195.1. Taxonomy (GTDB): domain Bacteria; phylum Bacillota; class Clostridia; order Oscillospirales; family Ruminococcaceae; genus Ruminococcus. Next base: position 177,163 of record CAJTYV010000002.1, on the reverse strand, counting down.
TTCGGTACTGCTCTTATTGAAAGAGATGTGATTTATCAGCTTATATTGGGCTTTTTGGTATTTTCTTTTTGTTCGTCTGCCGTATACATTATCAATGATATGAACGATATCGAAAATGATCGTCAGCATCCCGATAAATGCAAAAGACCTCTCGCCAGCGGAGCAGTATCAAAAAAAGAAGCATGTGTGATGATTGCCATACTTCTGTTAATTGCAGCGATACTGAATTATTTAATTTGTGGATTAAGTATACGCGCCCTTATACCTTGGGTTTATATGCTTTTGAATCTGCTTTACAGTATATCTCTGAAAAATAAGCCGGTTATAGATATTGTTCTTTTGGTTTCGGGATTTTTCTTCAGAGTATTCTATGGTTCAGCAATTACAGGCATAAGAATATCAGGCTGGTTATATTTAACGGTAATTTCGCTTTCATTGTTTTTAGCGTTTGGTAAGCGGCGGAATGAAAAAATGTCATGCGGCGATTCTGCAAGAAAGGTGCTTAACTTTTACAGCTTGCAGTACCTTAACAGCAATATGTACATGTATCTGTCATTATTTGCGGTTTTTTACTCAATTTGGAGTCTGAACGCCAATGATACTGGTCTGATGATTTACACTACTCCGCTTATTTTGGTAATGATGATGCGTTATTCATATAAACTGGAGGTTGATGTGAACGGCAATCCCGTTGATATGATACTTGGGGACAAGCTGTTGCTTATTCTTGCAGGAGTTTATGCTGTGTTGGTTTTTGTAATTATATATTTTCCGGAGGCAGTCAATGAATGTTTACGATTTTGACGGAACGATTTACAGCGGAGACAGTACCGTTGATTTTTATTTTTTTATTCTGAGAAGGCACCCGTCCGTAATTCGGTTACTTCCAAAGCAGATTGGGGCAATGGCAAAGTATAAGCTTGGAAAAATTTCTCTTACGGAGGCTAAGGAGGCATTTTTCTCATTTTTGTCGATTATAAGTGATATTTCGTCCGAAACAAAACTTTTCTGCGAGCGTTTTCAAAATAAGATAATGCCTTGGTACAGAGCAAAACAAAAATCAGATGATATTATAATTTCGGCTTCTCCGGAGTTCCTTTTGAAAGGTTTCTGCCATATATTAGGCGGAATTCGTCTGACGGCTTCGGAGGTTGATCCGAAAAGCGGTAAATTTTATAGTGAAAACTGTAAAGGTGAAGAAAAAGTTAAACGATTTAAAAATGATTACGGAAGCACAAAAATTGAAGAATTTTATTCCGATTCCCATTCAGATATCCCAATGGCTCGTCTTGCCGATAATGCATATCTTGTAAAAAATGGAAAATTGTACAAATGGGAATTGTGAGGAAGGAGACATATGAAAAAGTCATTAAAAAGTATGTTTAAACTATCGGAAAAAAGCAGTAAAACAACTTCGTCTGTATTTATCAGAGCTGCCTATATTTATCTTGCTGTTCCGATATATATATTTGTATTCGGCTGGTTCAAGCTGCCGCTTGCTTTAATTTCAGCGGCAGTAATTTCTGTAGGGCTTTATTTCGCTATGAAAAGCGCACCAAAGACAGATATTTCTTTTTTATGCAGAAAAAATGCCGCGGTAATTTTTGCAGCAGTGATACTTGCTTTTTTATGGATGTATATGTCAGGTATAGGTGAGTTTGCGTATCAGAATTTCGATCATATGTGGCGTAATGCAATTTTGGAGTACCTCGTTGAAAAACCGTGGCCTGTAATAATTGAGGACGCATCGCCGCACTTTGAAAATCCTGTGGCAATGGTTTATTATTTTGCGCTTTGGCTGCCTGCCGCATGTGCCGGTAAGCTCTGGGGACTTCATGCCGCTCATATTTTTCTTTATTTTTGGTGTCTTATAGGTGTGCTTTTGGTGTTTTATCTGATTTCAGCATATCACAAAAAGCTATCCCTACCGATAATACTTGCGTTTATATTTTTCAGCGGACTTGATATAGTAGGCTCGTTTATCTACTCTAATTCTCCTGATTTTCTGTGGTTTAATTCGGGTCATATAGAGCATTGGTCGACAGGCTTTCAGTACTCCTCATTTACAACACAGCTTTTTTGGGTATTTAATCAGGCTGTTCCTGCATGGATAATTACGCTGATGCTGCTTCACATGAAAGACAACAGATCTCTTGTGTTTGTGTTCTCGTTCAGCCTATTGTTCTGTACGCTTCCCGCCATAGGAATGCTTCCGCTTATGGGTTACTTGGTTGTAAGGCGATTTATTGAGCTTTATGATAAAAAGAAGTCCTTTAAGACGAACATACCGATAATTCTTCGTGATATAATAACATTTCAGAATGTTATTGCAGGCGGACTTATCGGAATAACCTCTGCTTTATTCCTGAAAGCTAACAGCAGCGGTACTACCGGACTTACGTTTACAAAACCGTCTTTGGTATTTATGACGTATATTGTTTTTCTCTTTTTCGAGTGTCTTGTTTACTACATTCTTATATTCAAAAAACAGGGGAAAAAACCGCTTTATTATGTTTCCCTTATAACATTGCTTATAGTTCCGCTTATCAGGGTAGGATCTGGCATTGATTTCTGCATGAGAGCTTCTATTCCGGCTCTTGTGATATTGTTTACTCTGATTATCGACACAGAAAGTTTACTTTTGAAAGAAAAAAAATGGGCAGCGGCAGCGGCTCTAACATTAGTTCTTGCAGCAGGCGGAATAACTGCCCAACATGAGATAATGCGTGCAGTGCAGCTTACTCCGAACAAGCTTGCAAATCCCGATGCAACATCTGAAGCTGCTCACATAGATCTTCTTGATGACGGGATGCGAAATAATTTCTTCGGTGAATTTGAAGATTCGTTTTTCTTCAAATATATTGCTAAATAGATATTTTGGCACAAATATTTAATTAAACAATATTTTATGGTTTATTACTCCCCCTTTAATGAAACAAAATTAAAGGGGGAGTAATTTGTAATATGTTCATAAAATCAATATTTAACCTCTTGATTTTTTGGGCGAAATAGTATATAATTAATGTATCATTATATTTAAGGATTGAGAGTATGAAAAAATATATATTAATGGCGGCAGCATGTCTTGTTTCTCTCTCAGCTTGCGGAGGAAATAAATCTGAATTTACTCCGCCGGATGGTACGCTCGATAAGTGTACCCTGCGTTTTTCATGGTGGGGAGGAGACGACCGCCATGAAGCTACTCTCAGAGCTATTGAATTGTGGAATTCAAAACATTCTGATATTACTATAATTCCGGAATACGGCGGCTGGGACGGCTGGACAGAAAAGGTGGGCACACAGCTAAGCGGCGGAACAGAGCCTGATATTATGCAGATAAACTATGATTGGCTCATTTCTTTTTCGCCTGACGGAAAAGGATTTTATGATCTTGAGCTTCTTACGAAGTATCTTGATCTTACCCAATTCAATAGTGAAGTTCTTTCTTTTGGTGAGGTCGGCAGCGTACTTAACGGTGTTGCAGTTTCGGTAAGCGGCAGGGGACTTTTTTACAATTCAGAGACATATAAGCATTTTGGCGCTAAGTATCCTGAGACTTGGTCTGAACTGTTTGATTTAGGTGAAAGATTTCATAATGAGGGAATTTATCCTCTTGACATTGATATACAGTCAGGAGGCACAGCTTGGTATTTGGCAGTTGTGTACGTTCAGCAGCAGACGGGCAGACAATTTATTACAATTGACGGAGAACTGGGATTTACAGAGGGTGACATCAGAAATGCGCTTGATTTTTACAAAAAGTTGGAGGATAATCACGTCATCCGTACTATTGATATACGGATTGATGAGGATGGTACTGCGGCGCTTTATCAATCGCCGGAATTTATAGACGGCAGAGTTGCAGGCGTTCTTGAGTGGGGCAGTTCTGTCGGAAAGTATGAAATGACACTTTCTAAGGGCGTTCTTGAAGCGGGTCCTATGCTTTCTGATGACAGCGGTAAGAGCGGCGGTTGGATGATAAAGCCGTCATTGCTGTACGCAATATCAAGGAATACTGAAAATCCCGATGAAGCTGCGGCGTTTATGGATTTCATGCTTAATGATACTGATGCAGCTTCAATTCTCGGAACGACCAGAGGAATACCGTCATCGCGAATAGCTGAAGAAAGTCTTGAAAAAAACGGCAGACTCACAGGTCTGGCGCAGGAAAACGATGCAATGCTTGAGAAACTTGATACCGTGACTATAAGTCCGTATATGGAACTTGCGCAGATGAAAGAATACTACAATACTGCTATAGAAAAGGTTTCTTACAACGAGGCTGATCCTGCTGAAGCGGCTCATGAAATGTATGTTTCTATAACGGAATATCTGGAGAGAATAAAAAGATGAAAAAGAAGTATAGTAATCCCGTAGGTGTGGGTAAGCACACAGGATTGCTGCTGATTACGCCGTTTTTGGCAGGCTTTGTTCTGTTTACTCTATACCCTTTTACCTCCTCTTTTATATTGGGTTTGACCGAATATGACGGAATACGTCAGCCCGAATTTACGGGTTTAGAGAACTTTAAACGAATGCTCGGAGACAGCAATTTTTTTAATGCTGCGGCAGTTACATTGAAATACACCGCAGCGCTTGTACCTATAAAGCTTATATTTTCGCTTTTCACGGCGGTTATGCTAAATATTGAGATAAAGGGAATAGGTATATACCGTACTATTTTCTACATACCTTCTATTTTAGGCTCAAATCTTGCAGTAGTGATAATGTGGCAGTTTTTATTTACATCTGACGGACTTGTGAATCAGCTTCTTGAGATTTGCGGTCTTTTGCCGGTCAGTTGGTATGGCGATTCGGTTCATTCTATGTGGATAATAATTCTTTTGCGATTATGGGAATTTGGGTCGGCTATGATAATTTTTCTCAACGCATTACGCGATATTCCGAGTGAATATTATGATGCTGCAAAGGTTGATGGCTGCGGCAATATACGAAGTTTTTTCTATATAACATTACCTTTGTTGAAAAACGTTATTTTTCTTAATCTCATATTGCAGATAATTGCAGCTATGCAGGAATTTAATGCGCCGTATATGATAACCGGAGGCGGTCCTCTTAAAGGAACATACACGCTTGGAATGCTTATCTATGACGAAATGTTTAAATATCGGGAAATGGGTTACGCTAACGCTTTGTCATGGGTGATGTTTACACTTATTTCAGCGGTGGTTTCGGCGACGTTTGGCTTTATGAAGCGGCACAGGGAGAACGTATGAAAAAAACGGCTTTATATCTGTTTCTGACTATGGGAGCTGTTGTAATGCTCTATCCGCTTCTTTGGCTCGTGGGAGCGAGCTTTAAGTCTAATAACGAGATATTTTCATCCCCATGGTTCGTGCCGGAAAGTTTTGATCTTTCGGTGTATGCAAGGGCGTGGCAAACAGTTACGGGTCACACAATGGGACATTATTTTCTAAACACATTTGCTGTTATTATCCCGAAAACACTGTTTGCAATAATATCCTCCGTACTCACGGCATACGGCTTTTCTCGATTTGATTTTCCTTTCAAACGACTGTTTTACGCAATTTTAATGGGGACGATGTTTATGCCTGCCATAGTTACGGTAATGCCTATGTACCTTATGTGGAGCAAACTTGGTATGCTTGATACGTATATTCCGCTGACAGTACCGGCTTTATTTGCAGCAGAGGGCAGTTTTGTATTCATGCTGACAAAATTTTTCAGCGGTGTGCCTAAGGAATTTGATGAAGCGGCAAGGATAGACGGCTGCAATTCGCTTAGTATTCTTATACACATACTTGTGCCGTGTGTTCGTCCTGTTATCGTTTCAATATCGGTGTTTACGTTTTTGTGGACTATGAATGATTTTCTCACGCCTCTTATAATAATAAGCTCGGTTGAGAAATATCCGCTGTCGCTGATATTGAGACTTTCTGCCGACAGCACGGGTAATGGCTATGAGCAATGTAAGATATTGGCAATGTCGGTTATCGGGCTGATACCGTCAATAGCAGTTTTTGGAATTGCTCAGAAAAAATTTATAAGCGGTATAACCGCAGGAGGCTTGTCGGGATGACGGATAAAACTGTTATTGAGCAGACAGCTCATAATTATATTGAAAGTCTTGTATTAACGTCTGATCCGTTAAATCCGAAATGGAACAGAGAAAATTTCATTTTCCGAAAGCAGCCAAAATGGAATTATATGGACGGATGTATGATAAGGGCATTGCTTATGTATGGCGGCGAGAGATATATCAGTTACGCTGTAAGATTTACGGACAGCTATGTTGATGAGGACGGGGGTATCCCGACGATTAATGTTTTAGACTTTAATCTTGATAATATATGCGGCGGCATGAATCTTATTAAGCTTCATGAATTGACAGGTTTCGAGAGATACCGTATGGCATATGAAAGATTGTACAGCGAACAGCTTGCAGTGCATCCGAGACTTAAATGCGGCAGCTTTTGGCATAAAGCGATATATCCAAATCAAATTTGGCTTGACGGAGCTTATATGGCTCTTCCGTTTTTGGCGTCATACGGCAGTCTCAAGGGTGATAATTCAATAATTTCAGATGTGTTGTCTCAGGTGGGCAATATTCGATCAATTATGCATGATGAAGATACAGGCTTGTATTTTCATGGCTACAGTGAGGATAGAAATATTTTTTGGGCAGACTGTGAAACCGGTCTTTCAAAGGAATTTTGGCTGAGGTCTAACGGTTGGCTCTGCGCAGGTCTTGCAGATTTGTACGAAATAACGCAAGACGATTCTGTTGGTAAGATGCTGAGTGAACTTGTAAATTCGCTTAGCCGTTATCTCACCGATGATGGAATGCTTTTGCAGCTTCCTGCACGTCCGGAGAATGTGAAAAACTATCCGGAAACAAGCGGAACTCTGCTATATGCCTATGGAGCTATGAAAGGTCACAGATTAGGCGTTGTTGAAAAAAATGCGGCTGAATTTGGCATATCGGCGTTATCGGCGGTTACTGAGAAATATATTGATAGATCCGGCGATATACCGGTGCTGAAAAATATTTGCCTTATGGGCGGTCTTGGCGGAGAGGAAAACCGTGACGGTTCAGCGGATTATTATCTAAGCGAACGGATAGTTGAAAATGAAGCGAAAGGGATAGCTCCATATCTTATGGCAGCGTATGAACTGTCTGTTTATTAGTAAGAACCTGTGTTTATTAGACCTCCTCTGAAACTAAAAAATGTTGGACGACGCAGGATTTTTTAGTTTCGGAGGAGGTCTATTGAAATATACAAGTTCTCAATTTCAAATAGAATGACTATAAGTACGATTGACACTGCATGTCGTTTTACAACAAGATAACAGTTCTGAAAAGCATGTATATGGATTGATTTAAGTTTAAATATGTGGTACAATATAATTACTCAACTATTCCAGCAGAAGAAAGAGCTTACGGAGGTGAAAAACGTACAGGTGCCTGAGACTTCTGTCGGTTGAGACAGGTATCTTATATGCGAGAAGAAATGATGTTTAGAATTTCAAAAGGATACGATCATATTACCAAAACGATTCGTATTCCAATACCGCTTGCTGAAACTCTTGAAGAACTTGCAGCGGAAAATGACATTTCTTTAAATCAGCTCATTAATCAGTGTATCCGTTTTGCGCTTGAAAATCAGGATAAAAATGATGATGAGAAAGAGATGTGTTTAGAAAAACCTTAACATTTGCAGTCTGATTTTCCATACAAAAAGTGTTTGTTTTTGAAGCTATATTTTTCGGCAGATATAGTTTATAATAGTATTAGGAATTTATATCCAAGTACATAGAAAACGAGGGAACACATGGAAGATTCGAGATTTCATATTGAAAAAAAACATAATTCTGTGACAAAGACTATTCGTATTACTGAGACATTGGAAAAAGAGCTTGAGCGGCTTGCTGCCGAAAATAATATTTCGTTCAATTCTTTGGTTATCCAATGTATTGAATTCAGCCTCAAGCGATTAGTTAAGCAATAATATGAAATTTGGGAAAAACTGCAAAACTTGAACAAGTCTCTGATTTTTTTAACTCGGGGAATTTAAGGGGGGTGTGGCTGTGAATAAACGTTAATATTTTAAAATAATTCTGAACAAATTTGATTCTCGTAAATCAAAAAGCAGTATATCGTTGCGATGCGTCGGTATGCTGCTTTTTTGTTCGTTTTTATGTTCGCTTTTTAATACAAAATGTGTTCTTTTTTAAGTCTATACTTTTTAAATTGTATTTGATATAATAAGAATAGAAATCAGAACTTGTTCTCATAGGATCTGTACGTAAATTTTCGAGCAGAATTTTACTGAGAGCAAGGGTGCAGGTGTCCAGTGGACACCTCTGCGAAGCAGAAGCACCGACCGAGACGACAGTCGAGACTCGGAAAAGTGAAAGCATACTGTCGTATGTTGAGCTTTTTCAACGCAGCGATCGGTAAAATTTGCTGAAAAGACGTGCGAAAAAAGATACTGAACAGGTTCTTAAATTATTATGAAAGGAAGTGATTCTATGAAGCTAAAAAAAATGCTTATAGCTTTGTCGATAATTGCTGCGAGTTTTTTATCAGGCTGCGGAAAAGATTATTGCAGCTATGGCGGTTGTATGAGAGAAGCCGTAAGCGGCGGCAGATGCTCAAAGCATCAGGGATTAGAAAATAATCCTTATTACGGTTTGCCTGATAAATGGAAATGATATTAGGGTGTGTTGACACTACCGCTCAACGTCCGTCTTTCAGACATTTTTCCGTCTTTTTGCGTTAAAAATCCTTGCCATACGACAGTATGCCTGCGGATTTTTGCCTTGAAATACGACAAAAATACTGCAATCCGAGCATTTCGGATAGTGTCAAAACGCCCCAATTTCGCTCTTATAGACAACTTGGTTTAAAATGAAACTGTAAAAATCTAATTTTAAAAAGGAGTTAAAAAATGAAAAAATTGATGTGCGGAGCGCTTATTCTTTCATTTATGTTATGTGCGTGTGATGTATCAACAAATGAAAATGAATCTTCCGTTGAATCGCAGAAAGTTAATGCTACAGCTCCAATTGAATCCGAAGCTGAACCTGAACAGGAGGATTCAAATGACCGATCGTTCAGCAGTCATAGCAGTGGTAATTATGACAAAGACGATAAGTATTACAGCAAAAACGATAAGGATAATGACGGGTATCTTTCTGATGACGAATTTATGGACGCATGGAACGATTACCTTGACGATAATTTGCCAGATGCAGATGACGGCGGCGGTAATTACGATAAAAGTGATAAATACTACAGCAAAAACGATTATGATAATGACGGGTATCTTTCCGACGATGAATTTATGGACGCGTGGAACGATTATCTTAATGACAATTTGCCGTAAGCTGATTGCTGTAAAGCTCAGTATAAAAAACCCGGGACGTAGCGTCTCGGGTTTTGATTTTTGTAGGGATAGATAAATCTACTTATTTATGTCATTCTCAACGATACCCTTGAAGCTGGCGGCAAGACCCGCAAGTCCTTGAATTTCGCTGGGAATAATTATTTTTGTTGATTTTCCATCGGCTGCCTTAGCAAAGGCTTCAAGAGATTTTAACTGAATAACCTTTTCAGACGGATTAGCCTGAGAAAGCTTAACAAGGCTGTCTGCCAAAGCCTGCTGTACAAGTTCGATAGCCTGCGCTTCACCGGTAGCTTCAAGTACTTTCTGTTCTCTTACAGCGTCCGCACGAAGTATCATAGCTTGTTTTTCGGCTTCAGCTTCAAGTATCTGAGCTTCTTTTTTAGCTTGTGCGCGAAGTATCTGAGATTCCTTTTCACCTTCCGCAACAAGTACCTGAGACTTTTTGTCACCCTCAGCCTGTAATATTTTTTCACGTCTTTCGCGCTCGGCCTTCATTTGCTTTTCCATAGCGTCCTGAATCTCACGCGGAGGAAGTATATTTTTCAGCTCGACACGGTTCACCTTGATGCCCCAGCGATCTGTAGCCTGATCGAGGATAGAAGTAATTTTGGTGTTGATAACGTCACGGGAAGTAAGAGTGGCGTCAAGCTCCATTTCACCAATGATATTACGGAGCGTTGTAGCGGATAAGTTTTCAATAGCAGCCAAAGGACGTTCAACGCCGTAGATGTACTGCTTTGCGTCTGTGACCTGATAGAAAACAACAGTATCTATTTGCATTGTAACGTTATCTTTAGTGATAACAGGCTGAGGTTTGAAATCAACAACCTTTTCCTTTAAAGAAACCTTTCCTGCAATTCTGTCGATGAAAGGAAAGAGAATGTGAAGTCCTGTCTGCCATTCGCATTTGAATGAACCGAGACGCTCAATTACAAAAACATGTGCCTGCGGAACGATTCTGAAACATCTGATAAAAACAATAATGGCAAATACTGCAACTGCCAGAATAATAATCATGCCAAATTTTTCCATAGTAATAATCTCCTATACTTTTAATTTTACAATAAGCTTAGAGCCTTTGACCTCTGTTACTGTGACAATGCTGTCCTTAGGTATAACGTTACCTTTTTCAGAAACGGCGCTCCAGTTAACTCCGTTGAGAGTAACACGTCCGGAATTTTTATCTGGGTTTATTTCTTCTATTACCTCGGCAGATTTTCCGATGTCAAGCTCGGAATTGGTAGCTATATGCTTTTTGTCAGTTCGTTTTCTTATAAGCGGAATCGAGAAACACAGCGTAACCACCGATATAACAACAAATAACCCGAATTGCCCTAAAAGCGACAAATCATCGAACGCAGCGGCGCATATCATGGTTATCAGCGAAGCAGCTGCCAGCCATATTGAAACAAGCTGAACAGTGCAAAGTTCCAAAATGACAAATACCACGATAAGTATTGCCCAAATAAGTATGTCCATAAAATTCCCCCATTCTTTAAAATAAACGCCTTAGTAAATTTTACATTGTTTAAGCTTATCAAAAGCTTTTATCCCTACGAATACATTATATCATATTTGTTTCAAAATTGCAACAGACGCGGAGAGAAAATTAAAATTTTATTTTTTCAGCGCAAACTTGTCTGCGGCAGCTCGGCTTCGTTCATTGACTTTTCCGAACGTTTTGTCTGTCATAAATATCATTAGAACAAAAAAGGCTGCGATATAAAACGGCATAAGTTTTAAGCTTATATTATTTGCGATAATACCGAAAACAGGCGGCATAAAGGTTGAACCGATGTATGCGCTTGCCATTTGAATGCCGATTATTGCCTGTGAGTTGTCCGCGCCGAAATTTGCAGGAGTTGAGTGGATAATACACGGATAAACCGGTGCGCATCCAAGTCCTATTATTGTAAATCCGCCCAATACGAGAATATCAAATTTTACCGGAATGAGTATTAGCAGAATTCCGATGATTGCAATAAAAAATCCCAGACGAATCATTTTTCTATCGCCCAATTTGTCGGAAATGAATCCTGAAATAAATCTGCCTGCTGTGATTCCTATAAAGAACAGCGATGCAAAGGCAGCTGCACTTTTTTCGGAAAATCCGCGTACATCTGCAAGATAACTGCTTGTCCAAAGCATTACGGTTGATTCAGCTGCACAATATGCAAAAAAACCTATAAGCAGACATGGTACGCCTTTTATTTTCAAAGCTCCGATTATACCTGTTGCTTTTTTAGCCGGACTGTCATAACTCTGATTTTTCCAGATATTCCACAGCGGAAGTGTAAGAATAAGTATGATTACTATAGCTATTTGTAGGAATGAAACGATTCTATAACCATTGTTCCAGTTTGAATGCGATAAGGCAAAGCTCATAATATATGGACTTATTATAGCTCCAACTCCCCAAAAGCAGTGAAGCCAGCTCATATGACGCGAATTGTAGTGTACAGAAACGTAGTTGTTCAGAGCAGCATCGACAGCGCCTGCACCTAAGCCGTAGGGTATACTCCATAAGCACAAGGAAAGAAAATTGTGTGCTGTGGAAAATCCAAAAAGCGCTGCGGCAGTAAGAAATGTACTAAATGCCGTTAAAAGGGGAGTTCCAAAGCGTTTTGTAAGCCGTTCCGACATGAGACTTGAAAGTATGGTTCCGCCTGAGATAATCATTGAAATTACTCCCATGTATGATATGGGAAGCCCAAATTCACGATGCATTATCGGCCACCCCGAGCCTAAAAGCGAATCGGGAAGTCCAAGTCCGATAAAGGCTAAATAAATTACGGCAAGAAGCAGTGAAACCATATTTTTATACGTTGAAACGGAAAAGAACGATGTCTCCGTCGTTCATAACATACTCCTTGCCCTCCAGGCGGACAAGTCCTTTTTCTTTTGCGGCAGCCATTGAACCGCAATCCATGAGGTCATTGAAAGCAATTACTTCGGCACGGATAAATCCCTTTTCAAAGTCAGTATGGATTTTTCCTGCTGCCTGAGGAGCTTTTGTTCCCTTTTTTATAGTCCATGCGCGTACTTCGGGCTTGCCCGCAGTAAGGAATGAGATAAGTCCTAAAAGTGAATATCCTTCCTTGATTATACGGTTCAATCCCGAAACTTCCAACCCAAGCTCTGCAAGAAACATCGCTTTGTCTTCATCGTCCATTTCTGCTATTTCAGCTTCTGTCTGAGCGCAGATGGGCAGTACAGCAGAGTTTTCTTCATCTGCAAGCTGACGCACTTTGCAGAAATTTTCATTATTTTCTATGTTTCCGGCAAAATCTGATTCTGAGAGATTAGCGGCGTAGATAACGGGTTTTGCGGAGAGCAGGGGAGTGGATTTTATCAGTTCGCGTTCGTCATCAGTAAAATCATATCCTCTCGCTGATTTTCCTGCTTCAAGATGTGTTTTGAGTTTTTCAAGGAAGTCTATTTCAGAAAGGAATTTTTTATCTCCCTTTGCTGCCTTTTTGGCACGATCAATGCGACGATCGATCATTTCAATATCGGAGAAAATAAGTTCAAGATTAATAGTTTCAATATCTCGAAGCGGATTAATATTTCCGTCAACGTGTACGATATTGTCGTCCTCAAAGCAGCGTACAACGTGAACTATAGCGTCAACCTCTCTTATATCAGCAAGGAACTTATTTCCCAGTCCTTCGCCTTTTGAAGCGCCTTTTACAAGACCTGCGATGTCAACGAATTCAAGGGTTGCCGGTGTGAATTTATCCGGATCGTACATTTGGGCAAGTTTATCGAGACGTTCATCGGGAACGGACACGATTCCGATATTTTTTTCGATTGTACAGAACGGATAGTTTGCAGACTCCGCTCCTGCGTTGGTGAGTGCGTTAAAAAGTGTACTTTTGCCTACATTAGGCAGACCTACCATGCCAAGTTTCATATTTTTAAACCTTTCTTTTTTATTTGAGAGCGCTGTTTACAGAAGTTTATCAGTTACTTTTGTGTTCTATGCGCTTATTGTTGACAAGAGAATTTATTGTTGAATTTTGTATCTGAACATCTCCCGAACCTGAACATATGTCGCGGGGATTGGCGCAAAGCATTTTCATATTGATCGCTGAATCCATAATAAATACATTTCCGCAGCCCTGACAATCTCCTATACCTGCCGCAATGTCACCCTCGGAATTAATTGTTATTTCAGCATTCATTATTTTTGTGTTGACGCTTCCGCCTATAGCTCCGATGCAGGATTGTTTTGCGGAATTCATTTTCAATCCTATTTTTCCTTTTCGAATAAGTATACTTCCCTCGCCGTCCTCAAGGACACCGATGCCGACTGCCTGAGCGCCGCTGCATGAAAGTGAAATATCGGCAGAGCTTGCAATAGTAGCGATTCCCCGGCAGCTTCCGATACCTGTTATTCTAATGCCGGAAATAGTCATATCAAGCTTGCAATTCTCCGATATTTCGATATTTGCATCTCCATTAAAGCTTCCTATTGCGATTCCGTTATGACTGTACATGTATATTTTTATATTTCCGGAGAGAAGCTTTATCTCAGAATCATCATCATTGTAGCCGCCGCCTATACATACTGTATCCAGACTGTTGCATATAATTTCAAGAGAGCCTTCCATATCTATGGAAATATCTCCGTAGCTATGATCGTAATCGTTTCCGATTCCTATGCAGTCTGAAGCGTAGCAGTCTATAGTCAGAGAGCCTTTTCCTTTAAGCTCAAATTGTGAACCCATTGGAACGTAAATGCCTGCATATCCGAGCTTGTTAGTTCTTGAAACATTGAGTACGAGCCGCGCGTATTCACCTATTGAAATAGTCGGCTTACCGTTACCGCTTACAATATTAACGTTTTTCAAGGTAAGTTCACAGCTGTGGTTGTCCATAATAGTGATATTCATTTTTACGGATTTGTCAGGATCACCGACAATTGTAAGTTTACTTTGGTATACGTGTATGTCGGTATATTTTTCAAGAGCAAGTTTAAGAAGATCAAGTTCGGTATCATTTTGCGCTGTATAGATTTTCTTTGAGCCAGTCGGACGTATCTCAAGATTAGTTTTAATAATTTCGTCTTTAATATCCTTTGAAATGCTGTCAAGGAAGAGCGGTTTGGGTTTTGAAGTGTAGTATCCCTGAATATAGTCTATGCCAAGACGTATAACGGTTTTCATTTCCTGAGAAGTTTCCACTCCTTCAGCGAGCGTACGCAGCTGATTATCATGACAGAATTCAATTATCTGAGTTACAAGCTGCTGCTTTTTCAGATCGTTGTGAATATCGGAAATCAGAGAGCGGTCAATTTTGACATAATCCGGACGGTATTTCAGCAAATTTGTGCTGTTAGAATAGCCTGTGCCATAATCGTCAATAGCAAGCTGTGCATGAGTAAAGTTAAGCCTTTTTTTGATTAGCTCGATGGTTTCAGGCGTAGCGGAGCTATCCTCAACTATTTCGATAACGCATTTTTCAAGTAATTCTCCATATGTCAGGTAAAGTTCGTTGAAATCTTCTTCGTTGAGAGTATAGTCGCACATAGAGTTGATAAACAACTTTTTATTCTCAAAAACCTGCTGATTTTCACTGAGGAGTTTTAGAGTATTGAAGAATGTAAGTTTTTCGATTGCATACAGGGAATTCTGAGTTGCAGCAATAGAAAGTATCTGTTTTGGTTCCATTTTAATGTCGCCGACGCTTCTCATAAGAGCTTCGTAAGCCACTATATTTCCTGTAGTTGTTTCAACTATAGGCTGAACGTAATAAGTTAACTGATTATCCATGATCATCTTATTGAAGATCTGTGCGTTTTTGTAAGCGTCTTTTTCACGGATATAATTTTCTTCTGAAAACCAGTTTATAACATGCCGGCAGTCTGTGCGTGCTTCGTAGAGAGCAAATTCGGAATAATTAACCAGCATATTAAAATCAGTAGCTTCGTTTGGGTAGGAAGAACATCCGATAGACAGACTGAGCTTGCTTTTATCGGAAATATCGATAATCTCACCGAAATCATCGGTAAGTATGCAATTTCTTACAGTTTCATCCATACCGTTAAGAATGTTGTATATAAACATTCTGTCGCAGTCCTTGAAGAAAACAAGCAGCTCATAGCCTGATTTTGTGCCGACAAAGACATTTTTACCCTCAAAGCTTTTAATTACTTCCGAAACTGAAGCAATACAGCAATTTGTACTGTCAACGGTAAGAAAAGAGCCTAATTTTTCAATTCCGTTGATGTAAAGTGTGGCAAGACAGGCGTTTTGCACATCTGGAAGAAGCTTTTTTATATGCTGGGAAAACGAAGGATATGAAGCCAGTTTGGTTACCGGATCGTACTCAATGAAAGAATTTTCCTGCCCCTGTGAGATTTGCCGCGTAAAATCCTGAACGAAGCCAAGCCATTCGTCACTGGATTCATAAATATTCATCTTTATAAATTTGGTTGCATTGTTCGCAGTAAAGCGATAGATGTGCTTTTGACCCTCTACGGGCATTTTGGATATTTTCTCCAGCAGATTAAAGAATTCAAATTCGTTTAGCTTATTGCCTGAGCACGCAAGCATGCGGCAGGCAACGTTGTCGAGATAAGCGGATTTATCTTTGGCGATATATGTAAATGCGCCAATGTTTCCCACAAATTGCTGAAAGACGGTCCAGTCCCTGCTAAGCTCGGGAGGCTCTTTTGACAGGTTAAAGATACTCATGGCAACTCCTTTTGTAAAATTCAGAATTATATTTCCGCGCCTGTTGTAATTTTATATAACTGCAGACGATGTCCTCCGAGTCTCGACTGTCGTCTCGGTCGGTGCTTCTGCTTTACAGAGGTGTCCACCGGACACCCGCACCCTCTTAGGCGGCGAACATCTTTAGATTCAGACGGAGATACAATCTCCGTCTGAATCCGGCTTACTATCGTAAGCCGTCTGCTTGTTGAAAGCAGAGCTTTGAATATGATATAACATTTATGTAACAACCGCATTACTCATCCAAAAAATCCTTTACCTTTTTACTGCGGCTGGGGTGACGAAGCTTTCTGAGAGCTTTGGCTTCGATCTGACGTATACGCTCTCTTGTAACGTCAAAACGCTGACCAACCTCCTCAAGAGTACGGGCTTTGCCGTCATCAAGACCAAAGCGGAGTTTAAGAACCTTTGCTTCCCGTTCGGTAAGAGTGTTCAGAACCTCGTTAAGCTGTTCTTTCAAAAGAGTATGGGAAGCAGCTTCGGCAGGAGCAGGTGCATCGTCATCGGGAATAAAATCTCCGAGGTGGCTGTCCTCCTCTTCACCTATAGGAGTTTCAAGAGATACGGGATCTTGCGCGACCCGCATTATCTCACGCACCTTGTCTACAGGCATATTGAGTTTATCAGCGATTTCCTCCGGACTTGGATCGTGACCGTTTTCGTGGAGGAGCTGTGAGGAAACTTTTTTTACTTTTGTGATAGTTTCCACCATATGAACGGGGATTCGGATAGTTCGTGCCTGATCAGCGATAGCTCTTGTAATAGCCTGTCTGATCCACCATGTAGCATATGTTGAGAATTTAAAGCCTTTGGTGTAATCGAATTTTTCAACAGCTTTGATAAGACCTAAGTTGCCTTCCTGAATAAGGTCGAGAAACTGCATGCCCCTGCCCACATATTTTTTTGCAATGCTTACAACCAAACGAAGATTAGCTTCACAAAGACGTTTTTTTGCATAGCGGTCGCCTTTTACCATTCGCTGAGCAAGCTCGATTTCCTCTTCTGTTGCAAGCAACGGGACACGTCCGATTTCTTTAAGATACACTTTGACCGGGTCGTCAATTGCGATTCCCTCGGTAGAGAGCGCCATTTCAAGATCATCGGTTATAGTAGAATCAAGTCCTATTTTAAGATCAGTATCAACGTTCATGTCTTCAACGATTTCAATATTGAGAGCCTCGCATCGATCATAGAAGCTGTTGATCTGGTCAACATCAAAATCAAGCTCTTCAAGCGCATCGGTAATTTCTTTTGTTGTAAGCTTACCATGAGCCTGTCCCTGTTCAATAAGAGCGTCTATGGTATTTTTCTTGTTATCCATTATACATCCTCCTATATGTGAATGATTTGTATTAGTATTCTATTAATTAAGCGAACCCTTTCTGTGTCCTTAATTTCTTATTATTTATTGAATATGAGTTAAAGCTAAAGGTTAAATCAATGTTTCTTAGCTTGAAACATATTTATTAATTCGTCATCGGAAATATCACCGTCTTTCGGTTTATCCTTGTGGTTTCTAAGAATCTCCGCACAATCTTCAAGAGATTCCGAGGATAACGTCATTTCACGGTTTTTTGCCTGTATGCCGTATATTTTACCCAGTTCATCAGGAGAAAATTCATCTCCTATAAGGGAAAGTGAAAATTTATCCGAGGTTTCAGCCGCCATGAGTACAGCCTCATATACTTTTTTATTAAAAGCAGTAATAAAAGTATCAGGGGGAGCGGCAGTTCTGATTTTTTCAACATCTTCAGGATGACGGAGAAGCAGGCAGATTATAGTTTCTTCGGCTTTAGCTTCCTTTTTGAACTTTACTGCCTCAGGGTTAATGTCATCTTTTGGCATAGCTGTTTGTGTTTTGATAGTTCTCCATTGATTATTTTTTTTATTAAAGTTGTTTTTCTTAATTAAGCTGTCGATATGAGCTTTAAGTACGTCAACTGAAAAATCATATTTTTTAGCTGTTCTTGAAATGTATACTTCACGTTCAAGAGCTGTAGGAATATCTGCGAGAACTTTAGAGACGCGCTTCAGCAATTCTACTTTTCCGGCTTCAGTTTCAATGTCAAGATCGGATTCGCAGCGGTCGAGAAGAAAATTATTTGCGTCATGTGATTTTTCAATAAGCATTCTGAAACGCTGAGCGCCGAATTTTTTTATGTATTCGTCAGGATCTTTGGCTCCTTCCATACGGAGAATTCTGGTTTGGAGACCTACATCCGAAAAATGTGATATTGCTTTTCTGGTAGCAGCCTGACCAGCGCCGTCGCTGTCATATGCAATGATCACTTCATCGGCATAGTGACTGATAAGCCGCGCTTGATCCGGAGTTATTGCTGTTCCGAGAGTTGCCGTTACGTTATTGAAGCCGGCTTGATTGACTGCTATAACGTCCATATAACCCTCGCATAGAATTATTTGTTTGCTGTCGGAATTCTTGGCAAAATTCATTGAGAACAGATTTGAACCTTTGTCAAAAACGAGCGTTTTGCTTGTGTTAAGATATTTTGGCTTTGAATCATCAAGAACACGTCCTCCGAATCCGATAACATTTCCGCGCATGTCAACTATAGGAAACATTACACGATGACGAAACATATCAAATAGTCTGCCTGTTTTCTGTGAACGTCCGCCGAGCCATGCATCTGTAATTTCATTTTCTGAGTAGCCTTTTGAAGTAAGTAAGCGGCAAAGATCGTCCCATGAATTTGAAGCATATCCGAGACCGTATTTTTTTATGGTTTGCGGACTGAGCCGTCGTTCTATGAAATAGTTCAATCCGGATTTATCGCAGCTGTTTAAAAGATTTTTATAAAAAAAGTTAGCTGCAAGCCTGTTCATTTCATAAATTCTTGTTCGTTTGTGAGCAGTGTCAGAGGATTTCCTGTTTTTTTCAGGAACTTCTATTCCGCTGCGTTCAGCAAGAAGCTTGACAGCTTCCATAAAGTCAAGATTTTCTGCTTTCATTATAAAGGTGATCACATCACCGCCAGCGCCGCAGCCGAAGCAGTAAAAGCTTTGAGTATCGGGGAAAACGGTAAACGAGGGCGTTTTTTCCGAGTGAAACGGACAGTTGCATACAAAGGTTCTGCCGCGTTTTTTCAACTGAACGTAGGAATTTATAACGGTATCTATGGGATTGGCGTTTCTGATAGCCAGAGTAAATTCATCGTTTACTGCCATATTTCATACTCCTTTGCAGGGGGCGGGAAAAAATAATTTATTTCCAGAATTTGGGAACAAAAAGTTCAGTATAGAGATCAACGGCGTACTCATCGCTCATGCCCGAAATATAGTCGCATACTGCACGGTCAAGGTCGGATTCTTCTGCTATTTCACGATAAAGCACAGGCAGTTTTGCATAATTTTCCTTGAAGTAGCTATAAAGTTTTCGTATAAGCAATTCTGCTTTTCCTTCTTCCTGTTTTGCTTCGGGATTAGTGTAGACCGTTTTGAACATAAAGCTTCTCAAATCATCATGTGCCTTGCGGATATTAGGTTCAAAGTCAATTTTTTCGCTTCCGTGTGCAATAACTGAAGCTATGAGGGAAGTAATACGCTTGGTTTTCGTTTCACCGAGAACAGCAGTACATTCTTTCGGAAGCTGCTCTGACCTCAGAACTCCTGCACGTATAGAATCTTCTATATCATGGTTTATGTAGGCGATAGTATCTGCAAGGCGTACAACACACCCCTCACGAGTATCAGCAGTCATATTTGTATGACATTCTATACCGTTTAGTACAGCGTAAGTCAGATTAAGTCCTTTTCCATCTTTTTCAAGGCGTTCAGCCACACGAACGCTTTGCAGATAATGTTTGAATCCATGCGGGCATATATCGTTCAGTACCGCCTCTCCGCAGTGTCCGAAAGGCGAATGTCCAAGATCATGTCCCAAAGCGATCGCTTCGGTCAAATCCTCGTTCAGTTCCATGCATCTGGAAATGGTGCGCGCAATCTGTGAGACTTCAAGCGTATGAGTCAACCGTGTACGGTAGTGATCGCCTACAGGTGACAGAAAAACCTGAGTTTTACGTTTCAACCGCCGAAAGGAGTTGCAATGGAGTATTCTGTCGCGATCGCGTTGAAAATCAGTTCGATACGGGCACTGTTCTTCGCTGTGTCTGCGCTTTGTCATTTCAGTGTTTGTACTTATACAAGCATATTTGCAAAGAGACATTGTCTCAAGCCGTTCGCTCTTTTCACGTACTGTCATTTCCGGCTCACTCCTTTTTAAAATTATCTTCTGATTACTTATACTGTCGAAATAGAAAATATCCTTTATTTTTCTGGGCTATTATTAAAAATTTGTAATAACCGACGAAAAATCTTCGAACAGCTCGCCTTTATCTGTTATATTTACCGAGCCGTTTGTAACTTCTGTCAGTTCTTTTTTGAGAGCATCAAGATTTTCGGAGATTACAAGAATTTCCAGTGTTACCATATCTGTAAAAGTAGAGTTTATAGTAATAATGTTAAAATCAGGAAGAATATAGTTTATTTTTCCGTATAAATTATAATCAATTTCAATTATCAGATGGTGACAAAGCTGCATATTCATTATATGAGCAGCATCACAGGCAATTGTTGCGGCATGGGAATATGCTCGGAGCAGTCCGCTTCCTCCCAATAAGATTCCTCCGAAATATCGGGTAACGACAAGGCATACATCTGTTAATCTGCGCTTTTGCAGAACTTCAAGTATAGGGACTCCCGCCGTTCCCTGCGGTTCACCGTCATCGGAATATCTGGAAATATTGTCCTCACGGAGTATGTATGCGTAAACATTATGACGAGCTTTGCGGTGCTGAGCTTTGACTTTGTTAATGAAGTCAATTGCTTCGTCATTTGTTTTAACAGGTGCAATATATCCGATAAATTCAGATTTTTTTTCTGTAAATGAATTTGTTGCGGGGTGTGAAATTGTAAAATAATTCATAGAAAACCTCGAAAATTGACGAAAAACTTGTATGTACCAAAAAGCCGCTCTGGGTGAGCGGCTTATTGAAATTACTTATCTAAGTTGAAACGTCTCTTAAACCTGTCAACGCGTCCGCCTGTATCAACAAGCTTCTGCTTTCCTGTATAGAAAGGATGGCATTTTGAGCAGATTTCAACCTTGATATTCTCCTTTGTAGACATTGTTTCGATAACGTTACCGCAATGGCATGTAATAGTAGTCTTTACAAAGTTAGGATGGATTCCCTCTTTCACGATTTTCACCTCATTTATATTTATTTTCTGTAAATCGTGCAGCCCATCAATTACCTTAGACAGTAGTGCAAGCATACATTAGGCTTATATTATATCATATACAGAGCTTCTTGTCAAGAGCAATTTAATTATTTTTTACATTTAATTTTTAATTATACTTGTTTAAGAAAGTAAAAATTGTGCTAATTACTGAAAATTTTTTGAAAACTCGTCATGAAGCTTCTTTTCAAGAGCTTCAGCTTCAGAGCGTGTGGGCTGCTTTGCCGTGAGATAAGTTTTTATTTTAGGCTCTGTGCCGGACGGACGAACTATAACTTTAGAACCGCCCTCAAGGAAGAATGCAAGAACGTTGGATTTTGGCAATGAAAGTTCCTTTATATCTCCTGTGGAAATATTCTTTGAAGTTCCTGCCTTATAGTCATCAAATCTTACGACAGGTATATCGGCAATAGATGTGGGGGGAACATTTCTGAGCCTGTTCATTATTTCGTCCATCTTTTTCATGCCGCTTTCGCCTTCAAAAGTAAAGCTGTAAAGCGTCTGATAGAACATTCCGTACTTTTTGTACATGTTTTCACGGGCTTGCAGAAGTGAAATTCCTTTTGTGCGGTAGTACGCAGCCATTTCACATATGAGCATTGAAGCGTTTACAGCGTCTTTGTCACGTACATAACTTCCCGAAAGGTAACCGTAGCTTTCCTCAAATCCGAATATATAGCGGTTCTCTTCGCCTTTTTCTTCCAAAATTCCTATCTGTTCCCCAATGAACTTGAATCCTGTGAGAACGTCTATTATCTCAACTCCGTATTCATTTCCGATAGAATTTACAATATCGGTTGTAACAATAGTCTTAACAGCAATAGGATTTTCAGGCATGGTGCCTTTTTTTATACGTTGGTCGGCAATATATTCAAGAAGCATAGCGCCGACCTCATTTCCGCTGAAAAGAGCATATCCATCGCCATCGGGAACGGCAATTCCTACACGGTCACAGTCGGGATCGGTAGCAAGCAGAAGATCGGGTTTGATCTCGCTGCAGTAGCGAAGTCCGACTTCGAGAGCCTCTCGTATTTCCGGGTTTGGATACGGGCAGGTAGTAAAGTTTCCGTCAGGATTCTCTTGCTCCTTAACTATTGTAACATCAGTAATTCCAATGCGCTTTAGAATTTCACGAACGGGTTTGTTGCCGGTTCCGTTTAAAGGAGTATACACGACTTTAAGTCCGCTGGAAGCACAAAGGTCGGCATTAATGCCTTCAGCAAGAACATTTTCGTAAAACGCCTCTGTAACGTCTTTTCCTATAAATTTTATATTCCCCTTTGCAACCTCTTCATCAAAATCTGAGGACTTTACATCATTGAAAATATCGAGGGAATTTATTTTTTCGAGGATAATTTCAGCGCCTCTTAGGGTGATTTGACAACCGTCATCGCCGTAAACCTTGTAACCATTGTATTTAGCAGGATTATGACTTGCGGTTACCATGATACCTCCCTGACAGTTTAATTTACGAACTGCAAAGGAAAGACATGGTGTAGGCATAAGTTCAGGATATATATGTACCTTGATGCCGTTAGCAGCAAGAACTTCTGCGGCAGCTTTTGAGAAAACATCGCTCTTAATACGGCTGTCGTAGGAAACTGCAACGCACGGGTCTGTATATTCCTGATTGAGGTAGTCTGCGAATCCCTGAGTTGCACGCATAACTGTATATATATTCATACGGTTAGTGCCTGCGCCTATAACGCCGCGTAAACCGCCTGTGCCGAATTCAAGGTCTCTGTAAAATCTGTCTCTTATAGCATCATCGTCATTCTTTATGCTTTCAAGTTCTGACAAAAGGTCGGGATCAGCCTTTGCATTTTCGCACCAAAGCGTATAAATCTCTCTTTCGTTCATAAAAATACCTCCAAAAAGATATATTGCATTTGCATGGCGGTTCATCCCAATTCTTAGCGGTTTATCAAAAGTACAAACACCGCGTTCTATTTATCCTATACAAATACACTTATATTATACCATATTTTTCTCAGTTTGCAAATAGCTTTCGGATATATTTTTTATTTTGACATAATATAAAAACTATATGGAATTTATAGACCTGTAAATGACACGCAGAAAAAGGAAAGGTATTTGTTTACTGATTTTTCATAAGGTTAATCACTTCGATCGCTTTGTTATACTGTAAATCAATGCCGTCTTCTTCGTTTTCAACGGGATAATCGGGAGTTAAGCCGATGCCGTTGCAGCATGGAGAAAGTACGGTTTTGCATTCGGCTACAGTAAGCGTCAGCGCTCCGCCGTCGTCAAGCTCGGTTGTATTTTGCATAACGCCTTTGCCGTATGTTTGTTCACCGACAAGTACCGCTTTTCCGAAATCACGAAGCGAGGCGGAAAAAAGTTCTGCGGCGCTGGCTGTTTTTTTATTTACTAAAATAGCTATAGGAAGATTTATTTCAGATGGATCGGAATACACAAGAGTTTCCGAATGACCGTCTTTGTATTCGGCAACAGCTATGACGCCTTCCGGAAGCAGCGGGTCAAGGCAGCCTTGAAGAGCCGTAATAAGTCCTCCGCCATTATCTCTGACATCTATAATGAGAGCCTCTGCTCCATTAGCTGTAAGATGTTCCAGAGTATCAATGAACTGATCGGGAGTATTTTTCTTGAATCCACTGATCTTGATATATCCGATAAGTCCTCCAAGCATTTCGGATTCAACTGAATTAACTATTATCGAGCGGCGTATAATTGTATATTCGGTATCTTTTCCATCACGCCTGATAGTAAGAGTTATAGTAGAACCTTCTACACCTTTCATCGCATCAGCAGCTTCGGAAAAGCTGATAGTTTTAACGTCAATACCATTTATGGTGGTTATAAGATCATCAAGCAGGATCCCAGATTCAGCTGCCGGAGAGTTGCTGAGAATTTCAGAGATACGTATATATCCGCTTTCATCTTCTGACAGAGTAAGACCAAGACCTACAAGAGTTCCCGATTCGTTGTTGATCTGCGTAAGATGCTCTTCCGCATTGAGGTACCGGGAGTATTTGTCTCCAAGTCCTTCAACATAGCCTTTCATAATACCGTCCTCAAGAGACTGCTCGTTAATGTCGCCTAAATAATTCTCCCTGACAATAGTGTCAAGAGATTGAAGAGCGGCATATTTTTTTGCTTTTTCGTTGACGTCTACGACCTTTGTATTGAAGCTTTGAAGCGAAAAAAAGGATGTCAATATAAAGGTTACCGCAACAGAAACGGCTATAAGACTGAGAGTAAGTCCAAGACTGATTTTTTTGTTCATACACATTTTCTCCATGCAGAAACCTGTTTCCATTGATTTTTATGAGAGCAGGTTCTAAAAATCGAAGCAAAAAGCAAGACGGTTGATCTTGCCTCCTGCTTCGTATTCTTTGTTATAATCAATAAATTATTCCTTTTTAATTAAGGACCGACATAATTAAGAGGATTTTGTGCGCCGCCGTTTACACGTATTTCAAAGTGCAGATGTGCTCCTGTAGAATGACCGGTACATCCGATAGCGCCGATAGCTTGTCCTTGTTCAACAGTGTCGCCTACAGATACCCAAGCCGCAGTAAGATGACCGTAAAGCGTGGAATATGTACCGTCATGTGAGATGACAACGTAGTTTCCGTAGCCTCCTCCGCATCCACAGCTGTAGTTTTTGGCATAGTTGTGAGTACAGTTGTTTACTACTGTAATGACTGTGCCTGCTTGTGAAGCAACAGCCGTTCCGCCCATAATTCCGCCGTCTCCTATATCTATGCCATTGTGATTTCTGCCCCATCTTGCTCCGAAAGGACTGGATATATAGCTGAATCCCGGAGCTGGCCATGCAAAACCGCTTTCGGCAGGAGTAACTGGAACATACGTAGGCTGCGAAGGACCTGAAGGAACGCTTACGCCGCCCGTACCTGCATTATTATTATTATTATTTTGTTGTTGTTGCTGCTGCCAAAGAAGAGCCTGTTGTTCCTCCCAGCGTCTTTGAGCTTCTTCGGCCTGCCGTTGTATTTCCGCCTCTATTTTTTCAAGCTCGTCATCAAGTTCATCCTGTTCGGCTTGAATTTCCTCTTTGCTGCGCTCAAGTTCGGATTGTTCAAGTGCGATGCGTTCGATCTCGTACTGAGTTTCCTGCATTTTGATATTAAGCTGTTCAATTTCGACAGCCTTTTCTTCTTTGCGCTTTTCCTGTTCTTCAAGCTTCATTGTAAGATTGAGTTTTTCGGTTTCAAGATTGCTTTTGGAAGTTTCAAGATTTTCGATCTCGGTAAGTATTTCGTTTATGAGTTTATCATCATATTCAGCCATACTGTTTATCATTTGAACTCTCGACATCATATCATAGAAACTCGATGAACCAAGAACAACAGATGCGGTAGTATCGCTGCCTGTCATGTACATGGCGCACAAACGTTCTTTAAATCGTTCGATATTTTCGTCAATTGCTGTTTGTTGAGCGATAATATCGGCGTCAAGATTTGTAATATTTGTTTCTGTAGTTTTAATGTCGTTTGAAAGAGCTTCAAGCTCAGCGTTCAGCAGGTCGATATTTTCTTGAATAATGTCTGCCTGTTCTTCAAAATATGCCTGCTGCTGTTTTTCCTTGTCCTTATCACCTTCAAGATCTGTAATCTGAGTTTCGAGAGCTGCTATTTTTTCAGAGTTTATCTTTCTCTGTTCTTGTATTTCAGCAATGGTTTTGGCGGCTTCGGCGTAATTTCCGTCTTCAGCAGATTTTGGATAGGCAGCTATTATGCCGAGAGAAATTGCCGAACAGGTCAGAAATGAAAGAATCTTTTTGACATGCTTTAAATAGTACATCGGATCGATGCTCCTTTCAAAAGAGAAAAGTCATAGTTATACTTGAGTATAACTTCCCTTGTATTTGAGATTTTGTTTCAGGAAGAACTCAAAGGGAAAAGGACTTTTAAATTTGGTATGGATGAGTCGGATTACACATCAAGGTGCCGGCGTGTGCTGACGGTACTTCCGAAAGCTCCGGTTAAAGCGCCGGCAAGGAGATAAACAAGTCCGCAAATAACTCTTATATCTGCAAAGGGAATTATACTTCCGGCGCCGAAAGCGTTCATTAGCATTCCCTGATCCATAAGAATATTATATACGGAACGGTAAACTGCCCACGTAATAAAAAATGCTCCTGCGCCTGAAAAAAAGCCTGTAACAAGTCCTTCTACGAAAAACGGAGTTCTGATAAAGGCATTTGTTGCTCCTACATATTTCATAATTTGAATTTCCTCACGCCTTGCAAAAACGCTTGCCTTAGTCGTATTGGAGATCATTATCATCGAAACTGCTGCAAGGGCTATTATGACTGCACCTGCAATAAGGGTTACGACTCTCCTCAGCTCACGAAGAAATTCTGCAACCTGAGGTGAAGAATCGGCTTTTTTAATATTATCTATCCGTTTAATTGCATCGACAGTCGCGCGAATTTGTTCGTTATCAGCAACTGTGACGCTGAATCCATCGGGCATGAACTGATAATCGTCTATGTAATTGAAAATCTCTTTTCCCTGGGAGATCTGATTCTGCATACGATTGTATGCTTCTTCTTTAGAAATGTAGTTAACGCTGCTTACGTTGTCAAGATTTCGCAGCTGTTCTCCGATTTCATTAACTCGCTCCTGTGTAGTCTCGGTATCGACATACACGGCTATTTCGTTCTGATCTCCCAATCCGAGGATCATTGAATTCATATTAATGTAAAACAGGGCGGAACAACCTACGAGCAGCAAAGAAATCAACAGTACGCAAAATGTGGCAAAAGCCATCATTTTGTTTTTCCATATGTTTTCTACGCCCTGATTAGCGAGATATTTTATACCGCTTATTTTCATTTTGCACCTCCGTTCTCATTAGAGGTGTTTGCAATGGCTGCAATAACATCGTCAACATAAGGTGCGCTGTAGTTTGAATCGCTGTCGGGCATCGAGTACTCGGCGGAATGCTGAACAGCGGCGTTTTCCATAGCTTGCGCAAGTTCCACCTCCGGCAGAAGCTCTGCGTTGGTTCCCGTAACGACCTCATCGTAAACGATTTCGCCGTCTGTTATATTGATAATTCTTCCGCCGAAGTGACGTACCAAATCATGTTCATGCGTAACCATGAGAATCGTTGTTCCCTGATCGTTTATGCCTTTCAGAAGCTCGACTATTTCGTACGAAAGCTCAGGGTCAATATTTCCGGTAGGCTCGTCTGCGATAATAAGCTGAGGGTCGTTTACCAAAGCTCTTGCTATAGCGACACGCTGCTTTTCGCCTCCGGAAAGTTCATCGGGGTATGAATTGGTTTTTGCGTGAAGTCCCACAAGGCTTATAACATACGGAACTCTTTTTCTGATGTATTTTAAAGGAGCGTCCAAAACTCTGAGAACGAAAGCAATATTTTCGTAAACTGTCATGGACGGAATTAAGCGGAAGTCCTGAAAAACAAATCCGAGAGTACGGCGAAATTCGGGAATCTTACGCTTTTTCAGCTTGCTGAGATTGTAGCCGTTTACAGTTACGACACCGCTTGTAGCGTCTATTTCTTTCAGCAGCAATTTTATCATGGTACTTTTTCCCGCACCCGATGATCCTACGACAAAAGCGAAGTCGCCATCGTTTATTTTAAGGCTGACGTTGTTTAAAGCGTCAACGCCGCCGGCGTAAGTTACGGATACGTTCTGAAGCTCAACCAAAATTACACATCCTTTCTAAAAGAAGAGGAGGGGATGATCCGAAAGTTTAGGACTGCGCTTGAATCAGCGTCAATTGCATCCTGCCTGACCGGATCAGAACTTAACTGGATTTGCCGACAGATATTTTTTAACCATAAGAGCAATCTTGAAGATTATAGCATGATCGAACTCACGGAGATCAAGACCTGTCAGCTTTTTAATTTTTTCAAGTCGGTATACAAGAGTATTTCTGTGAACGAAAAGCTTTCTGGAAGTTTCAGAAACATTCAGATTATTTTCGAAGAATTTTTGGATAGTGAAAAGCGTTTCATGGTCAAGAGAATCAATGCTTCCGACTTTAAACACCTCATGGAGAAAAGTTTCGCAGAGAGTCGTAGGAAGATGGTAGATAAGACGGGCGATGCCAAGGTTATCATAACTTACTATGACTTTATCGGTATCGAATACCTTGCCGACTTCAAGAGCCATCTGCGCTTCCTTGAATGAACGCGCAAGATCCTTTACCCCCACAACTGAAGTACCGATACCAACATTAACTCTTGTATAGAATTCGGAGGAAAGAGTATCGGAGATAGAACGAGCAAGCTTCTCAAGATCCCTTGAATCGACTGTGGATTTAAGCTCCTTGACAAGAACTATATCGGATTCTGTAATATTAAAAACAAAATCCTTGTTTTTATCCGGGAAGAGGTTCTGTATAACATCGTATGCTGAAATATCGTTAGCGGACACGATTCTTATAAGGAATACGGCACGGCTTATTTCGGCATTGAAGTGAAGCTCGCGAGCCTTGATAACAATGTCTCCGGGAAGAACGTTGTCAAGAATAACATTTTTGATAAAATTGTTGCGATCGTACTTTTCATCGTAATACTGCTTAATATTTGAGAGAGTAATAGCGAGTATGCTTGCGTATTTGGCAGCTGCGTCGTCAACTCCCTCGACAAAAACGGCATAATCGGGTTTTACACGAGAACCGAATGGCTTGTAAGTATATCCGTCGCGGATAAAAATATCGTGGGAATCACTGAGATCGAGAGAGACAAACTCATTTGTAGTTCCTACCTTAGCAAGGTCGCTGCATGCAATAATAGTAGCTGTTTCGTCAACAACTCCCATAGTAGTATCTATTGTATCTCTCATCTGGTGAACTAAACCCTGAAATAATCTGTTGGACATAGAAAAAAATCCCTTCTGAAATAAATTTATCACGCTTATAAGAGAATTTCCGATTTATTACAAATTGTAACATGTAATTGTGACAGTCTTGTGAAAGAGTAGTTAAAATTCTCTTAAAAGCTTAAATTCTGCACAAGTATATTTTTTGAAATTTGTAAGAAATTAACAAATAACATTTGATTTGGTAACATATAGGTTACAAAAAAATTACATTTTTTCGGGGCAATCGATTTTAAGAACAGACAGCACATTTCTGATTACCTGACGCACAGCACAGGCGAGAAGAATACGCGCATTCATAAGTTCGGGGGTTTCAGCATTTTTCACGCTGCATCCATCGTAAAAGCGATGGAAGAGAGTTGCCGTATCAATTGCATATTTAGTAAGTTTCGATGGATCGTACTGCTTTGCCGCAAGTTCTATTTCTCCGGGCAGAGACGCGAGGTGACGAATAAGTTCGATCTCCTTTGGATCGTTGAGCAGTGAGAAATCGGCGGTTTCGGGAATTTCTATATTACCCGAATCAAGATTCGCCATAAGACTGCAAATTCGCGCATGTGCGTACTGTACGTAGAACACAGGATTTTGAGAGGATTTTTCTACTGCAAGATCGAGGTCGAATTCAAACTGTGAATTTGCTTCACGGAGATTGAAGTAAAATCTTGCCGCATCTATCGGTATTTCTTCAAGGAGCGTAACAAGCGTTATTGCTTTGCCGCTTCTTTTTGAAAGCTTGACCGTTTCGCCCTTGCGAACAAGACGCACCATTTGCATAAGCACGGCATCAAGCTTGGAAGCGTCGACTCCAAGAGCTGTAAGCGCCGCTTTAAGACGAGGTACATAACCGTGATGATCTGCTCCGAGAATATTTATTGCTTTGTCAAAATTTCTTGTAACAAGTTTATCATAGTGATAGGCAATATCCGGAACTATATATGTGTACAGACCGTTTGAACGCTGAAGAACGAAATCCTTATCCAAGCCGTATTCGGTCGCTTTGAACCATACCGCACCGTCAAGTTTGTATGCGCTTCCGTTTTCCAGAAGCTTGTCCACAACAGCCTTTGTTTCGTTTTTCTCATGAACGGAGCTTTCTTTGAACCAGTTATCATAAATTATACGATATTTTTTTAGGTCGCGTTCCAAACCGGCTATATTTATCGGGAGAGCGTAGTCAACGAGAGCTTTTCGGCGTTCTGCTTCCGGTGCGGAAGCAAGATTATCGCCGTTAATGTCAAGGAAATTCTTTGCATGCTCGATAATATCCATGCCAAGATACACATCCTCCGGCATTTCAAAATCCATGCCCTCTCCGCTGAGTTCGTAGATATATTTTAAAAGTGTTTCATTATCGTTGTATTTTTCAGCTGCTGAACGTCCTTTTTCTGAACACAGCTGCATAAATCTGAGATCGAGAGACTTTCCGAATTTTTCTATTTGATTGCCTGCATCATTGACATAAAATTCACGTTCGACATTGTATCCGGCATAGTCCATCACGCTCGCAAGACAATCTCCGATAGCTCCGCCGCGCGCATTGCCGATATGCATAGGACCTGTAGGGTTGGCTGAAACGAATTCCAGCAAAACTCTTCTGCCTTTGCCGAAGTTGCTTCTGCCGTAGTTTTCTTTTTCTGAGAGAATATTTTGAGTTACATCCGCGAACCATTTTTTATTAAGGAAAAAATTCATGAAACCGGGACCGGCAATTTCTGTGCGGTCAAAAACAGAACCGTTCAAATCAATTTTTTCGCGGATAAGCTCCGCTATTTTTCTCGGAGGCATTTTAAATGCTCTTGCACATACCATGGCTGTATTTGCAGCAAAATCGCCATGAGATTTGTCGGCGGGAATTTCAACTGTAAAATCGGGAAGAGGTTCGGCAGGTGCCGTACCATCGGCTACCATTTTTCCCAAGGCTTCGGTTATCAGCTCACGAAGCTGTTCGGAAGCCGATTTGATAAGGTCTGACATTTGTATTATCCTTTCAATAAGTTAATTGTCAATTAATAGTCATAATTATTTCATTATCAGAAAGGGGAGCGGCGTTCAGATCAAGGGAATACTTGAGATAGAGCCTGCCGTCCTTTGTGATCGTATTGTCAATGCTGTGAGCATACACGCCGAGCTGAAGACATCCGAACGGAGTTTCATATTGGCAGAAGTGTTTTTTTCCGACTTCAAGCGACAGTACGGAATTGGCTGTACCTTCACGCGTTATATATGCCGAATTATCGTCCGCCTTAATAGTGGTAACAGAGCCTTTATAGCCCGTTGCTTCGGTGTCCTCATAGGAAATAATGTCAAACTTGCCTGACTTTGAACGTTTTGCTTTAGTGACAAGCTCAGTCTGACTTCGTTCACCGTCCTGCCATTGAATGCTTGTCAAAGAGATCATTATATTATTTTTCAATATATCACCTTTTTATTTCGATAATGATTTTACTTTTAAACTGTTTAACGCGCTATCGCAGTGAACCAATGCATGGATTCGCAAATTCCGCGTCAGAGCAATTTTAATAAGTTTTATCGGCATTTTCGATTGCCATTTCAAGAAGCCTGCTCGTCAGTTCTTCCATATCCATGCCCATATCTGCCATAAGTCTGGGATAGACGCTGTTGAGCCGCAGTCCCGGAGCAGTACCTATTTTATTCAGCAGAAGCGTACCTTCGGCGGTGAGGAAGAAGTCAACACGGGCGATTCCTTTACATCCCAGAGCTTTGAATGCTTTGACTGCTGTTTCACGGACAAATTCAGAAACATCTTTGGGAATATCCGCCGGAATAGCTAAATCGTTTCCCGAAGTTTTTCTGACCTCCGTTGGGTCGTAAACGCGGTCTGTAGAAAGAATTTCGCCGACATTTGACGCGAATGGCGAATCGTAACCGAAAACAGCGACTTCAAGCTTGCGGCCGCTGACATATTTTTCAACGACAACCTTGTTATCGTTAGAAAATGCTATTTTCACGGCGGTAATCAGTTCTTTCAAATCATGAGCCGTACCTGTGCCGGCGCTGCATCCGCTGTTTGCAGGTTTGACAGCTATCGGAAAATCTATGACTCTGACAATTTCACGGCATTTACCTTCAATATTACTCAGGTCGCGCTGAGTTATAAGTTTCCATGGAGCGGTTTTTATTCCGTAATCATCAAGTACCATGTGTGTATGGGATTTATCCATACATGATGCAGAGGAGAGCAGTCCGCAGCCTACATAGGGTATTCCGGCCATATCCAAAAGTCCCTGAATAGTGCCGTCAGCTCCTTTTTTTCCATGCAAAACAGGAAACGCCACATCTATGCGTCTTATAGAAACATCGCCGTTTTCCATAATGATGATTCCGCGATGGAGCGGATCCGGGGAGAGAATGGCGGATGTGCAGTCTGGATTCGTTTCCCAGCTTCCGTCCGCTATTTCATCGGGAGCGCCGGGAAAATAAAGCCAACGGCCTTTACGGGTAATTCCCACAGCCATTACTTCGTATTCGTCGGCAGGGATACTGCGTATGACTTCGGCAGCGGAGGCAAGCGACAGATCATGCTCCTGCGATACGCCGCCGAAAATAACAGCAGCTTTAATCTTAGCCATATTAAACTCCTTGTTTTTGTAAAGTACGATTATCAATGCATAGCATTTGATAATAATTATTAAAACTATTTTATCACATTTCACAAAAAACTGCAAGAGTTTTTTGCAAAAAATCTAAAAAAACAGCAAATCAAGTTAATAGTACACAATTATCAACAGAATTATTTGTACAAAACAACAAAACGTCCTGACCGTTTAATCGTCAGGACGTGTAATTTTCTATCTTTTACCGAGGGAGCTGTCGTCTTCCGAGAGATTGTCATATTTTAAAATATAGTCGTAAATTTCGTCAGCGGTCGTATAGGCTATTCCTACATAACTGTCTGCACAGCCGTAATAAAGAGCTATTCTGCCTGTTTGAGAGTCGTGCAGAGACGCGCATGGGAAACAAACGTTAGGCACGAAGCCTTGTTCCTCATACCATTCTTCGGGTGTGAGGATATAACGTGAACAGCGATGCAGGACTTTTGAAGGTTCATTAATATCAAGAATAGCTGCGCCTGCGCTGTAAACGTATCCGCTGCATGTTTGTACTGCTCCGTGATAAAATAAAAGCCAGCCTTTGTCTGTCTCTATCGGAGCGGCGCCGCCACCGATTTTCAGCCGCTCCCACCAGTTGTTCGATTTGCCCATAACGTGTCTGTGTTTGCCCCAATAGATCATATCCGGACTTTCGCTGATAAAAATATCGCCGAAAGCTGTATGACCGTTGTCGCATGGACGCGACAGCATTACAAAGTTTCCGTTAATTTTTCTCGGAAAAAGTACAGCGTTTCGATTGTAGGGCAAAAATGGATTCTCAAGACGAGTAAACGTTTTGAAATCGGTGGTTTTCGCCATACCGACAGCTGCGCCGTACATATCCTGACACCAGATTATATAATATGTATCATCTATTTGAATCAATCTAGGGTCATATGCGTAAATAGGTTGAAATGGACTGCCGGTCTCATCAGTGAACGTGATTTTTTCTTTCTGAAAATTCCACTTAAGAGCATCGCTGCTTGTACCGAAGTAAACATGAGGAACTCCGTTGCGCTGTTCTCCCCGGAAGACTCCAACGAATCCGTTGTCGTACGGAATAACTGCGCTGTTAAAAATACGTGATACGTCCGGAAGAGGATTACGCTGTATAATAGGGTTATTCGTGTGTCTCCACATAGGAGTGGTACAGCCATCGGGTTTATCCTGCCAGGGTATATTGGGCAGCGGCGGAGAAATAATTTTTATTTTTGACATTTTTGGCACTCCTGATTTACTTAAATATAATTAATTTGTGATTAATATTTCTTTAATTTAAGTATACATTATTTGTTTTGAAAAGTCAAGCTTTTTTTAAAATTTGTTTAAAACATACTGAATATAACAGATTGTTTTGTTTAAAAAAACGTAAATATCGAAGTTTAAAAGAAAATTAAAAAAAATTGTAGATTTTTTTTGAAAAATGGTTTATAATAAATTTATTATAAAGTTTAAGGAGTTTTATTTATGACCGTTTACGAGCTTTCAAACACTCTATCAAACGGCGGATTAGATAAGTTTTTTTCGGACATATACGTAAAATCCGATATGGAACTTCTTCGTCAGAAAGCAAGATATATAAATGCTGTCGAAAAGTTTTCAAGACTTTATCCCGAGCGTGAGGAAATATATGTTTTTTCTGCTCCCGGCAGAACGGAGATAGGCGGAAATCACACCGATCATCAGCATGGGTGTGTTCTTGCTGCAGCTGTTACTTTAGACACTATTGCGATAGTTTCCTTTCATGATGATGGAGTGGTCAGAGTAAAATCTGAGGGGCATAAACCTGATATTATTGAGCTTTCCGATCTTTCTCCTCATGATGATGAAAAGGGTCATGGCGGAGCAATCATTCGTGGAATAATTGCACAATTTGCAGGTATTGGCGTAAAAATCGGCGGATTTGACGCATACACAACATCAGATATTTTAAGCGGTGGCGGATTGTCGTCATCAGCGGCCTTTGGGGTACTTATAGGAACTATCATTGATCAGTATTATAATAACGGAATGGCAGGCGCAGTTGAAATAGCCAAAATTGGTCGATATGCCGAAAACGTTTACTTTGGCAAGGCAAGCGGAGCTATGGATCAGATGGTAACTTCGATAGGAGGTTTTACATCTATAGATTTCAAAGATCCTGAAATGCCGTTGATACGTTCTGTTGATTTCGACTTTTCTTCGTCGGGATACAGTCTTTGTATAGTTGATACAAAGGGAAGGCACAGTGACCTTAGCGATGATTATTCTGAAATTCCGAATGATATGAGAACGGTTGCCGCTCAGTTGGGAGCCGAATTCCTTCGTGACGCGGATGAGATGAAATTCTATGAAAATTTCCGAAGAATTCGTGAAAGATGCACTGATCGCGCCGTACTCAGGGCGATTCATTTTTTTGATGAAAGCAGACGCGCGGAACTTGAGAGCGAGGCTCTTGAAAATGGCAGACTGAATGATTTTTTTAGCCTTGTAAACGAATCGGGCGATTCTTCAGCGATGCTTCTTCAAAATTTGTATTCTCCGAAAAGACCGGAATGTCAGGAACTTATGATAGGGATTGCGATCAGCAGACGTTATCTTAGAGGAAGCGGAGCGGTCAGAGTTCACGGCGGCGGATTTGCGGGCACTATACAGGCTTTTGTTCCAAAATATATGGAAATGGGTTACGCTGCAGAACTTGAACATGTATTCGGAGAAGGCAGCTGTCATATTCTCGGTATCAGAACTGCCGGTGGAATTAGAGTGATTTAATAAGGTCTTAAATTAATATAAAATAATTTAAGATACGGATAAGATATAATTTAATTAAAGGATATATATAATGTTTCGTAAAAAAATACCAGATGAAGGCATATTAAGATTGATTCCTAAACGAAAAAAAGGATTTTTTAAGCTGATATTCAGTAGATTTTTCATGATAATACTGCTTATTGCACTGCAAATATTTATACTTATTTCGATGTTTATACATTTTGAAGCCATTCTTCCTTATTCAAGGACATTTTACGCTGTTTTTACCGTTGTAATGATATGCTGGCTTTTTAACAGTAAAATGGATTCGACTGCAAAGC
Organism: uncultured Ruminococcus sp.; assembly: GCA_910584195.1. Taxonomy (GTDB): domain Bacteria; phylum Bacillota; class Clostridia; order Oscillospirales; family Ruminococcaceae; genus Ruminococcus. Next base: position 141,232 of record CAJTYV010000002.1, on the reverse strand, counting down.
TGACATGGATGATGATTTTTTACCTTTTCCCGATTCCCGGAGCTATTTTGTTTTACATTACACAGAAAGATTTCGGACATTTTGCCATAACAAAACGTGTTGAAGCGCTTATAAAGGAAACTAAAGGAATTTTGCCTCAGAAAAAGTCTGTCATGGAGGATGTTCAGTTAAGTGATTCAGGAACGGACGATCTCTGCCGATACGTTAACCGTACCGGTTGTTTCCCGATATACGAAAATACAGATACTGTGTATTTTCCGAGCGGTGAAGCGAAATTCGAGTCGCTTAAGGCGGAGCTTGAAAATGCGAATAATTTCATTTTCATGGAATATTTTATTATTGACGAGGGTTATATGTGGGGAAAAATACTCGAAATTCTGCGCAGAAAAGCATCTCAGGGCGTTGATGTCAGAGTAATGTATGACGGAATGTGCGAGATGTCTACCCTTACTCATGATTATCCAAAGAGAATGGCGGAACTTGGTATAAAATGCAAGGCGTTTTCTCCTATAACTCCTTTTTTGTCCACTTATTACAATTATCGCGATCATCGTAAAATTCTTGTTATAGACGGAAAGACGGCTTACACAGGGGGGATAAATTTTGCTGACGAGTATATAAATCGTCGTGAACGATTTGGTCATTGGAAAGATGCGGCGGTAATGCTTAAAGGCGAAGCTGTTGCAAGTTTTACGCTGATGTTTTTGCAGATGTGGAATATAAATGAAAAAAAGGCTGAATGGGATGAATGGCTGAAGCCTAAGCTGTCCGTAAAGAGCGGAGGATTTGTTATGCCGTATGCGGATTGTCCTCTTGATGATGATAAGGTCGGCGAGAATGTTTATATGGATATACTCAACCGTGCAACAAGTTATGTTCATATAATGACGCCGTACCTTATACTTGACGGCGAATTGGAAAATTCAATTAAATTTGCAGCTCAGAGAGGTATAGATGTAAAAATAATACTTCCCGGGATTCCAGACAAAAAAGGGGCGTATGCTCTTGCAAAGACGCATTATAAAGAACTTATCAAGGCTGGCGTAAAATTGTATGAGTATACGCCGGGTTTTGTACATTCAAAGGTGTTTGTGTGCGACAGCGAAAAGGCTGTTGTCGGTACGATAAATCTTGATTACCGAAGTCTCTATCATCATTTTGAGTGTGCAGCGTATATGTACAGAACTTCATGTATTCCCGATATTGAACGTGATTTTGATGAAACGCTGAAGCTGTGCCGTGAAGTAACTCCCGATACGATAAAAAATGAACGTTTGTATTATAAAATCACCGGTCAGATATTGAAATTTGTTGCGCCCCTGTTTTAGTAAAAATATTAATAAAAGTCCTGCGATCAATTGCTTACATCGCAGGACTTGATTTTTATTAGTTGAAGTTACTCGCTGATCTCAGAGTCGGTATCGTCAGCAAAAAAAGAAATCTGAATACCGTTTTCCGATTCATAACCTGTAAGCTGCATTATCAGAATTGATGTCTTTTCTCCAAGAGGATTGTTGCTCCATTCGGATATATAGTCATCGGAACTTGAAGGTTCTCCATAAATGCCGCTTATTTTGTTTATCCATTTTTGATATTCCTGATCGAGATTATCGGGTGAACAATGACTTCGGTAATTGAAGCCAATTAATCCCAGGCTGGTGAAGCATAAGGTTAAATCCCATTTTTCGTCATAAAGCATAATGTTGTTGTATTCGAGCAACGTTTGAATCTGTCCCGAATAGCTGACCTCTTCCGATTCTGATACTATGTCGTATTTTTTCATTAATTCCTTTACGGTATCTGCATCAGAATAAAATTCTATTTTGTTAACAGAATAATCATCGGATATACTGATGTCGTTATTTTTTTCACATCCAATAAGCATAAGAAAACAAACAAAAAAGCTGATAAAACATTTTATGTAATAATGTTTTAATTTTTTATCCATATAAGTCTCCCCTGCGTCTTCCCGAAAATAATTCGGGAAGCTATAATATTTTGGTTGAATACAGAAATCATTTCAGGAACTTTTTCGGAAGTTCTTATCTGTCAGAATACGTGCAAAAATTAATCCCAAAGGCAGCGCTATTATTATAAGAAGCGCTTTGGTGAGCCATAATCCGCCTTCTGCAATGTCATTCTTTGCTATGAAAAATATACCCTTGTAAAGAAACATTCCGGGAACCATAATTACTATTGACGGCACTGTAAGCGTTATTCGCGGGAAACCTATCATAGGCTTTACGGCAGAAGCAAGCAGTCCGGCGGTAAGAGTTCCGATAAATGCAGCGGCGGCAGGGTGAATGCCGGTAAAGTCCACAAGTTCTAAACGAAGTGTGTTGGCGATCATACCGATAAGTCCGGCGGTGAAAGCCATTTTTTTTGTGCTGTTGAACATTAAAGAAAATCCGTAAACTCCTACAAAACTTGCAACAAGACGCAGTGTAAGCGTTATCGGCAAGGACAAAGAAATATTACTGAATTCTCCCGGTGCAAAGCCAAATATCGTTGCTGTGATCCATCCCGTGAGCGTTGCTGGAACAATTATGAGCAAAGCATAAGTTATTCTTTCGATTCCCGAACGCAGATCCAGCTTGGAAAGATCAAAGCCGCCTGTTATAAGAGGGTAACCCGGTATAATAAACAGAAGCGAACAGATGTATCCCGCCTGATGAACTGCTGATATATCGAATAAAACTTCGGAAAGCTTTATAAGCAGAACATATGTACAGCAGGCAGATGCAACGGCGGCGGTTACATTGGCAAGAAGAGTGATATGATTTTCCAGAAGCTTTTTGCGCAGAAAATTTCCTACGCCTGCCCCGAAAAAAGCGCATATCATTTCAACTATTCCGCCTCCGAGCAGAAAAGTGAACGCACAGCATGCAAACGCAGCCGCAAGTCCTAATTTCCATGCTGTGTAGTTCATGGGCAGGGTTTCGATCTTGTCAAGTATGCGGTGGAACTGTTCTGCGGAATATTTTTCCGTACGCTCGGCAAAATTATCGGCAAAATATTCAAGATATGACAGCTTATGGGTATTTACGCCCGTAGTACGCAGAGAAAGGGCGTTGGTACAAACCTCTCCTCCGCCTGAACATGTGTATTCAATGGAAAGCAGACCGATATCTGCGGTGCATGAGATATTTAAAGCTCTTGCAACCTTGTTCATGGAGGCACGGACGCGCCATGCAGCTGTTCCCGAAGAAAGCATAAGCATTCCAACGCGTCCTATTACCGATGACTTTTCTTTTAAAGTTGCTTCTGCTATCGGAGATGTGTTTTCACTGTCAATTATTTCGTACCAGTTAATATCCATGTGCTGTTTTCTGAAATTACTCATAGACTGCTCCCTATAAAACTTTTCATCATAGAATAGATTTCTGTGCGGAAATTATTCTTCCATTCGGTAAATTCGCGTATATCCTCAGATTCGGGAATTATTCCTTTGTTAAGAGCGTTATATACTCTTATTCCTGCCTGGCATGATTTTGTATCGGCAGATGTGCATTCCGGATATTCCGTTATTTGAGAAACATGAGCAATTACTGAAACTATCGGTGCGTTTCCGTCACAATCTGTAATTTTTTTTTCTTTGTCTGACATGGATATTTCTTGAATTTCAAGTCCGAAAAACGGAGGGATAAGCATTTCAGCTTCCTCAGGCTTTGCATAAAAATCAAGCGTTTCCGCAACATTTATGCAGTGGCTGTTCTCGGGAATCATGAAGCGCATAAGGGCTATTCCTCTGCGGTCGCGGTATGCGTCAAGAAAACCTGCCGTTGATGCTGAAGTCATAGAAATTGTTTTTCCATAATTTCGGCATAATTCAAAATCAACCGCTCTTTCCACACGAAAGACAGTACATTCTTTTTGAAGCCGAGCTTTGCTGAAAGCGGAAAAAAGTCCTTCGAAAAAGCTGAAAAGTCGTGGTATATCGGAAATAATCGCGGGATTGAGCTTTTTTCCTTCGGTGATTCTTGCCGATTCCGAAAAAATATCTGGAAAAAATAATGAATTAAGCGTTACATAAGCCTTGGGATCACCGTAAAACGGATCGCTGCCGGATACATCGCCGATATAGAATTTAAGAGACTTTTCCTCGATTTGGTTCAGAAAACTCATTTCTCAGATACCGCCTTTCATTCTGAAACGTTTGTTGAGATAACTGTTTTCAAACTCGTCCACTGTCATAGGCTGAGCGAAATAGTACCCCTGATAAACATCACAGCCGTATTCCGCAAGGAATTTTACCTGTTCTACAGTTTCCACTCCTTCGGTTATAACCTCCATATTTAAGGACTTTGCCAAAGAAATTATCATTTTGAGGATAGTTCTGCTTTTTTCTTGATTCTGAGTTTTCTGAAGAAAGCCCATGTCTATCTTCAATACGTCTGCATCGAGGTCTTTCAGCATATTCAATGACGAATAACCGCTGCCGAAGTCGTCTATTTCAACTATAAAGCCATATTTCCTAAGTCTTGCGATAAGTTGAAGATGATTTTCGGGATTATCCATGATAGCTGTTTCCGTAACTTCCAAATGAAGTCTTTTCGGTGCTATTTCGTATTTCTGCGTAAGGGATGTAATTATCTCGAATACGTCAAGCAGATAGAAGTCTTTCTGAGATATATTGATTGATAAATAACTCTTTTTAAGTCCCATTTCCGTCCAGCGTTTCAGCTGTACACAAGCAAGTTCCCACATATACTTATCAAGACGGCTGATAAGACCCGTTTGCTCCAATATTTTTATAAATTTATCAGGACGTATCATTCCCTCATCGGGATGAAGCCAGCGAACAAGCGTCTCACCACCTCTGATGCTTCCGTCGGCAGCAATCTGAGGCTGAATATACGGGCGAAAATGATTATTTGCAATAGATGTTTCAAATTCGCTGATTATGCGGTGGTCGCCGATAAAGTTTTCTCTCAGCTCTTTTTGATAATAAGCAACGCGGCTTCTGAAGCTGTCTTTGATCGTGCGTATAGCAAGGTTAGCGCGATCACACATAACCGAAACTCGGAGATTTCGGTCTGTCACCTCATACACGCCGATATGAATATGCGTTTTAAAAGAAGCGTTTTCAAAAAAAGAATCCGCTGCAGAATAGCATCTGAGAAGCTTTTCTTCGGAATAACGGTTTCTTGGGATACAAAGCGCGAACCGATCTCCTGTAAGTCTGCCGTAAATACAGTATTTTCCGCCGAATTTCATTGTTATTTCGGAGATTTTTTTCAGTAGTCTGTCACCTTCTTCAACCCCGAAAACATCGTTGACTATCTTAAAATTTTTAACGTCCGTAACAATAATATTGTATTTTTCCGCAGGATTATCTTTAAGAAGTTTTTCAACCAGCTCGTAGAAATATTCTTTATTGTAAAGACTTGTAAGCTTGTCATGGGTTGCACGATACTTTTCGGCGTTGAATTTAACGACTTCCTCCGTTCTGTCATGAACAAGAAAGAAACATCCCAAATATTTTGCCGAGCTGTCGTAAATACGTCTGTATTCAATGGTATAATAATGTTTTTCATTTCCTGTACGCCGCGTGGTTTCCCAAATGTGAACAGACGTTTCAACGTCCACATCTTCTTTCTTCCAGCGTCTTACCTGCTCCTCAAGAGTCTGAACATCGATATCCGATTCGCAAAAATCTTTTGCCGGTTTATTTGCGTGAACTATCCTGCCATCAATATCAATGCAGATGATACCGTCCTTCATATTTGCTACAGTAAAGAACATCAGCCGTTCCATGAGACCTCTTGGTACATAAAGCATAGAGTAGTAGAAAATTATAAAACCCTCTGCGGAGTAAAGCGCAATTGAGTAATCAAACTTCAGCTTTAAGTAAATATGAAGCATGCTAAGAGCAGCTATTCCGAAAAGAGTCAGAAAAACCGAACTGTATTTTATTACATATGCTTTCGGAGCGACAAGCATTCTATGCAGAAGCATGCTAAGTACAGCTATAGTCATGAATATAATAAAACCCGAATGGATACAATAAAGCAGACCATAATCGGCGACTCTGTAGAAACTTTTTCCGAACCCTGCCTCAAAGCGTTCTACTTTAAATAAAATTTTGCAGAAAGTATTGAGCAGCATTATCAGACTATCGGCAGCGGCAATTATAAAAATTGGCAGCCTTATTTTTCCGAGACCGTCTGTATGTCCTAAGTAGTGCCGTACAAACGAAAGCAGAGACATTACGGTAAATGTCTCAAAAATATTATATATCCCGAAAACAAGCAAGGCTGAGGTTTCGCCTGGCATGAGCGCTGCGGCTGCATTAGCTGCCGTAACGACTGCTGCACAGGACAAAACGCGCCTTACATAATGTTCCAGCGGGTTGTTTTTTAGCTTAACAATGCCGTATGCTGTGCAGAATATTAAGAAAAACGACCCTGCAAACATTGCCCCTATCATAAGCCAAAACATTAAACATCATCCTAATTTCAGCCGGGAATCCTTAAATCATACAGTAAGTTGCAGATTAAAGTATTCGACTGATATAATTTTTCATTTTGATTGTACCATATTTTCACAGTTTTGTCAATAAGCGAACACATTTTTAATATATATATTATCTGTTATTTTGTTAGAAGTTATACTGGTATTTTAAAAAGTCCGCAAATGATAAAAAATGCTATTGCCGCCGTAACAGTCAATCTGAGCGCTGCGTAAATTTTACGCAGTAAAGGTTCGTTGACAGCGCCCTCCGCAAGCATGTCAAGAGCGGCGCCGCCATCGAGAAAGCTGTACGGCAAAAGATTGAAAAGTCCCTCTGCAAGGCTGAATATTGCGATATATCCCGTATTTCCTGCTAAAATCAATACAAGAAACGTAAGAAGATTCGCGGCGGGACCGCTGAGCTGGACAAATATGCCTGCTTTTATGGAACACGGCGGCGAAGCTGTCATTTTTATACCGATCCAGCTAAAATCAATTTGCTGCACATTTCCTCCTGTAAGCTGCACAGCTATGATATGTCCTGCTTCATGTATAAGACAAGCAATATAAAATCCGAATATCAGACGACTTTCTCTGAATATAAACATCAGAGCATTAAAAATCAGAAATGAGAATTTTACGTTTATTTTTGGCATAATTCGCTTATAAATTCGATAATTGTATTAATAGGATTCTCAAAGAGCGCCGTTTCAGATATTGAATGGTTTTTTACCATGTTAAAAAGTTCGCCTGCTATATTGGGGTTGCGAATATTAAGAATAACGATACCGATTGAAAATATCAGGCAGATTGCGGCTTGAACTGCGGCTGTATCTTCAAGTCTGCCTTCTTTTTTTCTGCGGTAGTTTTCTTCTTTCAGTTCCTCTGTGCTGTCTTCGGAAGGAAGTTCTTCCGATATTGTGTTTTCTGCAATAATATTCTCTTCGTTCATAATAACCTCCTGTAGTTTCCTTTATGACTGTGCAGTTTGTATATGCATGGGAATGTTCTCTTGTGTATAGTATGTGAAAATCTTTGAAATTAGACTAAAAAATGTCTTAATCCACAAGATTTTATCAGCAATTCGCTGTCTTGACATAAAGTGCCGTTCATGGTACAATATAAAGTAGCATATTATTTATATGTAAGAGTTATTTATGATCTCTTGCTTGAAATCATATCGAACTTTGCCGCAGTATTAAATAAAATATTATGATTTAAGCGGTCGGAGTAATTTGTTTTCCGCTTAAATTTAATGATAGCAGTGCCGTGTGACAGCGTTCACTGATAAAAATAAATGCTGCTACCTTGACAACTGGAGGGATTTTTCTTTGAAAAAAATTTGCGGATTACTTTTACTCACAGCTGCAGCATACGTTGCAATGACCGGCTGCTCAAAAAACGGCTCGGATGCTTCGGGAAAATCAATATTTAAAAAAACAGATCCCGAAAGTATTTCTTTCAGCTGGCAGAATGCTTATGAAAGTAAGCTGACTGAATATAAAAGCTCTGAGCTGTTTTCCGAAAATTCTGCGTTTGACATTTTCGATATAACCGGAGACGGTACTCCCGAGCTTATTATTTCTTCAAATTCGGAATCTACAGCCAAATGTTTTGTTTATACCTATGACGGCGGAGAGCTTACGGAAATTGGTGAAACGGGCTTCTGCGGAATTGTTTCTTACTGCCCCGAAAACAAAATGATGAAGAACGAATATCAAGGCAGCGGTTTTGTAATAGGAAATATTGTCTCTTACCTCAACGGAGCTTTCGATGTGATTCTGACATACAGCGACAATATGGCATCAGCTTCGATAGGAGCGGAAATTTACCATGAGATAAACGGCGCAGATGCTTCTCTTCCCGAATATGAAGCTGCTCTTTCGCCTTATGCCGATATGAAATGTATTGAAGCAGGCAGACGCTATACTTTCGGCGACAGCGTTATTAAATATGCTTTGAGATGTTCTGAAAGCTGGCAGGCGGTAATGAGTTCCGATCAGAAAAAACTATGTGAAGATAAACTCACCGAGGTAATGAATCTTACATCGGGTGACGGAACCGATCCCGCCTTTGACCTGTGCGATCTGAATGGTGATAAAGTTCCCGAACTGATAATTTCGGACGGCTCAAATCCTGAAGCCGAATGTTCGGTATATTATTTTTCAGATGGAAATCTTGCAGAAATGGACGGTAAGTACGGTGCGGACGGTATTATGTACTTCGATACGAGAAACTATGTTTTTTTTGCGGATAAGGAATCGGGAAAATCATACTGGAGTATTGCCAATACCTCTTTTTCGTCCAACGATTACGTTGAATCAGATAGTATAGCGAAAATCGGAAGAAAATATCTTTTGAACGAAAACAGCATTTTGGCTGTATTTAACTGATATGGCTAAATCAAAATATGTTTATGTTTGCAGTCAATGCGGAAGTGAAAGTCCTAAGTGGAACGGAAAATGCCCGGCTTGCGGTGCGTGGAATACATTGGAGGAGGAGCTTTCCGCTGCTTCTTCAGTTTCCTCATCTCGTTCAATACCCGATCTTTCCGACAGCATTCTTGAGCTTGAAGATATAGGCGATGATACGGACGTGCGTTACGATACCGGCATCGGAGAGCTTAACCGAGTTCTCGGAGGCGGTCTTGTAAAAGGTTCTCTTGTACTTTTGGGCGGTGAACCGGGAATAGGCAAAAGTACGCTGCTTTTACAGATATGTCAGTTTTTGGGGGAAGAGCATTCCGTACTGTATGTTTCGGGCGAGGAATCCGCAAGACAGCTTAAATTACGGGCAGACCGTCTGGGAGTAGATACGGAAAATCTCTATATCCTTACTGCTACAGATGCCGAAGCTGTTGCAGAGACTATTTCTTCATGTTCGCCTGATATTGTCGTCATAGACTCTGTGCAGACTATGAGTATTTCTCGTATCTCATCAAGTCCGGGCAGTCTCACACAGGTGAGGGAGTGTTCAAATCTGTTTATGCATACTGCAAAAAAACAGGAGATCCCCATAATTATTGTGGGACATGTCAATAAGGACGGAGCTATCGCAGGTCCGAAGGTCATGGAGCATATTGTAGACGCTGTTCTGTATTTCGAGGGGGAGCGTCATCAAAGCTATCGTCTGCTTCGGGCAGTAAAGAACCGTTTTGGCTCTACAAATGAAATAGGCGTATTTGAGATGCTTGACAAGGGTCTTTCAGAGGTGGAAAATCCATCTTTGACGCTTCTTTCGGGCAGACCACGGAATGTTTCGGGAAACTGCGTTGCGTGTATAATGGAGGGCAGCCGTCCCATACTGGCGGAGGTTCAGGCGCTTGCGGCAAAAACAAGTTATTCCGCTCCGCGCAGAATGGCTACCGGTTTTGATTTCAACAGACTGAGCATACTTGTCGCCGTTCTTGAAAAGAGGTTGGGAATATTTATGGGCAGCCTTGATATATACCTTAATATTGTGGGCGGTTTTCGGCTGGACGAGCCTGCCGCCGATCTTCCCGTTGCAATGGCTCTGTATTCGGGCATAATGGACAAGCCTATAGACGATGAGCTGCTGTCTTTTGGCGAAATAGGTCTTGGCGGCGAATTAAGGTCGGTTTCTCATGTATCACAGAGAATACGCGAGGCAGAACGTATGGGGTTTAAAAAGGTTATAATTCCAAGACAGAATGCCTCTTCAATAGACCAGAATGATTACAATATAGAAATATTACCTGCTTCTACGCTGAAACAAGCGTTTGGAGCAATTTAAGGAGAAGAAAATGAAAAAACAAATTACAGCAGCAATAGCAGCCGCATTGTCCCTTATGTTATGGGGCTGCGGCAGTAAAGAAGACTCCTCGTCATCGGGAGAGGTAAGCCAGATAGCAACGGAAGCTTTGAGCGACATACCTGTTGCAGCAGATGTAATTCAGCCGTTTGTGGATTATTTTGACGGATTTAATAATAACGATCCGGATAAAGTAATTGCGGCTATAACTCCGCAGGCTTTCATAGATGAGCTTAAAAATGCAGAAAAATATGATGAACTGCGTACTCAGACAGAAAGTGATATTACTGCTACAATGGATTACTGGAAAGAGAATTTCGGTGAAAATCCAAAAGCAACATATATGGAAGAGGTCAGCAACCGTCATCTCACAGATCAGCAGCTGTTTTTTGCAGAGCTTTGCTATAAATATACCTATTTGGATATAAAAGCAGATTTTGAAATTGAAGAAGGTTACGAAGTAACGTTTAAATATAAGACCGAGGGAAATACTGATTCTTCCGAGGGAGAGGAAACGGCATGCTTTGTAAAGGTAAAGGATGACGGCTGGAAAATGATAGCTACAAATGCGGGAACTTTGAATCAATATAAAGACGCAGGAGATCCTTATAAATAACAGGAAGCGTTTTTTGGCAGGTTTTGTTCAATAAAATTTCACAAGGCACGATCACGTATCGTGCCTTATGTTGATTTTCGGAAAAACCACAGTAAAATTTCCAATAATGGGAATTATGTTTGAAGAGGGGGATAATTGTGTCTGCATATGTGGAATTTAAAAATGTTAAAAAAATATATAAGATGGGCGAAACGCAGATAAATGCGCTCAACGGCGTTGATTTTGAAATAAACAAAGGTGAATTCTGTGTTATTGTAGGAGCGTCGGGCGCCGGAAAAACTACTATTCTTAACATTCTTGGCGGAATGGATACCCTCACAAGCGGAAGTGCGGTATTGGACGGTATTGATATTTCCAAAATGACTAAAAGACAGTTAACCGCCTATCGCCGTTATGATGTAGGATTTGTTTTTCAGTTTTATAATCTTGTACAGAATCTTACCGCGCTTGAAAATGTTGAATTGGCGGCTCAGATATGCCGTAATCCGCTTAACGCCGCTGATGTTCTTAAACAGATGGGATTATCCGAACGTATGAAAAATTTTCCTGCTCAGCTTTCCGGGGGTGAACAGCAGCGTGTGGCTATAGCACGCGCCTTGGCTAAAAATCCCAAGCTTCTTTTATGTGATGAGCCGACCGGCGCTTTGGATTATAATACCGGAAAGTCTGTATTGAAGCTTTTGCAGGACACATGCCGTAAAACAGGTATGACTGTTGTGGTCATAACTCATAACTCTGCTCTTTCCGCTATGGCAGACAGAATTATTACAGTAAAAAGCGGAAAAGTTTCGGATATGAGGTTAAACGACAGTATAACCGATGTTGACGACATTGAATGGTGACGTTATGGGACGTTCTATGAGAAAAACTGCCATTCGAGAGATAAAGCATACGTTTGGGCGGTTCATATCCATACTTGCCATAATCGCTCTCGGAGTGGGATTTTTTGCAGGTGTACGCGATACCACGCCGGCTATGGTAAGTATGATGAGTAATTTTTTTAATGAGAATCAGTTTTACGATTATCGCTTGGTTTCAACGTTGGGCTGGGATAATAACAGTGTTGAAGAATTAGCAAAGCAGCCGGATGTTCGTTATGCAGAGGGCAGCGTTAGTTTTGATGTTCTTTATAAAAAAGGAAATCGAGAGTTCGTTATGAAAACCCATATGATGCCTCAAAACATCAATGGCTTGCTTTTATCAGAGGGGATTATGCCTTCGGGTGAAAACGAATGTGCTGCCGAAAACGACAAGGGTTTAAAGATCGGAGATAAGATACAAGTCCACAGTGAAAATAACCGAAATGTCACAGATACTCTTGGTGAAGCGGTTTATACTGTTACAGCTCTTGTTGAATCTTCGTTTTATATCAATCATGAACGCGGTACGACTTCTGTAGGAGACGGCACTGTCTCAGGATTTGTATATCTTCCGCGATCAGCGTTCAATACGGATAATTATACGGAAATCTACGTCAGATTTGATCATGATATGCTTATTTATTCTGACGAATACAACAGCTTTATAGATGGAAAAAAGGCAGAGTGGGAGGATTTGGCGAAAAAGGCTGCTCAAAAGCTCTGCGATAATGCTATTGCCAAAGCGAAATCTGAATTATCCCACAGTAAAGCCGAGCTTGAGCAAAAGCGGACAGATGGCGAGCAGGAGCTTGTCAATGCAAAGAAAGATCTTGATGAAGCAAACGAAAAGCTTGTAAAAGTTAAATCGGATCTTGATGCCGCCAAAAAGGAGCTTGATAACGGAGAAAAGGCTCTGAAAGATTCAAAAAAGAAAATAGACGATGGAAAAAAAGAGCTTGAAAGAACCAAAAAGACCCTTGAAAGCACGAAAGCTGCTCTTGACGAAAGTGAAAATCAGTTAATTGAGGGAGAAGTACGTCTTTCTGATGGTCAGTCTCAGCTTGATGAGGCGTGGAATGGATATTATACCGAACTTGACGGATATGAGTCGGAAAAAAACGCGTTTTACAGCCAATACGGTGAATTGATTGATTCCCTTGATTATCTGTCTTCAGAGCAGCAGGATGAGTTGAAAAATGGTCTTGCCAAGCTTGAAGCAGCGGAATCGCAGCTTAATTCTTCAAAAGCGGAACTTGATGTACAGCAGTCGTCTCTTGACGCAAACCGCTCTGAGCTTGAACACGGCCGCGCCGATTTGGAGTCTGGTCGCCGTCAGTATGAGAAAGGCTTGGCGGAATACGAAAAAGCCGCAGCAAATCTTGAAAATGGCATAAAAGATTATGAGAACGGAATGAAAAAATGGGAAAAATCCAAAAAGGAGTATGAAAACGGTCTTAATGAATATAAGGACGGTTTGTCGGATTATAACAGCGGATTTTCAGATTACCAGTTATCTCTTGACGAATTTAACGGAAAAATTGCTGATGCAGAAAAGGAAATATCGGAAGCGGAACAGAATATTGCCGATTTGAAAAGTCCTTCAACGTATGTCCTTGACAGAAATACGAATATCGGATATGCGCTTTTTGAGAACGATTCGGAAATAGTTGAACAGGTTGCAAAGGTTTTTCCGATATTTTTCATTCTTGTGGCAGCTTTGGTATGCATGACAACTATGAGCAGAATGGTTGAGGAGCAGCGTACTCAAATTGGAATGTTCAAAGCTTTGGGATATTCAGAAACGGCTGTTATGGGCAAATTCATGTTTTATTCAGGGTCGGCTTCACTTATAGGCTGTATTGTTGGCTTTGCCTTGGGAACATCTCTATTTCCAACTATTATTTGGATGACCTACAAGCTAATGTATATTTCTTTGGATATTCCGTATTATTTTGACTTAAAGCTTGGGATAATCGTTGTTTTGGTTTCTCTTTTATGCTCTCTCGGAACGACTTGGATCGCATGCCGTGCGGAGCTTTCCGAAACAGCCGCAGGTCTTATGAGACCAAGAGCTCCAAAGGCAGGAAAGCGTGTGCTTCTTGAACATGTTCCATTTATATGGAACAGGCTGAAATTTCTTTATAAAGTTTCAATACGAAATATTTTCCGATATAAGGGACGCTTATTTATGATGGTCATTGGTATCGGCGGCTGTATGGCGCTTTTGCTGACAGGTTTCGGATTAAAGGATTCAATTGCAGGCTTTGCGGACACACAGTTTGGTCAGATACAAATTGCTGATGCTGCTGTTACATTTGAAACTGATAAAACTTCCGCAGTCCGTGAACTTCTGGATGAAAAGGCGGAAGGTTCTGCCATGCTTCGGCACAGCTCATGGGATCTGATTTATGGCAGCAGAGTGAAAAGCATAGATCTTGAAGCTGCCGAAGATTTTGAACAAATTGCTCCTTTTATGTGCTTTCGTGAGGAAAACGGAAATCCTGTTGATTATCCGCAGCTTGACGAAGCTCTTGTAAGTCACAGTATTTCTGAAAGATACGGCGTAAAAGCCGGTGATGAAATAACTCTTCGCGATGAGGATATGCGGGAGCTTCACCTTAAAGTTACAGGAGTATTTGAAAATCACGCTTATAATTACGTTTATATTTCCAAAGAGACATTCGAAGGTCAGTTGGGGGAGAAAATGGGTTTTAATAAGGCGTTTGTAAATTTCCCCGAAGGTGCCGATCATACCAGACTTACAGCCGACCTCAGAGGCAGCAAAAACATAATTTCCGCTGAGCTTTTCGAAAATACCAAAAATCGCATGGCAGAAATGATGAGCAGTCTTGACTATATTGTTCTTCTTGTAATAATTTGTGCGGCGGCGTTGGCGTTTATCGTTATATATAATCTGACAAATATAAATATAACCGAGCGAACCCGTGAAATAGCGACTATTAAGGTACTTGGATTTTTCCGAAGAGAAACGTCCGCTTATGTACTGAGAGAAAATCTGGCGCTTACGGCTGCCGGGATAATTGCAGGTATACTTTTCGGTGTTCCGCTTCATAGTTTCGTTATTTCCTGTATAAAGGTGGACATTGTGGATTTTAGTACCGTTATTCTTCCAATGAGTTACGTTTACAGTATTATTTTGACATTTGCTTTTAATTTTATCGTTAATTTGTTTATGGAAATAAAGCTGGAACGTATTAATATGGCGGAGTCTTTGAAATCCGTTGATTAATAATTCTTTTGTCATAAGACAGTTTTATAATAAGAGTATTTATCCGTACAGTTATTGCCCCGAGTAATCGGGGTATTTTTTATACAGAATGCAAATGATAAATTAAATTATACTTTCGAGTTCAAAAGCATAATAAATCAGTTAATCAGTATTATATATCATTGAAATTCAGAAAAAAATGAATTATAATATAGTTACAAGATCAGCATAAAGCTGACGGAGCAAGAGTCGGGAAAACGTGTTCCCGGGTATATCATTATATTTAATTAATTAAGATCGGAAAAGATCTTTATAATCGAATCGGAGGAAAAAACAATGAGAAATTCAATTATGAAGAAAAGGATCATGGCGGCGGCAGCTTCCGCAGTAATGAGCGTTACTGCTGCAACAGGCGCTTTAAACAGTGCGATTGTCCCGATGCTTGGTTCACTCACAGTTTCTTTTGCTGCTGAGGCAAGCGTCAAGATCAGCGCGTCTGTCGGATATGCGGAGGGTATGTATGCAACGTGGAGCGCAGTTTCGGGAGCTTCCGGATATAACGTTTATGTAGACGGCGTTCAGCTTGACAGCGAGCTTATCAGACAGTACAGCGGTTATATCAGAGCAGACGCTATAGGTCTTAAAGAAGGAAGCCATACGATGAAGGTAGTTCCTATCATAAGCGGTAAGGAAGATTCTTCAAAGGCTGCCGAAGCCGTTGCTTCAAGTTATGCTCATGACCGAAGCGGTTATGCCTTTGAAGATGGTCATATGCCCGGAGCTTATAAAGCTGACGGCACACTAAAGGACGGAGCGATAGTTGTTTATGTGACGGAGGAAACTAAGGACTCGGTTACAGTAAATCTCAATGTGGATGGCAAGGGTGAAGTTTCGTGTAAAGGCATTCAGAATATAATAACGGGATATAAAAAGGGTAAGGAAACACGTCCGATTTCCATAAGACTCATCGGAAATATTACCGACCCTGCCAATATGCCCAAAGGCGACCTTTATGTTGACGGAGTCGTTTCGGCAGGTATGACTATCGAGGGTATCGGAAACGATGCTACTGCAAACGGCTGGGGAATCGTACTTAAAGGCTGTGTTGATGTTGAAGTAAGAAATATCGGAACAATGAACTGCAACAGTTCCGAAGGCGATAATATAGGTCTTCAGCAAAGCGATTCATACTGTTGGGTTCATAACTGTGATTTCTTCTACGGAGATGCTGGTTCGGATGCCGATCAGGTAAAGGGAGACGGCGCTTTGGATACAAAGAAGTCACATCATATCACCCATTCTTACAATCACTTCTTTGATAATGGAAAGTGCAATCTTCAGGGAGCGAGTGCAAGCGATACTTCAAACTATATCACATATCACCACAACTGGTATGACCACTCTGATTCACGTCATCCGAGAGTAAGAGTAGCTACCGTACACTGCTATAATAATTATTACGACGGAAACGCAAAGTATGGTATCGGTTCGACTACAGGTTCTTCTGTATTCGCTGAAAACAATTATTTCAGAAACTGTAATGAGCCTATGCTTATTTCCAATCAGGGTTCAGAGGGCGGACTTGTTCTTTCCGGTGAAGCCGGCGGAATGATCAAGGCTTACGGAAATGTTATTACAGGCGCAAAGAAATTTGTACCCTACAGCGAGAATAACACCGATTTTGACGCATATGTTGCTTCATCAAAAGATGAAAAAGTACCTTCTTCGGTCAAGGCAAAATCAGGAGGAGCAACATATAACAACTTTGATACTGAAAGCGGAATGTACAGCTACAAGCTTGATGCCGCTGAGGATGTTCCGGCAATACTTGAAGCCAAAGCAGGCCGCGTTGACGGTGGTGACTTTAAGTGGACATTTGATAATTCTGTTGATGATGAAAGCTATGCTGTAAACAGCGAACTTAAGGCGGCGCTCACAGCTTATGATGATTCTATAGTTGCGATCGGTTCCGGTTTTAAAGAGGATATTTCGAATCCTCCCGTTACAACTCCTGTTGTAACAACACCCCCTCCGGTTGTTACAACAGTACCTGTTACGGTAGCCCCTGTGACTCCTCCGCCTATAACGAGCAGTGATGTTATTTACTGTTCGCCATCCGGAGGCGGAGACGGAAAGACAATGCAGTCTCCTACAGATGTTCTTTCAGCTATAAAGGCTGTTTCCGCAGGCGGCACTATCTATCTGCTCGAAGGAACTTACAAATTCAGCGAAATGATCCTCATAGATTCCAATAATAACGGATCTGCCGGAAAGTATAAGACTATTTCCGCTTATCCTGGAGCAAAGGTTGTCTGGGATTTCTCCGGACAGGGCGAAGCAAACGGCTCAAAGAGAGGCGTTACACTTGACGGCGATTACTGGCATTTCTATGGTTTTGAGATTACCAAGGCGGCTGACAACGGAATGCTTCTTTCAGGCAATAACAATAAGATCGAGATGATGGTATTCAACGATAATCAGGATACCGGTCTTCAGATTTCACGCTATAACACAAGCGCGGCAGGCATTGCAGATTGGCCCTCATATAATCTTGTTCTTAATTGCACATCTAAGAATAACTGCGATAATGCTACTATGGAGAATGCCGATGGTTTTGCCGCTAAGCTTACATGCGGCGAGGGCAACATATTTGACGGCTGTATGGCTTATAATAATTCTGATGACGGCTGGGATTTATTTGCCAAGACTGAAACAGGTCCTATCGGTGTAGTTACTATAAAGAATTCCATTGCATTCAGAAACGGCTTTACCGAATTCGGAGAGGGTTACGGAGACTGTGACGGAAATGGATTCAAGCTTGGCGGTTCGGGAGTGGGTTCTGCTCATGTTGTAGAAAATTGCCTTGCTTTTGAAAACCTGAACTGCGGATTTACCGACAACAATAATCCAAAGCTTGGAAGCTTAAAGAACTGTACTGCTTATAACAACGGAGTAGGCGGAAACGGAAAGCCGAACGTATCATGTTACCGCTGTACAGATACGACCACACTCTTTACAAACGTAATGTCATATCTTAATGCCGGTAAGGCTTCAAGTCTTGGTGCATCGGGAATTAAAGTATCCAACGACAAGCTTGTTGGAAAAGCTGAAAACACAATTTACTACAACAGCAAATATTATTACGCAAAGAGCGAGACTATGACGAACGGCGCTAAACTCGGCACTGTTATTACGCCTGCTGATTCAGACTTTATGAGTCTCAGCGTTCCGTCAATGGGAACTGATTTCCATTCGGCATGGAGAAATTCCGATGGTTCTCCAAATCCGTCAGGATTTGCCGAAACCCTTTCAAACGGAACATATTCAAGCGTAGGCTATCATATGTCTAATGGTGTTACTCCTCCGCCTCCTGCAACTACTGCCGCTGATCCGGAACCTGTTCAGACAACGACAACATCAGCAGTTCCGACTACTCCTGCAACGCCGGTTCAGGGAGGATATGTTCATAACTTTACAGAAAACGGTATTTCAAGTTCTTTCTATACGATCAGCGGTAATCTTTCAACAGGCAAGGGAACTGTTAATTATGACGGAAAAACGCTTACTCAATGTCTGAAAATGGAATCCGCTACAAATATCACTTTTAATGCGGTAAAGGGCGGAAAGCTTACGCTGGTATTCGTTGAACCTTCGGCTACTGTTAAGCTTGACGGAACAAAGTATACAGCTTCAGGCAACGGTATCATTACGGCAGATGTTGCAGCAGGTCAGCATACGATAACAAAGGCGGATACAGCTAATCTCTTCTACATGGTATATTCAGAATCGGGAACACAGACGACTACCACAGCTCCTCCGACTCCTACTGACCCCGTTGATGAGGGACTTATAGGCGATGCTAACTGCGACGGCAAGGTAACTATTGCAGATTCAACAGCGATCCTTCAAGCTTTGGGAAATTCTGACAAATATGGACTTTCGGCTCAAGGTGCGAAAAATGCTGACTGCTGCAATCCCGGAGACGGCGTTAAGACAAGTGACGCTCTTGCACTTCAGAAGCTGGATGCTAAAATTATCACCTCGCTTCCGGATTATATATAAGTAAGCTGTCTGCTTGTTGAAAGCATAGCTTTGAATAAAAAGCTTGTTCCTTAAATATAATGATATAAAGAAAAGAGGGTTCCTTGCGGAACTCTTTTTTCTTAAGTAAAAACGTACAGGGCGTGAGTAAATATCATAATAAAAATGTTGTGCAGAATTACTGCACAACATTTGAACATTATTAAATCTAAGCTAATGGATCAGGTGAGGGGTCAGCCGACCCACCGCCGTTTTCATTTGGTGTGATCGGATCTACAGGTGGATTAGGATCGTCTGCCGGAGGAACGTCAATGCCCGGATTAGGATCGATCGGATTTGTTGCCGGAGGAATATCAATGCCCGGATTGGGATCGATCGGATTTGTTACCGGAGGAATATCAATACCCGGATTAGGGTCAACAGGAGTTGTTGCGGGCTGATCGATACCGGGGTATTCTCCTCCGCCTTGATAACCCGGATCGGGAGTAGGAGCCTCAGGATCATCTACAACAGTGGTTGGATAATCTTCTCCGGGTGTAACGCCTGTTGGAATTCGTCCGTTCCAAAGGAAACCTGATCCCGTTGTTATGCGTATATTAACTGTACGGGCTGTAGTAGTTACGTGCTTTTCTGTTGCGAGAGCTGTACTTTCGGTATCATCGCCGGAGGAAGTAGTCACGACTCCCAGAGAAATACTTTGAGGAGATCCGCCGGAACCGCCGTTTACAACATTTTCACGTCCTATACTTGCCATAATTTTTTCCGATGGCGTTATAGGAAACAGAACAAAGAAAATAAGAATGAGGCAGGTCAGCAGGACAAATCCTATGCATGAACACACGGTTATCTTTGTGGATTTATTCAGTCCGGCTATAAAGCCTGATTTACTGTTCATAAAAATCAACACCTTTAAATATTAAATAGATTTGCTTGTTATTAATCTTATTATACCTTTTTTTTTGAAAAAAGTCAAGCGGTAAAAAGTGAGAATTGTGTGAAAATCAAGATATTTCTTTGATGTAAAGCTCTGTTGCGCGCTTATAAATTCTATAATTATTGACTTGAACGGTAAATTGATAATCTTAAACTGTAAAAAGTACGAATATTTCTGAAAATTTCTTAAAAAGACTTGATTTTTTTCTAAAAAAGTATATAATTATATATGGAAATCTTTATTAATGAAAGGAAAATTAAATCATGATTATTTTGGTTGTAAATGCAGGAAGCTCGTCTCTTAAATATCAGCTTATTGATATGAAAGATGAAAGCGTTATTGCTAAAGGCAACTGCGACCGTATCGGTATTGACGGTCATATCGCTCACAAAACGGCAGACGGCAGGGAGCTTAACGCTGACTGTTCTTTCCCGACCCATACGGAAGCTTTTATGAAGCTGGTAGAAACTCTCACATCAGGCGATGCGAAGGTTATTGACAGTATGGATGAAATTTCCGCCGTTGGTCACCGTATTGTTCAAGGTGCGGATATATTCGATAAATCTGTAATAGTTACGGACGAGATCATTGACAAAATAGATGAATTAAGAGAACTTGCTCCTGTACATAATCATGCTCACGCACTTGCTCTTCGTGCATGTAAAAGCGTAATTCCGGAAAATGTGCCGCAGGTTGTCGTATTCGATACGGCATTTCATCAGACAATGCCTCCGAAAGCTTATATGTTCGGTCTGCCTTATGACGACTATGAGAAGCTTCATGTAAGAAAGTACGGTTTCCACGGTACGTCTCACCGATTTGTTTCCGCAGCTCTTGCAGAAGCCATGGGCAAGGACATAAAAGATCTGAAGATCGTTTCATGTCATCTTGGAAACGGTTCGTCTATTACGGCTGTTGACGGCGGAAAATCCGTAGATACATCAATGGGATTCACTCCCCTTGACGGCGTTGTTATGGGAACACGTTCCGGCGCTGTAGATCCGTCCGCCGTTACTTTTGTAGCGGATAAACATGGATTCACTCCTGCTGAAATGAGCGATTACATGAACAAGAAATCAGGTTTCCTCGGAGTTTCCGGAGTTGGCTCGGATAACCGAGATATTACGGACGCCGCTCAGCATGGTAATCAGAGAGCGAGACTTGTATCAGAAATGCTCATATATGAAATCAAAAAGTATATCGGTTCATATGCCGCTGCAATGAATGGTCTTGATGCTGTTCTGTTTACAGGCGGTATCGGTGAAAACGCATTTGACGTAAGAGATCAGGTTTGCGAAAATATGGAATTTTTCGGTATCAAGCTTGATAAATCCGTGAATAACGGTCTCAGAGGAAAGCTTGCCAAGATCTCCGCGGCTGATTCAAAGGTTGAAGTTTGGGTAGTTCCTACAAATGAGGAGCTTCTTATTGCAAGAGATACTTTAGCGCTTATTTCAAAATAAATAAAAAGGCTGCCGCACAACGGAAAGTTGCGGCAGCCTTTGAATTATGTTTTAAATTTATGCGTAAAAATTCGGAAAATATGCGGATAATAACGAAAATTGCAAAATAATTGCAAAAGCACTTGCTTTTTTATTCCGAAAAAGGTATAATAAGAAAAGCTTTTTATAAGTGACTGCATCTATGGGTGAATGCGTTTTCTTACAATTTGTGCAGTCTCTGAAAGGAGAGCTTTATTATGAAAATCAGCGGTATAGTATGCGAATATAATCCGTTTCATAACGGTCATCTTTATCATATAGAAAAAACGAGAAAAAACGGCGCAACTCATATTATTGCAGTTATGAGCGGCAATTTTGTTCAGCGCGGCGATGCGGCGATTCTTGATAAATTTACAAGGGCAGAGCTTGCGGTAAAATCGGGAGCAGATCTTGTTATTGAGCTTCCGACGGCTTATTGTTTATCTTCTGCTGAAAAATTTGCATGGGGTGCGGTATATCTGCTTCACAGTCTTGGTGTGACGGACGAGCTTTCGTTCGGCAGCGAATGCGGCAGCGTTGAAAAGCTTTTTAATGCCATGGCAAAAGCTGATGGTTTGGTAAATTCCGATGAAGTTCGTGTACTTATGAAAAAAGGATACAGCTATCCCCGGGCATTGTGTGAGTCATTGAAAAATGTAGATGAGGAAGCGTCGGAAATAATATCCGAGCCGAATAATTTGCTGGGAGTTGAATATATCCGCGCTTTGAAGTCATTGAACAGCGATATACTGCCGTTTACCATAAAACGCAGCGGTGCGTCTCACGACAGTATGGAGAATGTCGGCGGTTACGTCAGCGCATCGTACATACGCAACTGCATTTTGTCATCGGAAAGTGCAGAAGGCACAATGCCTAAGATATGGGAAAATGCTATTACGGACGGCTGTACGGCATCTTTGAAAAATCTTGAGCGAGTTGTGCTTTATCGGGTTCGTACAGCTTCAATCGAAGAAATATCGAAAATAAGCGATTCTAATGGTCTTGCTGAGCGTATATACCGAAATGGAGCGGCATCTCTTGAAGAACTTCTTGATTCGGTAAAATCAAAGCGTTATACTATGGCTCGCATAAAACGCGTCATATTGTCTTTGCTGATAGGGATAACGAAAACTGATACTGAAACTCCTCCGCCTTATGCAAGAGTGCTTGCATTCAACGAAAGAGGCAGAGAGATACTTGCCGCTGCCAAGAATAAAAAGAAAATACCGTTAGGAACTTCCCTTGCCAAATTAGGCAGACTGAGCTGCTCTGCGCAGCGTTTTGCTGAGCTTGAGGCACGAGCAACGGATATTTACGGTATTGCAGCAGAAAAAATGTTCCCTGCCGGTTCTGATTACAGAGTAAAGACGGAAATAAGTAAGGAGTAGATCATGAAAAAAATAATATGTTCAATTACAGCGTTTCTGTCGGTCGTTTCTGTTGTTTCATGCGGAAGAACTGTTAAAAGAGAAGGGGCAAATTTTAATGATTTTCCTGCTAATTCCGGATTTCAAATTGAAATATCGTCAGAGCCTGTAACGGAATCGGTCACGGATTATCAGAATGCAACCGATGGCGAGGAAAAATACATTGAAGAGAATGTTTCTGTGCAGATCGGAGCGCCGGAGCATATCGAGATAGATCCTTATATGCCTGACGGATATAAACTTTCAGATCCTTGTGTTATTGACGGATTTGAAACTGTAATGCAAAATCCCGAACTTCCAACTGGCTGTGAAATAACTGCTCTTGCCCAGACTTTAAATTTTTACGGATTTGATATTGATAAAGTTGATCTTTGCGATATGTTTATGCCGATAGACATTAATGGATACTATACGATGAATGATGTATATCTCGGTGATCCGAGATCAAATAACGGATTCGGATGCAATGCTCCGGTTATTACAATGGCAGCTTCCTATTACTTTACATGGATAGGCTCTGACTGGTATTCTATTGATCTTACCGGGATGTCTTTGAGGGAAGTTTTTTATCAAGTTGAACAGGGCAGACCTGTTATTGTATGGTCGACTATCGATCAGCGTGAGACATATGAAGAATTTCAGTTTACACTGGGATGCGGTGAAGATTTTTATTTTAATCCTTATCAGCATTGTCTCACAGTGTACGGATATGACTATAACAGCGGAATTGTTTATGTTGCCGATCCCTTGGCAGGAAATGTGCAGTATGATATGGAAAGATTTGAACGCATCTACGCAATTATGGGAAATCAGGCAGTTATATTGTGCGGAAACGAAGAATCGGCAGGTATAGAATATTCTACAGAGGCAGAAAGGACTGAGTGGCTTAAAAAAATACAAGAGAGTATACAAAATGAGCTGCCGGGTACAGAATAAATGGACAGAATGCTCGATATAAAAGGTATTATTTTCGATCTTGACGGTACTTTGATAGATTCGATGCAAGTGTGGTATGACGTTGACAGGAGATTCCTTATAGAAAACGGCGTTTCGAATCCTCCGAGGGAAATTTCCGAAAGACTGAAAAAAATGACGGTTTTCCAGTCTTCAGAGGTATTGATAAGTGAATTTGACCTTAAATGTACTCAGAAATATGTTATAAACCGTATTGAGGAGCTTGTTCGAATAGAATATGAGGAAAATATTCCTTTGAAGCCCGGTGCGATGGAGTTGCTGAATTTCCTTGACAGCCGCAGTATACCTTACGGAATAGCTACAGCTACGTATAAGACTCTTGCGGAGGCTGCTCTGAATCGTCTGGGAATTCTTGAAAAATCCGCATTTCTGCTGACCGATAAGGAATATCCGAAAGGCAAGAAATTTCCTGATATTTTTCTCGGCGCAGCGAAAATGCTCGGTATTTCTCCGTCCGAAACGCTCGTAATAGAGGATTCTCTGCACTGTATAGAAACGGCGAAAAAAGCGGGTTTTTGTACAGCGGCGGTATATGATGAATCTGCTGCACCTGACAGAGAACAGCTTGAAGAAACTGCCGATTATTACATAATGAGACTTGATGAAATAGAGGAACTGATAAAATGAAAAAAGTTATGGTAGGAATGAGCGGCGGCGTTGACAGTTCCGCAGCGGCTTTGCTTTTGAAGGAACAGGGCTATGAGGTCATGGGGGTAACGCTGAAAATGTTTGGTAACGAAGATGTCGCAGAAACCGAAAATCCCGAAAAAACATGCTGTGCATTATCTGATGTGTTCGATGCGAAAAGCGTTGCAAGACGGCTTGGTTTCGAGCATCTTACGTTTAACTTCAAGGAATGTTTCCGCGAAAAGGTTATGAAACATTTTGTTGAAAGCTACCTTTGCGGACGAACTCCAAATCCATGTATAGAGTGCAACAGGCACGTGAAATTCGATAAAATGCTCAGACGCGCCATGGAACTTGAATTTGATTATATTGCAACGGGTCATTATGCTGTTCGCGAGTATGACGAGGCGCGCGGACGTTATCTTCTGAAACGCCCGTTAGACCGTTCAAAGGATCAGACGTATGTTCTGTATTCTCTCACTCAGGAGCAGCTTGCGCATACTCTTTTTCCATTGGGAAACCTCGAAAAATCGCAGGTCAGGGAAATTGCGGAAAAAGCCGGTCTTGTCAATTCAAATAAGCCCGACAGTCAGGATATATGCTTTATTCCCGACGGGAAATATGCCGGATTTATCGGGAGATTCAGCGGAGAAAGCTCTCCTAAGGGGAACTTCGTCGATACAAATAATAACATACTCGGCAGACATAATGGGCTGATAAATTATACTATAGGTCAGCGCAAGGGACTTGGAATAGCTCTCGGAAAACCGGCTTACGTGGTTCGCAAGAATATTGCTGAAAATACCGTAGTTCTGGGCGATGAAACGGATCTGTACACAAGAACTCTCACAGCAGAAGATGTGAATCTTATCTCAGTTCCCGAAATAACCGAGCCTATGAGGATAACCGCTAAGACGCGTTATTCGCAGAACGACCGTCCTGCCGTTTTGTCCTGTAAGGACGGCGTATATACGGTTGAATTTGACGAGCCTCAGCGTGCCGTCACAAGCGGACAAGCAGTCGTTTTCTATGACGGGGACATTGTTGTCGGCGGAGGAACTATTGTCTGATGAAATATAATTTTGAAAAGCTTACCGAAAAAATATATGTTTGTGCAAGCAGCAACCACCGTTTTGGAACGGACGCGTTTCTTTTGGCAGATTTTTCGAAATACCGTCAAAAGGATAAGGTATGCGATCTTGGGACGGGCTGCGGTATAATACCTCTTATCATGCAGAAAAGCCGTCCGCCGCAGGTGACATATGCTGTTGATATTCAGGAGAGCGCGGTAGAGCAGCTTCGTCTCGGCATGGAAAAAAGCGATGCTTCGGGTATTATACCTATCTGTGCTGATTTAAAAGAACTTTGGAGAGACGCTCCTCTCGGTCAGCTTGATTTGGTGACCTGCAATCCTCCGTATAAAGCTGACAATGCAGGTTTTCAAAGTGAGATAACAGCTCAGAGAATAGCGAGGCATGAGATAATGTGCAATATTGACGACGTGTGCAGGGCGGCGGAAAGGCTGCTTAAATTCGGCGGTCGACTTTGCGTATGCAACCGTCCTGAACGTCTTTCAGACGTGCTTTTTGCAATGAAAAGCAACAACATCGAACCGAAAAGACTGCGGTTTGTTTCAAAAACAGCAAGCGATGCTCCGTGGCTGTTTTTAGTTGAGGGTAAAAAAGGTTCAAAGCCGTTTATGCAGATAGAACCGCAGCTTTACATAAGAAGCGAAAGCGGATTTTCCGAAGAATTACAGAAAATATACGATACGGGCAAGCTTGGATGAAAGGATATATATGAGCGGTACACTTTATATAATAGGCACTCCCATAGGAAATATGGAGGATATAACATTAAGGCAGATAAGACTTCTTAAAGAAGTTGACTTTATTTGTGCCGAAGATACCCGTGTTACCTTAAAGCTTTTGAATAGGTGTGAAATAAAAAACGAACTGGTTAGTTTTCATGAGCATAGTAGCCGAAAAGACGCTCAGCGCATTATTGAGCGTATCTTATCAGGTGAAAGCTGCGGAGTGGTTACGGATGCAGGCATGCCGTGCATTTCAGATCCGGGTGAAGTTCTTGTACGGCTTTGCTGTGAAAACGAAATAGACGTAAAGGTCGTTCCGGGACCGTCCGCGGTAGTATCTGCCGCTTCGTTGTCGGGAATGCATATCAGCCGATTTACCTTTGAGGGTTTTCTTCCGACTGCCAAAAAAGAGCGTCTGGAGCGTCTGGAGCTTTTGAGAAGCGAAACGGCGGTAATGATATTTTATGAGGCTCCGCATAAGCTGAAATCGACTCTCAGTGATATGGCGGAATATTTCGGAGCAGACAGAAAGATTGCCCTATGCCGTGAGCTTACAAAGCTGCATGAAGAGGTTCTGAGATTTTCGTTGGGAGAAGCTGTCGTATATTATGAGGTAAATGAGCCTCGAGGCGAGTATGTTATCGTTCTTGGGGGAAGGTGCCGTATAAACAGCGATATGCCCACTCTTGACGACGCTATGGCACAAGTCGTGAATCTTATTGAAAGCGGTGAAAAGCCTACAGATGCCTGCAAAGCTGTGGCAAAAGAAACGGGTTTCAAAAAAAGTGAGCTGTATTCGGCTCTGCTTAAATAGAATTTCCTTTAATTTCTGAATTAATTATGGAAATATAACCGCAGACGATGTCCCCCGAGTCTCGACTGTCGTCTCGGTCGGTGCTTCTGCTTCGCAGAGGTGTCCACCGGACACCCGCACCCTCTTAGGCGGCGAACATCTTTATATTCAGTCGGAGATACAATTTCCGACTTAATCCGGCTTACTGCCGTCTGCTTGTTGAAAGCAGAGCTTTAAATGTGAAAATGTACAAAAAAGCTTGTAATTTGTATTGAAGTGTGATATAATTAATAAATAAGTTGTATAATTCTTAAATTAAATCCATACATATATTTTATGGCAGGTTATCCTGTTTCCGACATTTAATCTGGAGGTTTATTATGATCTGCGATCTGCACTGTCACACAAAGCTTTCCGACGGCTCTCTTGGTATAGAGGATGTGATCTCACAGGCAAAGCGCACCGGCATAGAATGGCTGTCAATTACCGATCATGACACAATGGCGTCTTTTTCGCGCGCACAAGTTCTTGGAGAGCGTGAGGGAGTAAAAATACTGCGCGGTGTCGAGCTTTCCGCATGGGATAAGGAAAGATGCTCAAAGGTTCATATTTTATGTTACAATCCTGTAAAACCTGACAGACTTGAAGGACTTTGCATGAAAAGCTGTGAAATACGCAGAGAAACTTCTAAAGAAATGATAGAAAAGGTTATGG
Organism: uncultured Ruminococcus sp.; assembly: GCA_910584195.1. Lineage (GTDB taxonomy): Bacteria > Bacillota > Clostridia > Oscillospirales > Ruminococcaceae > Ruminococcus. Next base: position 113,498 of record CAJTYV010000002.1, on the reverse strand, counting down.
CGAAGTTTCCTATAACCATGGAAAGTATTTTGAAGTATACTACGTCTGCAAAGAGTATTTTCAAGCAGCATATCATGCGCGCTCTTATAGATTATGGTTATGCTTTAGAGTTTTACGGTGATCTTGACAGAGAGCTTTTTAACCCTAAAGCAGGATGCTGTTATGTTGAACGAGCGTATCCCGATGTTAATTTTGTAGTTGACCTTATCCATACCGCAGGGGGAGCTGCGGTCATGGCTCATCCTGCGCAGTACGACAATATGGAATTGCTTGCGGAGCTTGCGGAAAAAGGAAAAATAGACGGAGTTGAGATAGGTCACTATTCGGCAGACGAGGATTACCGCCGTGAGCTTAGTAAAATTGCCGAAAAATATGATCTTATTACTACGGGAGGCTCAGATTTTCACGGACTTTACAATGCAGTTCCAACACATTTGGGAAGCGAAAGCGCTTCAGTCAAGTCGGTTGAAAGGATATTGAAACTTACTTCAAAGAAAAAGTAGTTCTTGTGAGAGGAAAAATAGTGAAAGTAAAAATTGGATTCAGAATGGTAATGACGTTTATATTTTTAATTTTAACAATAATTTTTATAGCTCCTATCGGTAATGGAATAGTCAATATAGGAAATATATTCGGCGCATTAATATCGGTACTGTTTATGACAGTGTCTTTCTTTTGGGGTAGATTCTGCGGCATTGTTTCACGCTTATGGGAACGTCCGGTTGGCAGAGGAATTGTTTTTCTGTCAGGAGGACTTTTCGGACTTTGCGTAATTCTTGCAGTTGTTATAAGCTGTTTCATGATAGCTGAGATGAACGATAAACCCAATGGAAAGCCGACTACGCTTGTTGTTCTTGGCTGTCAGATAAAATCGGATGGACCGAGCCTTATGCTGAAACGCAGGCTTGATTCGGCTTACAACTATCTAATAGAGCATGAAGATGTTTTTGTTGTTGTATCAGGCGGACAGGGGAAAGATGAATTAACAAGTGAAGCAGACGTTATGAGGAATTATCTGGTCACAAAGGGAATTTCCGAAAATCGTATCTTTATGGAAGATAAATCTGTTAATACTCAGGAAAATATTCGTTTTTCCAAAGAAATTATTGAAAGAAAAGGTCTTTGCAGCGATATTACAATAGTTACAGATGGATTTCATCAGCTGAGGGGGGATATTTTTGCTCGGCGCGAGGGACTTAGGGCATATAATATCCCCGCACCGACCGCAATATGGCTTCTTCCGACGTATTGGGTGAGAGAATGGTTTGGCATTGCTTACTATACTGTATTTGGATGATAGTTTTAAGGCAGCACCGCACAAAGATTGTGCGGCAGATGCGCAGTCAGATATTTCGTTAGATTGCATAAATTTGACGCAGCAATACTGTCGTATTACAAGGAAAATTTGTGTGATATGACGGAAAAGACGCAAGCAGATGACGTGCAAAGACGTCAGATGTGCTTTGTGAGGTGCTGCCTTAAGTATAAAGAAAGATATAAGGAGTGATTCTTATTAATCGTATCAAACATATAGCTGCTGCGGCGATAGCGGCGGCTTTTTCTGCTTTACCGCTGTATTCTTCGGCAGCTTACGTTTCTCACAAACCAGAGCCTGAGCCGAAAAATACGGCTTTCGGAGGATTTTCTCTGTCTGATCCCGTATTTCGGATGTGTGAGGAAATGGGAGGCAGCGAACCGGTCATGTTACCTGAAATCGGTGATATAAACGGAATAATTAATATGTATGACAGCAGAGAGAATTTGCCTGATGCTTTTGATATGCGTGAAAAAAATGGTATAACATCAGTGAAAAGTCAGGGTACACACGGTACGTGCTGGGCGCATTCTGCCGTTGCATCTGCGGAAACAAGCATACTTAAATATAATCCGTCGGCAGATCTTTCAGAAGCTCATACTGCGTTTTACACATATTACGGCGAAGACCAGATTCAGAAGGACGGAGAAGCCGACGAGATCTTCAGCGTTGGCGGAACCAGTTATCTTGCGGCGAATTTATGGTCGCAGTGGATAGGTCCTGTAAACGAAAGAAAACTTCCTTATGGAGACTTTGATTTTTTTGATAATATTTCTGCTGTAGACGCGCTTAAGTTTGAGAGCGACTATCACCTGAAAAATGCGTATATGTTTGACTATAATGATGAAAGATCGAATACGGAGGAAATAAATCATATCATAAAGCAGTTTGTATATAACGGACTTGCGGTGGATATTTCTTTTCAGTCAGATTCACAAAATCTCTATGACAGCGAACATTTCTCAACAAGGAGTGAGCGAAAACCTCGTTTTGCAAGTCATTCCGTGGTCATTGCCGGGTGGGACGACAATTTTCCTAAAGAAAATTTCAAAAAACCTGCCGAAACCGATGGCGCGTGGCTTGTAAAGAACAGCTGGGGAGACTATAACTTCGATAACGGTTACATGTGGATTTCATATGATGACAGGTCTTTGTGTGAATTTGCGGTTTTCGAACTTGAGGATTCGGAGGAGCATACCGTTAATTTTCATCATGATACATATGTTCCCGCACAGTCAATGTCGGCAGGGGATTCTTCAGAAGAAATTGCTCCGTCATATATGGCTAATATTTTTACAGCGGAAGAGACAGTACAGCTTGAAGCTGTTTCTATAAATTTTCTACAGCCGGGAACAGAATATGAAATTACTATATACAGCGGTTTGAGTGATTTATCTGACCCTGCTTCGGGGCAGGCTTCTCAAGTCACATTCGGAACAGCCGATATTCCCGGCACGCTGACCATTGACCTTATTGAGGACGAACTCATTGAAGCGGGGGAGAGCTTTTCGGCAGTGGTAAAGCTTTATTGTCCGGATTCGCCTTTTGTTATTCCCATAGAATCTGTTTTGTACCTTCATTCGGACGAATCAGACGAGGTAGCAAGTCTTGGCAGTTTTACGACTTATGAGGGTATAAAGTCAAATACGGGAGAAAATGAAAGCTTTTACAGTTCTGACGGCTCTGAATGGCATGATATGTGCGATCAGGATTACACTTATACGGCAGATGAAAAATCAGAGCTGCTCAAAGAGCTTGAAATTGATTTGTTTGATGGGATATATCCGGAGGAAACAGAACTTCTTGAAAATGCACAGTCAATGCTTGATTTTTATAAGTCTGCGTTTTCTTCGGCAGAGCTTTCGATAGCCATGGGAAATATTTCTTTAAAAGTACTGGGCAGTTCGGTTAATTCAGTAAATTTTAGTCATATGAGCGGCGTTGTGCCTGCTGGAGAAACAATTGAGCTTTCTGTAAAAGACGGTTCTCAGGTCTATTATTCAATAAACGGCGGAGAGTACTCTGCATATGCAAAACCGATCAAAATAAACGGGTATGATGTGATTTCAGCAACAGTGGATTTTGATACCTATACGGAAAGAAGCTATATTTCCGAAGATAAAATTCCGGAGGTTGGAGATGTAGATCTTGACGGAGCGGTAGACGCTTCCGATGCAACTTTGGTACTTGTTCATTATGCCAAAACCCTGACAGGCAGTGACGGAATTCTGAAAAAAGCAATTTTTGATTATTCGGACTTTAATAAAGACGGCGTTATAGACGCTTCTGATGCAGCAGAAATATTGAAATTATATGCTGAAAGGTCTACAAAGTAACCAAATATAATCATTATTTTTTGCCAGTTAGTTGGAAGTATTGGTAAAAAGCAATAAAACAAACACATTTTAATTGTGAAATAAATCAAAATGCATAGTTACCGTTTTGTAACCTTTTAAAAAAGTTTATGTGAAAATCAACAAAAAAATTATGTTGAAAATGTACAGACTGCTCAAAAAATATTAAAGAATGCCTCAAAGGATTGACTTTGAGTGCAAAATAGGGTATATTTTAATTACACAAGCGGCACATATGCCCCGGAACGATCGGTGGTGATGTGAAGCTCCAAGACATTACAGAGACTTAATAGGTCTTGTAATAAGTCCATTACGGACGTCCGGCTTAAAAATGAGAAGCGTGAGCTTCGGCGAGGACATTCGCAGAGTAAATGCGGATCGTTAAGAAAGTCGGAAAACATTCACATTTTCACATATTATACTCCGATTGTTACGGGGGTATAATACATATTTTAAGGAGGAAATAACCAATGAACACACTTAAGAAGACATTAGCATTAGTTGCTACTCTTGCTATGGCTGCAACTGCATTTGTAAGCTGCGGCGAGGATGAATCTTCATCCAGCTCAAGCTCATCTGAGTCATCATCCGAGTCAACACCTGCTGAGGACAGCAATTCCGAGTCTGAGAGCGAGTCTGAAAGCACTCCTGATGATTCTAACGCCGGTGCAATCGACGCTTCTGTTGGTCAGGGCGGCGATACTTTCACAGTAGCTGCTTGGGACGCTAACGATGTTCCTTATCTTCTCGCACAGTGGAAGGGTCTGGATTATGAGTCAGTTGCTGAAAAGCTTGCTAACAACGAAGTTGAGGGTATCAATTTCATTAGCTTCAACGTAGGCGGCGGAAAGGCTTCCGAGAACTATGATCAGCTCTTCAACGACGGCGGCGATCTCGACGTTTACTTCTGCGAAGCTGACTGGGCTCTGAAGTACATCAATGACGACACTAAGACACTTGCACTTGACAAGCTCGGTCTTACAGATGCTGATTTCCCCAACATCTATGGTTACACAGATACAATCGGTCTTGACTCTAACGGAGTTCGTAAGGGTATTTCATGGCAGGCTGCAGCAGGCGGTTTCGCATACAATGCAAGACTTGCTGAAGAATACCTTGGAGTAACATCTCCCGATGCTATGCAGGAGAAGGTTGCTGACTGGTCTAAGTTTGTAGAGACAGCTAAGGAAATTAATGAGAAGTCCGGCGGTGCTGCTGCTCTTGCTGACTCTCTCGGCGGTATGTGGCAGGCTTACGCTTGCGGACGTACAACTCCTTGGGTTGTAGATAACAAGCTCCAGATCGATGATTTCTGCAAGAATTTTGCTGATACAGCTAAGGAACTTTGGGATATCAACGGCGTTACAAAGAATGAACAGTGGACTGTCGAGTGGACAGCTGCCGGTACAACAGGCAACGCTATGGGTTACTTCGTATCTACATGGGGCTTCGGCGGATTCTTCCTCGATGCTGCCGGTGGAGAAGGCGGTCCTGAGTACGGTAACTGGAATCTTGTTCAGGGACCCACACCTTACTACTGGGGCGGTACTTGGATCGTTGTTAACCCTGCAACAGATAACGGTCAGGAAGCTCGCGATTTCATCATCTCCGCTACATCTGATGAGGCTCAGATGAAGGAATACGCTGTAAAGAAGCCTGAGTATGTAAATAACCAGGTTGTAATGGATGAGCTTATCAGCAGTAACACAGTATTCAATGAGAAGATCTCCGGCAACTTCAAGGATGGTCAGAACTACTTTGCTGAGCTTGCTGATAACGCTAAGCAGATCGACTTCAAGGGACTTATCACTCCTTACGATGCTACAATAAAGGCAGACTTTACAAAGATTGTTAAGGAAGAGTATCTTGAGGGCGGCAAGTCTTGGGATGATGCAGTAGAAGCATTCAAGGATAAGGTTGCTGAGGATATCACAACTATTGACGTTGATTAATTCTGCCAACTGATTTCGTCAGAATAGCTAAATAACATTGTACCCTACGGAATACTTCTGTGTATTCCGTAGGTGTATATTTGTTTATTAATAAAATACCGAGAGGGTGTGTGTTATGGCATCAGCTGCGCAGAGACGTATTAAATCTATCAGCTATGCAAAATACGGCTACATATTCATTTTGCCGTTTTTTCTTGTTTATTTCTTTTTCCAATTATATCCTCTGATAAATACATTTATTGTAAGTTTTCACGGCAATGGACCGGGAGTAGATGATTTTGTTGGTTTTGCAAACTATAAGACTCTGCTTTTCGGAGGCGGACGACGTGAAGCGGCTATCAGCAGTTCTTTCTATTCGTCATTTAAGAATACTATAATTCTTTGGTTCGGCAACTTTATTCCGCAGATTGCCCTTTCACTTTCACTTGCTGTATGGTTTACAGAGGCTAACCTTAAAATTCCGGGCAAGGGATTCTTTAAGGTCGTAATGTATCTTCCTAACGTTATAACAGCTGCATCTGTAGCAGTTCTTTTCCTTCAGCTTTGCGGTCAGTCTGAAACTAACCCCGGCGCACTTAACATACTTCTTAGTAAAGTCGGCATTGTTGAACAGAATTCGACTTCAGGGCTTTATGACACTATTCCTTTTGTAGAAGGCGTATGGCAGTCAAGAGGAGTGGTTATGTTCATTCAGACATGGATGTGGTTCGGAAATACTATGATCATGCTCATGTCGGGTATTCAGGGTATCAATCCTTCACTCTTTGAGGCAGCAAGTATTGACGGTGCAAGCTCAGGACAGGTTTTCCGCAAGATTACTTTCCCCCTCCTTACACCTATTATGGCTTATACGCTCGTAACTTCCATGATCGGCGGTCTTCAGATGTTCGATATTCCTTATCTCTATCATAAGGGTACTGCTAAAAATGAAGATATTCGTACAATTGCCGTTCTCATTTATGATTATTTCCATGCTCAGTTGGATGAGAACAAAATGGGTTACGCAGGCGCTGCATCTGTTCTTTTGTTCTTTGTTACTCTTATTCTCGGATGTATCTCATTCTATATCACACGTGATAAGGACGAAATCGCCAAGAAGAAGCAGAGAAAAAAGATTGCTAAGCAGCTTAAGCAGGAAAGTAAACAGTTTGGAGGTTTTTCAATATGAGTAAAATGAAATCAGTTTACGGAGAACCTAAGGACAACTATTCTTTCAAGATTAGGCTTAAATCCACAATACTGTTTATATGGTTTCTCATTTTAACAATTATCTGTTTGCTTCCGATTTATATTCTTATTATTAACGCTACACGACAGCATTCAGAAGTTGCTAACAGTATCAGTTTTATTCCCGGTTCTCATCTCGTTGAGAATTTTAAGTCGCTATCAACGAACCAGAACTTAAAGCTTGCTTATAACGCGTTTCATGGTTATAAAAACAGCTTGTTTATTACAGTTTTTTCAACATTTCTTACGGTATTTTTCTCTGCAATGACAGCTTATGGTATTCATGTTTATGATTTTAAGATCAAGGAAATTTCTTATACGGTTATTCTCCTTGTAATGATGGTTCCTGTTCAGGTAACATCAGCTGGTTTCGTAGCATTTATGGCTGACATTGGTCTGACAAATACATACTGGCCTCTTATTGTTCCTGCTGTTGCAGCGCCTGCGGTCGTTTACTTTATGCGATCATACATGAAGTCGTCGTTCCCGCTTGATATTGTTGAAGCAGCTCGTATTGACGGATGCGGAGAGTTCAGAACTTTTGTTTCAATCGCTATTCCCATGATGAAACCTGCTATTGCCGTTCAGGCTATATTTGCTTTCATCGCAAGCTGGAATAACTTCTATACGCCGAATATGATCCTTATTAACGTTGATATGAAGAAAAAGACGCTTCCTATGATGGTATCTGCTCTTCAGGCTTCGGATAAGGTTAAAGATCTCGGTTTGATTTATCTTGCAATTGCACTTTCGATTTTACCTATTATTCTCGCATATGTTCTTCTTTCAAGATTTATTATTGCCGGTGTTGCGCTCGGTGGTGTAAAGGAATAATTTCCAAAAATTACAGCTCACTTTTGTGGGCTGTTTTTTTATGTCATAATGCTGTAATATTGTGCATATGATTTATGGAAAGGGGTGGTTGAATTGACAGATAGTACAAGTTATGAAGTAATAGCCGAGTATCTTACTGCCGGTATCCGTTCGGCGTATTTATCTGTAAGGCAATTTGAAAGGCAGTCGGTAAGCGAGCTTCGTCTGAATTCAGGAAGAGCGGCAGCAATGGTTTTTCCTGATAAAATAATGTATCTTACTAATTCCGGACTTACTGCAAATCCGCGAAATATGTCGGCAGTCACGGTTATGCCTACCGATATATCTTCAATAGTCGATTCATTGTCGCATTATTCCATTCATAGCTGTACTCGTCAGCTCAGGGATGGAGTTTTCGTACTTAGAAAAGGGGTGCGTGTAGGACTCTCGGGAAGTTTTAATTCCGAGGGTTGTATGACGGATATAACGGGACTTAATTTTCGCATTTCAAGGAATATTCAGGGGTGCGCTGACGAGGTGTACAAGCTGGTTTCTCAAAGCTGTCAGGGAATAGTTATATGCGGAGGTGTTAATTCAGGTAAAACAACTATTTTACGTGATTTGTGTCGGACAGTCGGAAATATGCACAAGGCTGTATTAGTTGATGAACGTAATGAGATAGCCTGTACAAACGGAGGAATCATAGAAAACGATGTAGGTATGCTTACAAACATTCTGACAGGATGCAGCAGAGCTAAAGGTATAGTATCGGCTGTACGAACTTTGTCTCCAGATTTTATTTTCTGCGATGAAATTTCCACAGAAGAGGATGCATCGGCTATAATAGAGAATTTGGGATGCGGTGTGAAGTTTTGTGCGACAGTACACGGTACAAGCTTTCAGGATCTGCAAAACAGATCTGTTATGAAAACGCTTTTGAAAACCGACGCATTTGGATATGCCGTAATTTTAGATGGAGGAAATAATCCCGGAAAAATCAGAGAGATAAGGAGGCTGAACAATGATATTTAGAGTTGCGGCGGCGCTGATATTTACGGCTGTGGGCGCTGTAATAGGTTTTTCACTGGCAGACAGACTTCGTGATGAACGAAAATCCTGCGGAGCAGTTGGACATCTTTTGCAGCGGGCAGCGTTTCTTATTGGCAGCCGATGCGAGGATGTGTACAGTGTTTGCAGAGACTTGAAAAAAGATTCAGAGTTAAAATGCCTTGGTTTTCTTCAGCTTCTGCCAAATTACTACATAGCCGGAGAGGATTTTCATAGACTGTGGAACTGTGCTCTTGACAGTGAGCAGAATATCGGAAAAGAAGAAAAAGAATTACTTTATCGTTTCGGCGGAATGCTTGGCAAAAGCGATAAGAATGCGCAGCTTTCTGAAATTCATAGCTTAATGTCAGAACTTGAAGATGTATCAGGAATGAGACGGGATGCTTTAGTAAAAAAAGGACGGCTGTATCGGGTTGCCGGACTTCTTTTCGGTGTTATGGCAGGAATACTTGTGCTGTAGCGGGGTGACGAAATGGATATTGATTTAATATTTAAAATAGCGGGGACAGGCATAATAGTTGCTGTACTTAATCTTGTTCTTAAACGGGCGGAGCGTGAAGAACAAGCTATGATGACAACACTTGCGGGTCTTATAGTAGTGCTTGTTATAATAGTAGAGGAAATTGGCGGACTTTTTGAAACTGTGAAAACGGTGTTCGGCTTATGACGGACAGATGCCTTATTACCGCGGCTTTTTGCCTGTGTTCAGCGATTTTGTCGGTACTTTTGAGGCAGCATTGCCGTGAGCAATCAATGCTGCTTGCGATTGCTGCCTGTACAGCAGTCATGGGCAGTTTTGCGGCCTTTGCAGCTCCGATGATGGAAGAAGTACGTGATATTTTCACATCGGCAGGAATTTCGGAAAGCTATCTTGCTTTGATTTTCAAAGCGGCGTCAATATGTATGATAACTCAGATAACTTCGGAACTTTGTCGTGACAGCGGTGAAGCCGCTATCGCTTCGGCAGCGGAACTTTGGGGGCGCGGCGCTGTGACTTTCATAAGTTTGCCTCTTGTAAAGGCGATATTGGAACAGATCAGCAGTCTGCTATAGGTGAAATATGCGGAAAATTATAGTATTGGTTTTATCGTTTTTCTTAGTTTTTTCATGTATCTCAGTATTTGCGGCTAACGCTGAGGAATACGAGGATTATGGGGCTGAAATAACAGAGGAGCTTGACGGTCTTCTTGCAGATTATGACATTGACTTTAATTCGGCGGATATGGATGGATTGTCATTTGAGGCTTTGTGGGACAGACTTTGGGGAGAGCTTTCTGCACGTCTTGCAGCGCCCATGAGGATATTGTCAAGCATTTTTCTTGTAATCGTTTTTGGGTCGGTTACAAGGTCGGCAGTAAAAGGTTCGGGCGACATATATGGCATGGTTTGCGTTATGGCGGCAGTAACGGTAATTGTTCCGCAGCTTATGAATGTGTATGGCGAAGTTCTGAGAACAATTCAGATTACGGGAAGCTTTATACTTGTTTTTGTTCCCATACTTTCAGCAGTTTCGATAGCATGCGGAGGCTTCACCACGGCAGGAGTATGCCATATGCTGCTTTTGGGCGCTTCGGAAATTATAGTTAAATTGTCGGAGAGCTATCTTCTTCCCATATTGGGAGTAACAGCGGCATTAGGAGTAACAGGCAGCGTGTTTCCAAGCACGTCGCTTGACAGTCTTGTAAATCTGTTGAAAAAAACCGTAACGTGGGGAATTTCCATAACCATGACTCTTTTTTCCGGTTTTGTAACTTTAAAATGTACCATTGCGAGCAAGGCGGACGGAGCGGCGGCGAAAACAGCCAAAATGCTTGTATCAGGATTTATACCCATTGTCGGAGGCGCGGTATCTGACGCATATTCCACGGTAAAAGGAAGTTTTGAGATAATAGGAGGAACAGTAGGAGCAGCGGGTATAATTGGTGTTGTTATGCTGCTTCTTCCGGGAATACTGGAGCTTTGCGTATACAGAGGCGTAATGTGGATAGGCAAAGCCGTAGCTGACGTGTTTTCGGAAGAGGCAATGTCCAAGCTGCTTAAATCCATAGACAGCGGTTTTGCAATAGCGCAGAGCGTTTTGATATGCTATTCTGTCATATTCATACTTTGTTCTGCTATATTAATGAAAACATTTTAAGAATAAGTTCTAAGTATTATTATATATACGGCGGATTAATGATTCTAATTGCAATAGATAATTTCGGAGGAATTGATATGGACGGTATAAAATCTGCCGTTATGGCGGTATGTGCAGTATCTGCTGCAAGATGCGTTATAGGAAGTATTGTTTCAGCTTCAAAGCTTAAAAATCAGGTTGTGTCTATACTTGATCTTCTCCTTGCTTTTGTGATGATAGCTCCGTTTGCACAGGGATTTGTCAATTTTACAATGCCTGACATATCAGACTTTGAACTTATAGAAGCGGAGTATCCCGGCGATCCGTATTCCGAAGCTTTGAAAGCTGAGACTGAAGCTAATATTTCGGCTGTACTCGGTCAGCAGCTGACGGCCGCCGGAATAAATTATGTTTCAATAGTCACAGATGTTAATATTTCGGCTGATTACAGCATATCTATTAGTAGTGTGACGGTCACAGCGGAGGACTATGAAAGCGCCGCTCTTATAATCAAAAGCTGTCTCGGTGTTGAAACGGAGGTAATAAAAGGTGCTGTCTGAAAAAATCAGGAACATTATAAGAAATAAAAAAAATGCGGCAGCAGTTGCGGTATTGGTTACTGCGGGGATTATTCTGATAATGCTGTCATCTTTTTCGGCAGACAAAAAAGAAATCAAAAATTCCTGCGAAAAGCCGCAGACAGATTTCGCACAGGATTATTGCAGTCAGACTGAAGAAAGATTAAGAGTCTTTCTGGAAAAAATTGAAGGGGCAGGTGAGGTGGAGGTATATCTTACGATTGGTTCCGGAGAAAGATATGTCTATGTTTCCGAGGAAAAGAGGTCGGAATCAGAAAATAAAACCGAAGAAGAAGAAAAATATGTTTTGATCGGAGGAAGCAGCAGCCGTGAGCCGCTGATAGAAACAGTTGAAGTACCGAAGATCACAGGAGCGGTTATCGTATGCACAGGCTGCAAAAGTCCCGTGGTTGAAGAGCGGATTTATAAAGCGGCAGCAGCGGCTCTTGACATACCAACAGCTGATATTTACGTAACTATTATGAAATAAGGAGTTTTTACTATGAAAAAGCCAACAATAATTATTGGAAAAAAACAGATAATCATGACTTGTCTGACGCTTATGCTTGGAGTAGCAGTTTACATAAACTACGTTTCCGCACCCAAGCTTTCAAAAGACGGAGAGTCTGTAGAGGTAGCTGAAATGGGCGACACTGTCAATTACGGTGAAACAGAATTTGTTAATGCCGGAGCAGATATGGAAAAGGATTCCGCAGAGCCGGCATCGGCTGATTATTTCGCACAAGCGCGCCTTGATAAAATGAATAATCGTGACGAAGCTGTACAAACTCTGCAAACGATAATCGGAGGCGGTGATCTGACAGAGGATGAAATGGTTGTCAATGCTCTTGATGCCGTGGAAGTTTCGAAGCTTATTGAATCCGAGGGGACAATAGAATCTTTGGTAAAAGCGCAGGGATTTGAAGATTGTGTTGCTTATCTAGACGGTGAGTCGGCTAAGGTAGTGATAAAAACCGAAGGTCTTGATAAAGCTCAGGCAGCGTCTGTAAAAGAGATCATTTTAGGCGAAACAAACGTTTCCGCAGAAAATATCAGAATTTTTGAAGTAAAATAGTTGAAAAGTTGTAAATTATTTGGTATAATATAAAAGTAGGTTTTTAATTGAATGTTAAGTTAAAATATAAATACAAATGATGTGTTCGTTTCTTAGACGATATACATCTTTAGATTCAGACGAAGCGTGAGTTTGAATCAGGCTTATTGTCATAAGCTGTTTGCTTGTTGAAAGCAGAATTTTGAAAACCGGCAAATAAGCGGTTAGGAGGTATAAAATGGAAAGCTCTAAGGAAGCGGCAGGAGGATCTCTTAAGATCTCTGAGGACGTTATTATAACTGTTGCAAGGCTTGCCGCTCTCGATGTTGAGGGGGTAGCAAGTTTGTTCGGAGAAGTAAATAAGCTGAGCAAGCTTAGAAACAACGGTCCGATAACCGTCTCAATGATGGGAGATGTTGCGGCTTTGAATGTAAAAATAAAAGTTAAAAATGGCGTTAAAGCTGCGGCTGTTGCTCAGGAGGTTCAGGCGGCAGTTAAGGAAAGTGTTCAGTCAATGACGGGAGTTGCAGTTGCAAGGGTAAACGTTTCTGTAAGCGGCGTTGTATTTTAAAGATTAGGAGAAAACAAAATGACAAGAAGTGAAGTTAGAGACAGTGCGTTCAAGCTGGTTTTTGAACAGCTTCTCCGCAGTGATGATATTGAAGAGCTTTACGGCATTGCCGAAGAGATAGAGGAGATCACCGTCAACGATGAAGTGAAAGCTATTGTTGACGGTACGCTCGCTCACAGTACAGAGCTTGATGAAATCATTGAAAGCTACAGCAAGTCGCGCAGGCTTGCGAGGATCTCAAAGCTAAATCATGCAGTGCTCAGGATCGCTATTTACGAGTGCCTGTACGATGATAAAACTCCCGATAATGCGGCAATAAGCGAAGCTATAAAACTTGCAGGAACGTATGCTTATCGTGAGGACGTTAATTTTATTAACGGCGTACTGGGCGCATTTTCACGCGACAGAGCAAGGAATTCGGAAAATGTCTGAGTTTCTTGGCATTGATACAAGCAATTATACAACCTCTGCGGCTGTATATATTAGTGATGAAAACAGAATAGTACAAAGCAAAAAGCTTCTTCCCGTAAAAGAGGGAGCGTTGGGACTTCGTCAGAGCGATGCGGTGTTTCAACATACAAAGCAGCTGCCCGATGTTATTGAGGAACTTTTTTCATCTGAGGAATTCAGTAAATTTTCGGCGGTTTCAGCGTCGGCACGTCCAAGAAATCTTGAAGGTTCGTATATGCCGTGCTTTTTATGCGGAGAGGGTTTTGCAAGATGCTTTTCGGCTGTTGAGAACATTCCTTTGTACACGACTTCGCATCAGATAGGACATATTTTGGCGGCGCTTTTTTCGGCGGATAAACTTGATTATGTAAAACAGCCGTTTGTGGCTTTTCACGTCAGCGGCGGAACTACGGATTGCCTTATGTGCAGACCTGATAAGAAAAATATTCTGAATGTTACGGAGATATGTTCTTCTCTTGATTTAAACGGCGGACAGGCTGTAGACCGCGTAGGTCTGATGCTCGGACTGAAATTTCCATGCGGCTCGGAACTTGAAAGGCTGGCAGCAAATGCGGAGAAGCATATGAAAATAAAACCCGTATTAAAGAACGGAAACTGCTGTCTTTCCGGTGTTGAAAATCAATGCCGTACAATGCTTGAACAGGGAGAATCACGTGAGAATATTGCGGCGTACTGCCTTGATTTTATTGCCGGGACGATCATTGCCATGACTGCATATGCCATTGAAAAGTGCGGCAGACTTCCTCTTGTTTATGCAGGCGGAGTTATGTCGGACAAGTTTATACGCGATAAAATTATTTCCCAATACAAAGAGGCTGTTTTTGCGGAACCTCGGTATTCCTGTGATAATGCGGCAGGAACGGCAATATTCGCTTATCTGAAATGGAGTGAAGAAAAATGCCTGTAATAACGGTAACTCAAGTCAATAAATATATTGCTTCCAAACTAAAAGGCGACAGAGTTTTGCAGGGCATCATGGTTAAAGGTGAAATTTCAAATTTTATTTGCCATTACAAAAGCGGTCATTGTTATTTTACATTAAAAGATAATGAAAGTTCGATTAAGGCGGTGATGTTCGCTTCGGCGGCGACGCGTTTGAAATTTCAGCCGGAGGACGGCATGGAAGCGGTAGTATCGGGAAGTATTTCCGTATACGAGCGAGACGGCGCATATCAGCTTTACGCTACTGATATTATTCCTGAGGGCGCCGGCAAAGAAGGTCTTGCACTTGAGCAGTTGAAAAAAAAGCTTGCCGCCGAGGGTATCTTTGCCTCGGAGCATAAACGTCCTCTCCCTTATATGCCGAAAAAAATAGGTGCGGTAACTTCTTTGAGCGGAGCGGCGGTAAGAGACATCATAAACGTTTTAACAAGACGTTATCCGCTTTGCGAGCTTTATGCCGTTAATGCGATAGTTCAGGGAGAGTCTGCACCGATGTCGATTTGCGGCGGTATCCTTAAAGCTGAGAAGGCAGGATGCGATGTTATAATTGTGGGCAGGGGCGGCGGTTCATCCGAGGATTTGTCCGTATTTAATACTGAAGCGGTGGCGAGAGCCATATACGGCTGTAAAGTTCCTATAATTTCCGCTGTGGGGCATGAAGTGGATTTCACTATAGCTGATCTGACGGCGGATTTGCGTGCGCCTACTCCATCAGCTGCGGCAGAACTTGCGGCTCCGGACATTCGTCAGTTGGCGGACAATGTAGTTTCATATGAAAATCGCTGTCATAAAGCGTTTGATACGTTATGGGAAAAACGTTTCTCCGAATTCACAGCGTTATCTGCAAAGCTTGCGGCGTGTTCTCCCGAAAGTAAATTGAAGCTGTCGGAAGAAAAGATTAGCGTTCTTAAAAGCCGTGCTGATACAGCAGCAATAAGAATCATTGAAAAATATGACGCACGTCTTTCAGAAACTGCGGCGCGTCTTGAAAGCCTGAGTCCGCTGAAAGTAATGGCGCGCGGATATTCTCTCGTATACAGCGGAGAGGAACTGGTGAGAAGTTCTGCTGATATATCGGAGGGACAAACTGTGACGCTGCGCTTTGATAAAGGCGGCGCTGAGGCTGAGATCAGGAAAAAGTGGTGAATTTTTATGAGTGAAAATGTGAATGAAAGTGCAAATTTTGAAGAAAATATGAGAAAGCTCGGTACGATAGTTTCAGAGCTTGAAAAAGGCGATGTTCCATTGGAAAAAGCAGTCGAGCTGTACGGAGAGGGTGTGAAGCTTTCGGCTGTATGTAAAAAACAGCTTGACGATGCAAGGATCATAATAACGGAGGAAAAATAAAAATGAACAATTTTAACGAAATCCTGAACCGATATGTTGAATTTACGGAAAAGGAGCTTAAAGAATATAACAACTACAGCCATGAAAACCGACCGCAGGTAAAGCTTATCGATGCCATGAACTACTCTCTTCGTGCAGGCGGAAAGAGAATACGTCCTGCTCTTGTATTTGCTTTCTGTGAAGCGCTCGGAGGTCAGATGGAAACGGCGGCAGCTCCTGCGTGCGCTATCGAGATGGTACATACCTTCTCACTGATACATGATGATCTTCCTGCCATGGATAATGATGATTTCCGCAGGGGAAAACCTTCTTGTCATAAGGCGTTCGGTGAAGCTATGGCAATTCTTGCAGGAGACGCATTGGCGGTGCTTCCATTTGAGATAATTGCCGATTCTCAATCGCTTTCTCCCGAACAAAAGGTACTAATTATCTCTGTATTGGCAAATTCTGTCGGAAGAGACGGCATGATAGGCGGTCAGGTCATAGATATGGAAAATGAGAGCCGAACAGATGTTGATGAAGAAGAACTCAGAAATCTGTATCGCTGCAAAACAGGTCAGCTTATAGCGGTTTCCTGCGTAATGGGAGCTATATGCGCCGATGCGGACAACGAGACGATAAGGGCTGCTGCTGAGTATGGTCTGAGACTGGGGTTTGCTTTTCAGGTAATTGACGATATATTAGATGTAACAAGCACTACAGAGGAGCTTGGAAAACCTGTGGGAAGCGATGAGAAATCAAATAAGAATACATTCGTATCCGTATTCGGAATTGAAAAAGCGCAGGAAATGGCAGATAAGGCAACATCTGAAGCTTTAGAGTGGCTTGACGCTGTTCCGAATAATGATTTTCTCAAAGAATTGACAGGAAAGCTTTTGAAGCGCAAAAAATAAAAGGAGCTTGAGAGAACGCCGTATTTTCGGTTTCTCCGCAAACGTTAAAATGAATGAATATTTAAACGATGGCAGCAGAGTAAGCCTTTCTGATCTTAATCTGCCTGAGGATCTGAAAAAGCTGTCTCTGATGCAGTGCAGATACCTTTGCAGCGAAATAAGGAATCTTCTTATAGATACCGTATCAAAGACAGGCGGACATCTTGCCTCAAACCTCGGAGTAGTTGAGCTTACAATGTCTGTTCATAGAAATTTTGATTCACCCGATGATAAGATCGTATGGGATGTGGGTCATCAGGCATATGTTCACAAAATACTGACGGGAAGAGCCGATAAACTTTCCACATTGCGTCAGGAGGGCGGTATATCCGGATTTCCGAAGCCTTCTGAATCGGAACACGATACTTTTATAGCCGGTCACAGCAGTACTTCTCTTTCCGTTTCCTGCGGAATAGCCGAAGCGATGCGCCTTCAGGAAAAAAACAACTATACAGTAGCTGTAATTGGAGACGGGGCTATGACAGGCGGTATGGTTTACGAGGCGATGAATAACTGCTGTCTTGACAGAGAAAGCAATCTTATCGTTATACTTAACGATAACAATATGTCTATTTCCAAAAGCGTAGGTTCGCTTGAAAAATACCTGACAACACTCAGAAATTCCGAGAAATATATTGATACCAAGAGAAATGTAGAGCGTATCCTGACCGAGATACCCGTACTCGGCACAAAGACTGCAAAGGGAATGAAGCGTGTAAAAGACGCGGTAAAATCGACTATTCTCGAAAGAAATCTTTTTGAAGATATGGGGTTCATTTATCTCGGTCCTATCAACGGACACAGCCTTAAAGAACTGGAGCAGGCAATGAGAATGGCGAAAACATATCATCGTCCCGTATTTATCCATGTCAAGACGCAAAAGGGTAAAGGTTATCTTCCTGCTGAGAAAAATCCGGGCGAGTATCATGGTATATCGCGTTTTGATGCGGAATCGGGAAATCCTGAGATCTCTGCCGGTGACAGTTATTCCACCGTTTTCGGTAAAGAGCTGCTGAAGCTTGCGGAAATGGACGAGCGTATATGCGCTGTAACGGCGGCTATGAAATACGGAACAGGATTACAGTATTTTGACAAAAAGCTTCCTAATCGTTTCTATGATGTGGGTATTGCCGAGCAGCATGCCGTAACTTTCTGCGGCGGACTTGCTTCTATGGGACAGATACCTGTTTTTGCCGTGTATTCCACTTTTTTGCAGCGTGCCTATGACCAGCTTATCCATGATATTGCGATAGGCGGACTTCATCTTGTTCTCGGTATTGACCGCGCAGGTGTAGTCGGTGAGGACGGTGAAACTCATCAGGGATTGTTTGACGTTCCTATGCTGACAACGATACCTGATATTACAATATATTCTCCTTCATGTTACGATGAGCTGCGCATATGCCTGAGAAAGGCTGTATACAATGAAAAAAGTCTTGTTGCCGTAAGGTATCCGAGGGGCGCTGAGGAAGCGGACTTTAACGTAAATGTAATGAATTCGGACTGTTTGTTTATACGAAATGAAATCAGCGATACGATTATAATTTCCTATGGAAGAATATTTAATGAAACATACAAGGCGTGCGAGAAGCTGAAAGGTGAGAATATTGAATGCGATATGCTAAAACTTACTAAAATTTTTCCCATTGCTGATTCTCTGATAAGTGAATTAATGAATTACAGGCGAATTATTTTCTTTGAGGAATCGGTTGGATATGGCAGTATTTCCGAAAAACTCGGATGTATGCTCATGGAGCGTCAATATAAAGGTATTTACCGCAGATCTGCCGCTGAGGGTTTTATAAAGCAGGGATCGGTAAAATCTCTGTTGGACAGTATAGGTTTAAGCAGTGATAAAATGGCTGATTTTGTGAGAGCGGAGTACAGCAATGGCAAGACTTGATGCGGAACTTGTGATAAGAGGGATAGCCCGAAGCCGTGAGCGCGCAAAAGAAATGATAAAAGCGGGAGCTGTTACTGTCAATGGCAGAACGGCAAAAAAGCCGTCTGATGAAACGACAGCAAACGATATTGTTGAATCTGCCGAAACTGAGCGTTATGTGGGGCGGGGAGCTTTGAAGCTTGAAAAAGCAGCAGATGTTTTCAGACTTGATTTCAATGGAAAACGCTGTCTTGACATAGGCGCGTCAACAGGCGGATTTACCGAATATATGCTACGTCACGGCGCAGAAAAAGTTTATTCTGTTGATGTAGGACATGGCCAGCTTGCCGCGGCGCTGACGGCTGACAGCCGCGTTGTTAACATGGAAAATACCGATATACGAGATGTCTCGGAAGAAGATATAGACGGCGGAGTTGACTTTATATGCGCTGACGTTTCATTTATCTCACTGACTAAGATCCTCCCCAAAATTGCCGGACTTCTCAAAGACGGCGGAACGGCGGCAGTCCTGATAAAACCTCAGTTTGAGGCGGGAAAAAGCTGTATCGGCAAGAAAGGCATTGTTAAGGACAGAAAGGTGCATATCCGTGTTTTGGAGGAAATTAACAATGCTATTCGTTTAGCGGGACTTATTCCCGTTAATTTCACTTATTCACCCGTGAAAGGCGGAAGCGGAAATATCGAATATTTGGCGGAATTGAGGAAAATTGATGCGATTTCGCTGAAAGCTGATTTCAAAGCGCTTGTTGACGAGGCGTTCAGCAGACTTTAGGAGGATAAAATGAAAGCGGTACTTTACCCGAATTTTCAAAAAGAAAATGCTTTGAGCTGTGCCGGAGAAGTATGCGATATACTGGATTCTTTGGGGATTGAGGTAATTGTGAGCCATGAATATACGGCTGAATTCGGGGATAAGCCGTTTGTTAAATTTGCTGATATAGCTTCTCTTGTGGGGAGTGCGGATATATTTATCGCTATCGGCGGTGACGGAACTATTCTGCGGTGCGCGAAGCTTTTAATAGGTACGGAAACGAAGCTTCTTGGTATAAATACCGGAACGCTCGGTTTTATGGCAGGTTTGGAGGCAGATCAGCTGTATGCCTTGAAGCGGCTTAAAACAGGAGAATACGGCTTATCAAGACGAATGACTGTGGATGTGGTTATTCATACAGGTGAAGGAGATAAGATTTATACGGCTCTCAATGAAGTTTCGGCAAGATCAGGCAGCTTTAAAATATGCGATTTTGAGGTTTATGCCGATAATTTTCTTATAGGAAAATATCGGGCTGACGGTATACTTTTCAGCACTCCATCTGGTTCAACGGCTTATGCTTTGTCAGCAGGCGGACCTGTTATAGAGCCTGACCTTGAATGCATTGAAATGAATCTGATATGTCCGCACAGTCTTTTTGCACGGGCAACGCTTTTTTCGGCGGATAGAAAACTCAGACTGACTGACAAAACTATGGGCGAAAATTCCCTTGTGGTAAGTGTGGACGGAGATCTTGAACATAGTATTGGTGAAAACGAGTCTATTGAAATAATGCGCGGAAGGCATATTCTGAATTTTGTAGATTTAGTAGACAATGCATTTCATGATTCATTGTGCCGTAAAATGTGCAGACCCATAAAATAACCTTTTTAGCAGATTAAACTGCGTAAATATCATTAAAATAAGAAGCAGGGAATACGATGAAAAATAATCGCCGCGATGTAATTCTTGAAATAATTAACGAAAATTCCGTAGCCACACAGGAGCAGCTCATAGAGCTTCTTGGAAAAAGAGGAATAAATGCTGCTCAGGCTACACTTTCAAGAGATATTCAACAGCTTTCTCTTGTAAAACAGAGAGATGAAAACGGGGAATACAGGTATGCACTGCCTCCGGCGGCTGCCGCAGAAAAGGGGATATTTTCCGAATGTGTCATTGATGTGGATTACGCAATGAATATGATCGTTCTGAAATGCCGTGCCGGAATGGCGCAGGGTACATGCGCTGCAATAGACGCTGTGAAGCATGAAGGAATAGTCGGCACAATAGCAGGTGACGATACGATTTTTATACTTGTCAGAAGCGAATCAGATGCAAAAAGACTGGCAAAAAAATTCAGAAGCGATATATTGGGATGAAACAGCACTTAGGAAAGCGGGTCATTGTTCTATGTTAAAAGAGCTTTATATAAAAAATCTGGCGGTTATAAAAGAAGCTGTTATTCCGCTGGAAAAACGTCTGAATATATTCACCGGCGAAACGGGAGCAGGTAAATCTATACTCATTAACGGAATAAATGCGGTTCTCGGGCAGCGGTGCAGCAAAGAGATAGTGCGATCAGGCTGCGGCAAGGCTGTGATAACTGCACTATTCACGGAGCTTTCCGCAGATGTATGCGAAAAACTTACAGAGCTCGGCATAGATCACGAAAATAATGAAATAACCGTTACCCGTGAAATAAGCGCAGATGGCGGAAGCGTTGCCAGAATCAATCAAAGAACGGCTTCTGCGGCTTTGCTTAAGGAAATAGGAAGTATGATGATAAATATTCATGGTCAGCATGATAATCAGATTCTCCTTGACAGCGAGCGTCATATGAGCATTTTAGACGACTTCGGTGGGGACGGCAGACTTCTTGAAGAATACCGTACGACTTTCCGTGAACTCCAGCATACGGCGAGACGGCTTGGTGAATTAAAAAAGCAGGAAATTTCCCGTATTGAGCGTATTCGTCATCTTAACGGGATAATTAAAGATATAGGAGAGCTTGAACTGGAAGAGGGCGAAGATGATGCGCTGGAAAAGGAGTATTCCGCCGCGCAGAATTCTGAGCGTACTGTTTCAGCTATAAAAGCGGCTGTTCATGCGCTCACAGGCGATGAAGCCGCTAATGACATGATATCCTTGGCAGAAAGCGAAATATCTGTTCTTACAGACGTTTCGGAGGAGTTTTCCGAACTTTACGACCGGCTTTCCGCTGTTGAGATAGAGCTTGCGGATATTAGCTCGGAGCTTGAAAAAATTGCAGAAAGGGCAGAGTTGGATGGTCAGCGTATAGATTATCTCAGACGGAGGCTCGCTGAGATAAACAAGGTGAAACGCAAGTATATAGCAGATTCTGCTGAACTTATAAAAATGTACGAAGATGCCTGTGGGGAGCTTTCACGGTTGGAGAGCAGTGACAGTGAAATAAAGGAGCTTGCGGCAAAGCGTGAAGATTTGCTTCATAAGGTAACAGAGCAGGCTAAAGAGCTTTTCGATTATCGTGAACAGACTGCCGAACGATTTGTAAGCCGTGTTTCAGAGGAACTTGAATTTCTGAATATGGCAGGAGTCGTTATAGTTGTTCGTCATGAAAAAGGCAAACTGACTGTCAACGGTATGGATACGGTGGAATTTTTGATTTCTGCAAACAAAGGAGAAGAACCGAAGCCGATTGCAAAAATCGCTTCCGGAGGAGAATTGTCAAGAATCATGCTTGCACTGAAAAGCGTTATTGCTGATCGCGATAGTATAGATACAATGATTTTCGATGAGATAGATACTGGAGTAAGCGGCAAGGCGGCTCAGAAAATCGGCATAAAGCTCAGAGAGATAGGCAAGGTTCGACAGGTTATATGTGTTACGCATTTGTCGCAGATAGCGGTCATGGCGGATAACCATTTAATGATAGAAAAAAGCATTGTGGACGGCAGAACGGAAACAAAAGTCACACAGCTTGATTTTAACGGCAGGACAGCTGAAATTGCCCGAATTATGGGCGGAGAAAATCCGGGAAGTCTTGTTGTTAAGGCAGCTGAGGACGAGCTTAGAAAGGCGGCGGAAATATGAAAATATATTCCACACGTCATGGTCAGACCGATTACAACAAGAACGAGCTTATTCTTGGAACAACTGATATTCCGCTGAATGAAACCGGTCTTGCACAGGCGGAGGCTCTTGCCGAAGCAGTTGAGAAATTAGGTGATATTGACGTTATCATATCTTCGCCCATGCTGAGATCGTTGACCACTGCAAGAGTTTCAGCTGAAAAATGCGGTCTTGAAATTATTACGGATAAACGTCTTAGAGAATGGGATTACGGTGACTTTGAAGAAAAATCCAGATTTACCGAGGGCTTTTCGGAAAGTAAGAGAGAGTTTGCTGTGAGAATGCGCGGCGGCGGAGAATCTCTTTTGCAGCTAAGTCATCGAGTTTACAGTTTTCTTGACGAAATCATCGAAAAATATAAAGATAAAAATGTGCTTGTGGTAAGCCACGGAGGTATCTGCCGCGTTATAGAGACGTATTTTCATGATATGACTGCCGATGAATACAGTAATTGGTTTATGGGAAACTGTGAACTGCTTAAATATGAAATATAAGAGGTTGGATATATGAGAATTGGTGTTGATTATTACCCTGAACAATGGGATAAGTCTCTGTGGGAAAAAGACGCTGAAATAATGGCTCGAACAGGTGTTAAGCTTATACGTATAGGAGAATTTGCATGGTCAAGGACAGAGCCTCGCGAGGGCGAATATGATTTCTCTTGGCTTGACGAGGTTATAGGAATATTTTCACGCTATACCATAGGAACGGTTATATGTGTGCCGACAAGCTGTCCTCCTTTATGGCTTTACGAAAAGTATCCCGAAATAATACAAGTTGGTGCTGACGGGCGACCTGTGCGTACGGGAATAAAGGCGCATCGCTGCATAAATTCTCCGATTTTCAGAGATTACGCTAAGAAAATAACTGAGATGCTTATACGTCATTTTTCGGGAAATCCTGCTATCGCGGCGTGGCAGATAGATAGTGAGCTTGAAACATATCAATGCACCTGTTCCGCATGCCGTGAGAAATTCCGCAATTGGCTGATTGAAAAATATGATAGTATCGAAGGCATAAACAAAGCCTTCGGAAACAGTGTGCGGAGCGGAGAATACAGTGATATATCGCAGATTCAGCCGCCAAATGATTATCCGAAAGCATGGCAGAATCCTGCACTTTGTCTTGACTGGTACAGATTTCAAACCGAGTGTACTTCTGATTTTGTAAGAGACATTATGCTTACGATCAGGCTGGAGGATATGAAAGTGCCGATAACGACCAATACATGCTTTTGTGAAAATATGCCTGATTTTTATAAGCTGTATGAGTTCCTTGATTTTGTTTCGTATGATAATTATCCTCCTGTACGAATTCCTGACGATCCCGAGGAAATTTATTCTCATGCTTTCCACCTTGATCTTATGAGGGGGATAAAGAGCAAGGGATTTTGGGTCATGGAACAACTTAGTGGGTCTACAGGCGGTTGGACGCCCATGTCTCCCACTCCGAAATCAGGCATGATAATGGGATATGCAATGCAGGCCATGGTAAGGGGCGCCGAAACGGTAATGCATTTCCGCTGGAGAACCGCTTTAACAGGAGCTGAAATGTACCGTCACGGCATTCTTGATCATAGCAATGTGCCTAATCGCCGCTTTTTGGAGTTTTCCGAACTTTGCCGCAGAGTTTCTCAGCTTGGAATACTTGACAGTACGCGAATTGTTTCTGATGCAGCGATAATTTATTCGCCCGAATCTGACGCAGCGTTTAAAATTCAGCCGCAGGTTGAGGGGTTCTGTTATCTGCATCAGTTGAAAGAATTTCATTCTGCACTGACAAGATTCGGAGCTAATGTGGATATAGTTGCTCCGGATTCTGATTTATCGAAGTATAAGCTTGTGATAGCGCCGTCGCTGTACGTTAATGAAAAATCTGTTACGGAAAATATTTATCGTTTTGTTATTAACGGAGGTACACTTGTTCTTACAGTACGCAGCGGTGTTAAGAACGAAAATAATAATTGTATTATGGATACTCTTCCTACTGTATTTAAAGAATTAATCGGAGCAGAGATCACAGAATACGATCCGATCGGCAGGGGAGCGCAGCTTATACGCGATTTTGCAGGAAACGAATTCCAATGCGGACAATGGTGCGATATTTTGCGCCTTTCTACAGCAAGGGCTTATGCGGAGTATAATGACGGAGAGTATCGCTGTATGCCAGCCGTTACCGTAAATCGTTACTGTTCCGGCGTTGCTTATTATGTGGGTACGATATGCAATTCGGGTTTTTATGAAAGCTTTATTTCAAATCTGATGATGCAGTCAGGAATTCCGAAATTAAAGGGCTTGCCGAGAGGTGTTGAGGTTACTACAAGGACTAATGGAAAAGACGAATATGTATGCTTTTTCAATAATTCAGAAAATCCTGCCGTTATTCCTCTGCCGAAGCCGATGTACAGTATGATAAGCGCAATAGGCAAGGAAAGACTTGAGCTTCGCCCGTTTGAAATGGATATAGTAAGGAAATAGATATGAGGATAATTGTACAGAGAGTGACTTCTGCAAGCGTTGAAGTAAACGGTGATATATGCGGAAAAATCAGTTCGGGTTATCTTCTTCTGATCGGAATAGGTCATGAAGATACGGAAGAGGACTGCCGCAGACTTGCGGATAAAATTATAAATCTCAGGATCTTTTCAGATGAAAATGACAAGATAAATCTTTCTTTGAGAGATGTAGGCGGAGAGCTTTTGATAGTTTCACAGTTTACCTTGTATGCGGATTGCCGCAAAGGAAACCGCCCTAATTTTATTCAGGCTGCAAAACCTGATGAAGCGGAGCGGCTGTACAATTATTTTGCAGACTACTGCCGCAGCAAAATAAAGCGCACTGAAACGGGAATATTCGGCGCTGATATGAAAGTCAATCTTGTAAATGACGGACCGTTTACAGTTATGCTTGAAAGCTGACGATCATTTTTATAAGAACTTGTGTTCATAGGCTATTGCACGTGTCTTTTCGGCAAATTTTACCGATAGCCGCGTTGAAAAAGCTCACCATACGGCAGTATGCTTTCGCTTTTTCGCCTTGCTCTCGGTAAAATTATGCTCGAAAATCCACGCACAAACCTTATTAACATAAGTTCTAAATCCGGAGAATAAGAAAAGAGCTGACTGCATAGAGAATTTTTCAGAAAAATCTTTATGCAGTCAGGTTTTGAACAATTATTTTCTTTCCATCATCAGGTCTACTATTTGTTTAAAGACAGGGGCGGCAGAATCGTTACCGTAACCGCCGTCCTCTGCCAGAACGGTAATGGCGTATTTCGGTGAGCTTGATGGAAAAAAACCGGTTATCCAGCCATGACAATATTCTTCATCGTTTTCATCGAACCGTCCTGTTTGCGCTGTTGATGTTTTGGCTCCGGCACGTATTCGGCTCGGTGCAGCTTTTGAATTTTCGTTGTCGTATATCACGCTTATCATCATTTTACGAAGCTCCGCCGCTGTTTCTTCAGTCATTACTCGTGATTTCAGGGCGGACTTTTCGTTCCCTACCGTTTCTCCGTCAACTGTAATGCCCTTTATCAAACGGAGCATTATAAGTTCGCCGCCGTTTGCAATAGCACATGTCATTTGATTTATCTGCAAAGGCGTTGCGGTAAGCTTTCCCTGTCCAAACGAAAAATTTGCAAGTTCGGCAGGAATAAGAAGTTCCTCGACTGAGGGGAGTACTCCTGCTGACGAGATCATTCCCGTACAAAGATGTATTTCACGTCCGAATCCCATGGAATATGCTAAACTGCGATACTGCTGTATATTAAGACATTGGCTTAGAGAAATGAAATAAGGGTTGCAGGAATTTGCAATAGCTTGTCTCATATTTTGTATTTCATGTCCTTCTCTGTTATGACAGCCAAAAGTTCTGTTTGCAACTGTGTAATCTCCCGAACAGTTGTACATAAACTCCGAGTAGCCTTCGTTAATTCCCTCACAGGCGGTAACAAGTTTAAATATCGAACCTACGCTGTATGAGTAAAGACAACGGTTTATCATAGGACTTCGTCTGTCAGTCAGATCATCTGAAATATCTCTTAAATCAAACTGCGGAAAGCTTGCCATTCCGAGAATTTCACCGTTTTTAACATCAGACACTATTATCGCGCCTTTGTTTATTGAACGTCCGGCTTTTTCGCATATAGCCTGTATTTCACTGTCAAGAGTAGTTACTACTCCTGTTTGCTGTTTGATACTGCGTATGACTGTTTTTCCTCCTCCTATGAGGATATGCCCGTGACCGTCTGTTGAGTAAGTTACGCTGTTTTCTACATTTCCAGAGCGAAGAAGATCGTCGTAGGCGTATTCCAGTCCGCTTGCACCGGAATCGTCCGAAAGATACCCGATAATGTGCGGTGCAATAGTATTTTCATTATATCTTTCGGGTATATCAAAAAATGTCAATCCGGGGGATTCTGCTCCTTTTTTCCTACATTCAAAGGCAAAGGGTTCGCCTTTAACATATAAATTTTCAACTTCTGCTTTATCCGCAGCGAACTTTTGTAGTTCTTTCAGTTCTGTTTCCGTGGGCACGGCAATGGCTGTAATATGTGTTTCAGCATTGGTCAGCGGAACAAAATTTCTGTCAAATATTGTACCGCTGCTGTCCCCTGCATGTATTGTTACAAATGAATTATCTGCGGCTGTGCGCACATATTTTCTTTCCTGAGACAATCGGAAAAAGTTTAGTGAAACTCCGAAAAAAAACAAGAAAAATACAGCTGTGAGCAGTATGATGCCATGTTCTCCTTTTTTGCGCATAATATCACCTCTGAGTTATTATCGCCATCAGGAGGAATTTTATTCTTAGCTTTATTTCTGAACAAAGACTGTTTTAAATTCATTTTTTTCGTTTCCGAGAAAAACTATTGACTTTTTTTGAAAAAAAGACTATAATAATATTGTATGAAAAAATTTACAGTATGCTGCTTTTTACAGGCGGAAAAAGGAGTAAAATATATATGCAGTGGACAGGACTTAACGATCTTCGTGAAAAATATCTTTCGTTTTTTGAGAGCAAGAATCATACAAGAATGGCGAGCGCTTCTTTAGTTCCTCAGGGTGATAAGAGCCTCCTTCTTATAAATTCGGGCATGGCGCCTTTGAAAAAATATTTTTTGGGACAGGCTGTTCCTCCAAATGTGAGAGTTACTACGTGTCAGAAATGTATCAGAACACCTGATATTGAGAGTGTAGGTAAGACTGCACGTCACGGCACATATTTTGAAATGCTGGGAAATTTTTCTTTCGGTGACTATTTTAAGCCGGAAGCTATTTCATGGGCATGGGAGTTTCTGACAGGAGTTCTCGAAATTCCGGCAGACCGCCTTTGGATAACGATTTACGAGAGCGATGACGAGGCTGAGAAAATCTGGGAGAACAATATCGGAATTCCTCACGATCGTATTATCCGTCTCGGAAAAAAAGATAATTTCTGGGAACATGGTTCGGGTCCCTGCGGTCCGTGCAGCGAGATACATTTCGACAGAGGCGATGCGTACGGTCCTTTTGAGAATTTTGAACAGGCAAGCGATATTGACCGTGTTATTGAAATTTGGAATCTTGTTTTCAGTCAGTTCGACAGTGACGGAAACGGTAATTATGCCGAAATGAAGAGCAAAAACATTGATACGGGTATGGGTCTTGAAAGACTTGCGTGCGTAATGCAGAGTGTTGATAATATTTTTGAAGTCGATACTGTTCAGAATATAATGAAGCATATCTCTTCAATTGCCGGAGTTTCTTATAAAACAGACGCTAAAACAGATGTTTCACTGCGTGTTATAACAGATCATATAAGAAGCACTACATTTATGGTTGGTGACGGTATCCTTCCGTCGAATGAGGGAAGAGGATATGTTCTTCGCCGTTTGCTTAGGCGTGCAGCGCGTCATGGCAGACTCTTAGGTATCACACGACCATTTCTATGTGAGGTATGCGACACCGTTATAAATGAAAATGAGGGCGCATATCCGGAACTTGCCGAAAAACGCGATTATATCAAAAAGATAATTGGTGTTGAGGAGGAAGCATTCGCTAAGACGATCGATAAAGGTTCGGAGCTTCTGAACGGTTACATTTCGTCACTTGTGGAAAATAAGGAGACTGTGCTTTCAGGTGAGAACGCATTCAGACTTTCTGATACTTACGGTTTCCCCATTGATCTTACAATTGAAATTTGTGAGGAAAGAGGACTTGTTGTTGATGTAACTCGCTTCAGAGAGCTTGTTCAGGAGCAGCGCGCTAAGGCAAAGGCTGACCATCTTGCAAAGGCAGGTTCGTCATGGGCTGACAACAGCATTAAGGTTGACGTTCCAAAGACGATTTTTACGGGTTATACCGATTTTACGGCTGAAAATGCTGAGATACTTGCGATTTATAAGGACGGCACCGAGGTTGAAACTGTCGTTGAGGGTGAAGATGTTGTTATTGTTCTTGATAAAACACCTTTTTATGCGGAAAGCGGCGGTCAGACTGGCGATACAGGTACAATATCAGACGGTGTAAATTCGGTGCTTGTGGCTGACACTATCAAATCAGAGGGACATTTTCTCCATATTGCGTCCGTAACCGAAGGTACTTTGAAAAAGGGCGCTCATGTGACAGCCCTTATTGACAGTGAAAGACGTCTTGCAATAATGAGAAATCATACGTCAGCTCACCTTCTTCAATATGCTTTGCGTCAGGTTCTCGGCGATCACGTCCACCAGGCGGGTCAGCTTGTAAATGAAAAGGCATGTCGTTTTGACTTTAACCACTTCAGCGCGCTTACAACCGAAGAAATTGCAAAAATTGAAGCTATTGTAAACGATGAGATCATGAAAGCTCTTCCTGTTACAATGGTCGAAATGCCCATAGATGAAGCGAG
Organism: uncultured Ruminococcus sp.; assembly: GCA_910584195.1. Classification (GTDB taxonomy): domain Bacteria; phylum Bacillota; class Clostridia; order Oscillospirales; family Ruminococcaceae; genus Ruminococcus. Next base: position 84,121 of record CAJTYV010000002.1, on the reverse strand, counting down.
AAAGCTCGGCGCAATGGCGCTTTTCGGTGAAAAATACGGAGATACGGTTCGTGTTGTCACAGCAGATAAGTCAGTGGAATTCTGCGGTGGTACACACATTCCAAATACATCTCAGATAGGTCTTTTCAGAATAGTTTCCGAAAGTTCTGTCGCAGCAGGTGTAAGACGTATCGAGGCGGTTACAGGCATGGGCGTTATGGATCTTCTCAACGACTACAGAAGCATAATAGTCAAGGCTGCCGGAGCATTGAAGCTTGCAAATCTTAATGAACTTCCCGAAAAATGCGCAGCGCTTTCTTCGGAGCTTAAAGAAAAGGAAAAGACACTTGAAAGTCTTGCTCAGCAGGCTGCAAACGCCAAAGCGGCTGCAATGTTTGACAACGCAGTTGAAGTTGAAGGAGTTAAGGTCATAGCTGCAAGAACAGACGGTACCACTCCGGATGCTCTTCGTAAAATGGGCGACAGCGTTAAGGACAGAGCCGATGAAACAATCGCTCTTTTTGCAGGAATTAACGGCGATAAGGGTACGCTTTACTGCGTATGTACGGCAGGCGCAGTAAAAAAAGGCGCACATGCCGGAAAGTTGGTTCAGAAAACTGCGGCTGTTACAGGCGGAAAGGGAGGCGGACGTCCCGACAGCGCTATGGCAGGTATAGGGGATATTTCCAAAACTGATGAAGCTGTAGCTTCATTTGAAGATATTGTTAAAGAATTTATAAAGTAAGGAGCAGTACAATGGATTGCTTATTTTGTAAGATCATATCCGGTGAAATACCGAGTACAAAAGTATATGAGGATGAGTTTGTGTACAGTTTTAAGGATATAGCACCGATTGCGCCTGTGCATAATCTCATTATTCCAAAGGAGCATATATGCTGTGCAAATGCTATTGACGAGAGCAACTCAGCTGTTGTCGCGAAAGTTTTTGAGGCTGCTGCAAAAATTGCAAAGGAAGAAGGAATCGAGAGCTATCGTATCATAAATAACTGCGGAGACGATGCAGGGCAGACTGTAAAGCATCTTCATTTTCATATGCTGGCAGGAGTAAAAATGGGCTGGGGTCCCGAGTCTTTGGGAAAAACGGAGTAACAGGAGGATATAGCATGGCAGGCGCATACAAAATGACTATTGCAGGTTTGGAACGTGAGCTTCCACTGTGTCCTCTTAACGAAAAAATAGATATAGCGGCGTTCGTTATGTTTTCGGACGTTGAACTTACTATTGCCGCATCGGGAGAGCTTTTAAAGAAATGTCCTGATTTTGATGTTATTCTTACAGCAGAGTCAAAGGGGATACCTTTGGCTTATGAGATGTCGCGGCAGAGCGGTAAGCCATATGCAGTTGCAAGAAAGTCCATAAAGCTTTATATGAGTGATCCTGTGGCGGTTACAGTTAAATCAATTACTACGGCTGCCGAGCAGACGCTGTACCTTTCTGCGGAAAAAGCAGATATGATCAAGGGTAAATCTGTTCTTATTGTGGATGATGTTATCAGTACCGGAGAGTCGCTCAAGGCTCTTGAAAAGCTTGCAGAGGGTGCGGGCGGAAAAATAGCGGCAGAAGCGGCCGTTCTCGCTGAGGGAGAAGCGGCGGAAAGAACCGATATAATTTTCCTCGAAAAGCTGCCCCTGTTCTTTAAATAATAATATGAAGCGGAAAATGATTGGAGCGGCGGCAGCCTATATGTCTGGATTGTTTTTCGCTTCATTCTTTTTTGACAAGTTCGGCGCAGTTATGGTAATTTGTGTTTCCTTGCTTACTGCGGCATATGGGCGATTGAAGAAATTCAGCAGAATGGATTTCTTTGTTATAGCGTTTTCATTTGTTACAGCGGTAACAGTGAATCGTCTTTATACTGAATTGCAATACAGCAAAATAGTTTCGTACGCCGGAAGCAGCGGAAGTTTTTGCGGTAAAGTTATTGATTATGACATTTACGATGGCGATTTGGAATCGTTTGTCCTTAAGGGAAGAATCAACGGAACACAGAAAGCAAAAATAACTCTGCTTACAAATGAGATCAATGCTGATTATGGGGATATACTGTCAATTAATAGCTGTGAATTTAATGAGTTCGAAAGGGATTATATTTTTGACAGTATAACGTGGAACAAGTCGCGCCATATTTACCTTGAAGCGGACAGAATCGACGGCTTGAACTTAGAAAAGACTAATTCGTCTAAGATAAGGCGTATTTTGTCTGATTTTCGGGAACGTATGATTTCAGTGATTCGTGTGGAGATGGGCAGCGAAACGGGCGGATTTCTTTCGGGAATGATTTTTGGTGAAAAGCGATTTATTGAGAATAACACTCGTACTTCGCTTTACAGAACCGGAATAGGTCATATTCTGGCAGTTTCAGGACTTCATGTATCGATTATGGCGGCTGTTTTAATGAAGATCATGAAATTTGCCTGCATTAATAAATATTTAAGATTTGGTATAATAAATTGTCTTTTTATTTTTATGATAATGATGACAAATTACCCCATATCGGCAATTAGGGCGACTCTTATGCTTGACATTATGTATTCGGCGGAGCTTTTTGGACAGCAAAATGATTCTTTTAATTCGTTGTCGGTCGCAGCACTGGCGATCTGCATTTGTGATCCCTATGCCGTTTATAGCAGCGGTTTTATATTGTCGCTTTCCGGGACTTTTGGAATTTCGGTATTTTCGCCGTATATGTCCGTAAAAATAAAATCTGATACATTTTGGGGAAAACTAATCAGAGTGGTATTATCAGCAATTTGCACTTCTTTAGCGGTAATTCCTGCTTCTGTTTATTATTTTGACGAAATGTCTGTTATTGCTCCATTATCAAATATTTTTCTTGTTCCGCTTTGTACTGTATCAATGGTGTTGGGACTTATATTTATATTAACGGGCGGAATTTTTACATTTCTGCTTATACCTGCGGAAATGCTTCTCTCTTTAGTATTGAAAATTTCTGACATTATATCTTCTGTAGGAATTTTTTATTTGCCGCGTACATGTAATTTTATGCCTGTGCTGTTTTGGGTATCGGCATCTTTGATTGTATTTATATATCTTTTTCACGGCAAACGCTCAATTATTGCAATAATTCTTGCTTCGTCAATAGTCTTGAATTTTACGTTTTCTGCGGCTTTAAGAAAGTTCAGAGATAGTCGGCTCACCGTTGCTGTTCTTGGCAAATCAAGTCAATGCGCTGTAGTAATATCTCATTCTGGTGAAACGATAGTTGTAGATTTGAGCGGAAACAACAAATCAGCCATGTATGTAAAAAAGTATCTTACGGAGAACGGTTTAAACCGTGTGGATTCGTTGATTCTCAATAAATCCGAGCAGTCTCAGTATGTGGTTTATAGTGACGAGCTGAAATATTTTCCGCCTGATAAAATATATGCGAAAGGCAGCGGAATAATCGGTGGGAATGCCGAAGGTTTTGGTGAAAACGGCATTTCCGTATCATCAGGCAGTTATAGTTTGGAGCTTCATGATAACATATTAGAGGTTTCTGACGGAAGAATGGAACTGCTTTTTCTTCCTGCTGCTCATAAACAGACTGAACAAGCTGAAATAACAGTATATTTGGGAAAAACCGATTCAAAAAGCATATGTGACAATTGTATATATCTTGAGGATACGAATAATTTTGAAATAATTATAGATACGGACGGCAAGTACAGTATAAGGAGATTATAATGGCTAATGTTAATGCAAAGGAGCTTACGGTTGCTTTAAAAAAAGGCGAATTAAGCCGTGTTTATTATATTTTCGGAGCAGATACGATGGGAGTTTCCGAATTAACAAGGAAAATTATTAAAACAGCCGTTGGCGGCAGCGAAGAATTTGCTTTGACAAAGCTTGACGGCAGAAGGCTTGATCTTTCGCAGTTAGAAGATCTTGCAGGACAGTTTAATATGATGTCTGATTATAACTGTATTCTTATAAATGATTACAATTGTGAGAAGCCTTATGACGATATGCGCGGAAAGTCTGCCGATGAAGTGACAAAAAAGCTCCTTGCTGTGTTGAAAGACACTCCCGAACAGACAGTTATTATTTTTAATATTACAGGTTTTGAGGTCAAGGTTCAGCGCGATTACAGAAGCGGTAAGAATATTATTAAAGATAAAAATAAAAAGTTGGCTGATTTTGCGGCAAAACATGGTACTTTATGTGAACTTCCCATAAAAACCCCTCAGGAGCTTGCGAGGATAATCTCTTCCAAGGTTTCGGCAAGAGGCAGCGCTGTCTCTTTGGAAAACGCCCGTGAATTGGCTGAGCTTTGTCTCTGCAATGAACTGACTATAGAGAATGAGATAGAAAAGCTTTGTGCATACGCTAACGGCCGTGAGATTACACGAGAAATGCTTTATGAACTTGTTCATGAGCGCAGTGATACTACGATATACAATCTTGCCAATGCCGTTGCTTCTTTTAATACGCGGGCGGCTTATGAAGCGATAAACGAACTTAATATTGATAACGATAACAGGGGAGCTGTGCTGTACGCCGTTACGTCTGTATTCATGGATTTATACCGTGCTGCTTGTGCGAAAAAATCCGGCGTATCATATGAACAGATAGTATCGGATTTCGGTTATGGCGGACGCGCCTTTGCCGTGAAAAATGCTTTAAGGGATTGTTCAAGAATGAGTGCTGAAAGATTGAGAAGCTGTATTGTAATTCTCCGTGATACTGCAATGAGGTTGAATTCGTCCGCTTCTAACTCAAGAATTGCCATTGAACAGGCTGTAACTCAGATGATGAGGATAAAAAAATGATAAAAATAAAAGAAGCAGTTATTGTCGAGGGAAAGTATGACAAAATAAAGTTATCTTCGGTAGTGGACGGAGTTATAATTGTCACAAACGGATTTGGTATTTTTAAGGATAGGGAGAAGCTGGAGCTTATACGATTTTATGCGGAGAAAACGGGTATTGTTATACTGACCGATTCCGATAATGCAGGACGGAAAATTCGCGGTTATCTTAAAGGAGCTGTAAAATGCGGAAATATCAAGAATGTCTATATACCGGATATTTTCGGTAAAGAGAAAAGGAAAACAAAGCCGTCTGCGGAAGGCAAACTCGGTGTGGAAGGAATTGATGCCGACACACTTGTCAAAGCTTTCGCGAAAGCAGGAATAAGATCTGAAGAACGAAGCGAGCCAAAAGATATTACAAAGCTTACTTTGTTTGAACTCGGACTCAGCGGCGGGAAGGGGAGCAGCAGTTTGCGGAAGAGACTGCAAAAAAGTCTTGGACTTCCTGAAATGCTGTCGGCCGGAGCGCTTCTTGAAGTTTTGAACACGATGATGACTGCTTCTGAACTTAAGGAATATACTTTGGCTCTTGTGGAGGAAAATGATGACATATAGCAATTTGCTGTTTATATATATATTCCTGCCCGCGGCTTTGGCTGTATACTGCATAGTTCCAAAAAAATTAAAAAATACGGCTCTTTTGTTGGGAAGTATAATTTTCTGCGGTTTTATGGGATTTAAAATGATGTTGTTTATAATGCTTTATTGTATTGCAAACTACGTTGCAGCGCTTTTTATATACAATATAAGACCGAAAATAAAATTTATTCCTATGGCTGCGGCAATCATTTTTGATATAGTAATGCTTGTGTCATTCAGGGCGGAGTATTTTTCTTATCTGCATGGTTTTATGAAGATTCCGGAGGAAGCGTTTCCTTTAGGTATATCTTTATTTACTTTATCTGCAATAGGATACCTTATTGATGTTTATAGAGGAGATATAAAGGCAGATAAAAATTTCATACGTTTTTCACTGTTTATAATGATGTTTCCGAGAATTATTATGGGACCTGTTGTAAGCTATGATATTTTTGTTTCCATTCTCAGAAAACGCAGATTAAATATAGCGGAAATAGGGGCGGGTCTGACGATTTTTATCAAAGGACTTGCGAAAAAAGTAATTCTTGCAGATCAGTTGTTTATGCTTTATTCCGCGTCAATGAGCGGAGGGTTTGAAAATATCTCCGCTTCATCGGCATGGCTTGGAATGATTTCGTATATGTTCTGCCTGTATTTTACACTGTCGGGTTTTTCCGATATGGGCGTGGGACTCAGCAGATGCTTTGGCTACAGATTTCCGAGCGGCTTCAGTTATCCGATTTTCAGCGGAAGAATACGAACTTTCGCTTCACACTGGCATATACAGGTAATCCATTGGTTCAGAAAATATATTACAAGGCCCCTTTCCTCAATGACGGATGTTCCTCTGTTAAGCAAGCTTATTTTTGCTGCTGTATGGTCGCTTGCCGGATTTTGGTACGGATTCAGTTGGGGCGGAGTTTTATGGGGCTTTCTTATGGGAATAGCTATTATGACTGAAAATAAGCTCAGAAGATTTAAGCTCCTAAGGTCAAATGGAATATTTTACACAATCCCGGTAATAATGATATTATCAGTTTTTTTGGCCTTGGGGGATATTTCTGATGCTTTTCGATGCTTGTGGGCAATGGTTGGAGGCAGCGGCATACTGGCTGATTCTATGACAGCTTACCTGTTGAGATCTTATGCCGTGGTGTTGATTGCAACCGTATATGCTTCTACGGATCTTTTCAGGAATACCATTATAAGGGCAAAAAATTCAAGATTAAGCTGGACTCTTTCGTTTCTGACTCCGATAGCCATGCTCATGCTTTTGTGTATATGTACATCGCTTATGTCATATAGCGGAAAATCAGATATATTGATAATTAATTTATAGTAGAGGTGACGGCATGAAAAGAACTGAAAAAATAACTGCTGCTTCGGTTATGACGTTTATAATTGCATTTTCTGCTGTTACGCTGTTTAGAGGCAATTTGGAAATTATGAATACGGCCAAAAAAAATCTCATTGACGGAGGATTTTCCGAGGAGCTTATTAATTGTATGGCAGAGAATTTTCCGATGAAAGATAAGTGGCGTGCAATTGGAGCAGAGTTAAATTCAAAATTTGGCGAGCCGATTGTCAATGGAGTTTATATAGATGATGAACGGCTGTTTTCATTAGATTTGGCATCATATGAAGATATGGATTCAGCGGCTGAATTTGTCAACGAATTTACAGAAAAATATGATGGTGCGGTTTATTTTGCGGCAATACCTACTTCTACAGGTGTATACGGAGACGTCTTGCCGTCTTATCTTCTTCCGATAACCGAAAAGCAGCAGGCTGATCGGTTGTACGAAGAACTTTCGCCGGATATACGAAAAATTGACGCTTATACAATACTGAAAATGCTCAGTGATAATAATTACATTTATTGTCGAAGTGATACACGCTGGACGAGCTACGGTGCGTATTGCGTTTACAGAACAGTCATTCAGAAGCTTGGGTTTATACCGGTTTCATATGATAAATATACCATTTTTCACGTTACCGACAGTTATTGCGGAAACCTTTACAGCCGCACAAGTTATATGGAGTCGAAGCCTGATATACTTGATATTTATGAATATGATGATGGAACGGTTATTGAAGAATGCACAGGTATTGATAAAGACGGAGTAAAACGCAGAATAACACCATATGATGAATCCAACATCGGATACGAACTGTATCTTGGCGAACCTATGCCTTTTGTGAAGATACGTACTTCGGTCAATAACGATAAAAAACTGCTTGTAATAGGAGATACATCGTCTGACAGTTTTATTCCGTTTTTAACCAAGCACTACAGTGAAATAGCGTTTGTTTCCGTTCAGTGTACGGGAAGAGATATTGAAAAATATATCGATCCTGACAATTATGAGCAGACGCTTTTTCTTTTGGGACTTGATTCGATCGCAAATATATTCTAAACATATAATAATTCAGGGGTGAAATATGAAAGCATTGATAACAGGCGCAACATCGGGTATTGGACTTAATATAGCCAAAAATCTGCGAAAAAGGGGCTGGGAGCTTATTCTTACGGGCAGAAATGAGGAAGTTCTGAAAAAAATGCAGAAAGTTTTTGGGAATTGTGAAATAATAGCTGCTGACCTTTCGGAACGTTCGGAGGTTTTTAAGGTTTATGAATTTTGCCGCGGCAAAGGTGTGGACATGTTGGTTAATAATGCGGGCTATGGTATTTTTGGAAAATTTTATGAAACTGATCTTGATGACGAGCTTAAAATGATAGATGTTAATATTGCTGCCGTTCATATTCTTATGAAACTTTTTCTTCGTGATTTCAGAAATTGTAATCATGGTACTATACTTAACGTAGCGTCGTCTGCCGGTTTTCTTACAGGTCCGCTGCTGTCCTCGTATTATGCTTCAAAAAATTATGTTGTAAGGTTATCGCTTGCGGCGGCTGAGGAGCTGAGACGCGAGAGATCCGACGTTAAAATAACAGTACTGTGTCCGGGACCTGTCGACACACAATTCAATAACAGGGCGGGAGTTTCATTCAGTATGAAACCCATATCGGCAGAGTATGCGGCGGAATATGCCGTAAAATCAGCGTTGTCCGGAAAACTTATAGCTGTTCCGGGACTTACGGTCAGATTAGGAGTTATGGCTGCAAAATATGTTCCCCATAAGCTGCTTGCGAGGCTTGTCTATGGTATGCAGGAAAGGAAGAAGAGCATATGAAAGATGTAAGCTACCGGGTCGCGCTCGGAGGGATAGTATCAGCCCTTTGTCTGCTCTGCATGTTTTTGGCAGGAATAATGCCTTTGTTTTATATTATTCTGCCAATGGCAGCCGGAATACTTTTGATGATCATTGCTGAGGAGGTAAGCATGAGCTGGGCGTGGCTAACGTACATATCCGTAAGTCTGCTTGCTATGTTTATAACAGCCGACAAGGAGGCTGCGCTGATTTTTGTTATGCTTTTCGGACATTATCCGATACTTCGTATGTACCTCAATAAACTAAAACTGAAAGGATTACGTTATTTTATTAAAGCAGCAGTGTTTAATATCTGTGCGGTTGCATATTTTTACACGACTGTATTTTTATTCGGTATCGACCAGATGCTTGATGAAATGAATGAAATAGGCAGATACGGCGGATTGGCGTTTCTTGGCTTGGGCAACCTGATTTTTGTGCTGTACGACTTTAACCTGGAAGCAACGTATACTCTGTATATTAAAAGACTTATGCCTGTATTTTTTAAGGGGAAAAGGTAGCTTGTGAAGAAATGAGTAAAAAACCAATAGTTCAGCATGTAGACTTCTGTGAAACACAGAAGTACCTTCATGCTAAACTTACACATGTGTTTCGGAAGCTTCTTGTCTAAACTTCTCCAAAATCCACATGCGCGAGATACTAAACAGGCTCTTACAGAGAATTCCATGCCTTTGCGGTAAATTGCGGAACATCTCCGATAATTACCGTTTCCGCCAGCAGATAATCGAATTTTACATTGGTATCAAAACTGTAAAGGGTCGTTGCAGAAATTATTTCTGCTGAAATTTCAGCGTAAATTCTATGACGCGTCTGATTTATACCTGCTGAATCAAATGAGCTCGTAAGTCTGACCTCAGCAGATCCTACAGGACATATTCTGACTTTAACAGTCGGACCTTTTCCTGCCAAAAGGTACGAGCCGCTGAGAGAACCCAAAGATATTTCAGCATTTGATTCTCCAGAAGCGTTTAATCGTCTGTTTATTTCAGCCGTAAGATCAGCCTGAACGCGGTTTATATTTTCCGACAATGCCTCCACAGCCGATGCACGCCCGGATTCATCGTAAAGAACAGCTGCAAAATCGCTGTATGTGTACTCATTTTTAGCTATGTATTGCGAGACAGCATCATTTATTATAATATTTGCCGTTTTCTGAGAAATTTGCTGCGCCTGCAATTTCGCTGCCGGTCTTACAGCTTTGTCAAGACGTGATATGGATAATATAAGAAGAACTATAACTGCAATAAGTATAAATGTTCCAAGGATGCTGCGAGTGCTGCGCCTTTTTTTTCTTCGCCGACTCATTTAATATCACCTCGTTTATTCCGTAAATATCTTTCTTTTATTATATTCGTTTGAATCAAAAATTGTGTCTTGAATTAACTTCGGAAATATGTTATAATTGTATAAAAGGATCAAGGAAGGAATTTTAATGAAGAATTTGATATTGGGTATTACGGCTCACGTAGATTCGGGAAAAACCACTCTTGCAGAATCTATGCTTTATAAAACGGGCGCTATACGCAAAATAGGCCGTGTGGATTTTGGCAGCTCATTTCTTGATACAAATCAAATAGAACGCGAAAAAGGAATAACGATTTTTGCGGGTCAGGCGGAGACAACTTATGGCGGGACGCGGTTTACTTTAATGGATACTCCGGGACATGTGGATTTTTCTGCCGAAACTGAGCGTATAATGCAGATCCTTGATTATGCGGTGCTTGTTATAAGCGCTGCCGACGGTGTACAGAGCCATACGTCTACGCTTTGGAAACTTCTTATGCGGTATGAAGTTCCTGTATTTATTTTTGTAAATAAAATGGATTTAACAGTTGCGGACAGACATTCGATTATGGATGATTTGAGAAAACGTCTTTCCCAAAACTGTACTGATTTTTCGGATAATAACATGATCGCAGAAAACGCCGCTGCTTGTGATGAAGAGCTTATGGATGCTTTTCTTGATAATGGCATATTGCCGGATAACGCGTTGGTACGCGCAGTCTCGGAAAGAAGGGTATTTCCGTGTTTTTTTGGTTCTGCACTTAAAATGGAGGGAATTTCCGAATTTCTCGACGGACTTGACAGATTTACCGAATGTAAAGAATATTCGGATACGTTTGGTGCGAAAGTTTATAAGATTTCGTATGACAATAAAGGAACACGGCTTACTCATTTGAAAATTTTAGGCGGAGAGCTTAAAGTGCGTTCCGAGCTTTCGTATAAAACTGCTGACGGCATTGAAATATCTGAGAAGATCAGTTCAGTCAGATTCTATTCGGGTGAAAAATTTCGAACTGCCGAATTTGCAGCGGCGGGGGAAGTATGTGCAGTAACGGGACTTGAAGCTGCTTATTCCGGTCAGGGAATAGGCAGCGTTCCAAATTCCGAACGAGCTGTTCTTGAGCCTGTTATGACATATCAGGTCATACTTCCTGCGGATAAAAATGTTTTTGAAGCGTTGAAAGAGTTTCGCCGATTGGAAGATGAAGATCCTCAGCTTCATATAGTATGGAATGAACAGCTCAGACAGATACATATTCAGCTTATGGGGGCAGTGCAGCTGGAGGTTTTGAGTCTTATAATCGCTGAAAGATTTGGTTTTGAGGTATCATTCGGCAGCGGAGCAGTTGCATATAAGGAAACTATTGCCAACGCAGTAGAGGGAGCAGGTCATTACGAACCGCTGCGCCATTATGCGGAAGTTCACCTTATACTTGAACCTATGCCGAGAGGCAGCGGATTAGTATTTGATACGATTGTTCATGAGGACGAGCTTGATCGGAACTGGCAGCGATTGATCCTTACTCACTTGGATGAAAAAGTTCATATCGGCGTTCTTACGGGTTCTCCTATAACCGATATGAAAATAACCCTTGCGGCAGGTAAGGCACACTTGAAGCATACTGAAGGCGGCGATTTCCGTCAGGCTACTTATCGTGCCGTACGTCATGGACTGAGGCAGGCGAAAAGCATTCTTTTAGAACCTTATTACGACTATGAGCTTGAAGTTCCGCAGGAATGCGTAGGTCGTGCTATTGCAGATCTACAGCGTATGTCGGCTGACTTTAAAGCTCCGGAAATATCAGGAGATATCGCTGTTATCAAGGGATGTGCGCCGGTATCTGAGATAAACGATTATGTTTCTGAGGTTATAGGCTTCACAAGAGGCAGAGGACGGCTGACATGCGTAAACGGAGGTTTTCGTGAATGTCATAATTCAGAAGAAGTAATATCCGCTATAGCCTACGATCCGGATGCAGATAAGGAAAATACCGCAGATTCGGTGTTTTGCAGCCATGGCGCGGGTATGAACGTGAATTGGAAAGATGCTGCGGAGCATATGCACCTTCCAAGTTGTCTGCATATAAATTCTAAAAATTCAGATGATGGTAGGAGAGTCAGGAAAAATACTGTTAAATCCGTTTCCGATGAGGAGCTTATGGAGATTTTTGAGCGTACCTACGGCAAAACAGATAAAGAACCGAGAAAGGCGTTTAAATCCGTAAAGGTAAAAAAGGATTATTCAAATCCCGTAAATCTGCCGGATTATGAAAGTCCCGATTATTTGATCGTAGACGGTTATAACATAATTTTTGCGTGGGACGAACTGAAAAAAATTGCCGCTTCCGACTTAGATTCAGCGAGGGCTGAGCTTATTAAAATAATGAGCAATTATCAGGGAGTATCGGGATATGAAATAATTGTGGTTTTTGACGCATATAGGGTCAAGGGCAAGCGGCGTGATACTGAAAAGCATTTTAATATCAGTATAGTTTATACTAAAGAGGCGGAAACAGCAGACAGCTATATTGAGCGAGTCACTCATGAGCTTTCAAAGAAACACAGAGTTCGCGTAGCAACCTCGGACGGTATTGAACAAATGATAATTTTAGGAAACGGAGCGATGCGGATGTCGGCTAACGAGCTTAAGGAGCGTATATCTGAGGTCAATAAGGAGATTAGAAAGTTTATACAGAAAGGCGGAACATAAAAATGAATCTTCTTCATCTGAAATATGCTGTTGAAACGGAAAAGGCAGGCTCGATAAATAAAGCGGCAGAAAGTTTGTATATCGGACAGCCTAATCTCAGCCGTGCTATAAAAGAACTTGAAACCTCACTCGGCATAACAATATTTGCACGTTCCGCAAAGGGAATGACAGTTACTTCTGAAGGTGAAAGGTTTCTTACAAGAGCAAGAAAAATTTTAGCTGAAATTGATTCCCTTGAATCCACATATAAAAGCGGATTAAAAACCAAGCAGAAATTTTCGATTTCCGTACCCCGCGCATGTTATATTTCCGAAGCCTTTGCAAGATTTACAAAAGCGATTGATTTGTACAGTCCTGCGGAATTGTTTTATAACGAAACAAATACTATGAACGTTATAAAAAACATTCTCGAAAATGATTATAAACTTGGAATTATCAGATACGCTGAAGAGCATGATGTATATTTCAAAGAAATACTTGATGAAAAGAATATTATTCATGAGCTTGTTGCAGAGTTTTCATACGTTCTGATTATGAGTGCAAAGCATCCTCTTGCCGAACGCGGCGATATACGCTATGAAGATTTGAAATCATATATAGAGATTTCTCATGCAGATCCATTCGTACCGTCTATGCCTGCTTGTGCAGTGAAAAAATCAGAACTACCTGATGATATAGATAAAAAAATATTTATTTTTGAGCGGGCAAGTCAGTTTGATTTGCTTTCTGAAAATACCGATACGTTTATGTGGATGTCTTTTGCATCTCAGAAGCTTCTTGAAAGATACGGCTTGATTCTGAAAAAATGCTCAGATAATCACCGCGTTTACAAGGATGTGCTTATTTATCGTAACGATTATCACCTTACCGATCTTGACAGGTGTTTTATAACAGAACTTTGCAGATCAAAAAGACAGTATATTCGAAATTAATTAGAGATGTTCATTTTATGTGAACACGCTCTAAAAAGCTGACTCTGTATATTTTCGAAAATACGGCATATAATATGTGGACAGGTTCTGAAATAGAGATTATCGGGTATATCATATAGTACATTACTCATATATCAAAGAAGCAATTCCCAAAGTATAAAAGGTGTGTTATAATTTTAACAAGATGAACTGTACGTAATAATTATACGGAGGAAATAAAATGAAAACTAAAAATTATGAGATCATTGACGGCGTTGAAAAGCTTGAATCTGCAATTGAACGAATAAGAAAGGCGCAGCAGCTTTTTTCTGTTTATACTCAGGATCAGGTCGATAAAATTTTTCTTGCCGCCGCTTCGGCTGCAAATAAGCAGCGTATTCCTTTGGCGAAGCTTGCCGTTGAGGAGACCGGTATGGGTATTGTCGAGGACAAAGTGATAAAGAATCACTATGCCTCTGAATATATTTACAATGCTTATAAAAATGTAAAAACCTGCGGAGTTATTGAGGAGAATAAATCCTACGGAATGAAAAAAGTCGCAGATCCGATAGGAGTTATTGCCGCTGTTATACCAACTACAAATCCTACCTCAACTGCAATTTTTAAAACGCTTCTTGCTCTTAAAACTCGAAACGGAATTATTATCAGTCCTCATCCGAGAGCAAAAAAATCAACTATTGAAGCGGCTAAAACAGTTCTTGAAGCAGCTGTTGAAGCGGGCGCTCCAGAAGGCATTATCGGTTGGATAGATGTTCCGAGTCTCGAAATGACTAATTTTGTCATGAAAGAGGCAGATATTATTCTTGCAACAGGCGGACCCGGAATGGTAAAAGCTGCTTATTCAAGCGGAAAACCGGCTCTCGGAGTAGGCGCAGGAAATACTCCTGCGATTATTGATGAAACAGCAGACGTTATTCTTGCAGTTAATTCCATTATCCATTCCAAAACCTTTGATAATGGTATGATATGCGCTTCTGAGCAGTCGGTCATAGTTCATGAGAAAATATACGATGCGGTTAAAGATGAATTTTCTGCAAGGGGTTGTTATTTTCTTAATTCAGAGGAAACTGAAAAGGTTCGAAAAACGATTATTATTAACGGTGCGCTGAATGCTAAAATAGTTGGTCAGACGGCTTACACCATTGCAAAGCTTTCCGGAGTCAGCGTCCCTGACGGTACAAAAATTCTTATAGGCGAGGTAGAGAGTACGGATATTTCAGAGGAATTTGCCCATGAAAAGCTTTCTCCCGTTCTTGCTATGTATAAAGCGAATGATATTAATGACGCTTTCTGTAAGGCAGAACAGCTTATTTCGGACGGCGGTTATGGTCATACTTCTTCAATTTATCTCAATGCTGCTACAGAATCGGATAAGTTGGATGAATTTGCCGCACGTATGAAAACTTGCCGTATACTGGTGAATACTCCGTCATCGCAGGGAGGTATCGGTGATATCTATAACTTCATGCTTGCTCCATCGCTGACGCTTGGCTGCGGTTCCTGGGGAGGTAATTCCGTAAGTGAAAACGTTGGTGTAAAGCATCTTTTAAATATTAAAACTGTTGCGGAGAGGAGAGAAAACATGCTGTGGTTCAGAGCTCCCGAAAAAATTTATTTAAAGCGTGGATGTTTGCCTTTGGCTCTTGACGAATTGAAAAATGTAATGGGTAAGAAAAAGGCTTTTATCGTCACTGACAGCTTTTTGTCCAAAAACGGTTATACAAAGCCAATAACTTCGAAATTGAATGAGCTGGGAATTCGTTATGCGGAATTTTCCGATGTTGAACCTGATCCTACACTTGCAAGCGCTAAGGCGGGTGCCGAGCTTATGAAATCATTTGAACCGGACTGCATTATTGCTTTGGGCGGCGGTTCGGCTATGGATGCGGCAAAAATAATGTGGGTTCTTTACGAACATCCTGAAGCTGATTTTATGGATATGGCTATGCGCTTTATGGATATACGCAAGCGTGTATATACGTTTCCAAAAATGGGCGAAAAAGCGTACTTTATCGCTATCCCCACATCGGCTGGAACAGGTTCTGAGGTAACTCCCTTTGCCGTTATTACTGATGAAAAAAGCGGTATAAAGTATCCTCTTGCAGATTATGAATTGCTGCCGAATATGGCTGTTATCGACACTGATTTCCATATGAGTGCACCGAAGGGACTTACTGCTGCTTCTGGAATAGATGCTGTAACTCACGCTCTCGAAGCGTATGCTTCTATGCTTGCTACGGATTATACCGACGGACTTGCTCTTCGTGCGCTAAAGATAATTTTCGAGTATCTTCCCCGTGCGTATGACAACGGTCAGGAAGATTCAGAAGCACGTGAGAAAATGGCTAATGCGGCTACCATGGCAGGTATGGCTTTCGCTAATGCATTTTTAGGCGTATGTCACTCAATGGCGCATAAATTAGGTGCATTCCACCACCTTCCCCACGGCGTTGCAAATGCGCTTATGATTGAGGAGGTACTGAGGTTTAATGCAAGTGAGACTCCTGTAAAAATGGGTACGTTTTCTCAGTATGGTCATCCTCATACCCTTGCGCGATATGCGGAAATTGCTGATTATCTGGGAGTTGACGGCAGAAACGACAATGAAAAATTAGAGGGACTTATTGCAAAAATAAACGAACTCAAGGAGCGTGTCGGAATTAAAAGGTCTATAAGAGAATACAATATTGACGAGAAAAACTTCCTTGAACGTCTGGACGAAATGACTGAGCAGGCGTTTGACGACCAGTGTACGGGAGCAAATCCGCGCTATCCTCTTATGAGCGAAATAAAGCAGATGTATCTTAACGCATATTATGGCGAGAAGCATTTTGCCGAGATTGAAATGCCCGACAATGCATCGGCTCTTAAAAGTACCGATGCAGACAGCGTTAAGCGAACTTATGTAAATTCACGCAGAAAATAAGGAGGATCGAATATGAATCTTGAAAGAGTTATCGCAGTAAGAAATGCCAAGACAGTGTATCGTGACGGAAATAGATGCGTTAAAATTTTTGATTCGGATTATTCAAAGGCGGATGTTCTGAACGAGGCTCTTAATCAGGCACGAGTTGAGGAAACAGGTCTGCATATTCCAAGAATAATCGAAGTAACAACAATAGACGGCAAATGGGCTATCGTTTCTGAGTTTATTAAAGGGCAGACTCTTGACAGGCTTATGGCTGAAAATCCCGACAAAAAGGACGAGTATCTTGAAATGTTTACAGATCTTCAGCTTGAAGTGCAGTCAAAAACGTGTCCGATGCTAAATAAACTAAAAGATAAAATGAACCGTAAAATTTCACAGGCCGAACTTGACGCAACAACGCGATATGATCTGCATACAAGGCTTGAGGGTATGCCAAAGCACAGCAAACTGTGTCATGGGGACTTTAATCCATCCAATATTATTATTACCGATGACGGAACGCCGTATATCCTTGATTGGTCTCATGCAACTCAGGGAAATGCTTCGGCGGACGCAGCGAGAACTTATTTGCTTTTTTGGCTTAGCGGAGACATTGACGCTGCTGAAAAGTATTTGTACCTTTTCTGTGATAAAAGCGGAACGCCTCGTGCTTACGTGCAGAAGTGGCTGCCTATAGTTGCGGCTTCACAGTCTGTTAAGGGCAATGAAAAGGAACGGGAATTTCTGCTTTCTTGGGTAGACGTTGTTGACTATGAATAATGCTGCTGTTAATATCAGATTATAGGTAATATGTCTTAAAATGTTTATAAATGCAGCAATAAAACGGAGGTTTTATTTATGAAAGTAACAGTATGTATAGGCAGCTCATGCCACCTGAAAGGTTCTCGTCAGGTGGTCGAGCAGCTTCAATATCATATCGGAGCGAATAATTTGAAAGATTCTGTAGAGCTTGGCGGAACATTCTGCATGGGTAAATGTCAGCAGGGCGTATGCGTTTCCGTAGATGATAAATGTTTTTCGGTAACGCCTGAAACCGTTGGTGAATTTTTCAAAACCGAAATTCTTGAAAAGCTTACATAAGGGAGTGCGAATAATGTCAGAATACCTGAAACTTAAGAAATCTAACTGCAAAAACTGCTATAAGTGTATTCGTCATTGTCCCGTGAAATCAATTCGTTTTTCCGGGAATCAGGCTCATATCATCGGAGACGAGTGTATTCTTTGCGGACAGTGTTTTGTGGTATGTCCGCAGAATGCTAAAGAAATAGTTGACGATACTGAAAAGGTAAAGGTTCTCATGCAGAATAACCCTGTTGCGGTAAGCATTGCGCCATCGTTTGCGGCTAATTACAGCGGAGTCGGAATCGGTGCAATGACCGACGCACTGAAACAGCTTGGATTCTTTGCGGTCGAGGAAACAGCTATGGGCGCGACAATGGTCAAAACTGAATACGAACGCATGATAAATGAAGATAAAAGAGATGTAATTATTTCTTCATGCTGTCATTCCGTAAATCTTCTTATTCAGAAATATTTTCCAACGGTTCTGCCATATCTTGCGGACGTTGTGTCTCCTATGCAGGCTCATTGCCTTGATTTGAAAAAACGTTATCCTGATGCAAAAACGGTGTTTATAGGACCATGTGTTTCAAAAAAGGACGAGGCGGGAAGATATAAAGGGACGGTTGACGCTGTTCTTACTTTCGAGGAGCTTTCCGAATGGTTCAAATCTGAAAATATAGTTCTGAAAAAAGTTTCCGACAGCGATGAGAAAAGCCGTGCGAGATTTTTCCCAACGACAGGCGGAATCCTAAAAACTATGGCATGCAATAATCCAAATTATACATATATGGCTGTAGATGGCGTAGAGAACTGTATTGCTGCGCTGAAAGAAATCGAGTGCGGAAATATCAAAAATTGTTTCATAGAAATGTCGGCATGTGTCGGCAGCTGTGTGGGCGGTCCTGTTATGGAAAAGCGTCATCGTTCTCCGATAAGTGACTATTCTGCAATCGCTAAATTTGCGGGCAGTCTTGATTTTGACGTTGATATGCCGGAGTCAGCAGAAATTAAAAAGTCTTTTGAGATAATCAACCGCAATATACAGCAGCCGTCCGAAAGTGAAATAGCCGCTATTCTTCGTCAAATGGGAAAAATAAAACAATCAGACGAGCTGAACTGCGGTTCATGCGGCTATAATACATGCCGCGAAAAGGCAATTGCAATATATCAGGGTAAAGCGGAAGTCTCAATGTGTCTGCCGTTTTTGAAAGACAAAGCCGAGAGCTTTTCCGATAATGTTGTTAATAATACTCCTAACGGACTGATTGTTCTTAACGAAAGTCTTGAAGTTCAGCAGATAAACAACGCGGCAAGAAAAATTATGAATATCCGTTATGCTTCGGACGTACTTGGAGAACAGGTTATTCGAATTCTTGATCCCGCTGTTTTCATGGAGGTTCTCAACAGCGGAAAGGATGTGCGCGATAAACGTATTTATCTTGCGGAATATAAAAAATACGTTGAACAGTCTGTTATATACGATAAGGAATATCACCTGCTTATCTGCATTATGAGCGATGTTACCGATGAGGAAACAGAGCGTGAAAAGAAAGAAAACATCAGCCGGCAGACTGTTGAGATAGCTGATAAGGTGGTAGATAAACAGATGCGGATTGTTCAGGAGATAGCGTCGCTTCTTGGCGAAACAGCGGCGGAAACGAAAATTGCACTTTCCAAATTAAAGGAGAGTATTGCCGATGAATAATCTTTGTACAGATATTGGCTGGAAAAGTATAAATCATGCAGGTGAACAGCTATGCGGCGATCATGTGGACATTGTTGAACAAGATGAAAATTCTTCTGTAATTGTGCTTGCGGATGGTCTTGGAAGCGGTGTAAAGGCAAGTATTCTTTCTACCCTCACTTCAAAAATAATTTCAACTATGATGGCGAGCGGATTATCAATTGAGGACTGTGTTGAAACTATAGCCGCAACACTGCCGATATGTTCGGTTCGCGGAGTTGCTTATTCAACGTTTACTATAATACATCTTATTAATAATGAAACAGCAGAGCTTATACAGTATGACAATCCTATGGCAATACTTATCCGAGACGGAAAAAATTACGATTACCCTGCAACTGAGATGCATATTGGCGGTAAGAAGATTTTTCGTTCGTCTATTAAGCTTCATGAAGGCGATGTTTTTGTTGCTATGAGTGACGGCTGTCCACATGCTGGAATAGGTATCGGGTATAATTTCGGCTGGCAGAGAGACGATATTGTAATGTTTATGGAGGCTTTGGCAAGTGCCGGTTATACGGCAAAAACTTTGTCTACATATTTAATTGATGAGGTTAACAGGCTTTACGGCGGACAGCCGGGAGACGATGCCACCTCCTGTGTAGTCAAGGTGCGCAGGCGCGAGCCGATGAATATACTTTTCGGTCCGCCGTCAAATCGTGACGACTGCGGACGTATGATGTCGCTGTTTTTTTCAAAAGAGGGTAAGCATATTATATGCGGCGGTACAACTTCAACGATAGCGGCAAAATATCTTCGCAGACCTCTGAAAGCAAGTATTGAGTATGAAAAATCCGATGTTCCGCCAATTGCTAAGATTGAGGGAGTTGACCTTGTGACAGAAGGCGTTATTACCGTGAATAAAGTGCTTTCCTATGCCGAGGATTACCTTAGCGGAAATGAACTCTACGAGGAATGGAGTCATAGAAGAGACGGCGCTTCTCTTATATGTCAGCTTCTTTTTGAAGAAGCTACGGACATCAATTTTTATGTTGGCAGAGCTATGAATCCGGCACATCAGAATCCGGATCTTCCTATAAATTTCAATATTAAAATGAAGCTTGTAGAAGAGCTTTCGCGCTGTCTGAAACAAATGGGGAAGCGAATTAAAGTCAGCTATTTCTAAGGAGACGAATATGAGAAAATTCGATACAAAAATACAGCATTTAAAATATAAAGTACTCCGTGAGGTGGCACGTCAGGCATGGAACGATACGCTGTACGACAATTTGCTTGATATTCCGAAATTAATAGTTCCGGGAAATGTACCGACAATGCGATGCTGTGTCTATAAAGAGCGTGCGATCGTTTCTGAGCGAGTGAAGCTGGCAATGGGCGGAAACAAGGAAAATCCTAATGTAATCGAAGTTATTGACATTGCATGCGATGAATGTCCTGTTGGAGGATATGAAGTGACCAATGCCTGCCGCGGGTGCCTTGCACATCGCTGCGAAGATGTGTGCAGATTCGGCGCTATTACATTTGACAGCGATCATGCTGCTCATATTGACAAATCTAAGTGCAAAGAATGCGGTCAATGCGCTAAGGTATGTCCGTATACTGCTATTGTAAGCAGAAAGCGTCCTTGTCAGAATGCTTGTAAGATCAAGGCAATATCCATGAATGAAAATAAGGCGGCGACTATTGACAACGATAAGTGCATTTCATGCGGCGCATGCGTATATCAGTGTCCGTTTGGCGCTATAATGGATAAATCTTTTATGCTTAATGCTGTAGATCTGCTGAAAAAGAGCAGCGAAGGTAAGAATTATAAGCTTTACGCTGTGGTTGCGCCGTCAATATCAAGTCAGTTTACTTATGCTAAGCTCGGTCAGGTAATAACAGGCATAAAGGAGCTTGGATTTCATACTGTTGTGGAAGCGGCTCTCGGCGCTGATATGGTAGCATTGGCTGAATCGAAAGAGCTTGCGGAAAAAGGATTTCTGACAAGCTCGTGCTGTCCTGCATTTGTGGAGTATATACATAAATCATTTCCCGAATTAGAGCCGTTTGTATCGCATAACTTATCTCCGATGGCGGCAATTGCGAAATATATAAAGGAAACTGACGAAAACGCTAAGGTCATCTTTATCGGACCGTGTACGGCTAAAAAAGCAGAGGTACAAAAGGAATCTGTTAAGCCATATGTGGATGCAGCTTTGACATTTGAAGAATTACAGGCGCTTTTTGACAGTCGGGACATAGATATAACTTCTCTTGAACAGGGAGTTCTTGATAACGCTTCATATTTCGGACGGATTTTCGCTCGGTGCGGAGGTCTTTCCGATGCGGTAGCAGAGGGACTGAAAGAGCAGGGTCTTGACAATTTTGAACTTAAATCTTGTTCCTGCGACGGAATAGAAGCTTGCCGTACCGCTCTGATAAAAAAGTCCAAAAATCTTCTTGATGCAAATTTTATAGAGGGAATGGCGTGTTCGGGCGGATGCATCGGCGGAGCAGGTTGCCTTACTCACGGAGCAAAAAGTAAAGCAGATGTTGATAAATACGGTAACGAGGCAATGGAAAAAAATATTTCTGATGCGGTCGCAGTACTGAAATAAAAATAATGGACGGTTAAGTATTTTTGCTATGATCGTCCATTATTTTATTAATGTAATAAATATCTCTTGCATAGAACGGTAAAATATGTTATAATAACATATATTATTTTTGGGGGAGTGAAATTATGGATTTAAAAGAAACAGTTATCGCGCTGTCGGAGATCCACGGAGCTTCCGGCAGCGAGACGGCGGCAGCCGAGCTGGCGTTGGAAATGCTGTGTAGATATTGTCCCGAAGCTGAAATTATAAATGGAAACGTTATCGGAAAATTCGGTACGCATAAGGAAGGGTTGCCCAACCTTGTTCTTGACGCTCATATAGATCAGATAGGAATGATCGTAACCCATATAACGGACGAAGGCTTTATAAAAATTGGAAATTTAGGCGGAATTGATCGTCGGCTTTTGTCAGCACAGCAGGTTGTAATTCATGGAACTCGCGAAATAAGAGGCGTTATTTGTTCGATTCCTCCGCATCTTTCAAATGGAGAAAGCAAGGTGTTGTCCTTTGATGATATTGCTGTAGATACGGGAGCTTCAAAGTCCGAACTGGAAAAAATCGTTTCGCCCGGGGACAGCGTAACCTTTGATGTGAAATGCCGTTCGCTCCTCGGAGAACGAATTACAGGCGGAGCATTGGACGACCGTTCTGGGGTCGCTGCAATTTTATATGCTTTGGAGCTTCTTAAAGACCGTGAGACTGCATACAATGTTACTGTCGTTTTTTCTTCTCAGGAAGAACTGGGAGAACGCGGCGCAAAAATTGGAGCATACAGCCTTGCGCCCGACGTTGTAGTGGCGGTTGACGTAAGCTTTGCATACGCCGATGGAGAGGATCGAAAAAAGTGCGGATTGCTCGGAAAAGGTGCTATGATAGGCATTGCCCCCGCTCTTTCAGGTGAAGTTTCGGACGGGCTTATTTGCGCCGCTCAGTCTGCCGGATTGCCTTATCAAATTGAAGTAATGAACGGCATGACTTCCACGAACGCAGACCAATACTCCGTATCACGCTGTGGAGCTAAGGTTTGTACATTGTCTGTTCCGCTTAGAAATATGCACACTCCGGTTGAGGTTATTGATCTTTTGGATGTGCGTAATACAGCGAAAATACTTGCTGAATTTATCGGGAGGCAGTCATAATGAAAGAATTGCTGAAAGAATTATGTCTTATTAACGGAACTTCGGGAAATGAATCTGCCGTTCGTGAGGCAATAACAAAAAAAATAAGTGATTACTGTGATTACAATATTGACTCTTTGGGGAATCTTATTTGCTTATGTAAAGGAAAAAAGTCCTCCGGCAAAAAAGTAATGGTAGCCGCTCATATGGACGAGATAGGCTTTATAGTGACTTATATCCGTGATGACGGAACGCTATGTTTCGGTGAAGTAGGCGGAGTTGATCCTGCTGTAGTGATCGGAAGACAAGTGACGGTAGGCATAAACAGAATAAGCGGCGTTATAGGTTCGGCTGCCGTTCACAATCTTTCAAAAGAGGAACGTGAAACTCCGCCGAAATTTGATAATCTGTATATCGACATTGGAGCTGAGTCAAAGGAGGAGGCGGCACAGTATGTAAAGCTTGGCGACTGTGTTTATTTTGATTCGGACTTTACGGAGCTTGGCGGAAACTGCCTGAAATCAAAGGCTATAGACGACCGTGCCGGCTGTGCGGTGATGACAGAGCTTATCCGCCGCGGAGTAGAATACGATACATATTTTGTTTTCAACGTACAGGAGGAAATTGGTCTGAGGGGTTCGAGGGTATCGGCATTTTCAGTTGATCCTGACTTTGCGGTAGTTCTTGAAGCAACTACTGCGTCTGATATTGACGGCATAAGCGGCGCAAAAAAAGTATGTTCTCTCGGAAAAGGACCCGTAGTTGGATTTATGGATAAAAGCACCGTTTACGATAAGGAACTGTATCGTTTAGCGTTTGATACAGCATCGGAGCTTGGTATTCCTTGTCAGACAAAAACTATGATAGCAGGCGGAAATGACAGCGGAGCGATACATCTTAGCCGCGGAGGAGTGCGGACAATAGCCGTTTCTGCACCTTGCAGATATATCCACAGTCCATCATGCGTGGCAAATTACGAAGATTTGGATAATATGCTGCTGCTTGCAGGCGAGCTTGTCAAAAGGGTGCATGAGTTATGATAAAAATTGTCCGAAGCGAAAGTGAACTTGACCGCGGACTTTTGCTTAAAACTCTCTCCGGTCGGAAAATGATCGCCTACATGAAGGCTTATGGGGCGGGGTATGATTTTTGCCGTTTTTATAAGATTACGGATAAATCCGGAGAGGGATATATGTTTATTATCAATTCGACCCTTATTATCTGTGGGGACGATTCCCTTGAGGCAACAGACGAACTGAGATTTTTTATTAATATGAATCTTCCGTTCCGTGTTGAGGGGGACTGTCGCATTCTGCATAATATCGGCCTCGAAGAGCATTATCAGATGCTTAACAGAACAATTTTCGAACTTGTTTCCGATGAAAGCAGTATGAGCTTTGGCGAGGAGTATGTGAACTTTGATCCCAGTCTGCCGGAGGTGTACAAGATATTAAGCGAGGGATTTCCAAATATTTCGGATTTTTCTCTGTGGTATACCGATACGTCGCATCGCTGTCGTCATGGAATAAGCCGTGTGTTCACATATCGAGGCTGTACGACAGCTTCTGTTTTATTTGATATTGAAAACGAGGTGCTTATCGGCCAGGTTGCTACTAAGCTTTCATGCCGCGGAAGCGGTTATGCACGGCAGTTTTTGAAATGGCTTGCATATTTTTTCAATAATCTTGGTAAACGAGCATTCCTTTTTGCGTTGGATGTTCGTGTTGGATTTTACCGTGAAATAGGCTTTAAAGAAATAGAAACCGAGATAGTTCTCGAACGCAGAGATGTTGAAAAAGAAAGTCTCAGCAAAGGAAAACTGCAGAATTGAAAGGAAATAAATATGAATATAAAGGGAATTTACAATTTTAATGAAAAGCTGTTGAAAGTTGCTGATAAAGCGGAAAAGGAGTGTGCCGAAGCATTTGCAAGAATCGAGAATAATGCCGAGTACTGCGGCGCAAAGGTTCTGAAAGCTTTCTCGGATAATCGTATAAGCGAGCCGTGTTTTTACGGTTCAACCGGTTATGGCTACGGTGATATTGGCAGAGAAGCGATTGATAAGGTTTTTGCTCAGGTATTCGGAGCTGAAGATGCTCTTGTACGATTTAACTTTGTTTCGGGAACTCATGCGCTTTCTACTGCGCTTTTCGGAGTTCTCAGAACAGGCGATAAAATGGTTTCCATTACAGGCAGACCCTATGATACGCTTGAGGAAGTCATAGGAATTGCAGGTGAAAAGGGAAACGGTTCACTTATGGATTATGGAGTTGAGTATGCGCAGGTAGATTTGCTTGCGGACGGTAAGGCTGATCTTGACGGTATAACGGAAACTGTCAGGGACGCGAAAGTCGTGTACATTCAGCGTTCAAGAGGATATTCCCTCAGACGCGCATTTACGGTTAACGATATAGAGCAAATGATAAATGCTGCAAAAAAAGGAAACCCTGATGCGATAATCATGGTGGATAATTGTTATGGCGAGTTTGTGGAAACATGCGAACCTACTGCTGTCGGAGCGGATATTATAGTCGGTTCTCTTATTAAAAACGCAGGCGGAGGAATTGCACGTACAGGCGGATATATCGCAGGACGTGCCGACCTTGTTGAGCTTTGTTCATATCGTCTGACATGCGTAGGCATGGGTAAGGAAGTCGGATGTACGCTCGATATGAACCGTGAAATGCTTCTTGGACTTTTTTTTGCGCCGGACGTTGTTGCGGCTGCGCTGAAAACCGCGGTTTTTGCAAGCGAGGTTTTCGGACTTCTGGGATTCAGATGTTCACCTGAAAAGGATGAAACGAGAGGCGACATAATAACTGCTATTGAGCTTGGCGATGAAGAAAAGCTCTGTGCATTCTGCCGCGGCATTCAGAAAGGTGCGCCGATAGATTCTTTTGTTTCGCCCGAACCATGGGATATGCCCGGTTATACAAGTAAAGTTATTATGGCAGCGGGAGCGTTTACAATGGGGGCGTCTATAGAGCTTTCTGCCGATGCGCCGATACGTGAGCCTTATGCGGTATGGATGCAGGGAGGCATTACTTTTACAAGCGGAAAACTTGGTGTTCTGCTTGCAGCTCAGGAGATGTTCGATTCGGGAATATTAAAATAAGATTACAATTAGGTTACAAAACATTTACAGAGAAGATACAAATAATCCCGAATAGTATCATATTTGCTTTTTTGGTTGACTTTCATGTAATCTTCTGATATAATTAAATGTGAATGCAAATAAATTAAAGTATATTATGATCCATGCAGTTTCAACGGCATGTGACAGACAGTAGCTTTTAATATGCATTTAATTTTATATTTGAGAGGTTAAGCTGAAAAGATACAGGTACGCAATACTTTGACCTTTGAATTCTTTGCCTCTGATACTTCATAAAAGGAGGAGCTGCTTTGGGAGAACGTAGATTCTGTTACAGATGTATGGAAAAGTACGATGCTGATCAGCATATCTGCCCTTATTGCGGATTTGATGAGACCACTCCGCACAATGCGAATTATATCACTCCCGGAACTGTGCTTCGGGACAGATACCTCGTTGGCGTGCTTCTTGAAAGCAATGGAGAAGGCGCTGCTTATGTAGGACACGATCTTTCGACAGACTGCAAGGTCATGCTCAGAGAGTATATGCCTGTAAATTTCTGTACACGTGTGAAAAATAAGGCTACTATAAGCGTCAATTACAATAATCTTGCTAAGTACAAAGCGTTTATGGCCGAATATACCGAGCTTAACAAATCCCTTGCAAGACTCAGAAATAATTCAAATATCGAGCAGATACTCGATATGTTTGCGGATAATAATACTACTTATACTGTTTTTGAATATATCGAAGGACAGAAAATGCTCGATTATCTCAAGGACAATGCAGGCGAACTAAGTTGGGAACAGGTTTCAAGACTTTTTCCTCCTTTGTTTACAACTATCGGAATACTTCACAATACAGGTATTATTCACAGAGCAATAAGTCCGGAGACAATTTTTATAAATAACAGGAGTGAGCTTAAGCTTTCCGGTTTCTGCGTATCCGCTGCAAGAACAGTTGGCGCCGGACTTGAACATGAACTTTTCAAGGGTTATGCTGCTCCGGAGCAATATTCGGCAAACAGCAGCAGCCGACAGGGTACGTGGACAGATGTTTATGGAGTGTGTGCTGTTCTTTATCGTGCGCTTACAGGCTGCATGCCTGTAGATTCGCAGAGCCGTCTTAAGCATGACGATCTTTGCGAGCCTGCAATGCTTAATCCGTCTATCCCGGCTCATGTTTCAAGGGCTATTATGGATGGAATGCAGCTTTCAGGCAGCGAACGCATACAGACTATTACAGAGCTTGTGACGCGTCTTTTTGAACAGCCTTCTGCTTTGTTTAAATCTGTTGCTGATCCTGTTCAGCCGCAGGCATCATATCCGGAACCTGTCGCAGAACCCGATATGTATGAAGCTCCCGGCGAGCCTCAGCAGGGATATTATTATGACAGAATGAATTATCCGCCTCCCGTGAATGAGCGTTATTACCGTGAACCGGATGACGATGATGACGAGTACGGCGTAGAAAAAGTCAATATGGTTGACAGATTGAAAGTGCCGGTTATTATAGGCATACTTCTTTTGGCAATACTGCTTATTATTGTGGTGTTCCTTATGCCTGTATTCAGACCTTCCGAACAAGGTGACGAATCGTCTTCCTCAAGGCACAGTTCATCTTCTTCGGATGCCACGCAAGCTCCCGATGATTCGGATGAGCCGAAGCCTGATACCGAGATGCCGGATCTTGTAGGAAAATTTTACAGCCTTTCAGAGAAAAAATACAAGGATTACTTCCGATTTGAAGCTGAATACGTATACGATAACGAGCATGAAGCGGATATTATACTTGAACAGGACGTTGAAGTGGGGACTCTTGTACCTCAGGGCAAGCTTGTCAAGCTAAAGGTAAGCAAGGGTAAGGAGGGAGCGAATATACCTCAGTACAACGGACTTACCGTTTCTCAGTATGAAAATGCACTCAAGGAAGCTGGTATTTCAAAC
Organism: uncultured Ruminococcus sp.; assembly: GCA_910584195.1. Lineage (GTDB taxonomy): Bacteria > Bacillota > Clostridia > Oscillospirales > Ruminococcaceae > Ruminococcus. Next base: position 56,115 of record CAJTYV010000002.1, on the reverse strand, counting down.
TATTCTCTTATTGAGTCTGCAAGCTCATTTGGAACTCCCGACAGCATTACACAACTTCAAGTAGACGGAAAGCAGGTAAATCCGGGAGAATATTTCAGCAATAAAGAGGGCAAGAAGCTGATTGTTTATTATTTGCCGAAGGATGCAGACGTATCATTGCAGCCAACCCAGGCAGCCACCTCAGCTCCTACAGACGCTCCTGCTACTGAAGCGCCGACAGCTGCTCCAAAGCCAACCGAGCCTCCGGTTGTCGCCACAGATCCCCCTCCTGCGCCGACAGATCCGCCTGTTATAGATCCGCCGACTGATCCGAATCAGGGCGAATACGGTCACGAGGGCGAAATAGGTTCTTGGTAAAACCAAATACCGGATTTTATAAAGATGTACATTACATTTAATTCATATAGAATTTGTTTATAGTAAAATAGAATTAAAAAACTGCTGTGCTGTATATATACGGTTCAGCAGTTTTAGAACTTGTGTTTATAGAAAATGCGGATTTTCGAGAAAAATTTTATGATTGCAGGGCGAAAGACCACAGGAATACTGACGTATTTCAAGTTTTTTTAACGCAACAAATATAGAATTTTACGGAAAGGACGCAGATTTTATTCTATGAATGCAAGTTCTTATTGTTATTCAACTAAATCTGCCGTCAGAAGTTTTTTCAAGGAGTGCCAAAACGACAAAAAACGCCTGTAAATTGTGGTATAATCAATATACTATCGATTGAACGGGTGATAAAAATGAATAAGAAAATTTTAGGCGTCAAGGCGTTTACTGCGGCAGCAGGACTTATTTTTTCTTTCGCAGGAGGATTTGTTTTTTCGGGAACGACTATTGCAGGAGTTGCCTCATTCGCCGATATTGCACTTGCCGGAGCATTAAGTCTGCCTTTTTCAATAGCTGTTTTCATGGGAGCGGTAATACGATGCGTTCTAACTGATTCTGTGGGAAAGTGTATCGTAAAATTAGGAGCGATGTCTGTTATAGTTATTGGAAAAATGTTTTCAAAAAAGCTCAGTATGCCAATCGGAAGCGGTATTGTTACAGCTGTATCCGTATTGCTTTCAGGGACGGCGGTATCTTGGCTTATCGGAGAATTTCCCGAAAAATTACTTTTTTACAGTCTTTATGGCATAATAGCGGGTTTTACATCATTTGCGGCGGCAGAACTGTTTGACGGTTTTTCGCAAAAAAGAGTCATTGATGTCAGCGGTTCCGGTGGTTGCCTGTGGGGAGTTGTTTATATCGTTTTTTCAGCATCGTTATGTGCAATTGACATTCCTGCGGTTGATATTGGACTTGTAGTTATTTCTGCTGCAACTGCTCTTGCAGCATATTTTTATCGGAGCTTGGGCGGCGTAGTTTGCGGAGCTTTGGGTGCAAGCGGAGCGTTTCTTGCCTCCGTACATATTGGAGCGGCTGCTGCTGTTCTGCCGGTTGCCGGGCTTCTTATGGGGTTTATCAGCAGGGGAAGAATATTGATTTCTGCTGTTTTTTTTGCTCTTTCCTGTTTTATGTTCAGCGTTCTTATTGGAGAAGCATCATCTCCGGAACTAACTTTGAGCATTGTCTGCGGAAGTGCGTTGTTTATTATTGCTGCTCCCCATTATTCGGAAAAGTGGCTTGTAATATCGGGAGACTCTCCTAAAAATTCGATTGATATAAATGAAGTAAGACAAAATTTCCTATCTGACGCTATCGAAGCTGTTCGCCGTGATTCCGGACGTATATCCGAGGCTTTGGCTGCCTCCGCTGATGAAAAGAACAAAGAAGTTATACAAAAAAATAAAGTATGCGGTACGTGTTACCGCCGAAGCATATGCCGAGGGGAACTGTCAGAGACGGCAGGAGAAGTTATTCCGATACTTCCGGAAGACTGTATACGCAAGAAAGAAGCGGCTGACGAGCTGGAAAGAGAATTAAGAATGCGTACAGCGCGGCGTCTGATGGATCTGCGGTATTCCGATGAAAGACGGCTGCTGACAGAGCAGCTTAAAATAACCGCTGAGCTTGTACGAAGTTCGGGAGAGCAGGGAAAGATTCGTCATTCTCCGCCAATTTCGGCTCGTATAGAGGAAACACTGAAAAATCACGGAATAAAGTTCATAAGAATCACAGCGGGTTATACTGTATCTAATAGGCTTACAATAGAAATTTTTTTCGAAACGGGAGAAATACCTGAATCTTCCGAACGGATATGCGGATTATTGTCTGACACGCTTGGGATAAGGCTTTCGTCCGCGGCGTCCGTAAGTTCTGCAAAGGAATTGAAAATGGGTTTGTATGAACCGCCAACATTTGATCTTGAAGTATATTCGGCGGCGGTATGCGCAGCGGGTTCGCAGCTTAGCGGCGATAGTTCTTCTGCATTTTCGGACAGTCTCGGTGTTCGGTATATCGTGCTTTCAGACGGTATGGGCAGCGGAAAATCCGCGGCAGTAGATTCTCATATGGTAATAGGTTTATTCAGAAGGCTTATTTGCAGCGGAATGAAGCCTGAATCGGCTGTCAGAATGGTAAATTCGGTTATGGTCACAAAATCCCGTGAAGAATCTTTTGCAACCCTTGATGCAGTAATGATAGATCTTGACAGCTGCGTCATGACTTCCGTAAAATCGGGAGCAGCGCCAACTATAATACGCAGGGGAGACAATGTTATCAAGCTGTCGTCGCCTGTTTTTCCGATAGGAATTGTGGAGGAAGCGGAAATTTGTGTATCTGAGCAAAATTTATCTGAAGGGGATATAATTATTATGTTTTCGGACGGTATAACAGAAAATGCGTACCTTTACATAAAAGAGCTTCTTCTTCGAGGGGGAAGCGTACAGGATATTGTCCGTGAAATAACAGTTAAAGCGGATGTTTTTAATCCAAACATACGTTCAGACGATGTTACAGTAATCGGTGTGAAAATTGTTAAGAAATAAGAATATGTCCATATAATCTCTATGCGGACAGGCTCTGAATTATCGCTCCCCGAGAGTGTGTCTTTCGGGGAGCATGATTGTGCGTATTTAATGTCTTAATATAAAACAAATTCAAAAAACAATAAAAATCAATTAAATAAATTCATAATTTTTAATGCGAAGAAAACATTTGTGTGTAAATATATTAGCCTTAAATAACAAACCTTTTAATTCGACAGATGCAGAGAGTATGGCAATTTGCACAAAAAATACAATTTGTATTTATGGCATTGTCTGAATTTTTGTGCAAATTTGCAGAAAAACTTGATAATTTATGCCATTTCTGATATAATGTTAATAGGTGATACTGCGTACTACTCCGCACTTGCTTACTTCTTCGCATAATCGCCATGTGCCGATATACGGTCATAATTAAGAAAGGTTTCATGAACGGTAATATCGGTTTAAAGCAAAGGGGGCTGAATTATGTCAGTTAATAATAATAACAATCCCAATGATTTTCCAATGTATCTGTTTTATCAGGGGAAAAACTATGAAGCCTGGAAATTCTTTGGGGTACATTCAAGGAAAAAAGGGCGCAGTAAGGTTTATACTTTCAGAGTATGGGCTCCTAATGCTGTGAGTATTTCTGTGGTTGGTGATTTTAACGAATGGAATCGCAACAAGAATCCGATGAAACTTATTTATGATGGGGTTTGGGAGGCGGAAATATCCAAGCTTCAGCGTTTTGATATTTATAAGTATAGCATTGAGACGCGTGACGGAAGAATACTGCTCAAATCTGATCCGTATTCTTCACACTTTGAGACACGTCCGGGTACGGCTTCCAAGATTTACGAAAGTGAATATGAATGGAAAGACTCCGCATGGTACGAGTCTAAAAAAGGACGTTCAGTGTATAAAAGTCCCATGAATATTTATGAGGTTCACCTTAACTCATGGAAAAATACGGGTGAAGAGGAAGTTTTTACTTCATATATTAATTTTGCAAATGATATTATACCTTATCTCAAAAAAATGTCATATACTCATGTAGAATTCATGCCGCTGACTGAGTTCCCTTATGACGGCTCATGGGGCTATCAGGTTACGGGATATTACGCTCCTACGTCAAGATACGGTACTCCCGATGATTTCCGCCGAATGGTCGATATGTTCCATGAAGCCGGCATAGGCGTTATTCTTGACTGGGTACCTGCGCATTTCCCGAAAGATGCTCCCGGACTTTATGAATTTGACGGCACATGCTGCTATGAGTATACTGATGTTCGCAAGAAGGAACATAAGGCTTGGGGAACTCATGTGTTTGATTATGGAAAAGCAGAAGTCTGCTCATTCCTTATCTCAAGCGCTAATTATTGGTTTACCGAAATGCATGTTGACGGTTTGCGTGTTGACGCTGTTGCTTCAATGCTTTATCTTGACTACGACAGGCGTGACGGTGAGTGGACTGCAAACATACATGGCGGCAATGAGAATCTGGAGGCTGTCGAGTTTTTGAAAAGGCTTAATGAAGCCATATTCTCCATGCATCCCGATGCTCTCATGATAGCCGAGGAATCTACCGCATGGCCTATGGTGACAAAACCTACAAGCATGGGCGGTTTAGGCTTCAATTTTAAATGGAATATGGGTTGGATGAACGATATGCTCAGTTATATGTCTCTTGATCCTATATATCGTTCGTTTAACCATGATAAAGTAACATTTTCGTTTTTCTATGCTTTTTCGGAGAACTATATACTTCCCATATCGCATGATGAGGTAGTTTACGGAAAGTGTTCCATGATAAATAAAATGCCGGGAGAGGGAGATATGAAATTTTCATCATATCGTGCGTTTCTTGCATATATGATGGCTCACCCCGGTAAAAAACTGCTGTTTATGGGTCAGGAGTTTGCTCAGTATAATGAATGGAACTTCAAAACTCAGCTTGATTGGGAGCTTAAAGAAAACAATCCGTACAATATGAACTTTATGAAGTTTACCGAGAAGCTCAATAAATTTTATCTTGAAAGCTCTCCATTGTGGCAGAACGATGATTCGTGGAGTGGATTCAGCTGGATCTCAAATGACGATTACAAGCAGAGCGTCATTGCTTTCAGACGTATTGACGATGAAGGAAATGAAATTATTGCTGTCTGCAACTTTGTTCCCGTTCAGCGTGAAGATTACCGCATCGGAGTTCCGGCAAGAGGAAATTATAAAGTTGTGTTTAATACTGACGCTGAAGAATTCGGCGGTGCAGGCGCATCACCGAAGTTATATAAATCGGAAAAAACGCCTATGCACGGTTTTGAAAACAGTATCTCCATGACTCTTGCGCCCCTCTCTGTTATGTATCTTAAGTCAACCGCAAGAAAAAAGACTGAAAAGTCTGAGGAGACTGTAACAAAAGCTTCCGAAAAAAAGACCAGATCAACGACAAAAAGAAAAAAAGCCGCTGATAAAGAGAATAAATAAAGATTAGCCGATGTATACGGCCGTTATGGATTTTTAATTTAAATTTTCAGGAGGAATTTTTATGTACACCAAGAAAAAAGTTGTGGCAATGCTTCTTGCGGGCGGTCAGGGAAGCAGATTGTACGCTCTTACAAAAAATGTAGCTAAACCTGCCGTTCCTTACGGCGGAAAATATCGTCTTATTGATTTCCCTCTTTCAAACTGCACTAATTCGGGCATTGACACAGTAGGTGTTCTTACTCAGTATCAGCCGCTTGTACTTAACGAGTATATCGGCAATGGTCAGCCTTGGGATCTGGATAAGATGAACGGCGGTGTTCACGTTCTTCCGCCTTATGAATCTCAGGCAGGCGCGTCATGGTATGAGGGTACAGCAAATGCAATTTATCAGAATATGAATTTTATCAGACGCTATGATCCCGAATATGTTGTTGTTCTCGGCGGCGATCATATTTATAAAATGGATTATTCAAAAATGGTGGATTTCCATATAGCAAACGATGCCGACTGTACTATCTCGGTTATTGACGTTCCTCTTGCAGAGGCTTCGCGTTTTGGCATCATGATATGTGATGAAAATAATAAGGTTACGGACTTTGTGGAAAAGCCAAAAGAGCCTAAGTCTACCCTTGCTTCAATGGGTATATATGTTTTCAGCTGGAAAAAGCTGGAAAAGTACCTTATTGAAAATGAAAATGACGCAAATGCCAAGCGCGAAAAAGGCGAAAAATGGTCTAAGGATTTCGGTAAGGATATTATAACATCTATGCTGAGAGATAAGCAGAGACTTTTTGCCTATGAATTTGAAGGATATTGGAAAGACGTCGGAACTCTTGATTCACTTTGGGAGGCAAATATGGATCTGCTTAGTCCGAGTGTTCCTCTTGATCTTTATGACAAAAGCTGGAAGATATATTCCCGCAGCAGTTATATGCCTCCTCAGTATATCGGAGAAAATGCACAGGTTGAGAATTCCATGATTTCTGAGGGAAGCAGCGTTGACGGTTCAGTCGATTTTTCTATACTTTTTGCCGGTGTTACTGTTGAAGAGGGCGCAACTGTCAATTACAGCATAATTATGCCCGGTACTGTAATTAAAGCGGGAGCTGTCGTTGAATACGCTATCGTTGGCAGCGACTGCGTTATCGAAGGCGGCGCTCATATCGGAAAACGTCCAGAGCAGGTAGATAACAGAGACGACTGGGGTATTGCGGTCGTAGGTCATAATGTAACGGTATCCGGCGGTAAATCTGTTGAGCCTAAACAGATAATCGGCGAGAATATTTGAAGATGCGCTCGGGAGGTTTTATAATATGAGCAGTGTTAATTATAATGTATTAGGTCTTATTTTCGCAAGCATGCACGATTCTTACGTAAGCGAGCTTACGAAGCAGAGAACGATGGGTTCAATTCCGTTTGGAGGACGTTACAGACTTATAGATTTTCCGCTTTCCAATTTTGTTAATTCCGGGGTTTCAGAGGTTGGAGTAATTACAAAATCCAATTACGGTTCGCTTCTCGATCATCTCGGTTCGGGACGTGATTGGGATCTTGCGCGTAAAAAGGGCGGACTTCATCTTCTTCCGCCATATAGTCAGACAGGCGGAATATATCAGGGTAGATTGGACGCTCTTAGCAATATATGGAGTTTTGTAGAGCATTCAAAAGCACAGTATGTTATTCTTGCCAACTGTGATGTTGTAACTACAATTGATTTCAATCCTGTACTGCGTCAGCATAAGGAAACAGAAGCTGATATTACTCTCATTTACAGCAAGTCTTTTTATGACAGCGAGAAGAATCCAAGTACGACTATTCTTCAGTTCGGCGAGGACAATACGATAAACGATGTAATGGTTGCTCCGAAAATTTCCGGTGAATGCAGCCAATGGCTTGAAATGCTTATTATTAGCAAGGATTTCTTAAAGCAGATAGTTTCTGATGCTGCAAGCAGAAATATTTATAGCTTTACAAGAGAAATTTTACAGAACAGAAACAGCGGTTATAAGATAATGGGATATGAGCATAAAGATTTCTTTGTGCGCATTGATAGTGTAGAGGGTTATTTTGCCGCAAATAAAATGCTGCTTGATTCAGAAAAGAGGAATGCGCTTTTCAAGAACAATATGCCTGTATATACTAAAGTAGGCGATAATGGTCCGGCTAAGTACGGTTTGGAGTCGAATATCAAGAACTCTCTTATTGCAGATGGTTGTGTAATTGAGGGAACTGTTGAGAATTCGGTTATATTCAGGGGCGTAAAAATAGGTAAGGATACTGTTGTAAAGGATTCCGTTATCATGCAGGGAACGGTAATAGGCAATAATTGCAGTATAACATCCATAATTACAGACAAAAATGTTGAGATCAGCGATGAGAAAGTTCTTACCGGTTCTGAGACTTATCCTGTGTATATCACAAAGAACGGAAAAATCTAATAAACTGTTTTACAGCAGGAGACAAACCGTTTCCTGCTGTACCTATTTAGAATCTGTTTAGTAATATAAACGCGTATTATACTTGCTGGTATGTTAAACGAATATAGAAATATGTGTTCATAATAAAATTCATGCGTTTTTTTGTTTTCTGATAATTGCCTTAAAAATACTTGAAATACAAAAATATTTCTGCAACTTATGAATACACGTTTGAAGGACATGTCAAAGTAACGGGTTCTGATATATGTTTTTATTCTGAAAGGAAGCTGTATATATGAATATACTTTTTGCTGCAAGCGAAGCCGTGCCTTATGCGGCTTCGGGAGGTCTTGCTGATGTAATCGGTTCGCTGCCCAAGTCAATAGCTGAAAAAGGTCACAGCTGTGCAGTTGTAATTCCATTGTATAAGGCGATTTCTGAAGAAATGCGGTCAGAGATGGAATTTATCACAAATATCACAGTTGATGTGTCATGGCGAAAGCAATACTGCGGAATATTCAAAGCGAAAAAGGACGGGATACTTTATTATTTTATAGATAACGAATATTACTTTTACCGCGATGGTCTGTATGGTTTTTACGATGATTGCGAAAGATTCGTTTTCTTTGGAAGAGCCGTACTCGAAATGCTGCGTCATATCGCTTTTAAGCCCGATATAATCAGTTGTAATGATTGGCAAACTGCTCTTATACCGGTGTATTTTCAAGTTTACTATAAGTATCGGCAGGGTTATGATAAACTGAAAACAGCGTTTACAATACACAATATTGAGTATCAGGGAAGATACGGCAGAGAGGTTCTTAATGAGCTTATGGGTATTCCTCCGTATAATTCAGGGCTTTTGGAATACGATGGATACATAAATATGCTAAAGGGTGCGATAGAAACTGCCGATAGAATAATAACCGTATCGCCAAGTTATGCGCGTGAACTGCTCGACCCGTGGTATGCGCATGGTCTTGACAGAATACTTGTGACAAAGCAGCATAAACTTAATGGCATAATCAATGGCATAGACACCGGGATTTATGACTCCAAAACAGACAAACTTATAGCATGTAATTACACAAATGAGGATATTTCCGGAAAATCTGAATGTAAAAAATTTCTTCTGACGGAATTGGGACTTACTGTGGACAATGAACCATTGATAGGTATTGTTACTCGGTTTGTCAAACATAAGGGTATAGATCTTATCCGTTGTGTTTTTGAGCAGATAGTCAATAGCGGAATGAAGTTTGCCATACTCGGAAGCGGAGAACGAATATATGAGGAGTTTTTCATAGAAATGTCAAGACGTTATCCTGACAAAGTATCTGTATCAACTAAATTTGATTCTGAGCTTGCGCGCAGGATATATGCAGGAGCTGACATGTTTCTGATGCCGTCTCAGAGTGAGCCGTGCGGTCTTGCGCAGATGATAGCCATGAGGTATGGTACTGTTCCGATCGTACGTGAAACAGGCGGTTTGAAAGATACTGTACGCGATAACGGAGGAGTAAACGGAAACGGTTTTACTTTTAAGACATTCAATGCCGATGATATGCTGGATGCCATATGTCGTGCCAAATCTGATTATGACAAGTCGGAACGCTGGGAATCTCTTGTTAAACGTGCAATGTCCTGCGATTACAGTTGGTCAGCTTCAGCCAAGACATATATTGAGTTGTTTGAGGATATGCTTAGCGAATAAGGAGCTTTAATATTGATTACTGACATATTGAAGATATTTTGACATATTCATTTTATCCACCAAAAATTCAAATTGTGTATTGACTGTTATGAATAATCATGTATAATTAAAATACAGAAATTATTGGGAGGATTGATTCAAATGTGCAATAAAATAAAAAAGTATTCTTTATATGCAGCGGCAGTTGCTTTAGCATTATCTGTGACTATGCCGTCTGATAATAATTTTTACGTTTCGGCAGCAGATCTGCTTACAGCTGAGTTTGAGACTACTAATGATTCGTTCACAGCAAGAGGCGGAGCTTCTGTTGCATGGACATCGGAAAAGGCTTTTTCCGATGAATGCAGTCTTTTTGTAAGCGAACGTACAGCGGCATGGAACGGTGCTTCAAGGGAAGCTTCATCATTTATGAAAGCAGGCTGTGTATATAATTTATCCGCTGCTGTATATCAGGAAAGCGGAGAATCTGTTGAGATGAAGTTTTCTCTGCAATACACAGATAGTTCGGGAGAAACAGCGTATGATCAGATCGCTCTTGAAACGGTAAAAAGCGGAGAATGGTTCGTTTTATCGAATTCGTCATACAAAGTTCCGGAGGGGGCAAGCAATCTGGCGATTTATGTGGAGACTACGGAGTCACTTACAGATTTTTATCTTGATCTTGTAAAGGTGAACGGAGCGCCGTCCATTATAAAGGCGGGAGACGCAAACGGCGATTTAAAAGTATCATCGGAGGATCTTTCAATTCTTAGTGATTACCTTTTAGGTGCGTCTTCAGATATAGAGCAGGGTGCAGACATAAACAAAGACGGCATTATAGATATATATGACCTTATACAGCTTCGTAGTTATCTTGTTACTCCAAGTACTCCTTCAGTATCGGGAGATTGGGATAATTATCAGGAAAATGTTTCGCCGCAGATGCTTCAAGTTTATAAGGACGGTTTATATCGTGTTGGAAATACTGAACGTATAAGAAATAAAATATCAAATGCTCAAAATGGTGAACAGGTAAATATTGCTTACATAGGAGGTTCTATTACGGCGGGAGGTTCGTCAAGTACACCGCAGAATTGTTTTGCAAATCTTTCGTATGACTATTTCAGCGAGACATTCGGTACCGGCGGAAACGTAAATTACATTAATGCGGGAATGGCTGGTACCTCCTCGGTAGTTGGCAATCTTCGTGCTGATAATGATATACTGTCAAAAAATGCCGATATTATTTTTATTGAGTTTGCGGTAAACGATCAAGGCGGGGAAAGATTCAAAAAATCCTTTGAATCCCTTGTCAGAAAATGCCTTTCTCAGGAAAATGAGCCTGCTGTGGTGATAATTACTCTTTGTCAGAAATCAGGCGGTTCAAATCAGGATTGGATGGCACAGGTTGCAGAGGCTTACGATCTTCCTGTTATAAGCGGCAAAAATGCCATAATGAACGCTATTTCCGCAGGTACGCTGACTTGGGAGGACTACGGAAGCGGCGATACGATTCATCCCGGAAACGGCGGACATAAGCTTATTGCAGATTGTATTGGATATTATTATCGTCAGGCTTTGAGAAGCGAAAATGAAACAGATGCCTATGTGATACCGAACAGCGATGTATTCGGCTCTGAATATTCTACTGCACGTATTATTACAATAGAAGAAATGAAAAATCTTTCAAGGGGTTCATGGAATTCAGGAACGAATAATCCTTCATACTCCGCGAATGGATTTACTTTCAGCAAAAACGGCAGTGAACCGCTGAAATTTACGGTAGAGGGCAAGGGTATTATGCTTCTGTTTCAGTCTAATTCAAACGATTCAATGGGTACGGTCAACGTTAATGTAAATGGAATAACTACGTCTGTAAACAGTAATCTGCAATACACATGGGGCGGTTTGGATGGTGATATAGCTTATTATCAGCCGGAATCAGGAACGCTTGACGTTTCGATTTCAATTAAAGATCCATCAACAAATTTTGTTCTTTATGGAATTGCCGTAATCGAATAACTTTAGGGGATAAATATGAATAATTTCGAAAATTTGTTTCAATACTCAAAAGAAGAATTAATAGAGCTTATTGAGATATATTCAAAGAATTGGCTGGCTCTTGACGGAGTATGGTTTCAATCTTTGGAGCGAAAACTCGGAATGAATGAGGCCATGTATCATGATGCAGAAGCTTGGAAAAGATTTACTGCTATCGAAGCAGGGCGTATAAAGACTTTTCTGAATCTCGGAGATCATTCAGGTACAGAAGGTCTTGCTAAAGCATTAAAGCTGCGTTTTTATGCAAATATAAATGATGATGAGATTGCAATTAACGGAAATACTCTAACATACAGTGCTGTAAACTGCCGTGTTCAGACAGCAAGGAAACGTAAGGGAATGCCTTTTCATCCTTGTAAATCAGTGGGACTTATAGAATACAGCGGTTTTGCTTCTGTGATAGACGATCGCTTTGTATGCGAATGCATAAGCTGTTATCCTGATATAACCGATGATACTTGCTGCTGTAAATGGAAATTTACCCTTAAGGAATATAATTTTTACGGCTGGGAGAATGCACTTGCAGAGCCTGTAACAAACGCTTTTCCGAATATAAAAAATCCTCGTGATCTTTATGACATTTTATCTGAAATATGGTCGGCTGATACGTGCGCTCCAAGAATGCGAGACGGTTGGTCGCCTGAGAATAAGACGCTTGGTCAGTGCTCGATAACGGCATTTCTGGTACAGGATATATTTGGCGGCGAGGTATATGGGATACTTCGTGAGGGCGGTAATTATCATTGCTACAATGTCATAGACGGCTGCGTTTTTGATCTTACCAGTGAACAGTTCGGTGAAGATGCAAAAAAACTTATTTATGAAAATAATCCTCAGCAGTTCAGAGAAGTACATTTTGAAAAAGAGGAAAAACGTCTCAGATACGAACATTTAAAAAGCGCTTTAATTGAAAAAATCAATTGAATTAGTATAATTATTAATTTTAATATTTTTACTTGACAAAAACGTTAAAAAGTGGTATAGTAATTATACAGAGTACAATTGTGCGTCTGTCACGTACGATTTTGAAGCAGGTGAGCAGCATGGAACAGAAAACACAGCTTATAGTAGTTGATGCCAAAATACTTCCCGATGTATTTACAAAAGTGCTTGAAGTCAAAAAACTCATGGCCACAAAGGACGAAAAAAGTTTTGCTTCTGCATGTAAACGTATAGGTATATCAAGAAGCGCTTATTATAAATACAAGGACAGTGTGTTTTCATACGATGAGCTTTTCAGTAGAAAAATAGTAAATCTTTATCTTCTTCTGAGCGACAGTCCCGGAGTTCTTTCAAGCGTACTTGTATTTCTGCATAGTCTTCATGCGAATATTATGACAGTGAATCAAAGTATTCCCGTAGACGGAGCGGCAGCGGTAAATATATCGCTGCGTCTCATATCGCCTGAAGAACTGAAATTGCTTTATTCAATATCGGATCTTGAAGGAGTGCTGGAGGTCAAGATACTTTCAGCTGAATGAGGATAAATTATATTTAAGGAGTTCAATATTTATGTCAGTTAAAATTGCTGTATTAGGTTATGGAGTTGTCGGCTCAGGGGTTGTGGAGCTTTTTTATAAAAATAAAAAAAGTATCGAGCAGCATGCAGGCTGTGAAATGGATATAAAATATATTGTAGATATACGTGATTTTTCGGATTCGCCTTATAAAGACAAGTTTACAAAGAATTTTGACGATGTTCTTAATGATCCCGATGTCACTGTAGTAGCTGAATGTATGGGAGGAACAGAACCGGCGTTTACATTTTTAAAGGCTGCCCTTGAAAAAGGTAAAAGTGCGGCAACCTCCAATAAAGAGCTTGTAGCGGCAAAAGGGGATATTCTTCTTGCTGCTGCAAATGCAAATAACTGCAACTTCTTCTTTGAAGCAAGCGTAGGCGGCGCTATTCCGATTATCAGACCGCTTCATCGTTGTCTCGCTGCCAACGAAATAACAGCCGCTGCCGGAATACTGAACGGAACTACAAACTTTATATTGACGAAAATGTATTCTGACGGAATGTCTTTCGAAGCGGCGCTGAAGCTTGCGCAGGAATTGGGTTATGCAGAAAAAGACCCTACTGCTGACGTTGAAGGTCATGATGCATGCCGAAAAATATGTATTATTTCTTCTCTTGTTTTCGGAAAGCACGTATATCCCGACAGCGTATACACAAAGGGAATTTCCGAAATACAGCTATGTGATGTTGCGGCGGCTGATATTCTCGGGCATTCGGTAAAGCTTATAGCGTCTGTAAAGAAGCTTGAGGACGGCAGAATACTTCCTGCTGTAATGCCTATGCTCGTTCCCCATGAGGATATAATGTCCGGAGTAAGCGATGTATTCAACGCTGTTACAGTGTACGCAGACGGTATTGACAAGGCAATGTTCTATGGCAGGGGGGCAGGAAAGCTTCCTACTGCAAGCGCGGTACTGGGTGATGTTATTGAAGCGGCTAAGCATAAGGTTACCGTATTCTCACAAACTTGGGAAAGCTGCTCGGACAACAGTTTTATTGCGCCTGTAAGCGAATTGAGAGCAAAGTGGTATTTCAGAGTTCCTGATGATTGTGAAAATCTTCCTGAGGGAACGTATACAGATGAGAACGGTTCATCCTTTATAACTAAGGAAATCCTTTCATTTGATGAAGCGCAAGCAAAGGCAAAAGCCCTTAATGCAATGTCTTGTCTGCCGGTTCTTTAAAAAAATAATAGACCTCCTCGGAAACTAAAATGCACTGCCTGACTTGTCTTTTTTTCGCACAGCTTTGCCAGATCCCTTGCAATACATACAGTATTCCTGCGGAAATCTGACTTTGCCGTGCGCAAAAAATCCTGCGTCATTCAGCACTTTTTAATTTCCAAGGAGGTCTAATATAAGCTCTCCCAAAAGACCATACAGTCCTGTGGGAGAGCTTTTTCACATATCTTCTTTAGTTCAGGTGAAGTTCTTATTCCATACTCTTTACCTCATATCCGGCGTCAGTTACTGTTTTGATAAGCAGATTGTCCGGAACATCCTTTGAAAGCTCAATATAAGCGCATTTATTTTCAAGGGAAACCTCAGCAGATACGCCGTCAATGGCATTGAGAACCTTAGTTACCATGCCCGTACAATGGCTGCACATCATACCGTCAATGTAGATTGTCTTTTTCATCGTATTCACCTCCTTTCGCTGCGATATTTCATTGCTTAGAGAAGTTTTACCGTTGTTTTTAGAAGTTTTAAAGAAATTAAGTCTAAGAGCGTTGGTCACTACGCATACGGAGCTGAGGGACATTGCCGCAGCTCCGAACATGGGATTAAGCTGCCAGTGTAAAATTGGATAGAAAAGACCTGCCGCAAGTGGAATACCTAATGTATTGTAAATCAATGCCCAGAATAGATTCTGTTTTACATTACGTATTACTGCCTTACTGAGTCGTATTGATTCCACACCGTCGCGCAAATCGCTTTTCATGAGAACAATATCTGCCGATTCTATGGCAATATCCTGTCCTGCGCCGATAGCGATTCCGACATCCGCCGCTGCTAATGCCGGAGCATCGTTTACTCCGTCCCCAATCATTGCAACATGCTGTCCTGAATCTTGCAGATCACGTATTATCGTAGTTTTATCAGCAGGAAGAAGCTCCGCGCGAACCTCATCTATATCAAGTTCTTTGCGTATAGCTTCAGCGGTTTTGCTGTTGTCACCTGTCAGCATAATTGTTTTTATTCCGAGAGATTTGAATGAATCTATGGCTTCTTTTGAAGTTGATTTAACGGGGTCGGCAGCAGTAATAATCCCAATTGCTGCCCCATTGGATGCCATATATAACGGTATTTCGCCGTTTTCGGCAGCTTTTTCAGTTTTGTGCAGTAAATTTGAAATGTCGATATTTTCTTGTTCCATGAGTCTATGGTTTCCGATAAGAATTTTATTACCATTTACAATTCCGGACAATCCGCCGCCTGCGGTTTCTTTATAATCAATACATGGCAGAAGTGTGATTTTATTTTCTTCGCAATACTCAACTATAGGTTTGGCAAGAGGATGTGAAGAGTTGATTTCAAGCGAACCGGCAATAGTCAACAGTTCCTTTTCGGATATTTCATCTGTTATAATACCACTTAGCTTTGGTTTGCCCTCGGTGCATGTGCCTGTTTTGTCAAGAACTACTGTAGTTATTATGTGCGCCATTTCAAGACTTTCCGCAGATTTAATAAGAATACCGTTTTGAGCGCCTTTACCTGTTCCGACCATTATAGCTGTAGGGGTAGCAAGTCCAAGTGAACAGGGGCAGGAGATCACAAGAACTGAAACGGCTGCTTTTAAAGCAGCTGCAAAGCTTCCCGTAACCATTATCCATATAAAGGCTGAAACTATGGATATTCCTATAACTATCGGTACAAAAACTCCGCTGATCTTGTCAGCCAGACGAGCAATAGGCGCCTTTGATGCAGAGGCTTCTTCAACTAATGCAATAATTTTAGACAGAGTGGAATCCTTTTCGGGGCGATCGCAGCGGCACTTCACAAATCCTCCTACGGATACGCTTGCCGACATGAGAATATCGCCTTCTGATTTATCAATAGGAATGCTTTCTCCTGTCAAAGCCGATTGATCGACAGAGCAGCTGCCTTCGATTATTGTGCCGTCACAGGGAACGATTGCTCCGGCTTTCAGCAGAAAAATATTACCTGCCGTAAGCTCGGATGCAGGAATTTCCGTTTCCTTGCCATCGCGTAAAATGATTGCTGTTTTTGGCGCTAGGTTCATAAGTTTGTTTACTGCATCGGAAGTTTTACGTTTGCTTTTTGCTTCAAGATATTTTCCAACGGTAATAAGAGTCAGTATCATTCCGCAGGATTCATAGTACAGGTTCATTATATAACTATGAGCTGCCACGGCATCTCCGCGTCCGATGAAATAAGCCGTCATATACGTTCCGTAAACGCTGTATAAAAATGAGGCTGCCGCACCGAGCGCAATAAGACTGTCCATATTCGGCGAACGATGAATTATATTTTTGAAGCCGTTTCTGAAAAAATGAAAGTTCAAACCTATTATCGGGACGGTCAGAAGAAGCTGAGTTAATGCGTAAATCATTAAATTTTCACTTCCGCTGATAATTTTAGGCACAGGCAATCCCAGCATATGTCCCATGCAAATATAAAAAAGCGGAATGAGAAAGCATACGGAATAAATCAATCGGCGTTTCATGTTTTTCAGTTCTTCCGAACCATCTGATTTTTTTCTATGAAAAGCTTTTTCTTCTATCTCAGATGCGCCGTAACCTGCCTTTTCTACAGCAGAAATTATTTTTTCAGCTGAAACTTTAACTTCATCGTACTCTGTCTGCATGAAATTTTGCAGCAAATTGACGTTGACCGATGATACTCCCTCTAAGTTTTGGACTGCCTTTTCAACATGAGCCTGACATGCCGAACATGTCATACCTGTAATACTAAATTTTGTTTTTTTCATTTTCTCAGCCTCATTTCAGCTTTTTCATAAGTTCCACCGCTTCGGCGGTAATTGCGGTATTTCCTTTTTGAATTTCCTCAACAACGCAGGTTTGCATATGTTCATTCAGGATAATATACCCGATACCCTGTAACGCGCTTTCAGCGGCAGCGATTTGCGTAAGTACATCGCCGCAATATCGGTTATCATCGAGCATTTTCTGAATACCGTTAAGCTGCCCTATAACCCTGTTTATGCGGTTTCTGAGCTGCTTTGAGGTTTCCTTGCTGCGAGGGGTGTTTTTGTAATGGCAGCAACAACTTTTGTTATTATTCATAGTATACCTCCTCCGGGTATTTTTATACTATTATTATATACCCCCAGAGGGTATTTGTCAAGAGTATTTGTGAAATATATAACCTGCTTACTATCGTAAGCCGTCTGCTTGTTGAAAGCAGGGCTTTGAAAAACTGCATATGCCTGAAAATCAGCATATGCAGTTTCTTTTTATTTATTCATGAGTTTTTTTAATTCGGCAAAAAGCGCCGTATCATTTTCATTAACTTTTATATTGGTTTTCATTGTGTAACCATCAGAGTTTGTTACCGATATTTCCACAATACTATCCTTGCTGACTTGTCCGGCAGCTGCGGAAAGAAACATAAGCAGCTTTGGATGATCCTGACTAAAAGTTTCAAAAAGCGGTTTTATCTTCAAAAATGCTATTGGATTCAATTTTTACTCTCCTATCTGTTCATCGCTGACGTATTTGATAATAAGGTGGTGAGGAAGGCAAACCACAGGTATTCCGGATGATTTAAGAACACCTGTTTTTACGCAGGTTCTGTCGGGACAATCTGCGTCAGAAATACATATCTTACCATCTTTTATTTCAACAATATTGTATCCGCCGTCAGGGTACTCAATTTTTATAGTTTGATTTTTTGTTTTGGAAAGGTCAAATGCGTATAGTATGTTCTTATCTCTTATGATTTCAACTTTATTGCTTTCTGGCGGTTTGTTCAGATAAATTGCTGAAACTGCCGACAGTATAAATATTATTGATACAATGGCAAGGGATATTGTAACTGTTTTAGTCATAATATACCCTCCAAAGGTATATGCTTTTGATTATTAAAAGTGATTCTCGTGTACTTGAGAATCACTTTTATCAGTTTGTTTTGTTTACTTCTTAATGAGCGATTTACCTGTCATTTCAGCAGGCTGCGGAACTCCCATAATATCGAGCATTGTAGGTGCAAGGTCGGCAAGAACTCCGCCGTCTGAAAGCTCTCCGTCAATGCCGACAGCAATAAGAGGAACGGGATTTGTAGTATGCGCTGTAAACGGACTGCCGTCAGGCTCATACATCTTGTCAGCATTTCCGTGATCGGCTGTGATAAGAGCAGCGCCGCCCTTTGCAAGAATTGCCTCAACCATTCTTCCGACACATTCATCTACAGCCTCGACTGCTTTTACAGCAGCGTCAAAAATTCCCGTATGACCTACCATATCGCAGTTAGCGTAGTTGAGGATAATAACATCGTATTTATCTGAATTTATAGCTTCAACAACGGCATCGCAGACCTCGTATGCGCTCATTTCGGGTTTCATATCAAATGTGGGAACGTCAGGCGATTTGATAAGAATCCTGTCTTCGCCGTCAAACTGCTTTTCCTCACCGCCGTTGAAGAAAAACGTAACGTGCGCGTACTTCTGAGTTTCGGCGATACGAAGCTGAGTTTTGCCGAGTTTTGCGAGATATTCGCCCATAGTCATGGTAAGCTGTTCGGGAGGATATGCAACAGATACATTCGGCATAGTTGCATCGTACTGAGCCATGCAGACAAAACTAAGCGGGAAGAATCCGTTTTTCCTTGTGAAGCCTGTGAAATCAGGGTCAACAAAAGCGCGGGTGATCTGTCTTGCACGGTCGGGACGGAAGTTAAAGAAGATAACGCTGTCGTCAGCCTTTATCTGTGCGCCGCCTGTAATAACAGTCGGGAGCATGAACTCGTCCGTAACGTTGTTAGCATAGGAATTTTTGATAGCCTGAACAGGATCGGTTTCCTGAACGCCCTCTCCGTAAACGAGAGCTGAGTAAGCCTTTTCAACTCTGTCCCAAGCGTTGTCTCTGTCCATAGCGTAGAAACGTCCGCTGATAGTAGCTATTTTTCCCAAGCCGATTTTGTTAAGCTCGGCAACTGTTTCAGCCATATACTCTGCCGCTGAGGACGGAGGAACGTCACGTCCGTCCAGGAATGCGTGAATGTAGACCTTGTCAAGACCGTTTTTCTTCGCCATTTCAACGAGTCCGTAAAGATGTTCCATATGGCTGTGAACTCCGCCGGGAGAAAGAAGTCCCATGAGGTGAAGCGCGGAATTTTTCTCCTTACAATTTTTCATAGCGTCAAGCAGAGCCTTGTTTTCGAAGAAAACTCCGTCCTTGATGTCCTTTGAGATCTTAACGAGCATCTGATAAACGATACGTCCTGCGCCGATATTGGTATGACCAACTTCGGAGTTGCCCATCTGTCCGTCTGGAAGTCCTACATCAAGACCGCTTGCACCGATAAGGGTGTGCGGCCCTTTCATATATTTGTCGAGATTCGGCTTTTTAGCGGCAGTAATAGCATTGCCGTAATCCTCGGGATTATAACCGAATCCGTCCATAATTATAAGTGCTACAGGTTTTTTTGACATTTTTATCAAAACCCTTTCATTGAATTTTTATGGATATTTCAGTAGTATAATCTGAAATATCCTGTTTTTTCGTTAATGATATAAACAGTTCTTCCGAAATCATAAACTTCTGCGCCGTTTGTATCTGCATTATTTTCCTGCATAAAATTAAACCATTTAACTGTTTTTTCATCGGTTATTTTATAATGTTCTGCTCCATATTTTTCAGCTTTGTTTCTGTATTGCTGAATTGTTGTGCTGTCAGTAAAAAATTGCACATCAACGGTTGCACTGCCCTGTAATACTTTGGGAATAAATGTATATTTGTAATCTTCCGCATTTTTGGGTATTTCCTCAATTATAATATCATTAAGCCGTGACCTTGAAACATAATTTGACAGAAATAATGCCCTGTTTACAGGATAATACCACCGTGCATTTGTCTTGATAAACGGAATTATTGTTCCTATTATCGCAATTGAATACAGCGCAGACCGCACGACAACTATTATTATTTTCACAAATTTGATTTTCGGTTTTTCAATATAGTATATACTTTTACAAAAAGCAATAATACCGGCAAAAATAAATGCTGTGATTACTATATTGTTATAGTAGTGATAAAGAAGTGCAATCGGAGAAAGAAATATTATCAATGTACATAATATAAAATCAGCTATCCGCCATTTTGATACTATATGTTCTGTTTTGTCTTTTTTTCTGAATAGCATTTTAATTTCACCTCAAAAAGTGCATATCAGTGATTTAAAACCTGCGGATTAAGCTGTATGTATATGAATATGCAGACAACTGCTGAAACAGTTACAAGAAGAAAATATATTCCTGCTATTGTCTGCACTTTTTTATAATACGTTAAGTCCTGTAGTTTCTTGCTGAAAAATACGAGTGATATTAAAGCTAAGAAAATATTTGTAATGAAAAATAATGCAGTAAATCATTTTCTTTGACTATACCCGTATAGAATGCGCAAGAACAGGCAGTTGAAATCCTTAACAGAACTCCGCCATTGATTTTCACAATCAGCCGTTTACAGCAGCCTGAACTATAGTATTGAAGTCGTTAGCCTTGAGAGAAGCACCGCCGATAAGTCCGCCGTCAATGTTGGGCTTAGCAAGAAGTTCTGCGGCATTTCCTGCGTTCATAGAACCGCCGTACTGGATAGTAACAGCCTCTGCTGTAGCCTGATCGTAGAGCTTAGCAAGCTGTGCGCGGATAAATGCGCAGACCTCCTCAGCCTGCTCGGGAGTAGCAGTAAGACCTGTACCGATAGCCCATACAGGCTCGTAAGCGATAACAACGTTCTTGACCTGCTCAGCAGTAACGTCCCAAAGATCGAGCTTTATCTGACGGGCGATAACTTCCTCAGTGATATTGCACTGACGCTCCCATTTAAGCTCGCCTACGCAAACGATAGGCTTAAGACCTGCTTTGAGAGCTGCAAGAGTTCTTTTGTTTACAGTTTCGTCAGTCTCGCCGAAATACTGTCTGCGCTCGCTGTGACCGATAACAACGTACTCAATGCCAAGCTCAACGAGCATGGGGGCGGAAATTTCGCCTGTAAATGCGCCTTTTTCCTCGAAATGAACGTTCTCTGCGCCGATCTTTACGTTAGAGCCTTCAGTTGTGTTGATAGCTGTTTCAAGGTTTGTGAAAGGTACGCAGGCGATGACCTCAACGTTACCCTCTGCGTTTGCAACGAGAGGCTTGATAGCTTCGAGAAGAGCCTTAGCCTCGGGTCTTGTATTGTTCATTTTCCAGTTTCCGGCAATGATTGCCTTTCTTGTTGACTTGTTCATGGGTAATTACTCCTTTTAACTTAATTTTTCTAATGAAATTGTTATTATTATCTCACAAAGAATCAAAAAACCTATGCAAAAAAGACCAAATAAAGCAGTATAAACATTCATCATCGTAGGCGGAACGTGCTCAATTGCTATCTCCGGCTTATCCTTGCGGCAATATATGATAGCCGTTTTGCCATCGCAGGTGTAGCCGTCTATCTCAGAGGTGTAGGAACAGCCCTCGTAATAATATCTTACAAGGAGCTTTTTGGATACTACTCTCATTTCCTCGGTTGGAATGCCGTTTGGAACATCATCTGAGGAATATACCTTACCTCTCGCATTTATCATTACAACTTCGTCTACCAATTCAGCTCGCAAACGTACCCATTTTTTATTTGATGGCGTGTAATTAACAGCTTTTTTCACTAATATTCTGACGCAAACGACGATACCTTTTATTTCAAACAATGCAAGAATAATAGCAGTGGTGCAGAGACACACAATACCGGTAAAATTCAAAATTTGACTTCCACACGGTCGTTTTCTTCGTCCTCATCGTTATCATCGCCGCCGATAATAGTATTATTGCTGCCGATAGACAGTCCCTTTTTAACCGGTGCAAGTAAAATTCCGATAACGATTCCAAGAAGAAAGCAAACTGCGACAAAAAGCCACATTGTAGTTTTATCGTTCTGTGCCTTGTCAATCAGGTTTTTCATAAAATATTCTCCTTATTCAGAACAAGGGCGAATATTTCTACTCGCCCTGATGTTCTATTGAATTACTTTTCAGCAATAGCAGCTACTCCGGGAAGTACCTTGCCCTCAAGGTATTC
Source organism: uncultured Ruminococcus sp. (assembly GCA_910584195.1). Lineage (GTDB taxonomy): Bacteria > Bacillota > Clostridia > Oscillospirales > Ruminococcaceae > Ruminococcus. The sequence goes on along the minus strand of CAJTYV010000002.1, from coordinate 33,777 downwards.
GAGTGAAGCTCCGCCGCCTGTGGAGATATGGCTCATTTTGTCAGCGAAACCGAGCTGCATAACGGCTGCTGCGGAGTCGCCGCCGCCGATAATTGTTGTAGCGTCTGTTTCAGCGAGAGCCTTTGCAACTGCGATAGTACCCTTAGCGAGAGTGGGATTTTCGAATACGCCCATAGGACCATTCCAAACAACTGTTTTAGCAGTCTTTACAGCTTCTGCAAACAGTTCCTGAGTCTTTTCACCAATGTCGAGTCCCATTTTATCAGCAGGAATTTCGCTTGAAGTTACATTTTCTATAGCAATCTCAGCGTCGATAGGATTCGGGAACTCAGATGCTACTGATGTGTCAACAGGGAGAAGGATCTTCTTGCCGAGAGATTCAGCCTTTGCAAGCATTTCCTTGCAGTAATCAAGTTTCTCGTCGTCAACGAGAGAAGTACCGATAGAACCGCCCTGAGCCTTTATAAATGTGTAAGCCATACCGCCGCCGATAATAAGCGTGTCGCACTTTTCAAGAAGATTAGAGATAACATTGAGTTTATCTGCAACCTTAGCACCGCCGAGGATAGCAACAAAAGGTCTTTCGGGAACTTCAACAGCGTTTCCGAGGTACTGTATTTCCTTTTGCATAAGATAGCCTACGGCAGTTTCTTTAACGAATTTTGTAACGCCTGCCGTTGAGGCGTGAGCACGGTGAGCAGAACCGAAAGCGTCCATTACAAAAATTTCGCCGTCAACAAGCTCGGCAAGCTCTTTAGAGAATTCTTCACCGTTCTTGGTTTCTTCTGCGCCGCGGAAACGTGTGTTCTGCAGAACTACGATCTCGCCGTCGTTCATTTCGGAAACGGCTTTCTTGGCATTATCGCCTACTACTGTATCGTCAGCAGCAAATACAACCTTTGTGTTTACCAGTTCAGCAAGTCTTGCGGCTGCGGGAGCAAGAGAGAATTTATCTTCCGGACCGTTCTTAGGCTTTCCAAGGTGTGAGCAGAGAACTACCTTTGCACCGTTTTCCACGAGCTTATTGATCGTTGGGAGCGCTGCCTGAATACGGTTATCGTTTGTAATAACGCCGTCTTTCAGCGGAACATTGAAATCTACTCTTACGAGTACCTTTCTTCCTTTAACATTAATATCCTCTACTGTAACTTTGTTTAATCCTGCCATTGGTATGACATCCTTTCATTGAAAAATATATCATAATATATCGTTGTTAATTAAATAACAACCCTATATTCTATTGTACACTATTTCGGAAGAAATTTCAAGTGCTTTTGGAATATTTTTAATATTTATTCCAATTTTTTTTATTTTAGTATGCTTTGTCTTTTTGAGGAGAGAGTTCAGTTGTTTTTTGTCAGTTCATACAAGTCCTCATAAAGTTTTTCAGCGCTTTCTTCAGCAGTTGCTTTTCCGTAGAGCGTCTCATTACATGCAGCGGTATATGCGTCTATCATGTTTTCATTTTCAAAATAAGGACTGATTATGTCAAGCTTATCTTTTTCCTCGGTCATTTTATTAAATGCGGTATACTGGATTCCTCCTAAAAAGTTATTTTCTTCAAGGAACTGTCTTGCCGAACGGCTCAGAGGGGTGCCTTTTTCAATTTTTTGATAGCCTGCCATTTCAGCGCTGTTTAGGAGATAGTCCAGCAGCTCTGCCGCAGCCTCCGGATTTTCAATATCGCGCCGAATGGCATACATGGTAGCAGGTTTGGCATACCAGTTTTTTAATTTTCCGTCAAAAGTTGTATAATCGGCAACGATGATTTCACTGCCGTTTTTTTCAGCTTCACCGCAATAGCTGTCGGCATCGCTCAGCCACGCAACCACTCCTGCATATTCCCCGGAGGTTATCGAAAGCTTTTCAAAATTTTCGACCTGAGGCATAACTTTTTTATTTATCATTTCACAGTAATTTTCTATCATCAGACGCAGTTCGTCTTTACCAAAAAGCAAATTTCCACTTTTATCCATAAAATCCTTTCCTGTTTGCTGACCAACGCAGGAAATAATATAAAACCATGCCGACTTTTGAGACATTGCTATAGGATAACTAACGCCGTTCATGACCTTTGCGGCTTTTTTAAGGTCATCCCATGTTTTGGGAATTTCAAGTCCATAGTCATCGTATATGGTTTTATTGATGTATACGGTCATGGTGTTTAATGCGATAGGTACGGCATTAAGTTTTCCGTTCTGCATCCCATATTGCAGATCTTCTTCCGTGAAGTTAGAAAGGTCAATGTAATCGCTTAATTGACTTATATCGTAATAGCCGCTGCCGTCAGGTGAATATTGGTTCAGCCATGCATAATTTATCTGCATTACATCGGATTCCGTATGTGAAACCATGCGGACGTTGTTTCTCGTCTGATAGCCAGACCACTCGGAATAATGACATTTAACTTTAATATCGGGATGAAGCTTTTCGAATTCTTCAACAGCTTTAAGAGTATAATCATGCCGATCATCGTTTCCCCACCATGAAAAGGAAATTTCGGTTTGTTCGGTCTGATTTGTAATTATCGCATTGTTTCCGCATCCGGCAGTTCCCAGCAGCAGTACGGAAACTCCCAAAATGGAAATATATTTTATTTTTTTCATTCCGAAGCCTCCGTTTCGCATATTGTAAACGTATCTTTTCCTTTATGCTTTGATATGTATAATGACTGGTCTGCGGAATTGTACAGTTCGCCAAAGGTTGCGCCGTTATCAGGGAACACAGCAGCTCCTATACTTGCAGAGATCTTATAATTATTCTGTTCGCCCGAATAATAATTGGCAAACGCTTTGCTTAGTTCAGCGCACTTTTCTTCAATATGCTTTTTATAGCTGCCTTGTTTGAAATCGGATATGTTAAGATATACGCAGAATTCGTCTCCGCCGAGTCTGCCGAGATAGTCGTCGCCGTGAAAAACGCGTTTGAGTATATCCCCTACGCCTGCAAGTACCTTGTCTCCGTAAGCATGACCCAATGTATCGTTTACGCCTTTAAAATTATCAAGATCAAGAAGAATAAGAGCCTTTTTCTTTGAATCAATATCCTGTTCAAGAGCTTCAGCAACTCTTTTTTCAAAAGTTCGTTTATTCAGAATACCTGTGAGAAGATCGGTATGCGCTTCATCGGAAAGAGAATTTACAATATCATTTACAGGAGTTATTATTTTCGCTGTAAGAATAATGCTGACTGTTGCCGCAAGTATAGCAGCAGTGACAGCAATAATTATTACATAAAGAGTGACGTCGTTTTTTTCTTTCAATATCAGTTTTGTTGGAGCTGAACATACAATTCGCCAATTATCGCCGCACTCTGTCACAGTGATAAGATAATTATTGTCCATAATTGTTACTGACGAGCGATTGCTTATTCGTCTGGCAATATCCGGGGAAAGGTTTCTTCCCTCTTGAGAGTCGTCAGAAGAATATATGACCATATCGTTTTCTTCAATAAGCCGAACCGCAATATCTTCAATTCCGCCGGGATGCTCGAAAACGTCATCGAGTTCATCTGTGTAAAATGAAATTACAAGGACGGCGTTTTCGTTAACTTTTTTTACGTAATATATTCGTTTGTAATTATTTTTATATCCCGTAGCCCAGCCATCGGCTGTTCTCGGACGATTTATCATATCTGTAAGATCGTTATAAAGCTGATTTCCGAAAAGCTTTACCGTACCGTTAGACATTTTGCCTACATGGCGGTTGTTTTCGTAAACAATTGCAAAATCAACAAAATTCTCCATTATACATATATCGTAAAGTTTATTGGCAATGATCTGTTCTGTTTTAATGGAATCGTATTCATCGTTATTCGCATCGGTGGCATCGTATTTGTAAACTTCTTCCGCGGCGAAAACAAGAGTTCCGATAGTTTCCATGCGCTGCAGATAGCTGTCCATGTTTTTCTGCATTTGCACATTCAGAGCCGAAACCATTGACGTTACTTTTGTTTTTAGAGCTTTATCCGTTTTGTTTATCGTTAGAACTGATATACTTATCGTCATTGCGGCTATAATAAAAATATAAATAATAAGCATAAGGTTCTTCAGTTGTCTCACATGTGCAGAAGAATTTTTATAGCTTTTATTCTTTTTATTTTTTTTCATAGTACTCCTTTCGCATGTTGAAATCAGGAGATTTTGTTTCATTTTAGCTCTTGATGCAAGAAGTCTTTTCTGAAATTCAGCCGCTTGTCGAATTCTTCCTCTGTAATTGGTCGGGAATAGTAAAATCCTTGTGCTGTATCGCAGCCGCAGTTTTGAAGAAATTCAGCCTGATCAATGGTTTCTACTCCTTCTGCAATAATATCAAGTCCGATGTCTTTTGACATAGAGATTGTGTGAGCGATTATTTTTCGTCCTCTTTCGCTTTCCATAAATTCCGACAAAAAACCTCGGTCTATTTTCAGCACGTCAAATGGAGTAGTTTTCAGCATGTTCAGTGAAGAAAATCCTGATCCGAAATCATCCATGAGCATAGTAAAACCGCATTTTTTCATTTGTCTCACCACATCAGCAGTTTCAGAGGCATCTACAGATTCGGTGATTTCTGCTTCAAGCAGATGAATAGGAATATTATATTTATGTATAAGTTCTTTAAATTTGCCGGCTACGTCAAAGAATTTAAGATATTCTCTTGAGATATTTACAGAAACAGGTACAGGTTCAATACCTCGGTCTATCCAACTGCGTATCTTTATACACGCCTTTTCCCACATAAGCTGATCAAGTTTTACAATGAAACCATTCTTTTCAAATACGGGGACAAAATCGCTTGGAGGTATAAGCCCTTTTTTAGGGTGTAACCACCTTGCTAAAGCTTCCGCACCTATTATATTGCCTGTTGAGATACTGTATTTTGGCTGTAAATACATAACAAATTCATTATTAAGCATAGCGTTTGTCATGTCTTCTTCAATATTATTCTGTCGGTATAGTTCTTTTTTTAAAGCTTCATCGTAAAAACCTATATTATTGAGTGCGTTTCCTTTTACCGACTTACGGGCAAGCGTAGCGTTATCGCCGTGACAGCGGCTATGAAGCTTTCTGTCATATGCGATGGCTACGCCAAAGGTTAAACGATATTCAATATTCTTATATTTATTTCCTATTGCCGTTTCTATTTGATGAATGAATTCAATAATTTCTTTTTCTGTATCAATAGCGGTAACTATCATGAAAACGTCCGCAGTTAATCGGGCAAATGGCTGTTCATCGGTACATATAATAGTAAGAGCGTCTTTGAAGTATTGTAAAAGCTCATCGCCCATTTCAACTCCGTAAGTATCGTTGATGAGCTTGAATCTGTCAACGTCAAATTGGATAAAGGCAATCTTTTTGCTGTATTTTTTATTCATGAGACGTGTTATACGCTGTGAAAAAATTTTAGGAACTTTATCCGAAGTGAATATATTAAGTATTTCACGTTCTGAAACTTCTTTTTCGCCGTATGGAGTAATATTAAGCTGAGCAGATGTGAATTTGTTGTTTTCTGCACAACCGAAAAGTATGCTTATGCGGCATGGAGTGTAATTGCTGTTTTCTTTAAAACGCAAAGGTATGTCAATGAAAAGTCGTTTGTCTGAAGCGTGTTGATTTATTTCGGAATTCACTTTATTGCAAAAAAGATTGAAAGAAGATCGTGCGGTTGGTTCGATAAGCTCTGAGCATTTGAGATATTCCAAAGGATCTTCTACGCCGTCGGGTATAAGACTTCCGCATAGTCTGACAGTTCTTTTTTCGTTACACTTCCAAAAAATATGAACGTTATCTCCGTCTTCTGTAAAAGTTTCTATAAAAAGACTGCGATCTTTATCGGAAAAATTATCAATACTCAAAGTAATTCACCTGCCAATTATAACTGTTTTATAAAATTATATCACTTTTTTCACAAAAAATCAAGTCTATATATATAATCTTAACAAAATTTACAATATGTTTACAATAAAGCGTCTCTTTGAATAAAAGAAACGCTTTATTATTTAATATATAATTACTTTTCCTTTTGCATCCTTAATGTCCATAATTACTTCGTCTACTGAGGGAAGTTTTATAGTTCCGGAAAGAGGATTTTTTACGCTTATAACATGAGTAGTTATTTCGGCTTCAACTTCTGAGCGTTCAAAGCATAAGTCAGCGTCATTAAGTTCACAGTTGATAAGCCTCAGATTTTTGCAATAGCAAAAAGGCTGAGTTCCGATTATTTTACAATTGATAAGCGTCAAATTCTCAGAATACCATGCAAGATATTCGCCGTTTATTATACTGTTTTTAACAATTATATCTTTTCCATGCCAGAACGCATCTTTTGTATTGAAATAACAATTATCAAACAGAGCGTTTTTTATATATTGAAATGAATATTTTCCGTTAAGCTTTATGTTTTCAAAATTAAGTCTTTTGCTGTTCATCATGAAGTATTCGCCTGTAACGGATGAATCTTGTATGTTCATAATTTCGCAGTTCCAACCGAATTCCGGAGATGCAATATCGCAGTTTGTAATTGTAATATCTTTACATTCCCGGACTGCCTTTATACCATGAAGCATTGAATTGTTTATTTGAATATCTTTTGAATACCATAATGCAGCTCGACATTTTTCTGTCATCTCAGAATCGGAAATTTTGATATTATCGTCATGCCAAAGCGGATATCTAAGATTAAAAAAACAATTATTTATTGTAATGTTTTTGCTTTCTTTTAAAGCAGATTCTCCGTCAGCTAAACCATCAAATGAACAATTTCGAATAATAAGTTTATGACTTCCGTACAAAGCGCGTTCTTCGTCAAAATTTTTATTTTCAATTATGTTTTCATTTAAAAGCATTTTGCGGCTCCTCCTTTGATTCACATTATATCACACTGCAAATGAAATGTCAATATTTGAAATTTTGTATGCTATGGCAACAGCATTTACTTCTGCTTCTGCTCGAAAAGTAAATACTGTTGCCGTGTTTTATATACCAATTCATAATAATCAGGTTTGGTGGTTATTGTGAACAACCTATATTTTTACTTGCTTTTTAATTTATTATGCTAAAGTTGTCAGTTTTTGTGGAATAAAAATGGTTTAATGTTTCTAAGATTACATTAATATTATAATTTAATAATATTATTTTTATTAAATTTTGCTATTTTTTTGCGTTTATTTATATTTTATTTAAGCATTAATACAAATAAATAGTTAAATGATAAAAAAATATATTTAATGCTTGACATTGAATTGATATCATGATATAATAATATAGTCGCATGAGACAATCAAAAAATATCGCGGTGTGGAGCAGCTAGGTAGCTCGTCGGGCTCATAACCCGAAGGTCGTTGGTTCAAATCCAGCCGCCGCAACCAAAATTTTAGCACTATATTGCAAAATATAGTGCTATTTTATTTTACCTATAATACGTGATTTAATGATAAATAATAGCCGTTAGCCAGAATAAATTGAACTATATTGCTAACAGGTATTTCTTTTGGTTTTTTATTTGCAAAAGTGAAAATACATCAACCGTACATCAACGCAGTGAAATCCTTTCAAAAAATCACAGAGTAGCATGGAATAATATGGAGCTTTTTTGAATATCATGATTTATTTTGTTAATCACAGTTAACGAAAAATTTTTCTTGACCTATAATGTTTTTGGATATATAATAAGTATAGGGATAAAAATTGGCAACGCCATAAGGGCATTGCCAAGATAATTAATCAATTTCCTCAACATTAACGTCGATTACTTCGGCAATATCATCTTTATCAGAAGTAACGGTGCGAGGAATAGTCGTAGAAGTTCCGTCAGACCAGTTGAATTTTATCGTTTCAGATAAGTCCAGTTCAACTTGTCCATCGATTCTATGTTTTTTGAGAGTACCTGATGCAGCAGTTGCACGTTTCGTCAGCTTATTTTTGTCATCATCGGATATTCTGGGGAGACTATCAACGATTTTTCTTACCTGTTCCTCAGTATAACCATCAGGGATGTTCAGTTCGTATTCACGTCTACAGTTGATTCTGAGTAATGCGCCGTTTTCTGAAAAATAATATTCATCGTTATCATTAGATTCCAATGAACTGTCTCTGATAATTATAGGTGGAGGAAGAAAATCGTCCTTGCCGGGTGATGATATTGGACATATTTTATTCGGTTCAAAACATGAACCGTTACATATTGAACGTCTATGGTCATTACGTCCAATACTCCAATATTCCCTGTAAACCTTACTGTTATATCCCATGAAGCGATTGTATCCTCCAGTAGGATAATCGGGATTCGTCCAACGTACAGATTCTTCCTCTGTTATTGCGGGAGTATATCCCAAAGAAGGAGCTTGTTCTATCATTTCCATAAGACAAGCAGCGTTGTCATTCATAATTTCGTCGTATGCTTCAAGAAATCCTAAATCATCGTAGAAGTTATGAGGCGTGCTGTCAATGATCTTTGCTGCCGGGGTTCGGATAGGATCAAGTCCATATTTGTTAAGAACTCTACTACAATGAGTTTTGTACTCATTATAGAATTTTAAATTCATTTTTAACTTTTTACCATCTTTGTATGAAACTGAGTTCACCAATATATGAAAGTGACGAAACTCGCTGTCGAGATGCAATGCTACTGTACACTGAAAACCCTTTTTATACCAATATTCAGCGCATTCTGTACCGATCTGAAGTAATCTTTCATTTGTATAATCATTTCCTACTGGCGAAACAGAAAGCATGGAATGCTCAAATTGTCTGCCTCTTTCTTTATGATACATCTTTTTCACAGACAACATACTGCCGAGAGGATCACTATCCAGACAACCGAAAGAAGCAGTATATTTTCCGTCTCCGGTTTTATATGCTTCATTGCAGTAAGTATATGTCTTTTCAAAGATTTTACCCTTATGCGATGAACCAGTAATATTTTTTATATACGACATTTATTCGTCCTCTTTTCCGTCATCGCAGCCTTCAATAACGCTTATGTCAGTTAATTGTTCTGTGAGCTTAATAAATTTATCGAATATGTCGTTGAGCCTCGAACAGAGTATCCTACAGAGATTGTCGTCTATTTTTCCATCACGTAAGGCGCAGCTTAAAATGTCTTGTATTTCAATCAGACTGCGGGCGATGTATCCTCCCTTATCAAGAACGATAATTTTATCGTCAGATAAGGCAACAGTTCGGATAAATTTGCTCACATCGAGATTCAATCGCTCAGCTTTAAGCTGAATTTTTTCCTTCGCTTCAGGACTGAGCTTGATCTGAATCTGAGTTGTTTTGTGTAATCCGTTCATAATAAACACTCCTTTTATTTAATAATAATTGATGCTTGATTTAGTCATGATATTGTGGATTCTTGCTACATATATCATGATATGTCCTTTGTAATGACGGACTGTCTCTTGACCTGAAATTAAACATAATCTCACCTCTTGTTATGATTCAGCATCGGTGAATTCCTCAGCTGACTTTAAACGAATTCCAATATAATTGTTTATACGATTACTTGATGGACCTTTTTTCTTTTTGACAATTGATTTATCAAAACTCAAAACGCGTTCCTGAAAATCAACAGGCGAAATAGCTGTGATACCGTTATCAGAGCACCACAACATATATTGCTGGTAAAGAGATACGGTTGATACAAATCCGTCTGGATCAAGAACTGCTTTTTCAGTGAGAAAGTCTTCAGCAGAATGAAGAGCAAGTCTTCGTTGAAGTATGTAATTCTCTGCTTCCTGAGACATCTTAAAATCTTTATATCCAGACTCAACAACATCTTTGAGCGTATCTAAAGCCAGAGAAATGATTGTGTCACGCTCAGCAAGAAGTTTCTTATCAAGATCAGGATCAAGTTCGTTTTCGGGGATTGTGTTGTTAAAAAGAACAACATCCCATCTGTCGAGAACAGCGTCATCAAGTTCGGTGAACTTCAATTCAAAGTTGCTTGCAAAAATAAACTTGATAGTTGAGCGAAAGTCAATACTTTTCTCATGTTTTTCGCTGCCTGTAGTCCATTCGCAGGATACAAGACTTTTAAATCCCTCAGCTTGTTTCATCGGCTTCCGGCTGCATTCGCGGCAAATGTTTACTTTTTTTCCTATGTAATGAGCCTTAGCTCTTTCACTTGCCATACTGCTGAATGATTCATGTGAAACAAGTTCGCTAGTAAAAATAGATTCAAGAAAATCCAGGATAGTAGATTTTCCACTCCTTGGCTTACCGATCAGCATAAAGCATTTTCGCAGTTTCGTCAACGAAGATAGACAGCAGCCTATGATAATTAATAGAGTAATGATTTGTTCTGTTCCAATGCTTTTCTTTGCAAATTCCAGGAAATTTGGAGCATCTTGGATTTTACATCCCTTGCGGTAATTGCATTTCAACTTGTAGTCGTATACAAGATTTGTCTTTTTATTTACCAAGTCTTTGTCCATGATACTGTATTCCCCATTTTCTAAGTTTACGTAGAGCCGACTTTTGTCAAGTTCTGCATTTAGATCAAATTGAAGATCAGGATTGCATTTGATTCGACTTCCACATTCCTTGTTTTGAGATGAAGAAACTTTCATGCGAATGTCCTTTGGAAGTTGCTTTATTATAACAGCCATTAGACTTTCCGAATTGAGAAAGGTGTATTTGTTACCGTCACGCCAATATGCATTGCCGTTCGCGAAGAAAATACAAGGATGGTTTACATAGTGATCAGCAATTGATGAAACGATATCCTTTGGATCAATCTCATCTTTTCGGATACTGCATTCTGGAATTAACGACATATCCATCGTTATCATATGAAATTCCTTTCTGGGCGGGATGTACCCGCCCTGTAAAGTAGTTAAATTCTTAATGTGTTCTTGACCAATTTTGACATTGATGACAGGGCTTTGGATCGACCTTCGAGATCAAGCGAGACGTAGACCTTAGCGGTAAAAGCCGTAGATTCGTGTCCGAGACAATCGCTGAGATATGGCAGCGGAACTCCTGATTTCACTGCTTGCGAAGCATATGTATGCCGCAAGCAATGTGGGTGAAAGCCCTCGATGCCTATACTTTCAGCAACAGCTTTCAATTTCTTCCGAACCGTTCCGGGGTCAAGATAATGCCCCAGCTCATTCGATACAAGAAAAGGGTTTTCCTCGTACATTCCGTAGAATTTAGCCGCCTGCTCCTTCTGCCATTCCATGTGAGTTAGCAGATTATCAGCCACTTCCGGAAGCATAGGTACTTGGCGATTACTCTTGCTGGATTTAGTCTCAGATATACGAAGCATTGTCCTTGGTTCTCCGTCTCTTGCATTAAAATTCTGAACTCGATTGAGCGATTTTGAGACATTGAGATAGTAGATTTCGTCAGAACATCGAACATCGTCGTGTGTAAGCGCACAGAGTTCTCCCAGACGTAATCCGCAGAACAGCATAATGATCAATGCAATCTGGAATGGATCTCTATTCATAGCGGAAACGAATCTGCCGATTTCATCTTCGGTAAGCACACGAATTTCAGGTTGCTTGACCTTTGGAAGCTGAACATAATCTGCTGGATTATGATAGATCAATTGTCGTCCCACTGCGTGCTGTAAAGCTTTGTGAATCATGTTGATGATGTTCCTGAGTGTTTTTGCACTCAGTGGGGCAGCCGTGTCCAAGTGTCCGGCATTTTGCAGAAAAATTATAAAATCCTGCAAGTCGTCGGTTGAGATATTCTTCAGCGGAATATCCTTGATCTTATGGCGCTTTACGTGCTTTATGTATCCGAGATAGTTCATTTTGGTGCTCTCTCGTATGGATATTGAACCGTATTTTTCATACCATTGTTCAAGATATTCGATGAACGTCAGATCAGAAGTCAAAACGGGTTTCCCTGTCAGAATATCCGCACGCATTTTAGTTAACCATTCTTTGGCTTCACGCTGTGTTTTTGTTACATGGTACTTCCGCTTCTTTTCTCCGGAGGGGAGAGGTACGAAGACAGCAGCCCGCCATTTTCCATTGGAGAGCTTGATAATCGTTCCTTCGCCGTTTGCTGCTTTATGGCTCAATGCCATCACCGTCCTTACTTGTAGATGTTGTGGAAACAGTTTTTTGTCTCAGCCAGTTTTCAATTTCGGTGACGGGATATAGTATCCTGCGACCGACTCGAATATATGGGATTTTTCCTTTTTTTGTAATATTCCGTATGGTAGATAAACTCAACCCCATCTTTTCGGAGAGATCAATTGCTGTAATACAAATCTTGTTTTCAGACATCGTTATCAGACCTTTCTTTGTATTATTCAATTTTCAAGTATCTATTAAAAAAGCCTTCCAGCGCCGGTGAGCTTATGAGTTGATTTTATCATATTATTAAGTACAATGCACATTTCCGAAAAAAATTCGGAAATGCCCGAAATTCATGTGAAATAAATATTCAAAATTTTTAAGGAGTTTTTATGTGTAAGACAAGGTTATCATATCTGAAAAGTATCATAAAAAATTTGTTTGATATTACAACAATAGATTATTCTGTCTTTGAAAATACAGTTAAACTTGGTGAGGGATATGAGATAAGTAAGGTTCAATGTACAGATTTTTATTATAATAAGTTTAAAAAAATCATAAGTTACTCTTTTAACAAAGAAAGTGATGAAGCGAAGCGGAAGAGGCTATTAACTAATTCTGTTAAACTTTTCAAGCAATATTCAATAGATGTTGAATATTATTTTGAAAGTCTTTATGAGCGAAGGTTGTATTCCAGGTGGCTGTCGATGCAGGTATCAAAGATGATAGATGTAATTTTTGAACGTACATCTGAAAAATCATCAATGAAAGAAGATATATCGTGTAGGTTTGATAAAGTTATAAAAAACATCAGAAATAAGGTTTCAAAAAATGACATAAGGGGATTGATGTATCAAATAGCACGTAAAAGAGACATTGAAATAATATATGATAAAGATTACAATGAGCAGGATTATAACTATGCTTTGCCGGTTTTTGTTGGAAGTAACGAATGTAAAATACAGGGATTCAGAGACTTTAATTATGGTATAGAAATGAGTTTTGATAAAGAATATGATTATTCAATAAAAAATTACAAAACATATCCTTATGGTCTGCAAATGCTTCCGTTAGACAAAAGTGAAAATTTTACTGTTGATGATTATAATGATACTTGCTCTTTTAAGGTGTTTAATATAAAACGAAGGAAATACTACTTACCTCTTTATTTTTATTTTGCCACGAATTTATCCGATGAAAAAGAGCGCACACATTTACAAGGTGGACAGATTATCTGGGGATACTATTCAAATCCAGATGTAAATGCAAATATAAAGTTTAAAGCTTTGAAACAGCTTTCAGAAATTTATCAATTTAAATCCCAAGAGTATATATGTGACACTTTAAATAGTCTTGATATAATTTTGGATAAAATATACACATTAAACTACAGGGAGTTTTTTACTGGCAAAAAAATAAGTAATAGCTTGTTTATCGATTATGACAATTTTGAATCTATATTGAAAAATAATAATTTTTCAACTAATAAAGCAAAAGAAATATATATTTTTTTAATAGGAAAGGTTATAGAAGAATTGTCAGACTATATTACATATATTAATGTGGATTCAATTATTTGTTATAATGAAAATGAAGTTGTAAAAGGACACATTAAAAAAATAAGCGACAAAGCAAATTCCCCAAATTTAGCTGTTATTGCAAAAGTCTATGAAGAATTCTTAAAAAATAATAATGAGTGTATATCTGATTTTGAGAATAAAGTTTCTATTCTTAATCATACTTCTGTATTTGGTTCAACTATAAAAAATCCATATACTTTGTTGGAATATGCAGTTAAAGATTATCAATCAAGGTTAGAAGCAAAGCTAAAGGCTGAAATGAGTAAAAAATAATATATAATTGTTTATAGTAATATAATTCTACCATTGTTTGACGAACTGTGCGGCGTTGCCTTAAAGCAATGATGTCCAAGTGTCCACTATCTTCACGGAAAAAAATAAAAAAAATCAGTTCACCTCACAAAGAGATGAACTGTATAAACAAATTATAAAAAACCTCGTAAATTCGCCATATGCTCTGCCTGAAGCTGATCGGTGACATGAGCATAAAGATCAAGTGTTATCTGAATCGAAGAATGACCGAGGATGCGGCTGAGCGTCTTTATATCCATTCCGCTTTCCAGACTTCGGGTAGCAAAAGTATGTCTCATTCCGTGTACGTTAATAATACGGAGGTTATACCGCTGGAGCAGTTTTTTGAAGTCACGCTGGAAATCACGAGGGTCAATAGCTTTTCCGTTTGTTGCAGTAAATACAAATTCGCTTTTTGGCAGACCGTTTTCAGCAAAGAATTGTTCCTGATTCAGCTTGTGTCGGTAAAGCTTTTCTGCAATCTCAGGGAGCAGGGGAATAGTGCGTATCGAATATGAAGTTTTAGGAGTCCCGATGGCAAGGAGCGTTTTCTTTGTGCTTGTGCTGTCGGGATTTTTTATACGATTGAGTGTCTGGGTAACTCTGAGGCAGCTGTCACCATTAAGGTCGATATGTACGTTCTTCCACGGCAATCCCAGCAGCTCACCAAGTCTCATTCCCGTATAAAGATCGAGTAATACTGCCATTCCTATTCGTTCATCTGGAAGATACTTTTGCAGTTCAGTCTGCTCCTCGACAGTAAAGAAAAGCCGTTCTTTCCTGACTAATTTTGGCGTGGAAACAACATCGGAGATATTTTTATTTGTATATTCAAGAGTGTAGGCTTTCTGAAGTCCTGTATGTATCATGGTATGAAGATTTCTCATAGTTTTGGGACTTAAACCGCCTTTGCCGTCAAGTCTGCCGTTTTTGGATTTCTCCTGATAGAAACGCTGAAGAATCATGGGGGTGAGGTCGCATAACTTGATATTCCCGATAGTAGGTTTAATGTGTTTTTCAATATACGTTTCATAATTGACAATAGTCGTTTGTTTCAGCTCGCCTCGACAATATGTATTAAGCCATGTGCAAAGCCACTCGTAAAGAGTAACCTTGCAAGGCTCTGAATAGGTGTTATTCTGTATTTCTGAAAGTGATTTATTTACTTTTTCCGTAACTTCACGTTTGGTCTTTCCGTAGAAATATTTGCGTTTAGGAACACCTTCTACGCAGTAAAGAGTGACTACTCCACGCCAATGACCTTGTTTATCCTTGTAGATACTGCCTTCGCTGTTAGCTTTTTTTGTCATAAACATATTCCTCCATAGCAATTCCCATACAAACTCTCACCATCCTCAAACTTGATCGCCTGCAAGGTCTCACGGAGCAGAGCATGGTCGGCAAGCATATCCTCAATCTCATCGCAGGTGTAGCCGTATTCAAGCAGAAGCTCAACGTCAGAACTGTCCACTCCATAGCAGCCGCAGTATGCTAATAACAGCTCTTCGTGAACGTTATAGTATGGCTCATCATCACCGTACCAACTCATATATTTTGAACGGTACAGCTTCGGCTCAAACTCCGAGCGAGTGATCTCGCCAGTTTTATTGATGCAAAGAATATCACCCTCATCAACTTCTATTTTCTCAGAAGCAAACTTGTATAATCCGACTTTTCGTAAAGCGTTCTTCATGATACTTTCAGTCGAAGCATATATGTACAGTCCAAGAGACTCAAAATGGAGCAGGCACATTGGGTTGCTTCCTTTTATAATGTATAGGCTGTTATCTTGTTCAAGGACTGTAAAGGTGAAGTTTCCCTCTACCGTCTCCGCCATATATCGCAGTGAATCGAAATTGAGCTTGTCCCGTGATTCAAGAAGCTGTACGGCAATATATGAATCCGTCTCAATGTGAGTTTCTGGGAGCTTTTTGTCATGGCGAAGCTCTTTGTCATTCAAAAGTACCCCATTATGTGCAAATGCAAATGAAGTATCTCCGGCAGTACCGGGGAATGGGTGATTATTGAAATTCTGTGATTTATCGCCATGTGTTGCCATTCTCGTATGTCCCATGATTGCTCTTGTACCGTCAGGAGCGTTAAAGTGTATCTTGTGAGCAGGTTTAGGTCGTTTAAATATTGTCACCTTTCCGTCCTTGATATAGGAAATCCCGGCAGCATCAGTGCCGCGTTCCTCAGCAGCATTTGCCAATGCCTGAGTAAGCTTTTTCAATGCTCTGTAAGGTACGATTCCCTTGTAATCGAGCCAGCCAAATAATGCGCACATTTCAATTCTCCTCCTTGTAAATAATTTGTGGCGGTTTGTTTTCGTTGGTAATTTCGGTCACGACGTTGCCAATTTTATCCACCAATATTGTTGCGGCGATCAAAGCGGCAATTTTTAATATCTCTCCTGCGGGACTTCCAGTGGGCAGAGTTTTAATTAAATCAGTTGGTTTCATTTTACATCTCCTCCTCGGATTCAATAGTTTCGTTTATGTAGAGCTGTCGTTCTTTCAGATACTGAATAAGTTCAGGCTCGTCAATTCTTCTGACGAATTCAGACCACGACAGCTTGTGCAGTTCATCTTCGCTGTAATAGAGAGCAGTTTCGATGATAGCGTTGACAAGTTCAAGCGTTGCAATAAAAGTGCTGTGCTTGAGCGTACCTCTGAAAAGACGGAATTCAATTGTCGAATAGTTCATAAGATTCACCGCCGCATATCTTCCGCAGTTACCTTTCTTGGCTTTTTCAAGAATTGCCTTGGGAGAATTTTCGTAACCGTATCTTGCCGCCCAGCGATTTATGCTGTACTCCGAACGGCGAGAAAACTTCAACATTTCATTCCAGTGATGCTCCACAAAGTACAGTATTTTGCCGATAACCATTTCCTGATCGCCACGATCTTCTCCAAGGCAATCACGGTTGACATGGACGTGCAGTCCGCAAGTTGAAGTCTGATGCGAACGATAGCCGAGATATATCGCCTTTTTCATAATATTTTCCCAGCAGAAATCCTTGTGAAATTCCAAAGTCATAGGGTGAGATACAATTTCCATACCGTCGTCAAGCGAGCCGTCAGACTTGATATAGATATGTTCATCGCTCGTGTTGGCAATATCAAGCAAATTTTCAGCGTAATCATCGTCCTTGCCTGCTCCGTCAATCTCTAATTCTACGCCAAAATATCGGTCGCTGTCGCCGTAGAAAATCGGTTCTGGCTTGTAGCCGTAATCATGAATATTTCGGCATTTGTCACGTTCCTCATCGTAACAGTCATGGCAATAATCATCACCGTTCAAGTGATATGCGTCGTCCTCATGAAGCAGGGCGTCGCAGCATGAACAGCGAGTATAGTGATTTTCATAGCAATGACGGCAGAGATTTGTGTATTCATCGCCGTAAGCGTCAGATTCCCAGATAGTTTCTCCGCACCTGTCACAAACGACTGTATATCGCTCAGCACAGTCCTGGCAGATCGGCTCGCCGTTGACCGTACCGAAGTCCTCGTTCTCGATTAAAACTCCGCAATGGGAGCAGTAGATTTTGTTTTCTTCCATTTTAAAACCTCCGTAAAATAGTAATGCCGCTCCCGAAGGAGCGGCAAAATTGTTTTAATATTCGTTTGCAAGCAGCATTGTGCTATAGGTATCGCTGTCAATTACGTAAACCTTGGCAGTGATTGGATCACTTGATTTAAGCAGATATTCCTTCCGATACTCAGGTTCTTCCTGTTCGTGGATGATTTTCTGCATCGTTTTCATTGGTTCAAGTCTGAAAATTTGCAGATAATCCGGTTTCGGAACTGATTCGATACATCTCCACATAAAAAGCTGTAATTCAATCGGGATTTCCGATTCAATACCGCGAGTAATGTAACGCTGATTCTGAAACATTTTGATTCTCCTTTCATTTTGAGATTACCGAAATTGGTATCATAGTAATAATATATATATGGAAAATAAAAAGTCTCGAAAATTTTATGCGTTGAAATATATATCATTATTATGAATAGGAGAAATAATAAAATGCGCATTTTTTGTACTACATTGTAATGAGAGCGTGAGCGGCTTGCTATATATGAAAATAATAATATTATTATCTTAATATAAACACAGTAAGTCAGTACTCTCATAATTTACAAATAAGGAGATTTTATTATGAAAAACCCAAAACATCTCAGAGCAGAATCGGAGTGTAAAGAAAAAGTTACCTCTATACGTCTTACCCAAGGACAACATGAGCGTGTTAAGAAAAAGGCTCATGAAAAAGGAATGACGATAAGTAACTATATCATCACAACGGCAGTAAACGGTAATTCTGTCACGCCTGAATTGCTTGTTAAATTACAGGATATAGCCAATGAAGCGTGTTCTGTAATGGAAAAACATGAACCCGATAGGGTTACAGCTATACAGCAGGAGGTGAATGGATTATGGCAAAAATTGATGTGATCCGCAATACATACGGTGGTTTGGACTATTTGCAAAACGCTTTGAATTACGTATCGGACAGTCGTGCAATATATGGCGGAGGTTATGGTGTTAATCAATATGATCCGAATATGGCATATAATCAGATGCTCGCGGTAAAAGGCTATTATGGCAAAACGAGTGGAAATCCGCTTGTACATATCGTTATAGCTTATGATGACAGTGTAAAAGATATCAATACTGCTGCACGTTTCGGTCAGCAGTGCGCTCAGTTCTTTGCAAGTAAATTTCAGGTGCTTTATTGCACACACGAAAAAGATTTTCAATGCGGTAACTTCCACACGCACATTATCATCAATTCCGTCAGCTATATTAACGGTCAGATGATTAAAACGGGTTTTGACGAAATGAACGCTTACTGCAATTATGTCACTCGTGTGACCGGTCAGAAGAGTTGGTTTTACTTTGATAATAAGGCAATCTACAGCGGGTAGACATAAAAATTGCCCGACCTTATGGTCGGGCAAAATTAAGTTTGTAAATATTCAGAGATTTTTCATTGAAATGGAGTGTTTAATAAAAGACAATATGATTTTCATCTACCCAACCATAATAGTCGCCGTCGTCAGTGTCATAAAGTTCATACCATATAATGCCATTGAAAGTACACAGATTTACAGCCGTTACATGCCACTTGTCCATAAGGTCGGTTCTTGTATATGCTACTTCTCCTCCATTTAGAATATAAGACGTTGCATATCCGTTGATAGGACCTCCTCCCGGAGCGTTGATTTGACCGTATTTATTGACAAATACATAGCTCCAAGGTCCGGTATAATTTGATGTTATCGTATCGCCGGGCAAATCATCTGCATTGTAAGGCGTAACAACAAAGGTTATCTTTTCAATTGTTGAACCACCGGATATTGTTACTGATTTATTGTATGACGTTCCGGACGTTAACAACTGATTGGTTTTACCCTCGCCGTCCCAATAACATTCATAAGTAAAATATGAATAATTTCCACTGACTGTTGCAAGCAATTCCGTTCCATTTCCAATAATCTGCTGAGGTTCTATAGATATTGAAGCTGTTGCTTTAGGTGCATCAGATTTTGTTGTCGAATTTTCTTCTTTTTCTATATTATTATCGCCACCACTTAATTTATTTATAAGCTCATCATAGTAAAGTCCTTTTACTTCGGTGTATTTACTGTTTTCTGTAATTTTAAATCCATAGTTTTTAAAAGCCGATAAAAGTTTGTTATGACAATCGGACGGCTGTCCATAAAATGTATCTACAGTCTCATTTCCCTTTGCATAATTTTCAGTTCTGTTATAGTCAATAGTCCAGTCAGCAGAATATTTTCCGTTATTCTCGGGATAATTAATGAAAATATCAAGTTTGTCAGCTGACGGGAATGAATAATATCCCTGCAAACTTTTATAAGCATAATTATCACGGTAATAAATATAATTATTCTTATCCTCTCCGTCGACCCGATATATAACAAAATTGTCAAGTGCCATAAAATTACCGAAACTACAGGATTGTATGGAATTACCGTCGAAATAATACATAACAAAATTCATATCGTCTGTATTCGGAATTATCATCTCATTGACTCCGTCGTTATTTAAATCCAGAATAAATCCTCTGTTCGGCGGCGGAAAATCCATACTTTTTACAATATCCGCATATGTCTGATTTACATCATTTTTACTGCAGGATATATTAACAGACGATTCGGTTTGAATTGAGTTTTTGGTAGCTTTCTCTGAAACATTTTCAGTAGTAACTGCTACAGTTATTTTGGTTTCAGTTTCTTTACTGCCGTTTTCATTGTCAGTAGTTTCCTTAACATTGGAAACCAATGTACTATTGCTTGGTTCATCTGACTTTTTATCCCTGCTCATCATAAAGAACATACCGCCGAGAATACCGATAATAAGCACAAGAACGATTATTACAATAATAAGTGCGGTATTTGATTTCTGTTTTTGAATCACATAGCCCGGAGTTCCTGATGAAACCGGATTTGGAGTGGATTGCGGAATATTCGGAGAATTTCTGATTTCAATAGGCGGAGATTCCTGTCTTGATGAAACAACAGAGCTTGTGATTTGATTTTCAGTTATTTGACTATTTTCGTATTCTGAAACATCTTCTTCATGGTGAACGGTGTTTTCATCGTAATTCGTATCAGATACGGAAGAATCCTGCTGATCGGAATATATATTTTCTGCGTTCGCAATATTTTCTATATTGTCAGCATCTGTATATTCGTCATTGGATTTGTTTCGCTGTTCTGATATCATACCCGACGCCTTGCTTCGGATACCCGACAGCATCGAGCCTGCTCCTGATGCGGCAGATTTAGCTTTTCCTTTAAGGAAATTCATTTTTTCGGCAGCGTCGTCGGATTTCAGATAATCGGCAGCATTCTTTGTGAGCTTTGCTGCGACATTACCTGCCGTTTTTGCTGCTCCGATCGCTGCTTTTCCCGTTAATTTAGCGGCTGCAACAGTTGCAGCTCCCGTTTTTTTCATGATCTCAGAGGATTTTTTCGATTCTTCCTGAGCTTCAATATTATGTATTGAACCGGTATATACGCTCGGCTGACCTGAATTTCTTCCATAGATCAGATCGGGATCTGTCATGAACATAGTGTTTTCACCTCCGGTAAAAAATTCATTCGCTTAATCCCTGAAAAAGATGAAAACATCTGCCTGATAAAAATTATGTCTGCCGAGCAAAAAGCCGCATAAGAGCCACTGCTTACACCCGATAACACGCTTTATTTCAATTGGATGAATTCCAAGCAGCTTCCAACCGTCTGCTGCTTCACGATTGATAACCTGTTCGTATTCGGAATTTAATTCCTGAGCAGCGCCTTCTTTCATTTTTCTTGAATGTTCGATAGTTACAGTTTTATATTGCATAATAAAACCCTCCTGAAAATTATATTTCATCAATGCCGCCGTTGGGATAATGGCATCGCATGATTCGTTTTATGCCTTTAATAGTACCTTTAAGCGTACCATATCTGGTGATTGCCTTTTTCATATATTCGGAGCAGCACGGCTCGAATACGCATGAATTTCTCACATATTCGGGAGCATATTTCTGATATATTATTATCGTGGTGATTATCAGTTTCTTTGAATTGATAATCAGCCATATTATCCCTATAAATATGCAGAAAGTCAAGGATATTGCCATTGATAAAAGGTTTGATACGCAAAGAACGACCGATAATATCAATATTATTATTGAGGATATGCTTAGTTTCAGTACGTCCTTTTTCACAGATACTTTCGGTCGTATAACCGCTTTCGGGACAAAATTCTCTTTGACTTGTCTTACAAGCGATTCTTCTATGAATTTGGTATCTGTTTCTGTTTCAGTTTCGTAGATTTTATAATTGCATTTCATGGTTCTTATTAATTTTGAATGTTTTTATTACTTAAATCGCTTTCGCTGCTCTTTGAAAGAATGCTGCTTGAATCGTCAGTAATGAGATCAAATTCATTACCTCCGATTCCCCATTTTTTCATAGCATCTTTTGATAATTGAAGAACTTCGTCGCTCTGCGTAAACTGAGAAAGAGCCGTTGCTAACCCACTTAGAGCTATTTCAGGATTACTTGTGATTATTCCTCCGATAGTAAGCGCACCGCCTTTGGCAGTCCCTTTTATTTTCTTTCTGCGAATTGAATACGGATCATATTGAGCAAGCTCCTGCGACCTTGCATTGATTTTGCCCAGATCAATATGAGGAGAATCTTTGAACATATTCTTCATAATTCCCCTTGATATCTGCAAATATGCTGTCTGATCGGCAGCAATAGTGTCATATTGATATTCATTTTCATTATTTAATTCTTTTCCGTAATGTCCATTTAACTCAATGAGACTGTACATATCCAGAACGGATTCGTCTGATGAACTGTCTGCGCCGTAAAGGTGTCTGCTTAAGGATGTTAAATAAAAAGCAAGAGCATTACGTACAGATTCATTGCTTTTGGTCAATATTGAACTTGTTTCAATGCGATCCAAACTAAAAGTTCCTGTATTGTATTTTTCAGCTATTTTTATCCTATCCAATTTATTAAGGGGAAATGTATTTCTGATTTTATTCAGTTCGATTTTGGCTCTGTTTACATTTGCCCCTTTTTTCGCATTACATATATAAGCGACAAGGATGGAATACAATTGTTCACAGGTAATGAAAATATCTTTTTGATTTGCCCATTTTCCTATTGCTCTCGCTCCATATTTAATGGCAGCTTCTGCCGCTGTTCGCACAAGAAATCCCGTAATAAAACGATCTTCCTGCATTGAATCAACTTTTTCCTTATTAAGATAAATATTTCTATTAAGAAATGTTCTGTATTTTGAATTATTATCGAAATGCTGTTTGTCATACGTTGATCTTACTCTCTTTTGAGCTGCCAGATCACCAATATATTCAGCAAGCAGATCTATATTAGCGATATTGTTGTCGAGAAAAGCTGCGAGCATTCCGTAAGCTGACACGCCTTGTCCGATGTTTATTGATTCCTGAACTATTCTTGAAGAGCTTGTTGATATTTCCGGTGAATAAATTGAAAATTCCATAGTATTCTCCTTTTATTTTAGTTTCTTAATCTCAGCGAGCAATTTTCTTTCTTGTTCTTCAAGTTCTTCTATCTCAGAAGCATACCATGCTTCTCTGAAGATATTACCTTTTTTCTTTGATAGTTCATAACGGACTTCATTAAGTTTACGTTCAAGTTCAGCTGATTGTTTGCTGTCATACGATTTTTTAGCTGCTATTGTACCAGCACCCATAAGTATCGCTGCAAGTAAGCCTATTCCAGCGTTCGCATCACTATCCATAGAACCATAGCCACCATTTTTAGTTCCATTATTATTTCCCATATTTTTTCTCCTTTTTAACAACTATAATCAATTTCTTCTTCAAAATCTTCAATTTCCGTCTCGCTGTTACATTCAAGATATTGCTCAAGTTTAACTGAAATTTCCTTTATCTTATTGATATTTCCTTTTAATTTTGATCGATTCCAAAATGCTTCGTCTTTGTACCTGTCATACGAATACACAATAGAAATCGGTAACTTTTCAATAAAATCGAGTTTATTCCCAAGATAATTTTTTTGATAAGTCGAATTGATTCCGTGCCGTTCGTTGGCAATTAAAGCTTGTATATTCAAAGCCTCAAAGTATGCTTGCAATGCTGCCTTTGTCAATTGCACAGAAGTGGTTACCTTTGATTTATTAAAATTAGCCTGTAAAAAGAATTTATATCTTGGCAGATTATCAATGCGATCGATTTCCGCAATGTAATCAGATATTTTTCCTTCTATGTTGCTAATTACACTCATAAGTTCATCTGAATATTGCTTTAATAATGAATTTCTATCATCAAAGCAGTCAATGTCTTGGATCTTGTCCCAAACCGATCTGATTTTCGTTATTTCAGAAGTCAATAAATCCCGTCTTACATTTGCAATTCCCTCATTAATTGATTCAATTCCGGCAAAATGAAGATCAACTAACCATTTTACCAGATTTTGAGGTTTGTCAAGTTTAAATTCTTCTACAAAAATCATAATGTTGTCATAGTCTTCTTTCGATATATAACCTGTTTGGGGTACTATATCAAAGAATTTTCTTAAAATTCGATCATTTCTTATTGCATTACTTGGAATCTTACTTGTTGATTTTTGTATAATATCAACGATTAATTTTTCTTTTTTCATATTTCTCTATCCTTTATAATTATTCAAAGTCAAATCCAAACAATTCTCTTTCGTCAATTATTAACTTTATCGCCATATACTTCAAAACCTCATCAGGTGAAGCCAACTCGTTGTAAATTTGTTTCCACAACACATAAAACTCATCAACTAAAGATTCATTGTCATACTCGTTGTACATACGAATGAAGAATGATAACGTTCCTGAAATCATTCCAATATCCGCGCAAACATCTTCAAGTTCTGATAAAGCATCTTTAAGTCCTGACAGTGCGTCTTGAATATCCATAATAACATCCTTTCTAATCATAATATCTCGGCAAAAAGTAAGGACATTCCTGAATTGCCGTTGTAACCATTCCTCGTCCCTTTTTAAAGCAGGAATGCTTTTCACTGCTTTCAAAACTGAAAGTACTGCCGCCGATATGTACTTGTATAGTGGTGCTGCCGATAGCTCCGTTCCAGTATCTGCACAGAACGCATCTGCGTAAGTTTCTGTCAATCGTCAATATTCCCATAGGTGCACCTCATTTTTGGATAAAATCAAGTTTTGGCGGAGAATTTTTTCCTCCATACACTTTGCAATTCAGGCAAGGGTTAACAGTAAATTTTATAAGTCCGAGATGATACGGACATTTTCTGCATTTCAATTTTTTTAAAATACTCAACATTTCCAATCACTCCTGAATGACAACGAAGAACAAATATGGTATAATTATTTCAAACAATACTAAACTACACTTACCGCAAATTTCTTCCATTAACGTCATCGTGGCGATTATCAGCGTAATATAGCGGATTTCAAGAAATATCTGACGATAATTCTGACGGCAAATAAAATTTTTATGCAGCGATTTTCAAAAGGTTCATGCACTGAACCTTGCGTTCCATAGACGAATGAACATATCGATTCAGCGTAGTTTCAACAGAAGCATGACCTAAAATTTCGGACAACGTTTTCACATCGAATCCGAGCTGAATGCAATTTGTCGCAAACATATGGCGCAGACTGTGATAGTTGATCGACGGCAATTCTGCTTTTTTCAGAATTGACTTGAATTTTCGCTGCATCGTGCGAGGTTCGATGATTTTATCGCTTCCCGACAGAATATAAAAATCGTCACATTTGCGGAATTTCCGCAGCATATCAATAATAAACGCAGGAATCGGGATAGACCTCTGGGAGGAACGGCTTTTCGGAGTATCGACTATCAGACGAGTTCCATGCACTCCTGTGCGAATGCGTTGGACTGTTCGTCTGACGGTCAGAATGCTTTTTTCAAAATCTATATCGTTCCATTTCAGACCGCATATTTCGCCGATACGAAGTCCCGTATACAAGCTGAGAAGCACGCCAATCGACGTATTATAGGGATTTTTTAGAATATATTCGCATAGCTTTTTCTGCTGAATATCCGAAAATAATTTCATTTCTTTTTTCGTGACTTTGGGAAGAATCACGTCGGCGATCGGATTTCTGAAGCCGTGAACTCTCGAAATATATTTTGCCATTGATTTAAAAACGATGACGATATCAGATACATATTTTGCGGAAAGCCCGATTTCCAGCTTCTTTTCAATGAAGTTATGAAGCATCTGAACCGTCAGATTTTCGTACCGTATATCGCCAAATTCAGGCAGAATATGCTTGTCCGCTTTCATTCTGTAATTGGCGTAGGTTGACTCCTTGACCTTTAATTTCACAGCGGAAAGCCACTCTTCAAAAAGCTCATTTACCGTCAGCTTTCCCGATGAATTTGTCGGCACGGGAGCAGCTTTGAAAACAAGCAATTTTTCTTTGACTTCCTGATAGGTTTTTCCGTAAATTGAGCGATATTTCGCTGTTCCGATCTTGTATCGACCTTCCCAGCGACCGTCCCTACGTTTATAAATGTTCTCTCCCTTTCGTGGCATAGTCTCCCTCCTGAATTTTTCGACCAGAATCATGACGGCTGATATACTTCTGACCTGTAGCATAATTGACAAAACAAACGAATTTTTATTGTGCATATCACTAAAATAGTACTGTTGTTTGTATAAAATTTCTGAAAATGCTTGACTTATTTCGACAAATATAGTATAATTTATTAAGTGAGATGCGTGTCGCAAATGGAAGAAATTTGCGGCTATTTTTATATCTTGACAACCACACAGCCGTATGATAAAATAAAGAAAATATTTCCGGTCAAGTTGATTATATCACGGAAATAGGAAGAATTTGTCCCCGAAAATGCGAAATTTGTCCGCAGAGAGAATTTTTTGAAAATTGCCTAAAAAAAGAGGAGCGAAAGCTCCTCACCGCACATTTACAAAAACAACTCCTCATATTTTTTCAGTTGCCGATATTTCGTCTTACAGCCAATTCTCCACACACTCAGGATTTTCGAGCCCATGGATTCAATACAGCTGTCGAAAATATTGCACTTGATAAACGCAACATTTTCAAGGTAAGTATTTTCCATTGAGCAATTGATAAACCGACAATTCTCAAACACGCAATTCTCGAATATTGTACTAAGCCACGTTGACACACAAAAGAACGTACAATTCTTGAATTTGGTGTTTGTTATGACTGCACTAAGAAAATGCTCTCTATAGAAAGAGCGGTTTTTGATCAATTGGTTGTCAATCATCACACCCTCACGAGGTTTGATATAATGTCCATATAATGGGCTATCTGTCATATCCATTATTTTTTCAATCAATTCCTCCTTCAGTTCACCGTTTGTCGGTTGCTGAAACTTGGCGAACAGTTCTTCAAATGATTCGTCCATATAAAAGACCTCCTTATTATCAATTTCAAATCGGCTCATCGAGCCATGTGTGTCTCACGACGCTCTATTAAGAACCTGTCCACATAGGAAATTCCGCACGTCTTTTCGGCAAATTTTGCCGATTGCTGCGTTGAAAAAGCTCACCATACATCAAGTATGCTTTCGCTTTTTCGCCTTGCCCTCGTCAAAATTATGCTCGAAAATCCGCACATAATTTCTATGTGGACAGGTTCTAAGTTTTCAAGATTCTGGAAATGCAAAAAAAGGAACAAAAAAGCCAACAAGACATAGTTACCCTGTAGGGTCAATGTCTCATTGGCTGTTAAGTTCCTTTGTATGCTTATATCATATCATATTCACGAACAAATGTCAAGATTTTTTTTAAAAAACTTGTCCCTGAAAATGCAGAATTTGTCCGCAGGAAAGGAAAATAAAATGTCTGAGGTAAAAATGGCTCTGAACGTGTTTCTCTCGCTGATAATCGACTCCAAAATAACAGGCAGCGGAAAGATCGGCAACGGCAGGGTTCTGGTGAAATTGTTGCAGGTGATCGCCGACAACAAGGGCAATGAGCGTACTCACGAGCGCAATCTCCTTGCTTGCTTCAATGATGACGTAAACAAGCAGGATTCGTACCACAAAATCGACAAGAAGATAGGACGGTTTCTTCCGCAGGGACGCTATTATCCATATGAAAAGCTGAGCTTTACGGAATTTGAAAAATGTATCGGAAATCCCGAAAAAGCTGCCGTATATCTGCGGAAAATGCAGTCCGTATGCGATGAAATAATCGACCGTGAAAGGCTCGATTCGCTTGTATATACTTTGCTCCAGATCATTCGTCAGGACAGCAGTATCAGCAGGATCTTGTACGGCTCGGAATTTATTCCAAAGAATAAAATTTTCGGCAGTTATGCAAATCCAAAGCGCATCTGCGTTGAGGCTCTTTTGTTGGGATTGCTGTATCACGTTCATAATGATCCTGCTGAATCGGAAAAAACAGAACTGTTTGAAGCAACTGCAAGAAGAACTTTCAGAGCGGTAAGATTCGATGATGAAAATTCCATGAATTTTGAATTGCCGATAGGACTTATTGAAAATATCTGCGACGGGGCAAAGCATCAGAAATCTGACGACATAAAATATACTCCGGAATTACGCCATGAAAATGAGACGATAGCGGCAATTCCAGATCAGGGAAATGTTTTTCTGTACGGTACAGGAGGCGCAGGAAAATCTACGCTGCTGAGAAATTACATCCGCAATGAAAATACCATAAATTTTTACTTTTCGCTTCATCAGTACAGAAGAGAGATACATGAAAAGATCCGCTCGGGAAACTGTTGGATATTGCTGAATATCCTGCTGAAATATCAGTATCAGTATGAGTATCAGACATACGAAACCTGCACCGTATGCGAGGGAGAGGACGGCATATTGCGTCAGTTGGCGATAATCGACCGTGAATTTAAAGCTGATCCCGATAATTTTCGCCCGAAATATGTTCTGCTGCTTGACGGCATGAACGAAATGAAATACGACCTTTACGAAACATTTTTAGGCGAGTTGATGTGGATAGTCAGCGAATGGAAAAATGTGCGCATAATTATTTCCGGAAGAATAATTCCGCAGTATGATCTTTTTGCCGATTTTAAATGCGTGGAATTATGCGGTATACAGGCTTCTGAACTCATTGCCGCTGTATCAGAGACAGAGAGCGAATATGACGCAGTAAATGATGAAGCTCTTATGGAGATCCTGAAAATACCGACATTTCTGGAGATCTATCTTGAAAGTCATAAAAACGGGAATAAGCTGAATAAGTGCGGAGAAGTTATTGATTCGTATATAATGAACTGGAAAGATAACGCACAGGACGGCGGAGTGATCAGATTCATTGTTCAGTTCGCACTTCCGCTTGTGTGTAAACGAATGCTCAAACCCAGTTTAAACAGTAAAAAGAAGAAACGGGTGAAAACTGAAGAGTATGTCTATAAATATTTTCCTGAAAGTTATACAGATATTGAAGTGACGAGACAAAAAGTACTTGATGCTATTGACACAGCGATAGATCTTTATATATATGATGAACAAGTTTATCAGAATATGGTAGCTCCACGAAAAATAAACAAGGACGCCCTGCTTGAAAGCAGAAGCAGAAATGATTTCATTGAATTGATAATTAATAATATCAGCTTTGTTGAAGTGTCATATTCTGAGCCGCACAGACTGCATTTTACACATCAATTTTACAGGGATTACTTTGCGGCTAAGCATATACTAAATGCGATAGAGGCTATTTATGTTGGATACAGAAATGAATCGAGAGAAGAAAAAGTTGAGTATATCATAAAAGCGGAAATAAAAGATCGCTGGTTTCGCAGAAGCTGCGATTTTGAGGATAATTATGATGCTTTGAGAATGATAGGCGAGATAAGCGGAGATTATAAAAATGCCAGCGATGACAGATATTTTTATAATAGAACGCTCCTTGATATTTTTCTCGATATAAATTACGGTGTACCGGATTCGTGTGCCGCCGATAACGTTATAAGAGTTATGTGGATATCACGTGATCAGGTTATCAACGGGGTAGATTTCGGAGGTCTGACCTTTCAAAACTATCTTCCGACATATGCAAAATATTCAGGCGACGATCCATGTAATTTCAGCGAATCCCGAATATTTAATCTTCAGCTTCTTGAATTTGAGGATAATCATTCCTACGCTGTTTTCGGTGATATAATGCTGATAGTCTTTAATAAATACGGAAACGTGGTTTTGTGGAATATGAAAGAAAAACGTATCGTCAAGGAATACAGCATTTTTAAAAGCATTGCTAAAGAGTCGGGTTATCAGACTTTCTATTATGAAGAGATTTCTGATGACGGTAAATATTTTAAAGCTCTGTCAGATGATGCAGTTTTGATTTTTGAATTTGAGACAGGTAAACTTATAAAAACGATTCCGTCTATTGAAATTGATGATGAATATGATCAATTTGCAAGGAAATACAGAAAAAAATCAGATTCCATAGAAAAGCTCAGCGCGGATTTTCTTACTGAAGTAGTGTCTCAGATGGATATATTCAGGGAATGTGATTTCAGGGGCGTAATGTTCTGGGATATAAAAGAAAAAGAGATGCTCAATAAAATGGGCGCATATTGTGATATGGAAGAAGATAATTTCATTGAGGAACGTTATCTGACTCCTGAGTGGAAATGGGGCAGATTGTATTTTGATTGAGAAGAACTTGTGCGCCAGATTTTCCGTCACCGTACACCCAAATCACTTGATAGGCGTCAGACTGTTTTCGTCGTTTTATAAAACCAGACGAAAAAATTCGTCTGCGCATCTTCTACAAAATCTCTGTGAATTTTCCTTGATTTTTACCGTGAAATATAGTATAATTATTATAGATAATAATGCGAAAGTGAGGCGGCATCATGAACGAACGTAAGGCTATTCCGCTGGGAATCGAAGATTTTAAAGTATTGAGAGACAGAAATTGTTATTTTATCGATAAAACACTTATGATCAAAGATATTATCGACAGCACTGCAATGGTAACACTTTTCACTCGTCCAAGACGATTCGGCAAAACACTGAATATGAGTATGCTGAGAAGATTCTTTGAAAAGACAGATGAAGATAATTCGTATTTGTTTGACGGGTTAAAAATCTCCGAAGCAGGCGAGAAATATCGCCGATATATGGGAGAGTATCCTGTTATCAGCATTTCACTTAAAGGTATGAAGCAGCCGGGCTATGAAGATGCTTTTGAAAAGTTTAAGGATATTGTACTTTCTGAGTTTGAAAGACATGATGATATATTATCGTCAGATAGACTTAAGCCAATGCAGAGAAAAAAATTTGAGAATATATACAATGGAACTGCTAACGATTCAACATATTTTACTGCGTTAAAGCTTCTTTCCGATTGTCTCTGTACAGTTTATAATAAAAATGTTATTGTCCTGATCGACGAATATGACGTTCCTCTTGAAAATGCGTATTTCAATGGCTTTTATGATAAGATGATAGATCTAATACGTTCGGTTTTTGAGAGCGTTCTGAAAACTAATGACTCCCTTGAATTCGGGGTTCTTACGGGCTGCCTGCGTATTTCTAAGGAGAGTATTTTTACCGGACTTAATAACTTGGCTGTTCACTCTGTTTCTGACGATCTGTTCACATCTTATTTTGGATTTACTGAAAAAGAAATCAAGGAAATTTTAGAATATTATGATCTGTCTGAATTTTTTGAGTATGTAAAAAAGTGGTATGACGGATATAAATTCGGTGATGATGAAATATATAATCCGTGGAGCGTTCTGAACTATATTTCATGTACAAGAACGGATAAAAAGAATCTTCTGAGAGCATACTGGGCGAATACAAGCTCTAACAGCATAATCCATGAACTGATCGTAAAAAGTGACAGAAAAATACGTGACGATATTGAAAAGCTGATAACCGGAGAAAGCATTGATAAGCCGCTGTATGACGATATTACCTACACAAATATGAATGTACGTTCAGAGCATATCTGGAGCTTTTTACTGCACACGGGTTACCTCAAAGCATTAAAAATATATCAGATCGGCATACACAATTACTTTACTGCCGTTATTCCAAATCTTGAAATTGTTTCAATTTATGAGAATACTTTCAGGCAATGGTTTGACGAATCTATTCGTGAGGCTGATAAAAGCGTCTTGCTCAAAGCAGTTCTTGAGGGAGATGCAGGTGTATTTCAGCTTGAGGTCAATCGCTGGCTGCTGAGAAGTATCAGTTATCACGACGGTTATGAGAACTTTTATCACGGCTTCCTTGTGGGACTTCTTGAATATTCAGATGAATTCCTTGTAGAATCCAATCGTGAAAGCGGAACAGGCCGCAACGATATAATCGTCAAAAATGTCCTTACGCACGATTTGGCTGTAGTTATAGAGATAAAAACAGTCAAAGACGGTGAAACTCTCGACGGTCAGTGCGATGTTGCTCTTGAACAGATAGAGGAAAATCAGTATGAGGTTAATCTTGGATATGAAGGTTACAAAAATATTGTGAAGTTTGGCATTGCATTTAAGGGCAAGCAGTGTATGGTAAAGCGGGGATAATTATATATGAAAACTGCCTCCATTATGGAGGCAGAAATATACATCAATAGGTTTGCATTTGTACATCAATTTGTACATCAACTGGAGAGAAATTTAATCTTTGATTTTGCGTTGCTGATTTTGAAAAATCCCTATTTTTCGGACTATATAACACTCTATGATACTGGGTAACGCACACGCCGCAAAGCTCATAACCCAAAGAAATAAAGAAAAATCAAAAAAAATAAAGTACATAAACCCACGTAATACGGTCAATTACGTGGGTTGTACTTTTTGTTGTGACTGTTTTGACCCCTTATTGACCCCTTATCTTTGAAAAGAGATAAACATTATGGAGCAGGAAAAAATGATTTTTACACTTGCGTTTATAAATTGAAAGATGTATAATGATAAAAAGGCAGGGCGATAGAAAATGCATAAACTTGTTCCAAAACGTACAATAAAACGAATTGAAAATATGGATGAAAATGAAGAGTTTCGCATCATGAAATTAACACTCGAACTTGCAAAGGAAGCAGATGACGAATTGTGGAAAGAATTAATCCTGCTGCATCTTGATGATATTAGAATCCTGAACAGCAAAGACGGAGAAAGAATCAAAAAGAAATTTGAGGCGAACTTATGATGTACGACGTTGATTATGAAATATACAAATATATAAACAAGCTGGCTGACCAGTACGTAGAATTTGATGAATTGCTAAAACAGAATTATCTTACTTTTGATGAAGCGCAACAGCGAGTAAAGCAGTTCAAAGAACAGTTTTATGGTCTGCTTGCAAAGTACTCTATCGGCAGTCAGAATCTTGTTGTTACTTGCTATGACCTTATGGAGCAAATCAGATGTCAGCCTGATAATCCAGATTTGCAGTATCTGTATTTTTGCATTATGACAGATGTCGGCTTGCTGAATAGGGCATTAGGGGAACGAACGGAAGAACAGGAAATCAGAAACTATCTTCGTCAGAATGAATTGATACAGGAACTGACAGCATTTTTGAAATCGCAGTCAGAGAGCATAGGAAAATATGAGGAATTACTGGAATACCTGAAAAAGCCGATAAAAATAAAAAATGCAGAATGTGAGGAAGAATCGGATTTTCTGTATCATCTGACCATACAGCATACTTTTTTGCATGATTGTATAAAAAATGAGGTCTACAAAGATAACCTGAAATCTTTGCTGATACATATTAACAGCGATGAAAAATTAAAACCCATTAAGCCATATATTATCTTTGCTGTGCTTGCGAGAAAAACAGGTATGATGCAGAAAAGGGCGCATTTCATGCCGAATCTGAAAGCGATATTTCAATATCAGGAGTATAACATTTTAAAGGATAATGGTAAAAACTTCAATCAATATCAGTCTGAATTAGAATTGTACGACCATTTGAGAAGAGCATATATTGATGATGTTGATATAGATTTCTGTGATTTCTGTTTTGCAAATCTTTCACCGCTGAGCGAATGGTATTACATGAATTGCGAACCGAATGAAGAGATACCAATGGTTATAGATAGAAAAATCCTGACGATAATGCCGAAATCTTTTCCCGTTATCCTGAGCTATGAAGAGTACGAGAGTCTGAGTGAAGATGAATTTAATATGTACAGCGAAGCAGGAGAAAAGTTGAAAGAAAAAATGCTCCGAATGGCGATATACCTCTAAAAACTGAATGTCAAGATAAAACAGTTCCGAAATTGAAAAAATATTTCGGAACTGTTTTGTATTTACTTATTGTGGCTTGCCACGCAAAACGCAAAAAAGTGACACGCAAAATACAAATAAA
>CAJTYV010000001.1:192817-492403 GCA_910584195.1 uncultured Ruminococcus sp. | reverse complement strand
TGTCTGTGACAGGTGAGAGCAATGTGCTTGTGGCATATTTCTCTTTGACAAATAATCGGGTATATACGGCAGATGAAATGGATGCGGTGTCCTCAGCAAGCCTGAAAATAGAAGATGGGACCGGATATGGTCATGCAGAGCTTTTGGCTCTTGCGGCACAGGAAGTAACCGGAGGGGATGTTTTCCCTATTAAGGTAAGTGACTTATATCCGGAAACTTACAGCGGGGCGTTTGACCGGCACCACAGCGAGATGGGAACATCGCTTCGGCCAGAACTGACAGAACATCTTAAAAGCGTGGAAAATTACGATACGGTAATTATCATTTACCCGAACTGGTTAAGCAGTATGCCGCTACCCGTTTTGTCATTTCTGGAGGAATATGATTTTTCGGGAAAGACGGTCATACCGATTGCCACCAGTCAGGCATTGGGATTGGGTTCCGGCCCGGAGCAGATTGCCGCAGCCTGTCCGGATGCAGTGGTAGCGGACGGACTTTCTGCAAAAAGTGAGGACAGTGTGAAAGAGTTCCTGACAAAAGCCGGTCTGGCAAAGTAAAGGAGGTTTCATGCGTATCAAAAAGGTTTGCAAGCTATGTATAGATATAGGGATGCTGGTTATTACACTTCTGCTTATGGCTTCGGAGAGAACGGGGATTGTCCTGCATATGTTCCTGGGGGCGGCTTTGTTCCTCTTATTTGTTGGTCACAATATTTTCAATCTGGCATGGTGGGCAGGCATTGGCAAGGGATTGTACAGCCGGACGAGGTGGGTGAGAACCATATTGAATGTGTTGCTGCTCATTGACTTCTTGCTTGTGATGGTAAGCGGGATTCTGTATGCGGTCGGTCTGCATAGGATAACGGCGCTTTTGTTTTTGATTCTGATAGTGATACATATTAGAGTGCATTGGAAAAGGGCTTCGGCAAAACAGCAGAAATAACAGAATTTGAATAGGAGGCTTATTAAAATGGTATTGATAATTGTCTGCATTATCGCAGGGCTTGGAGCAGGTATTGGAACAGGGCTTGCCGGTTTATCCGCAGCGGTGGTTATTACGCCCATGCTGATTACTTTCTGCGGATTTACGGCATATGAAGCGGTAGGAATTGCACTGGCTTCTGATGTGCTGGCTTCGGCAGTCACGGCATACACCTATGGGAAAAATAAAAATCTTGATATTAAAAACGGGCTTATAATGATGGCCTCTGTACTTGTATTTACGATTTTAGGGAGCTGGTTGTCCTCGCTCCTTCCCAATGCAGTCTTAGGAGGCAGTTCTTATATTATGACCTTTATTATGGGTGTCCGTTTTCTTGTAAGCCCGATCACAAAGACAACATCAAGGATGGATGAAATAGAGCCGAAAAAGAGGATTATACGATCCCTTCTTTCGGGAATCCATATCGGCCTGTTCTGTGGATTTGTCGGTGCTGGCGGCGGTGTGCTGCTTCTGATTACGCTGACCTCTGTTCTCGGATATAGCCTGAAAACAGCAGTCGGAACAAGTACCTTTATTATGACATTTACAGCACTGACAGGAGCGGTTTCCCATGTAATCATTGGCGGTACGGTAAATGTGACAGCACTTGTGGTCTGTGTGATAGCGGCGCTGATTGGGGCAAGAGCTTCGGCATTATTTGCGAATAAAGTGGATGCCAAAAAACAGAACAGGGTTACAGGCGTTGCCCTGTGTGGATTAGGGGCTGTGCTGGCTCTTGTTAACTGGCTGTAAAAGTTGAGGTTGAGTTGAGGTTCGGTTGAGATTGGCTTGAGGTTGAATCAGCATAATACAGGAACAGCGCACAACAATTATGAATTTAGGCGTTGAGGAAAGGGTGATGGCTTATGCTCCAAATAAAAGGCATATCAAAACAGTATCGGACGGGTGAGCTAGTTCAGCAGGCACTAAATGATGTCAGTCTGAATCTGCGGGATAATGAATTTGTTTCCATACTCGGTCCCAGCGGTTCAGGTAAAACTACGCTTCTGAATGTGATAGGTGGTCTTGACCGTTACGACACCGGGGATCTGGTTATCAACGGAATCTCCACGAAGGAATATAAAGACCGTGACTGGGATGCTTACCGAAACCATACCATCGGCTTTGTGTTCCAAAGCTACAACCTGATTCCCCACCAGACAATCCTTGCCAATGTGGAGCTGGCTTTGACGATTGGCGGCATTTCCAGAAACGACCGCAAAGAGCGGGCAAGGAAAGCACTGGAGGAAGTGGGTCTGGGGGATCAGCTTCACAAAAAACCAAACCAGATGTCCGGTGGGCAGATGCAGCGGGTGGCGATTGCCCGTGCCCTTGTGAATGACCCGGAAGTGCTTCTGGCGGACGAACCGACCGGAGCATTAGACAGCGAAACCAGTATACAGGTCATGGAACTGTTGAAAAAGGTTGCTGAAAACCGGCTGGTTGTGATGGTAACGCACAACTCGGAGCTTGCGGAGCAGTATTCTACAAGGATTGTGAAATTACGGGATGGAAAGATTATAGATGACAGCAATCCATTCTTGCCAGAAGAAATGTCCGAAGAGGCAGTGCATAAAAGCATGGGAAAGGCAAAAATGTCTTTCTTGACATCCCTTTCCCTAAGTTTTAACAATCTGTGGACAAAGAAAGGGCGGACGATTCTGACCGCTTTTGCTGGTTCTATCGGAATTATCGGCATTGCATTGATTTTGGCTTTGGCAGAAGGGGTAAACGGTTATATTTCAGATGTACAGAAAAGCACCATGACTTCCTATCCTATTACGATTAGTTCTCAATCCGTGGATATGTCCGGGATTATGGGGACGAGAGGCGGCAGGCGGGAAAATGAGGTTTCGGCAGAGGAAAACCGTACCAGAGTTTACGCAGATTACAGCGCTATCGAATCCAGTGAGGAAATGGCGTCAAATATTAAAGAGAATAACCTGACGGCGTTTAAGGAGTATCTGGATAATCCGGAAAGTGAAATCCACCAGTATTTAGGTGAGAATGGTGTGGTGTATTCCTATGGAGCCCATTTTGGAATTTATTCTTATGATGCTGACGGAAACCTGGTGGCCTCCGATGCGGACATAGATCAGGTCAGTGCGTCTACCCTTTCCAGTGAGGACAGTGCAGCAGGGGGCGGCCCGATGGCAAATATGGAGCGGATGAATCAGGTAATGAGCGGTTCTTCCGATGCAGGGGCTGAAAATTTTTCTGAACTGATGCCGTCAGCAGACGGAAAGGCAGTCAGCAAGATTCTCCTTGACAGTTATGATCTGCTGTATGGGAGCTGGCCGGAAAATTACAATGAGGTTGTCCTTGTGCTGAATGAAAATAATTCGATTCCGGCAGGAACGTTATACCAGCTTGGTTTGATTACCGGGGAGGAGCATAAGGAAATTACCGAACAGATCAAAAATGGGGAGGATGCAGAGGAACGCATTTGGAACTATGAAGAAATCTGCGGACATACTTTCTATATGGTTTTACCCTGCGACCAATATAAAGAAAACGAGGACGGCACGTTTACCTATATCGGGGATGATGTTATGCAGATAGAATCCCTTTTGGAAAACAGTGTAAATTTGAAGATTACGGGTATTATCCGTCCGGTAAAGGATGCTGAAAATGCGTCAATCCCTACTTCAGTGGCATACACGGTGGCACTGACTGATTATGTGATAGAGCATACAGATGAAAGCGCGGTTATCCTGGCACAGGAAAAGACACCGGAAGTCAATGTACTAAACGGAATCGAGTTCAAAGCTCCTGATGATGAAGCAAAAGCCGCTGATGCAGTTATTTATATGTCAAATTTGGGGATTTCTGATAAGGCCGCTATGTACGCAAATATTCTGGCGCATCAGGAAACGGATGAATCGGAAGATCAGGAACATATCGAAGCTATGCAAGGTGCGCCTTCCATGAGTCCCAGTGAGATGGCGGCGATGGAAGGTGTGGAACGAACCGAAGAAGACGAAATTGTGATGGCAAGGGCATTGGATGAATGGTTGGGAAACAATCCAGATCAGGAAACTTTGGTATCCGCTTATGATATA
This sequence comes from uncultured Ruminococcus sp., assembly GCA_910584195.1. Classification (GTDB taxonomy): domain Bacteria; phylum Bacillota; class Clostridia; order Oscillospirales; family Ruminococcaceae; genus Ruminococcus. The sequence goes on along the minus strand of CAJTYV010000001.1, from coordinate 488,360 downwards.
TTTATTGCCGGGCCGACTTATGAAGAAAACATGAAAAAATTCGGAAAGGTAAGCTATGATGCCCCGTCTTCTATCAGCATTTATACAGACAGTTTTGAGGACAAAGAAGCAGTTTCAGACTGTATAGACCGTTACAACGAGGGAGTTGAAAAGAAGGAGCAGATTACCTATACGGATTATGTAGCGTTGCTTACCAGTTCCATTACTTCGATTGTAGATGTGATTTCTTACGTGCTGATTGCGTTTGTTGCGGTGTCGCTGATTGTTTCCAGCATTATGATTGGAATTATCACGCACATTTCTGTATTGGAGCGTATAAAGGAAATCGGTATTTTACGGGCAATAGGTGCATCGAAACGGAATATTTCGCAGGTATTCAATGCAGAAACAGTGATTGTGGGACTGCTGGCAGGAATTTTGGGTGTAGGTGTTTCCGTTCTGTTGACCATCCCGATTACTTCGGTTATCCAGAACTTATTGGGCGCTTCGGAGATTTCTGCTTCCCTCCCGGTTACGGCGGCGTTGCTCTTAATCCTGTTAAGCGTGGCGATTACAGTCATTGCAGGATGGATTCCTTCCAGAAGGGCGGCGAAGAAAGACCCGGTAGCGGCATTGCGTACAGAGTGACAACGAGGAGGTTTTTATGCTTAAAATATTAAAATACATGAACCGACGTGACTGGCTGTTTGTCTTATGCTCCCTTGTCTTTATTGTCTGCGGGGTAGGGCTGGACTTGCGGCTGCCGGATTACATGAGGGAGATTACCACTTTGGTACAGACACCAGGCAGTGAGATGGGCGAGGTTTTGTCTGCGGGAGGTTCCATGCTGCTGTGTGCGTTGGGGAGCCTTGTGACAGCTTTTATTGTAGGGTTCTTTGTGGCGCAGATTGCGGCGGGGCTTGCCATGCGTCTGCGGGAGGCAGTTTATAATAAGACGATGGATTTTTCAATGGAGGAAATCGGGAAATTTTCCACGGCCAGCCTGATTACACGTACTACCAACGATATTCAGCAGATTCAGATGTTTGTGGCATTGGGGCTGCAGGCAATGATGAAAGCGCCGATTCTGGCGGTATGGGCAATCTTGAAAATAGCCGGGAAAAGCTGGCAGTGGACGGCTATCACGGGAGGTGCAGTTGCAATCCTTACGGTCATGCTTGGCACGGTGATCGCCCTGGTGCTGCCTAAATTTAAGAATATGCAGAAACTTACGGATAACCTGAACCGTGTGGCAAGGGAAAATCTCACAGGTATCCGTGTGGTGCGGGCCTATAATGCGGAGGGGTATCAGGAAAAAAAATTTGAGGGTGCAAACGAAGAACTGACAAGGACGAACCTGTTTACCAGCAGAACCATGTCCGTGTTGTTCCCAGGCATGACATTGATTATGTCCGGCCTGACGCTGGCTATTTATTGGGTGGGCGTATATATTATCAATGAGGCGGCGGTTACAGACCGGCTCGGCATCTTCTCGGATATGGTGGTATTTTCCTCCTATGCCATGCAGATCATTATGGCATTTATGATGCTTGTTATGACCTTTATCGTGTTGCCGAGGGCTGTTGTGTCGGCGAAACGTATCAATGAAGTGCTTGATACGGAGATCAAAATAAAGGATGGTAAAATCAACGGTTCCGAGTTATTCGAACAGGGGGAAATTGAATTTAGGCACGTATCATTCCGCTACCCGGATGCAGAGGAAGCTATTCTCACAGACATCAATTTTACCGTCCATCGGGGAGAGACGGTGGCATTCATAGGTTCTACCGGAAGTGGGAAAAGTACCCTGGTTAACCTGGTTCCCCGTTTTTATGATGTGACCGAAGGGGAAATCTGTATTGATGGGATTAATATTAAAGAATATACCCAGGAGGCCCTTCACAGGAAATTGGGATATGTCTCACAGCGGGCCGTTATGTTCAGGGGAAGTGTGCTGTCAAATGTGACGTATGGAGAAAATGGGCGTCAGAGTGTGGATGAAGAATTGCTTTGGAAATCCATAGAAATTGCACAGGCAGATGATTTTGTCCAAGGTATGGAAAATGGTTATCACACGGCGGTTGCACAGGGCGGAACAAATCTGTCCGGCGGGCAGAAACAGCGGCTTGCCATAGCAAGAGCCATTTACTGCAGGCCGGAAATCTACATTTTTGATGATTCTTTTTCTGCGCTGGATTATAAGACAGACCGGGTTCTTCGGAAAATGCTGAAACAGGAAACCGGAACGGCTACGACTTTGATTGTGGCACAGCGTATCGGTACGATAATGGATGCTGACAAGATTATTGTGTTGGATGAAGGAAAGATTGTGGGGATTGGCAGGCATAAGGAACTTTTGAAAAGTTGCCCTGTCTACCGTGAAATTGCAGAGTCACAGCTGTCAAAGGAGGAATTGGAAAGTGCCTGAACAGAAAAATGAGATGCCAAAAAGCAATGGTTCCGGACGCAGTTTTGGTCCGGGAAACAGAAAAATGGGTGGCGGGGAAAAGGCAAAGGATTTCAGCGGTTCTCTGAAAAAATTGTTTGCCTATTGCGGCAGATACCTTCCTGCGATAGTTTTTGCTATGGTGATTGCGGTTACTGGCTCCATACTGAATCTGATCGGTCCGGGGAAAGTGGCAGATATGACAAAACTGATGACAGAAGGGCTGATGACAGGGATTGATGTGGAGGCGGTAGTGGAGATTGCCGTCCTGCTTGCGGCGTTGTACGGTCTGGGCTGGTTGTTCAGTCTGATCCAGGGTATGGTGATGGCAACTATAACGCAGAAAGTTTCAAAATCTTTGCGGACAGAAATTTCACAGAAGATGAACCGCCTGCCGTTAAAATATTTTGACGGGACCAGTACGGGAAATATCCTGTCCCGTGTGACAAATGATGTGGACACCATCGGGCAGACACTGAACCAGAGTATCGGGACACTGGTGACGGCTTCGGCTATGTTTGTCGGCTCTTTGGTTATGATGTTTTATACTAACTGGATTATGGCGGTTTCTGCTATCTTAGCTGCCTTTTCAGGATTTGGTCTGATGATGCTTATCATTTCCCGGTCGCAGAAATATTTTAAGCAGCAGCAACAGGAGCTTGGTACGCTGAATGGGCATATAGAGGAAACCTATTCCGGCCATAATGTGGTGAAGGCATATAACGGTGAGAAAGCGGCAAAAAAAGAATTTCACGAAATGAACCAGCAGTTATATAACTCCGCATGGAAAAGCCAGTTTATGTCCGGGCTGATGCAGCCGCTCATGGCTTTTGTGGGAAACCTTGGGTATGTGGTGGTCTGTGTAGTCGGTGCAGTTCTAACATTGAACGGAACAATTTCATTCAGCGTGATTGTGGCGTTTATGCTGTATGTCCGTCTCTTTACGCAGCCTCTTTCACAGCTTGCACAGGCAGCCACCAGTTTACAGTCTGCGGCGGCAGCCAGTGAGCGTGTGTTTGAATTTTTAGATGAGGAAGAACTGTCGGATGAAAGCGGGAAATCCGTTCATTTGGCAGAGGTGGATGGAAATGTGGAATTTGAACACATCCGTTTTGGGTACAACGAGAATAAAACCATTATCCATGACTTTTCAGCTTCCGTAAAAGCCGGACAGAAAATTGCCATTGTAGGGCCTACCGGGGCGGGAAAGACCACGATGGTAAATCTCCTGATGCGGTTTTATGAGGCACAGGGCGGGGAAATTAGGATTGACGGCACGCCGATTCAGTCACTTACCCGTGAAAATGTCCACAACCTGTTCTGTATGGTTTTACAGGACACATGGCTGTTCGAGGGGACAATCCGGGAGAATATTGTCTATTCCAAAGAGGGCGTTACGGATGAACAAATGATAGCAGCGTGCAGAGCGGTGGGATTACACCATTTTATCAAAACGCTTCCCAAAGGGTATGATACCATATTGAATGATAATGCCAGCCTGTCCGCAGGGCAGCGGCAGCTTGTCACGATTGCGAGGACCATGATAGAAAATGCGCCCATGCTGATTCTGGATGAGGCCACAAGCTCCGTGGACACCCGGACGGAAATTTTGATCCAGAACGCAATGGATAAACTGATGGCAGGACGCACCTCCTTTGTGATTGCACACCGTCTGTCCACGATTAAAAATGCAGATTTGATTCTGGTTATGAAGGACGGGGATATTGTGGAAAGTGGGAATCATTCAGAATTGTTGGCGAAGGGAGGTTTTTATGCAGAACTTTACAACAGCCAGTTTGAAAGGGCATCGTGATATGGAGGAACAGATTTTACGATTGCAGAATTATATTAATGGCAGCCGTTACACGGTTGCTATTACCGGTGCAGGGATTTCCATGGCAGCGGGGATTATGGATTTTGCACATATGAATTTTCCTTTAGTCCTGCAGATGAGTTCTTCGGCGGTGCTGAAAAGTGCGCCGAATCATTATTACAATACGGCAAGGAAAGCCTTTTTGGATGCAATGTTTGAGAACGGGCCGAGTGTTGCCCACAGGAAACTGGCAGAATATGAAAGGCATGGTCTGCTGCAAGGCATTATTACTACGAATATTGACTGTCTGCATACGCTGGCAGGTTCCAGAAATGTGGCGGAAATTCAAGGCAGCTTTGGATTTAATAAATGTCTGAAATGCGGGCAGGAGTACAATGATGTGCAGATTTGGAATCAGGGTAAAGCTCCTCGCTGTGAGAAATGCGGAGGCGTAATCGGGGCATTTCCGGTTTATAAGCATATCGGGCTGGTGGAGGATGAAGTGCGTAAAGCAAGGAGTTTTGCAGCACAGGCGGAGCTTGTTATCATTATCGGCGCACAGGGCAGCTATGGTGGGGTTTACTATCCTTATATCCGTTCGGGCGCGAGAATGGTGCAGATTAACCCGAAAGCCACACAGTTTGATGATGTGGCGGTATTGAATATTCGGAAAGGAGCGGATGAAGTTTTTTGTATGTTGTCATAGCTGGAAAATGTTAAATATAAGGAGCGTGATATCATCGAAAGAGTGATTATAATTGAGTACAGCGGAAAAAACTCACATATTATGGATGAGATACTGGAAAAACTGAAAAATCACCCAGATTTTAGTTTTTTATGGTCAGAGCATAATCCGATGTTATCGCTTCCAGGTTTGGAAATTGACCAGATGCAACGGAAAGTATACTGTAACAGCCAAGAAATTAAATTAACAACAAAAGAATATGACCTGCTCTGCCTGCTTGCGGCAAATAAGGGGCGAGTCCTTACCTATGACCAGATATATCAGAAAATATGGAAGGAGGAGGCTTTTGGGAATGCAAACAATGCCATAGCCTGCCATGTTCACAACCTGCGCGAAAAAGTGGGCAGGTTATTACCGGAGGGCTGTTTTGTCATCCGGTGTGTCCGGGAGGTCGGTTATTGTTTTGAAGCAGACTCCGAGTGTATTGCAGCTACATAACAGCGGCTTGGGAAACTGAGCCGCCTTATTTTTTTGCCCGTTTTTCTTTACGCTATCTCTGTGATTTCTCCACAGTTCTTTATAATCAGATTTTATGCGATATTTTCCACTCTGCCGTGTCGTAACTTGCGATATTCTACAGCGTTTCTACAGTTTCACTAAAGCTGTTCTACAAAATCATTTTTTATAATTCCCCCATTGACAAGCTGTCAGGGGAGAGCGGAACTGTATGCTGTGTATCCCCGGAAAGGGGATGCCATGAACATACCATGGGCAGGGACAGGCTTCACGCTTCCCATACCAAAACAATATATGATTTCTGTACATACCGCAGTCCTTAAAGGGATTGCGGTATTTTTTCATTCGACATATTCCCTGCCAATCCATATAAGTCCCCCAATATATAACACCCTTTTTAAGACGAGCGCATCTGCCTTACGGCGGGTGCGTTTTTTCTTTGTCGGAAAAAGTAAATATCTGACAGCCTGCCATTCCCGTGCGCCGCCCTCCAGTTCTGAATTTTCTGTTTTCAAAAATTTCAGGACTGGAGGAAATCAAAGTGAAAATCAAATATGAATTTGTGGACGGAACGGTGTCGGAGGTCGAGGTGGAGGAATCCATCGGTGCCATCATCGTTGAGGACAGGAGGCTGGAAGAGAACCTTGCCAGAAAGGAACGGTATCATTGCCATTCGCTGGATGCAGTGGAATTTGAGGGCGTGGATTATACGGCTGAGGGAACGCCGGAAACCCTGCTTGTAGCCATGGAAGATGACAGGCATCTTTATGAGGCATTTCAGCAGCTTTCCAAAGTACAGCGCAGGCGGATTCTGATGCTGGCGGGCGGTATGTCCGTCAATGAGATTGCACGGAAAGAAGGCGTACATCACAGCGTGGTTTCAGAGACGGTTGTGGCGGCACGGAAAAAATTTAAAAAGTTTTTCTGAAAAACACCCCGCCAAACGCCCGTCCAAATCTCCGTATAGTGAGGGGAGGAAAATACAGCCCTTCAGAAATCGGAGGTGGAAAGGTGAAACACACATTGAGGATCAGTGTAGCAAAGGAGCCGGTATCGGGCGGGATTGTGAACTGCCGCCATATTTCCATGAGGGAGCGTTTCTTACGCTTCCTCCTTGGGGAAAAGCAGCGGCTGACCATCATCGTGCCGGGCGATTCCGTCCGGGAGCTGGCAATCAGTGAAGTCATGGAAGGAGGAAGCGTACATGGGAAAAGTGAAGTTACTGCTTGATGTCATCGGGGATCTGCGTTCCCTTGCAGACAGCCTGCAGGCTGTTGCGGATGCAGTGGCGGACAATAATGCTGCGGAAGCAGAGCTAACTACTACAAAGGAGCCGGAGAAGACAGGCAAAGGCGGCAAGGCAGCCGCAAAGAATACGGATAAGAAGGATGCGAAGGCGGCAAAGCAGGAGCCGGAGGAAAAGCCGCTGACGCTGGAGGAAGTCCGTGCGGTGCTGGCGGAGAAATCTCGCTCCGGACACACGGAGGAAGTGAGGGAGCTGCTTGCAAAGCATGGCGCGGATAAGCTGTCGGAGATCGACCCGGCAGAGTATGCGGCGCTCCTTGCGGAAGCGGAGGTGCTGTGATGGGGAAACACGCACTTCTTTCCGCATCCTCCAGCCACCGGTGGCTTGCCTGCCCGCCGTCCGCGAGGCTCTGTGAAAATTATGAGGATACGGGGAGCGAATATGCGCAGCAGGGCACCGATGCCCACAGCCTGTGCGAACACAAGCTGAAGCTGTCCCTGGGCATGGAGACCACAGACCCTACCGAGGGGCTTGCATTCTACGATGAGGAGATGGAGGAATGCGCCTGCGGCTATGCGGAGTATGTCCTTTCGCTTGTGGAGGAGGCAAGGCAGTCCTGCAAGGACCCGGTTGTGCTGATCGAACAGCGGCTGGACTTCTCCCGGTTTGTGGAGGAGGGCTTCGGCACCGGCGACTGCGTCATTATCGCAGACGGGACGCTGTATATCATCGACTACAAGCACGGCAAGGGCGTGGAGGTTTCCGCAGATGGGAACCCACAGATGATGCTGTATGCTCTGGGTGCTTTGGAGCTGTTTGACGGCATCTATGACATTGACACGGTCCGCATGGCGATCTACCAGCCGCGCCGGGAGAATGTCAGCGTGTGCGTGATGGCGAAGGATGACCTCCTCCAGTGGGCGCATAACGAACTTGTGTATAAGGCGAAGCTGGCCTATGCCGGGGAGGGAGAGTTCTGCGCTGGGGAACACTGCAAATTCTGCAAGGCGAAGGCGGTCTGCAGGAAGCGGGCGGAATACAACCTGGAGCTTGCGAAATATGATTTCGAGATGCCCGCCATGCTGGAGGATGACGAGATCGCGGCGATCCTCGTGAAAGCGGATGAGCTGGCGGCATGGGCGGCAGATGTGAAGGAGTTTGCATTGCAGCAGGCGTTAAGCGGTGTGAAGTATGCCGGATTTAAGATTGTGGAAGGCCGCTCCAACCGGAAGTACACGGATGAGGATGCCGTGGCGGATATCGTGAAGAAGGCGGGCTTCGACCCGTATGAGCCGAAGCTGCTCGGAATTACAGCTATGGAGAAACTGCTGGGCAAGAAAAAGTTTGCGGAGATTTTGAAGGGCCTTGTGGAGAAGCCGCAGGGCAAGCCTGCGTTAGTTCCGGAGAGCGACAAGAGGCCGGAGATGAACACAGCACAGGAAGATTTCAAGGAAAATTAGGAGGAAAACCATATGTCAAACAATGTCAACAATCCAACGAAAGTGATCACTGGCCCGAACACCCGGTGGAGCTACTGCAACGCATGGGAAGCGAAGGCAATTAACGGCGGCACACCGAAGTTCTCCGTGTCGCTCATCATCCCGAAGTCAGATAAGGCGACACTCAAAAAAATCAAGGCGGCTATTGAGGCGGCGTACCGCGAGGGCGAGGCGAAGCTGAAGGGGAATGGCAGGAGCGTCCCTGCCCTTTCCGTTCTGAAAACCCCGCTGCGTGACGGGGATGTGGAGCGTCCGGATGATGAAGCCTATGCGGACTCCTATTTTGTCAATGCCAACAGCACCACGGCTCCGGGGATTGTGGATGCCGACCGTCAGCCAATCCTTGACCATTCCGAGGTGTACAGTGGCGTGTACGGCAGGGCGAGCATCAATTTCTATGCTTTTAACAGCAACGGCAATAAGGGTATCGCTTGCGGACTGAACAATTTACAGAAAATCCGTGACGGGGAGCCGCTTGGCGGACGTTCCCGTGCGGAGGATGATTTTGCGGATGAGGACGGGGATGAGGAGGATTTCCTGTCGTAACAGCATAAGAGGACACATCCGCCGGGTGGCGGGGAACGGGCGGATGCCCATTCCCTGCCGACCTTAAGGCGGTGAAAGGAGCTGGTGGAATTGAAATCTATCGAAATTGATATCGAAACTTACAGCGATGTGGATTTATCCAAATGCGGCGTTTACAGATATGCACAGTCCCCCGCTTTTGAAATCCTGCTGTTCGGATATAGCGTGGACGGCGGCGCAGTGGAAGTGATCGACCTTGCCTGTGGGGAGGAAATCCCTGCGGATATTCTGGCGGCGCTCTCGGATGAATCTGTCACCAAGTGGGCGTTCAACGCCATGTTCGAGAGGGTGTGTTTATCAAATTATCTTGGGGAATGGCTGGAGCCGGAATCATGGAAATGCTCCATGGTCTGGTCTGCCACCCTGGGGCTTCCGCTGTCTTTGGAAAACGTGGGGGCGGTGCTTGGGCTGGAAAAACAGAAGCTGACCGAGGGAAAGGAACTGATCCGGTATTTTTGCGTCCCCTGCAAGCCGACTAAGGCAAACGGCGGCCGGACACGGAACCTGCCGGAGCATGACCGGGAAAAGTGGGGACGGTTCAAGGCATACAACCTCCGCGATGTGGAGGCGGAGATGCAGATACAGCAGAGGCTTTCAAAGTTCCCCGTGCCGGATTTTGTGTGGGAGGAATACTGGCAGGACCAGGAAATCAACGACCGGGGCATCGGCGTGGATATGGAGATGGTGGGGAACGCAATCGCCATGGATGGGCGTTCCAAAGCTGCTCTGTCGGCGGCAATGAAAAAACTGACGGAACTGGAGAACCCAAATTCCGTGCAGCAGATGAAGCAGTGGCTTTTGGAGAATGGGATGGAGACGGATTCGCTGGATAAAAAGGCGGTGGCCGCATTGCTGAAGGATGCGCCGGAGCCTTTGAAGACCGTGCTGACGCTCCGGCAGCAGCTTGCCAAATCCTCTGTGAAGAAATACCAGGCGATGGAGAATGCGGTGTGTGCGGACAGCCGCGCGCACGGGATGTTTCAATTCTACGGAGCCAACCGGACCGGCCGCTATAGCGGGCGAATTATACAATTGCAGAATCTGCCCCAGAACCATATCCCGGATTTGGAACAGGCACGGGAACTGGTGAAAGCCGGGGATTTTGATGCCCTTGCCATGCTCTATGAGGATATCCCGGATACGCTCTCGCAGCTCATCCGCACGGCCTTTGTGCCGCAGGACGGGAGGAAATTCATTGTGGCGGATTTTTCCGCAATCGAGGCGAGGGTAATTGCGTGGATCGCCGGGGAGCGGTGGCGGCTGAAAGTATTCGAGAGCGGCGGGGATATTTACTGTGCCTCGGCAAGCCAGATGTTCCATGTCCCCGTGGAAAAGCACGGCATAAACGGGCATCTGCGGCAGAAAGGGAAAATAGCAGAATTAGCCCTTGGCTATGGCGGATCAGTCGGCGCATTGAAATCCATGGGAGCTTTGGAGATGGGGCTTGCGGAGGAAGAGCTGCAGCCGCTTGTGTCGGCATGGCGGGATTCCAATCTCAATATCACGGAATTCTGGTGGGCGGTTGACCGTGCTGTGAAGGAGTGTATCAAAAAAAGGATTTCAACGGAAACCCACGGCATCCGCTTTGATTACCGGAGCGGGATGCTGTTCATCACGCTTTTCTCCGGGAGGCGGCTTGCCTATGTGAAGCCGCGTATCGGGGAGAACCAGTTCGGCGGGGAGTCCGTCACTTACATGGGCGTGGGCGGCACGAAAAAATGGGAGCGGCTGGAAAGCTACGGCCCGAAGTTTGTGGAGAACATCGTGCAGGCGGTGAGCCGGGATATTTTATGCTATGCCATGCGGACGCTCCGGAACTGCTCCATTGTCGCCCATGTGCATGATGAAATCATCATTGAGGCGGACAGGAGGATGTCCCTTCCCGCCGTTTGCGAACAGATGGGCAGGACGCCGCCTTGGGCGAAAGGCTTACTGCTCCGGGCGGACGGCTATGAATGTTCTTTTTACCAGAAAGATTAGGCAGGGGGTGCATGATGGAACGGCTGCGGATTGAATACAAATCGGGATACATGGAGCTGAACGTGGAGGTGTTCTTCCCCTGCAAGATGCCGGTGATGAGGAAAGCCGCAAGACTCATCAATTCTTACTGCACGGATGAGGCAAGGGTGGAGTTACTTTCGGAGCTGCGGGAGATGGCAGACGGGTATAAGGCACTCTGTGAAATATACACGGAAAAAGCGGAGGGGCTCCCTACGGATTCCCCGGAGAGGAAACACTGGAGGGCGCAGTTTAACAAAACCGAAGTCCTCCGTAAACGGATGGAAAATAATATCAGCTTAATTTCAGGAGGCGGAAAAGGATGAGCAGGGCGGCAATGCAGGGGTGCAGGACACACGGCGACTGTTTCGCAAACAGGGGCGGCGTCTGTACCTGCTTAAAGGACAATGACTTTGGCGGGAGGGACTGCCCGTTTTACAAGCCTGCGGACACGGTCCGGGAAGAACAGCGCAGGCAGAATGGAGGTATGGTTGATGGGAATCAGCAGATATAACAGCGAGGGATACAGCGACCCGACCAGCCATGCGGCGTTATCGGGGATCAGGAAGGAAGAAAAGGCGGCGAGGCGGGCATACCGGCCGCTTGTCTATATATGCTCCCCGTTTGCCGGGGATACGGAGGGGAACACGCAGAAGGCGAGGCGGTACAGCAGGTTTGCGGTGAAGAACGGCGCGATTCCGCTTGCGCCGCACCTCCTGTTCCCGCAGTTTCTGGATGACACCAAGCCTGCGGAGCGGGCAATCGGTATGTTCATGGGGATGGTGCTGCTTGGCAGATGCGAGCAGCTATGGGTGTTCGGGAAAACCATATCCACGGGGATGGCGGCAGAGATTGAGAAAGCGGAAAAGCGGGATATGCCGGTACGCTATTTCACAGAAAACTGCGAGGAGGTCTGCAAATTATGAGGATGACATTTTATACGGCGAACTGTAGGGGGAACGCAAAAAACAGCTTATATCCCAACAGGCGAGTCATTGACAATGAGGATGACTGCATGGAGGTGGTGGCGTTCGACCATGTGTGTGCCGAATTCAAAAACTGCCGCAGGAGCGGGGACAATTTCCTCTCCTGCGATGTGGACGTGATGGATTGCGACAATTCCCATTCCGACAATCCGGAGGACTGGATTCATCCGGAGGATTTGGAAGGGAAGATTGGGAAAGATGTGGCTTTTGCCGTGGTGCCGAGCCGGAACAACATGAAGCCGAAGGAGGGGAAGTCCGCAAGGCCGAGGTTCCATGTGTATTTCCCGCATGATCCAATCACGGACGGGGAGGTTTGTGCCGCTTTGAAGAAAGCCATACAGCAGGAGTTCCCGTTTTTCGATGCAAAGGCGCTGGACTCTGCCCGGTTCATTTTCGGGCATTCTGCAGGCTCCATCCTCTGGCATGAGGGCGAGATCACCATCGACTGTATCGTGAAACCACAGGGCGTGAGTTCCGGTGGTGCGGGGCGGGAAATCCCGCAGGGGCAGAGGAACGCCACCATGTCCCATTTTGCGGGGCGCGTGGTGAAGCGGTACGGCGCGACGGAAAAGGCGCATGAAATTTTCATGGAGGAGGCGGCAAAGTGCAATCCGCCTCTTGAAGAGGCGGAGCTTTCCATGATCTGGCAGAGCGCCTGCCGCTTTGCGGAGAAGGTGCAGGGGCAGGAGGGCTATGTCGCCCCGGATGCGTACAATGACGAGTTCGGGCGGGAATCGCTGAAACCGGGCGATTATTCCGACATCGGGCAGGCGAAGGTGCTGACCAGGGAGTACGGCGTGGAACTTCGGTACACAGCGGCTACAGATTATCTGCGTTTCTGCGGGCAGTATTGGGTGGAGTCGAAGCAGCAGGCAGTGGGTGCGGCGGAGGAATTTTTAGATCTCCAGCTTGCGGACGCGAAGGATGAGATTGACCGTACACGGCAGGCACTTATGGACACGGGTATTTCAGAAGATGCCATCACTTCCGGTGGGAAATCACTGGAAAAGAAGATCAGCAGCGGGCAGATGGGCACCTACCTTGCGTACCTGTCAGCCCAGGCGTATAAGACGTTCGTGATGAAACGGCGGGACATGAAATATGTGGTTTCCGCCTTGCAGGCAGCAAAGCCGATGCTGGAGATCAGCGTGTCCGATCTGGATAAGGACGGCTTTTTGCTGAACACGCCGGACGGCACCTATTACCTCCCGGACGGGCTGGAGGGGAAGCGTGACCACAGCCCGGAGGACTATATCACAAAAATAACGGCGGCGGCTCCCGGCGATAAGGGGGAGAAGCTGTGGCTGGATTCCCTGGACACTATTTTCTGCAAAGACCAGGAGTTGATTGACTATGTGCAGCAGATCGTGGGCATGGCGGCAGTGGGGCGCGTCTACATGGAATCGCTTATTATCGCTTATGGGGAGGGTAGGAACGGCAAATCCACCTTCTGGAACACGATAGCCCGTGTGCTTGGAACCTACAGTGGGAATATGTCCGCCGACACCCTGACCGTAGGCTGCAAGCGGAACGTGAAACCGGAGCTTGCCGAGGCGAAGGGCAAACGGCTGATTATTGCTGCCGAACTGGAAGAAGGGATGCGCCTGAACACTTCCGTGGTGAAGCAGATGTGTTCCACGGATGAGATTTTCGCAGAGAAAAAGTATAAAGACCCGTTCAGCTTTACACCGAGCCATACCCTTGTGCTTTACACCAACCACCTGCCGAGGGTGGGCGCGAATGATCCTGGGACATGGCGGCGCTTAATTGTGATCCCCTTCCATGCCAGGATAGAGGGCGCAGGGGATGTGAAGAACTATGCCGATTTCCTCGTATCGGAGGCAGCCCCGGCTGTCATGGCGTGGATCATTGAGGGCGCAAAGAAAGCCATCGACCGGAATTTCCATATCCCCTGCCCTGCCTGCGTGGAGGAAGCCATCAAATCCTACCGCGAGGACAACGACTGGCTTGGGCATTTCCTGAGTGAGTGCTGCGAAATGGCGCCTGGTTACACGGCGAAGTCCGGGGAGGTCTATCAGGAATACCGCAGCTACTGTATGCGGACAGGTGAGTATACCAGAAGCACGGCGGATTTTTATAACGCCCTGGAGTCTGCAGGTTTCAAAAAACAGAAGAAAAAGGATGGGGCATATATTTTGAAAATGCGGCTGAAAGCCTCTGATTTTGCGGACTGACGGGCTTAATGGTGACGGTCGGTGATGGTCTTGGTATAAACCCCCTTTAGGGCAGTTTTTTCAGCAAAAAAAACACTTATAGAGGAGTTTTAGGTACGGGTGTCACCGACCGTCACCCAAAAGTCTGGAACGCTTGAAAAATAAAGGATTGGAGGCATTTTCATGAGAGAGAAAACATTAGAACAAAAATTCAGGGCGGCTGTTAAGGCCGCCGGGGGCTTGGCAGTCAAGTTCGCATCGCCCGGTTTTGATGGGGTGCCTGACAGACTGGCACTTCTCCCGGATGGGAAAATGGCATTTGTGGAGGTCAAGGCTCCAGGGGAAAAACCCCGCCCCCTGCAATCAGCACGGCACCGGCTGTTACGGCGGCTTGGATTTAAGGTGTATGTGCTGGATGACGAATCGCAGATTGGAGGGATCATTGATGAGATACAGTCCACATGAATACCAGAGATATGCCACGGAGTATATCGAAACACACCCGGTAGCGGCGGTCCTTCTGGACATGGGGCTTGGCAAAACGAGCATCACGCTGACGGCTTTAAACAATCTTCTGTTTGACAGCTTTGAGGTCCGCCGCATTCTGGTAATCGCCCCGCTGCGGGTGGCACGGAACACATGGGGAGCAGAGATTGAAAAATGGGATCATCTGGGCGGCCTGCGTTATGCCGTGGCGGTGGGGACAGAAACGGAAAGGCTGGCAGCGCTTCGGGAACAGGCGGATATTTACCTCATCAACCGTGAGAACGTGCAGTGGCTGATTGTGGAAAGCGGCATACCGTTTGACTTCGACATGGTGGTGGTCGATGAGCTGTCCTCCTTCAAGAACCACCAGACGAAGCGGTTCAAGGCTTTGATGAAAGTCCGACCGAAGGTAAAACGCATCGTAGGGCTGACCGGCACGCCTTCCAGCAACGGCCTGATGGATTTGTGGGCGGAGTTCCGGCTGCTGGATATGGGTGAGCGGCTTGGGAGGTTCATCGGGCAGTACCGCACTTCCTACTTCCGGCCGGATAAGCAGAACGGACAGGTGGTATTTTCCTACAAGCCGCTGCCGGGTGCGGAAAAGCAGATTTATGACAAAATATCGGACATCACCATTTCCATGAAGTCTACCGACCACCTGCAGATGCCGGAGCTGGTCAATTCCAGATACAGCGTGTATCTCTCGGAGCGGGAAAATTCGCGGTATGCGGAATTGAAGGAGGAGCTGGTCTTACAGCTTCCCGATGGCGAGGTCACAGCCGCCAATGCCGCATCCCTTTCCGGGAAGCTGTCGCAGATGGCAAACGGGGCGGTGTACACGGATGCCGGGGAGACGGTTCCCGTCCATGGGCGGAAGCTGGACGCACTGGAGGACATCATCGAGGCGGCGAACGGCAAGCCGGTGCTTGTAGCTTACTGGTTCAAGCACGATTTAGAGAGGATTTCTGAAAGGCTGAAAAATCTGCATATCCCTTTCTCCAGGCTGGATACAGACGGCAGCATCCGGAAATGGAACGCCGGGGAGATCCCGGTGGCGCTGATCCATCCCGCATCCGCAGGACATGGCCTCAACCTCCAAAGCGGAGGGAACACGCTGGTGTGGTTCGGGCTGACATGGAGCCTTGAACTATACCAGCAGACGGTGGCGAGGCTGTGGCGGCAGGGGCAGGAATCGGAAACCGTGGTGGTGCAGCACATTATCACGAAAGGCACCATAGACGAGAGGATCATGAAGGCATTATCCGAGAAGGACACCACGCAGGCCGCACTGATCGATGCAGTGAAAGCAGATTTAAAGATATAAGCGGCGATGCCGCCAGTCAAAAATGCAAATCTGAGCCAATCAATGAAAATCAATGACAATCTTTGAAAATCCGGGGGAAGCAAATCTATTTTTGATTGGAGGCATGGCTTATGAGCATTATCTGGAAGTACCTTGACAAGCGGTCGGCTGCCGTGGACGCACTGAAGGACTATGGCAGCATGAAGTTCATCATAGAACATACGGATGATGAGATCAAGGCGGCATATGAAAAAATGGGAGGCGTCAGCAGCCCAAAATCTGACGGGATGCCGCATTCCCGCAATCCCCATGCTGCGGAGGACAGGATGATAAAGGGCATTGAGGAAATCGACGTGCTGAAGGAGCGGTACCGGCAGGCAGTGGAATATATGGCGTGGTTCCTTCCGGCGTGGGAGGAACTTACCGGGGATGAACGGTACGTGCTGGAATCCTTCTACGGCGACAGCAATGAATACGGCAGCAGCGTGATTTATAAAATCGCAGACCACTTCCACATCGAGCAGAGTTCCGCCTATAACAAAAAGAACCGTGCGCTGCACCATTTGACCATCCTGCTTTTTGGGAAATCCTGAAAATATGAGTGGATATATTTCCAAAATGACGGTAATATGCACCATACCAAAACGAAAGGAGGCGCAGGATGGCAGAAGAAGATGAAGTTTCAAAGATCATGGCGGTGGCAGAAAAATACAGCAATTATTTTAACGAGTGGCATTCGGACATCGCCATTGGCAGGAAAGGGCCGAATTTTTTCTACCTGTATGATGAGAAGCACCGTTATTTCGAGGTGTTTCAGGAATTCACCACGGCGGAGGAACTGGAGAAGATGATTGTCGGCACCATGGCGGAGAACATGGAAGCATTCAACGCAGTGGCGGTAGAGAACACACACAGCCTGTTTGATGAGCTGGACATGAATGAGGACATCAACAGCTATGACCCGGATTTCCACATCTACAAGCTGCTGCGGCAGATGGAAATCATGACGGGGCAGTTGGAACACTGGTCGGAGCTGGTGGCAGGCACATACCGGTCATTCGCAAATGTCTGCAAGGACATGAAGTTTGAACCGAAAAAACCGGGCGGGGATGCACATGAGTAATATCGTGTAAAATGTTTGCCTTAAGGCGTGGTATACTGATAATATCGAAAACTGCATAAAGACCGGCGGCCTTCGTGGGAGCTTCTCCTGCGGGGGCTTTCTTTATGCCCATGGGAGGTGAGGCAGATGCCGAGGAAACCGAAACGGCCGTGCCGTTACCCCGGATGCCCGAAGCTGGCAGACGGGGTTTACTGTGGGGAACACACAAAGCTGATGAACAGGCACTACAACCATTTCGCCAGGGGTTATGACAGCGGCGGGCGGTACGGCAGCGCGTGGAAGAAGATACGAAACGGGTACATTGCGGCGCATCCGCTGTGCGAGAGGTGCTTAAGCGATGGGAGGTACACTCCCGCCGTGCTGGTGCATCATAAGACCGCCATAGCGGACGGCGGCACTAATGAGGAAAGCAACCTGATGAGCCTGTGTAATTCCTGCCATGAGAAAATCCATGGAGGGAGGGGCGGCCAAAATCCCTAAAACAGATTCACCGGGACAGCGGCCTGGGGCTCCGTGCATAAAAACCGGAAATCAAACGGGGGATTAACCCCTCGGTGATTTCCGTGTTCCATAGGCTTTTTGGTATGCTGCGGCGTTTGATTCCTGCAGCATTTTTTCAAACGAAATCAAAGAAATGGGGTGAAACCAATGGCGAAGGACGGCAGCAACCGTGGCGGCGCAAGAGTGGGCGCGGGGCGGAAGCCCAAGGCACTCACGGAGAAGATCAGCGAGGGGAAGACGGCGGCGGTCATGATGGAGCCTGCCGAGCTGGAGGGCATGGACGTTCCGCCCGTGAAGGACTTCCTCAAATCCCCGCAGAAGAGCGGGCGGGAGTTGGTGGCGGAGGAAGTGTACAACGAAACATATGTCTGGCTGAAAGCGAGGGGATGTGAAAAGCTGGTCACCGTGCAGATGGTGGAGCAGTACGCCATGAGCGTGTCCCGGTGGATTCAGTGCGAGGAGATCGTGTCCTCCACGGGATTCCTCGCAAAGCACCCGACCACGGGAGCCGCCATTGCCTCCCCCTATGTCACCATGAGCCAGTCCTACATGAAGCAGACCAATTACTGCTGGATGCAGATTTACCAGATTGTGAAGGAAAACTGCTCGGTAGAGTTTTCGGGGAACACGCCGCAGGACGATGTGATGGAGCGGCTGCTCCGGGCAAGGAAAGGAGTGTAATTGAAAAATGGGAAAGACAACGACCGAGATGCAGCTTGTGCCGCTCTCAAAATTAGTGCCGTATGTGAATAACGCGCGGACGCACTCGCCGGAGCAGCTTACAAAGCTCCGCTCGTCCCTGCGGGAGTTCGGCTTTATCAACCCGGTCATCATCGACCGGGAATTTAATGTCATCGCAGGGCATGGCAGGATTGCGGCGGCAAAGGAGGAAGGGATCACGGAAGTCCCGTGCGTATTTGTGGACTATCTGACGGAGGCGCAGAAGAAAGCATACATCCTTGCGGACAACCGCATGGCGTTAGACGCGGGATGGGATGAGGAACTGCTCCGCATCGAGATTGAAAGTTTGCAGGGTGCGGATTTTGATGTGTCGCTGATAGGCTTCGGCGAGGATGAGATCGCAGACCTTTTTGCCGGGGACGGTGAAAAAGATGTGAAAGATGATGATTTTGACCTTTCCGCCGCGCTGGAGAAGGCGGCGTTCGTGGAGCGGGGCGACATCTGGACGGTGGGCAGGCACAGGCTGATGTGCGGGGACGCCACCAGTGCGGAGGATGTGGCGGCACTCATGGATGGGAAGAAGGCAAACCTCATCGTGACGGACCCGCCCTATGGCGTCTCCTTCAAGAGTTCCGGCGGTCTGACCATCCAGAACGACAGCATGAAGGGGGATGAATTCTACACATTTCTGTATAATTCGTTTGTCTGCATGGTGGAGCATCTGGAAAGCGGCGGCGCGGCTTATGTGTTCCATGCGGACACGGAGGGGCTTAATTTCCGTAAGGCTTTTGTGGATGCAGGGTTCCACCTTGCCGGGGTGTGCATTTGGGTGAAGAATTCGCTGGTGCTTGGGCGTTCAGATTACCAGTGGCAGCATGAGCCGGTCCTTTACGGCTTCCTGAAGAACGGCAAGCACCCGTGGTATTCCGACCGAAAGCAGACCACCATCTGGAACTACGACAAGCCGAAGCGGAACAAGAACCACCCGACCTCCAAGCCGCTTGACCTGCTCGGCTATCCGATCAGCAATTCCTCCCAGGAGAACGCCATCGTGATTGACACCTTCGGCGGCAGCGGCTCCACCATGATGGCCTGCGAACAGATGAACCGCATCTGCCACATGATGGAGCTGGACGAAAAATACGCATCTGTTATCCTCCGCAGAGCTGTGGAAATTGGTATCCCGCCGGAGGATATTTTTGTGGAGCGCGGTGGGGAAAAAATCCCCTACTCCGCACTGGTGAAGGAGGTGGAGGCGGAATGAATGCGGACGCTATATATATCCATAGAAGCACTTCCGGCACAGGCGGCGGAGATACACCGAATCCGCAGACTGCGGATTCCTGCCTGACCCTCGGAAGCCTGTTCGATGGCAGCGGGGGATTTCCGCTCGGCGGGCTGCTTGCCGGGATAAAGCCTTTATGGGCTTCGGAGATTGAGCCGTTCCCTATCCGCGTGACAACAAAGCGGCTGCCCTCTGTGAAGCACTTAGGTGATATTTCCACAGTGGACGGTTCGAAAATAGAACCCGTGGATATCATCACCTTCGGCTCGCCCTGCACCGATATGTCGGTGGCGGGGAAGAGGGCGGGGCTGGACGGGCGGCAGTCGTGCCTGTTCTACCAGGCAATACGAATCGTAAAGGAAATGAGGTGTGCAACAGATGGAAAATATCCAAGGTTTATCGTATGGGAGAACGTCCCCGGCGCTTTCTCATCCAACAAAGGGGAGGACTTCAAGGCCGTCCTTGAAGCGGTCTGCTCCGTCAAAGGCGAAGGTGTTTCTGTTCCTGAACCTCCAAAGGGAAAGTGGGCAAACGCAGGAAATATCGTGGGAGACGGATTTTCCCTCGCATGGCGGGTGCTTGACGCCCAATTTTGGGGAATCCCCCAACGAAGGAAACGCATCTACCTTGTCGCAGATTTTGCAGGCGGGAGTGCCGGAAAGATATTATTTGAGTCCGAAGGCGTGTCTGGGTATTCTGCGGAGGGCTTCCGTGCGTGGCAAGGAGCTGCCGGAAGTGCTGCGGAAGGCGCTGGAACGGCAGGCGGCGTCTGCTTAAACGACCAGGGCGGGCAGCGGATGGATGTGACGGATGGGGTGACCTGCACCCTGCGGGCGGAGGCACACCATCCTCCCTGCGTTTTGGAATCGGCTGGTTTCTGTACGGAGCATTCCGCAAAGGCACGGGGGATCGGGTATGAGGAAGAAACATCACCCACGCTCCGTGCCGGGACGGTGCCGGCTGCAATATGTTATGAAAACCACAGCCAGGATACCAGATACACGGGGCCGCTGGAAACTGCGCCTACAGTCAGCGCCACTTATGGTATGGGCGGCAACAACCAGCCGTTCGTGGTGGAGCCGGACACACCCAAGACGCTGAAAATCCGCTCCGGCTGTGAGGGTGGCGGCAAAGGGCCGATCATACAGGATGACAAATCGGCGACGCTCTCCTGCAACAATGACCAGACGGTGTTCGTGCCGTTCAGCAAAGGATACCGCGCCCACTACAAGGGGGATGCGCCGACATGGAAGGACGGAAAGGTGGCAAATACGCTGAACACATTTGATATGGGGGAAAGTCGCTGTAATGAGCTGGTGGTGCAGGCTTACGGCATCTGCTCCAAAGACAGCAACGCCATGAAATCGGATAACCCCCACAGCGGATTCTATGAGGCGGAAACCTCCCGGACGCTGGACGGGAACGGTGGGAACCCTTCATGCAATCAGGGCGGCATTGCCGTGGTGGAGCCGGAAGGGATGTCGGCGTTCCATATCAACCAGAGGGACGAGGTCATCGACCTGCAGGGGAAGTCCGGGGCGCTGATGGCCACCCGGAATATGCAGATGCAGACCTTCGTCCTGCAGGGCTCTATGATTGGGCGGGACGATAAGAACGGGCCGCAGGGCAGCGGCATCAACGAGGATGTGTCTTTTACCCTGGATGCTACGGACCGCCACGCCGTGGCGCAGCCGACCTACTGCACCAGTAAGAATTCCCATTTCACACGGGCGGAGAAAGAACTGGCGAACACGCTGGTGGCTACGGATTACAAGGACCCTCCGGTTATCAACGATGTACAGACTGCATCGGGAAAAGATGTGATCGGAACAATTTCCGCAAGCATGGGTTCCAAGCAGTGGCTCGGCAACCAGGAGGCATTCAGCGGCGATTACCATATCGTGGAGCCGGATTATATTGTCCGCAGGCTGACACCCACTGAGTGTGCGAGGTTACAGGGATTCCCGGACTGGTGGTGCGGCGGTTTGGAAACGGACAATCCGACAGAAGAGGAACTGGCATTCTGGCGGGAGGTCTTTGAGACCCACCGGAGGATTGTGGGGACAGCTTCCAAACCAAAGACGGATAAGCAGATTATCAAGTGGCTGAAGAATCCGCATTCCGATAGTGCCGAGTATAAAATGTGGGGTAACGGCGTCGCACTGCCGAATGTTTATTTTGTGCTTTCGGGCATCGTGTACTATGCACAGTTCCCGGACTTTTTATTGTGACTTATTTTCTCACATACTGCTTGCTATTCCTGCCGCTTAGAGTGATTAATGTAATACCGAAAGGGAAAACGAAAAAATGGAGGAAAAGCACATGAGATTTGAATTTAACAGGACAGGGGCAGAGCGGAAGGCACTGGTGCAGGCGATGGGAGAGATTTTGGAGGTTAAACCGAAATACCTCGGAATGCCGACAGCGGCCTACGAGGTGGATTATTTCACCATCGACAGGAACGGTGGTGTCGAGTTTGATGACCGGGCAGATTCGGAGGAAATTGAAAACCTGATGGAGCGGCTTGCGGAAAGAGGGATTGTCTCAGCTCTGGCTGAAACGGCTCAGGAAGGCGGCACGGCGGAAAAAACCGCAGAGCCGGAAAATAGTGCGGAGGCACCGGAAACTATGCCGCAGGAGGCAAACTTGGGGCTTACGGTGGCAATGCCGAGGGAATCCTTTACGGATGCCGCACTGGAGAACCTGCGGAAGCTGGTGGACGCAAAAGGGAGCCTGATCAGAAAGGCGCTGGCGGTCGACAGCCTCCCGATTGAAACAGATGGGGAGAAGGTTTCCTTCCCATGGTTTGCAGAGGGGCAGGACAGCGAATCGGTGAAAGCCTACACCCACTTCATTGCCGCCCTCTGCGACATGGCGCGGAACCAGAAGCGCATCACGGCAAAGGAAAAGCCTGCGGACAACGAAAAATACGCTTTCCGGTGCTTCCTGCTCCGGCTCGGCTTCATCGGGGCTGAATACAAGGGCGAGCGGAAAATCCTGCTGAAGAACCTTCCCGGCAGCTCGGCATTCAAGAACGGCGGAAGGAAGGAGGCGGGCAGCGATGAAATTTCCGAATAGGGAGACAGTGGAGCGTGTTCGCAGGGAGTACCCTGCGGGCACACGGGTGGAGCTTTTGCGGATGGACGATGCGCAGGCTCCGCCCATCGGGACAAAAGGGACCGTGACGGGCGTGGATGACACGGCGAGCGTCATGGTCGCATGGGACAACGGCAGCGGCCTCCATGTAATTTACGGCGAGGATGCCTGCCGGAAACTGCAATAAAATACACAAAGAACTACAGAAAACATTGTGTAATATATGCCTCGAATTAACTTGCTATTATCCCCTTTTAGAGCGAATATGTGTACTACCGAAAGGGAAAACACACAAAGAAAACGGAGGAAAACAGCATGAACGCAAAGTTGGCAAGACAGGTTGAGGAAATGAAAAAGCAGACCATCGGGGTCGAGGTGGAGATGAACAGCATCGCAAGGAGCAGGGCGGCGAAGGTTGCCGCAGACTTCTTCGGAACGGGCAGGCACGAATACACGGCGCGCAGGAACGGCTACGAAACCTACTCCGCATGGGACGCACAGGGCAGGGAGTGGAAATTCCAGAGGGATGTCAGCATCGCGGGACCGGACAGCGAAAAATGCGAGCTGGTGACGCCGATCCTCACCTACGCAGACATGGAAACCCTGCAGGAGCTCATCCGGCAGCTTAGGCACGCCGGGGCAAGGAGCGATGCAGGGAGGGGCTGCGGAGTCCACATCCACATCGGGGCAAAGGGCCACACGCCGCAGACGCTCCGCAACCTTGCCAACATTATGGCGAGCCATGAGAGCCTGATTGCGGATGCCTTAAACCTCGACAGGGGCAGGATGAACCGCTACTGCCGCACGGTAGACCCGCGGTTCTTGGAGCAGGTCAACCGGAAGAAGCCTTCCACGATGGCGCAGCTTGCAGACATCTGGTACACGAGCCACGGCGCAAACTACGGCAGGAGCCAGCACTACAACGACAGCCGCTACCATATGCTCAACTACCACGCAACCTTCACCAAAGGCACGGTCGAGTTCCGCCTCTTTCAATTTGACGAGCCGGGCGACGGGCGCAGGGGCGGCCTCCACGCAGGGCAGTTAAAAAGCTACATCCAGCTCTGCCTCGCACTCAGCCAGATGGCGAAGGAAGTCAAGACGGCAAGCCCGAAGCCGCAGCAGAACGAGAACCCCAAATACGCCATGCGGACCTGGCTCCTCCGGCTCGGCTTCATCGGGGACGAATTCAAGACTGCAAGGGACATCCTCACAAAGAGGCTCGCAGGGGACGCATCCTTCCGCAACGGAAGGGCTGCTTGAAGGGAACGCGGGAGGTAGCCTCCTGCCGCCTTGCCACTGACCGCTCCGGCGGTCTTAAGGCGGTAGAAGGGTGCCCCCTTCGGAAAGGACGGATTTCAGAATGGAAAAGAGATACTACATTGCTTACGGCTCAAACCTGAACATCCCGCAGATGCGGATGCGCTGCCCAGGGGCGAGGATCATCGGCACTTCGGCGATTGAGGGCTACCGGCTGCTGTTCAAGGGCAGCAGGATCGGCTCCTACCTCACCATCGAGCCGCAGGAGGGCGCAAGCGTCCCCGTGGCGGCATGGGCGGTGACGGAGGAAGATGAGGCGGCCCTGGACCGCTACGAGGGATTTCCCACTTTTTACTACAAAAAGGAGATGGAGCTTCCCCTCAAGGGCATCAGGACCGGAAAGGTGCGGCTGCGGAAGGTTTTCGTCTACATCATGCATGAGGACCGCCCGCTGGGGCTGCCGAGCGAATTCTACATGGAAACCTGCAGGCAGGGCTACCGGAGTTTCGGATTCGACGAGGCATTTCTGGAACAGGCGTATGCCGACAGCGCGGAGGAATTCCCCGGCGGGTGGAAAACGGGTGACGCCTGCTTCATGGTAACCAACCGGAAGAAGGGCTGCACCGGCACCTACACCGTGCGGGAATTTGACGGGAAATATTTCTGCCTCCAGAACAGGCGGGGAAGCCGGTGCCATGCGTCCCAGGGGCGGATGTTCCGCAGCAGGGAGGCGGCGCTCGCCCCACGGAAAGAAAATACGGAATCAGGAGGAAACCACGATGAAAGATAATGCTGACATGATTGCGAGGATTTCGGTCTGCCCCAGGTGCGGGCAGACCTACCACGGGAGGCCGGCAGTTTCACGGGCGGATGGCAAAACGCAGATCTGCCAGGACTGCGGCACAAGGGAAGCGCTTGAGAGCATCGGCGTGGACGGGAAAGAGCAGGAACAGATTCTCGAAGCTATCCACAGGTGCTACGGAAGGCATGGGCAGGACTGAAAAAGGCAAAGGAGGATGTTATGAGGAAACGGACAGAAGTCATTCAGGAATGGATTGACACCAGAAAGGAACGAGGTGAGATTACAAAGTGTATGTTTTACATCACCGTGCCGAAGGATACCGATATTTACAAGGATGAAACCATCCGGAAGGTTGAGGGAATGCTTGACCGGAACCATGTCAGCCATGGCCATGTCGATACGGTCTGCGGCGCATGGAACTTGAACCGGGACTGGATTGAGACCGGGGAGATAGACTGCATTGTGGAGTTTTGCGGTGTGTACCCTGTCGATTGGGACTTGGAGGATGTGGTGGAGTTTGAACGGATGGAGACCAGCGGCGAAATTATCGCTCTGGTTGACTGGATCGAGGATGGAAAGCACATCCCCAACCATTGAAAACTACACAATTTCCCCTGCAGATATTTGTGCAGCATATGTTCCGATTCTGCTTGCTATTATCCACAGAAAGAGCGAATATGTGTACTACCGAAAGGGAAAACACAGAAAACGGAGGAAACAGGAATGAGGACAAAATTTTACTTGGACGGCAAAAAGACCACGAAGAAAGCACTGGTTGAGGAGATTGGAAAGGAACGTCTCAACCGCATGGTGGGGGAAGCAAAAGAAGGATTCTTCGCAGACCCGTTGGAACAGCAGAGCTTTTACCTCGGCAGCGCAGGGATGCTGACCATTGAATTTGCATAAGGAGGAAACCGCCATGAAAGACTTTACTACGATGGAAAAATTGCAGATGAAGGTCAGTGCCACCTACGGCAGTGTATTGAAATTTGGAAGCCATGTCCTGGTAACCGATGCCCATTACAAGGGCGGCTTCACAGCCGACATTTATGAGTTTGTGGAAACGCCGGAGGAAACGGGGCTTGGTGATATTGAATGCAGGCTGAACCACATCAGCCGCGCAGAACAGACTTTCATTGACAACGGTCATGCCATTGCCTGGTGCATGGAGCAGGCCGTAAAATAAAAAGGAATATTCCAGGGAACGGAAGCCGGGAGGCTTCTGTATCTCGTATAGATAGATTTTAGGCTTGCCGTTGGCGGGCCATTTTTGATGCCATCTTCTGGAGGTGATGCCGATGGCAATGCGGAAGCTGAAAAAATATAAACCGACCAGGTTCAAGGCGAAGGATTCAAAGTACAGCAAGGATGCCGCTGATTTTGCCGTGATGTTCATCGAGAGCCTCTGCCACACCAAGGGGACATGGGCGGGGAAGCCCTTTGAACTGATCGACTGGCAGGAGCAGATCATCCGTGACATTTTCGGCACTCTGAAACCAAACGGCTACCGCCAGTTCAACACGGCCTATGTGGAGATTCCGAAGAAGCAGGGCAAATCGGAGCTTGCGGCGGCCGTGGCGCTGCTTTTGACCTGCGGGGATGGGGAGGAACGGGCAGAGGTGTATGGGTGTGCCGCCGACCGACAGCAGGCTACCATCGTCTTTGACGTGGCGGCGGACATGGTGCGGATGTGTCCTGCCCTGAATAAGAGGGTGAAGATACTGGCCTCGCAGAAGCGGATCATATACACGCCGACCAATTCCTTCTACCAGGTGCTTTCGGCGGAGGCGTATTCCAAGCATGGCTTTAACATCCACGGCGTGGTGTTCGACGAGCTGCACACGCAGCCGAACCGGAAGCTGTTTGATGTCATGACCAAGGGCTCTGGGGATGCCCGGATGCAGCCGCTGTATTTCCTCATCACCACGGCGGGGACGGATACCCATTCTATCTGCTATGAGACGCACCAGAAGGCAAAGGACATTTTAGAGGGACGGAAGATTGACCCCACTTTCTATCCCGTCATCTATGGAGCGGATGAGGCGGATGACTGGACGGACCCGAAGGTGTGGAAGAAAGCCAATCCGTCTTTGAACATCACGGTGGGGATTGACAAAGTGGAGGCGGCCTGCGAGTCGGCAAAGCAGAATCCGGGGGAGGAGAACAGTTTCCGGCAGCTCCGCTTAAACCAGTGGGTGAAACAGGCGGTGCGGTGGATGCCCATGGATAAATGGGACGCCTGTGCCTTCCCGGTTTCGGAAGATGACCTGGAAGGGCGTGTGTGCTACGGCGGACTGGACTTATCCTCTACCACAGATATTACAGCATTCGTGCTGGTGTTCCCTCCTTTGGACGAGGAGGATAAATACTGCATCCTGCCGTACTTCTGGGTGCCGGAGGAAACGCTGGAACTGCGTGTGCGGCGCGACCATGTCCCCTACGACGTGTGGGAACGGCAAGGGAAGCTGATGACCACGGAGGGGAACGTGGTGCATTACGGCTTTATTGAGAAATACATCGAGCGGCTTGGGGAGCGGTTCAACATCCGGGAGATTGCCTTCGACCGGTGGGGTGCGGTGCAGATGGTGCAGAACCTGGAGGGCATGGGCTTCACGGTGGTCCCGTTCGGCCAGGGCTTCAAGGATATGTCCCCGCCGACCAAAGAGCTGATGAAGCTGGTGCTGGAGCAGATGATTGCCCACGGCGGGCATCCGGTCCTTAGGTGGATGATGGACAACATCTTCATCCGCACCGACCCGGCGGGCAACATCAAGGCAGACAAGGAGAAATCCACGGAGAAGATTGATGGTGCCGTGGCCACGATTATGGGGCTTGACCGTGCCATCCGCTGTGGGAACGATGCAGGGGCTTCCGTCTATGACAGCCGGGGGCTGCTTGTATTTTGATTTTTCACCAGTCTGTACACATTATCTTTGTCGGTTCCGTATATGGCTATTTTCCACATATTCCTTTATGCTGTCTGGCGAAGGAGGTGGAAAGATGGATGAGAAGGATTTCCTTGAGCTTATCATTTCGGAACGGATGGGGATGCACCATGATGCCTTTAAAAAGGAATACCCCCTTACGGAGGAACAGGCGGCGGAGGCGGAAAAAGCAGACCAGGCACACGAGCTGCTGTTTGAGCAGTTAAGCGCGGAGCAACGGGAAATGATGGAGCTGTGCGAGGATGTGACAAACTCGGAAGCAACAAGGGAAAACGAATATTACTACCGGGCAGGGTTCCGGGACGGGATAAACCTTGACAGATGGATAAAACAGTTCAAGGAAGAAAAATAAAAAATACATTTCGGGCAGGCAGACGGGCATCGCTTCGGCGGTGCCTTCTGTCTGTCTGCTTTTCGGAAAGGAGCGTGGTTCCTATGGGATTATTCAGCGGATTGTTCAGGGCGAGGGATGCACCCCAGAACAGGACTTCCGGCAGCGCCTACAGCTTTTTCATGGGCGGCAGCACGAGTGGGAAGCGTGTCAATGAGCGTTCCTCTATGCAGATGACGGCGGTGTACTCCTGCGTCCGGATTCTGTCCGAGGCGGTGGCGGGGCTTCCGCTGCATTTTTATAAATATACGGAGAACGGCGGGAAGGAGAAGGCGGCGGATCACCCGCTGTATTTTCTGCTCCATGATGAGCCGAACCCGGAGATGACTTCCTTCGTGTTCCGGGAAACGCTGATGACGCACCTGCTCCTTTGGGGCAATGCCTATGCACAGATCATCCGCAACGGCAAGGGGGAGGTCTTGGGGCTGTACCCGCTGATGCCGGACCGGATGAATGTGGAGCGGGATTCCAAGGGGCAGCTTTATTACGAATACACGGTGAGCATGGATGACGCGCCGACCGTGAAAGGCAGCACGGTCATCCTGCCGCCTTCGGAGGTGCTGCATATCCCCGGACTCGGCTTTGACGGGCTGGTGGGCTATTCCCCCATTGCCATGGCAAAGAACGCCATCGGCATGGCGATTGCCTGCGAGGAATACGGGGCGAAGTTCTTCGCCAACGGCGCACAGCCGAGCGGCGTGCTGGAACATCCGGGGACGCTGAAAGACCCCTCAAGGGTAAGGGAGAGCTGGCAGTCCACTTTCGGCGGCAGCCACAACGCCAACAAGGTGGCAGTTTTGGAGGAGGGGATGAAATACACGCCTATCTCCATCTCGCCAGAACAGGCGCAGTTTCTGGAAACACGGAAGTTCCAGATCAATGAGATTGCGAGGATTTTCCGCGTGCCTCCACACATGGTGGGCGATCTGGAAAAATCCTCGTTTTCCAATATCGAGCAGCAGTCGCTTGAATTTGTGAAATACACCCTCGACCCATGGGTATCCCGGTGGGAGCAGTCTATGGCGCGGTCTTTGCTGACGCCGGAGGAAAAGAAGCAGTATTTTGTGAAATTCAATGTGGACGGCCTGCTTCGGGGCGACTACCAGAGCCGCATGAACGGGTATGCCGTGGGGAGGCAGAACGGGTGGATGTCCGCAAATGATATCCGGGAACTGGAGAACCTTGACCGCATCCCGGAGGAATTGGGAGGCGACCTGTATCTGATTAATGGTAATATGACAAAATTGTCCGATGCCGGTCTATTCGGCAAAAAGGACGGAGAGGAGGAATCCAATGAAAACGAAGAAGTTCTGGAAGTGGAGGAACCAGGCGGAGGCGGGGACGGCTCCGGAGGAGAGGACTCTGTTTCTGAACGGCACCATCGCAGAGGAAAGCTGGTTTGACGATGACATCACGCCGCAGCTTTTCAAGGATGAGCTGAATGCCGGGAGTGGGGACATTACCGTGTGGATCAATTCGCCGGGCGGCGACTGCGTGGCGGCGGCACAGATTTACAATATGCTCTCCAATTACAAGGGAAAGGTAACTGTAAAAATAGACGGCATTGCTGCATCGGCGGCATCCGTCATTGCCATGGCAGGCGACACGGTTTTGGTGTCCCCGGTGTCCATGCTGATGATCCACAATCCCGCCACCATCGCATGGGGCGACCATGCGGAGATGCAGAAAGCCATCGATATGCTTGCCGAAGTGAAGGAGTCCATCATCAACGCCTATGTGTTAAAGACGGGGCTTTCCCGTCCGAAGCTGTCGCACCTGATGGATGCGGAAACGTGGATGGATGCAAACAAGGCGGTGGAGCTTGGCTTTGCGGATGAGATCATGGCGCGGGCAAAGGCAGAGCCGGAAAAAGAGCCGGAGGAGGACGGAGAGGATACAGATGGGGAGGAAGAGGAGGAAAAGAAGCTCCCGCCTCCCGCAAGTTCCATGCTGTATTCCCGCAGGGCGGTGGACAATGCCCTTTTCAATAAAATGGTCGCCAAGTATGGGCAGGGAGAAAAGAAACCAAAGGCGGCGCAGGCACAAATCCCTGCACCGGAAACAGAAACCGGCCGTTCTGTGGACGCACTCATGGAGCGGCTTAATTTATTGAAACGATAAGAAGGAGGATTTCATTATGACGATTCTTGAACTGCGCGAGAAACGCGCGAAGGCATGGGAGGCGGCAAAGGCGTTCTTGGATTCCCACCAGAAGGAGAACGGAGTCCTTTCTGCAGAGGATGACGTCGCATACACGAAGATGGAGCAGGAGATCACCGACCTGGGGAAGGAGATCGCAAGGCTGGAGCGGCAGGAGGCTCTGGATGCGGAACTGAACCGTCCGCTGAATAAGCCCCTCACGGGGAAGCCGGGCTGCGGGACGGACACAGACGGTGCGGAGGATAAGACCGGTCGTGCTTCCGATGAATACAAAAAGAATTTCTGGAATGCCATGCGCTCCAAGGTACCGATGCCGAATGTGACCAATGCCCTGCAGATTGGTACGGATTCCGAGGGCGGCTACCTGGTGCCGGATGAATATGAAAGGACGCTGGTGGAGGCTCTGGAGGAGGAGAACGTCTTCCGCCAGATGGCGAAGGTGATCCAGACCTCCAGCGGTGACCGCAAAATCCCTGTCGTGGCCACCAAGGGTACGGCATCCTGGATTGACGAGGAGGGCGCGTTCCCGGAGAGCGACGATTCTTTCGGGCAGGTTTCCATCGGGGCGTATAAGCTCGGCACCATGATCAAGGTTTCCGAGGAACTGTTAAACGACAGCGTTTTTGACCTGCAGTCCTATATCTCCCGCGAGTTTGCCCGCAGGATCGGGGCGAAGGAAGAGGAGGCGTTCTTCACGGGCAACGGCACGGGCAAGCCGCTGGGCGTTTTAGCGGCCACGGGCGGCGCACAGACAGGCGTGACCGCCGCATCTTCCACGGCTGTGACGGCGGATGAGCTGATGGACTTATATTATTCGCTGAAATCCCCGTACCGCAAGAAATCGGTGTGGGTGTTAAACGACTCCACCATCAAGGCCATCCGCAAGCTGAAGGACAGCAACGGGCAGTATTTATGGCAGCCGTCCCTTACGGCGGGGACACCGGACACCATCCTTGGCCGCCCGGTAAAGACCTCTGCGTATATGCCGGCCATTGCCGCAGGAGCGAAGACCATCGCCTTTGGGGACTTCTCCTATTACTGGATTGCCGACCGGCAGGGGCGTTCCTTCAAGCGTTTGAACGAGCTGTTTGCGGCGACCGGGCAGGTGGGCTTCCTTGCTTCGCAGCGTGTGGACGGCAAGCTGATCCTTGCGGAAGCGGTGAAGGTGCTGGTGCAGAAAGCCGCATCCGCAGGCTGATGGGAAGGGGGCGGCAGTGATGGACACGGATGCCTTGCTTGAAAAAGTGAAGAAGAATCTCATATTGGAGCATTCGGCGGATGATGCACTTCTGAAAAGCTACATCACTGCCGCCGTCTCCTATGCGGAAAGCTACCAGCATATCCCGGAAGGGGCTTACAGCGAAAAGGAAATGCCGCCGACCACGGAACAGGCGGTCATCATGCTTGCCTCCCATTTCTATGAAAGCAGGGACGGCAGCACGGGCGGCTTTTTTGCGGACAACACAAACGCTGCACAGCAGGTGTGGAACACGGTGAACCTGCTCCTGCGGCTTGACAGGGAATGGAAGGTGTGACGGATGTCTTTTGGAAAAATGAATGTCTTTATCGACATCGTGCAGAAGAAGGTCACGACCGATGACGAGGGTTTCAAGGTGGAAACCGATGAAGTCCTCGCTTCCGTCCGGGCATACCGTGAGGGGCGGCACGGCAGCGAGAAATGGGCGAACATGGCCGCTTTTACGACTGCCACCGACCTTTTCCGTTTCCGTGCCATACCAAACCTCACGGTTACAGCAGACATGAAAATCATATGTTCCGGGCATACCTTTGGGATCACTTCCGTGGAGGATGTCAAAGGGCGCGGGATGTATCTGGAGGCATTGGTGCAGGAGGTGGAGAAAAGTGGCTAAAGCGACATGGAAGATGCCGGAGGATTTCCTGATGAAGGTATCCCGGCTTGCGGACAAAACGGATGAAATCCTGCCGAAGGTGCTGGAGGCGGGCGCGGAAGTGGTGGAGTCGAAGGTGCGCTCCAACCTGCAGGCGGCCATCGGCAGCGGGACAAAGGAGCCGTCACGCTCCACGGGGCAGCTTTTATCCGCCCTCGGCACTTCCCCCGCCCTGCAGGACAGGAACGGGGATTTCAATGTGAAGGTCGGTTTTTCCGAACCGAGGACGGATGGGGACAGCAACGCCAAGATTGCGTCTGTTCTGGAGTACGGCAAAAGCGGGCAGCCGCCGAAGCCGTTCTTAAAGCCTGCGAAATCGGCGTCAAAGAACGCCGCCATCGAAGCGATGAAGGCAAAGCTGGAGCAGGAGGTGGATGGGTTATGAGCCTGCTGTCGGAAATCAAGCCCGCAGTGGAAAGCTGCGGGCTTTCTGTGGAGACCGGCGTGTTTTCCGGCACGCCGCCGGACAAATATGTGGTGGTGACGCCGCTTGGCGACAGCTTTGGACTGCACGCCGACAATGCGCCGGAATATGAAACGCAGGAGGCACGGCTCTCCCTGTTCGTGAAGGGCAACTATATGCCGTACAAAAAGAAGTTGGTAAAAAAGCTGCTGGCAGCGGATTTTACCATCACGGACAGGCGCTACATCGGCCACGAGGATGATACCGGCTTCCACCATTACGCCATTGATGTGGCAAAACTGTATGGATTGGAGGAGTGATATATGGCTACGATTGGCCTTGACAAATTATTTTATGCAAAGATCACGGAGGACGAGGACGGTGATGAGACCTATGCCACTCCTGTCCCCCTTGCCAAAGCAATGACCGCCGAGCTGTCCGTGGAGCTTGCGGAGGCGACGCTGTATGCGGACGACGGGGCGGCGGAGATCGTGAAGGAGTTCCAGAGCGGGACGCTCGCCCTTGGGGTGGCGGACATTGGCCCTGCTGTGGCAGAGGACCTGACCGGGGCGAAGATCGACAGCAATAAGGTTCTGGTTTCCGCATCCGAGGACGGCGGCGACCCGGTGGCGGTGGGGTTCCGGGCAAAGAAGGCAAACGGGAAATACCGTTACTTCTGGCTGTACCGCGTGAAGTTCGGTATCCCGGCTACCAACCTCACCACGAAGGGCGAGAGCATCGAATTCTCCACGCCTACCATTGAGGGGACGGTGCTGCGGAGAAATAAGGTGGACGGCAAGGGCAACCATCCGTGGAAGGCAGAGGTGTCGGAGGACGACGCAGGCGTTTCCGCATCCACAATCAGCGGGTGGTACACAAATGTATATGAGCCGACCTTTGCGGCGGCACCATCACAAAACGGGGAGGGCTAACAGATGGATGAGAGAAGCGCGGTTGTAAACATTGGCGGGACGGAGTATGGAATGCTCCTGACCACGAGGGCGACAAAGGAGATCGCGGGACGTTATGGCGGGCTGGAAGACCTGGGCGAGAAGCTGATGAAGTCGGAGAACTTCGAGATGGCGCTGGATGAGATCGTGTGGCTGATCACGCTTTTATGCAACCAGCCGATTCTGGTACACAACCTGAAAAACCCGCAGGAGAAAAAGCCGGAGCTGACCGCTGAGGAGGTGGAGCTTCTGACTTCCCCTCTGGAGCTGGCAGGCTATAAGAACGCCATCATGGAGGCCATGTACAAAGGAACGAAGCGGAATATCCAGAGTGAGGAGGCTGCGGGAAAAAACGGGGCGGTCGGGTAAGCGATGAGGAACTGTTTACCCGGCTTTTATATTATGGCACCGCGCAGCTCCATCTTTCCATGGATGAAACGTGGCTGATGCCGTTTGGGCTTCTGATGGACTTGTGGGAGTGCCATAAGCAGTTCATGGGCTTTGCGAAGCCGAAGCGGGAGCTGACCATTGACGACATCATCCCGTATGGGATTTAGCAGGCATGGCCGTGTGCATTTTTCAGGGAAAGGGGGTGCGGCTGCATGGCGGATGATTTTGGATTGCGGATTGGCGTCGAGGGCGAGAAGGAATTTAAAAAGGCGCTGGCGGAGATCAACCAGTCCTTCAAGGTCCTCGGCTCCGAGATGAAACTGGTATCCTCGCAGTTTGACAAAAACGACAGTTCCGTGCAGGCGCTCTCCGCCCGGAACACGGTGCTGAATAAGGAGATCGATGCACAGCGGCAGAAGGTAGAGACCTTACGCTCCGCCCTGCAGAACGCGGCGGAGTCCTTCGGTGAGAATGACCGCAGGACGCAGAACTGGCAGATACAGCTCAACAATGCGGAGGCCGCCTTAAACGGCATGGAGAGGGAGCTGTCCCAGAACGAGCAGACCATTGAAGCGTTAAATAACCAGGAGGAGCAGACCGTGGATGCCACGGAGCGGCTTACCCAGGAGATTTCACGCCAGGAGGAGGAACTGGCGGGATTAAAGCGTGCCTACTCCAATGCCGTGCTGGAATACGGGAAAGGCTCCAGCGAGGCAAGGGAGCTGGAGGAGAACCGGGATACGCTGCGGGAGGCTTCCGACAGCACGGAGGATTTCGGGGACGCCATGGAGGATGCCTCGGACGGTGCGGGAAAGTTAGGCTCCGGCCTTTCGGCGGCGACTGTCGCCATGGGGAACCTCATTTCCTCCGGCATCCAGGCGGCATTAAACGGCATTAAGGAATTAGGCAGTGCCATCTGGAACCTTGACGAAGCCACCGAGGAGTACCGTGTGGCGCAGGGCAAGCTCACCACGGCTTTCGAGGCGGCGGGGTACAGCGGGGAGGCGGCGCAGAAATCCTACACCGAGTTTTATAAAATCCTTGGCGACACGGACACGGCGGCTGAAGCCTCGCAGCTACTGGCGCAGCTTGCGGAAAACGAGCAGGACATCACCAAATGGACCAATATCGCAGCGGGCGTCTGCGGCACGTTCGGTGATGCCCTGCCGATTGAAGGGCTGATTGAATCGGCCAATGAGACAGCCAAGGTGGGGCAGGTCACCGGCTCCCTTGCGGACGCCTTAAACTGGGTGGGAATCAGCGAGGATGAATTTAATGAAAAGCTGGCCGCCTGCTCCGGGGAGAGCGAGCGAAACCGCCTCATCATGGAGACACTTTCCGGGACGTATGATGAGGCGAGCCAGGCGTTTTACCGGAACAACGAGGCACTGGTCGCCTCAAGGGAAGGCCAGGCGCGGATGGATGAAACGCTGGCAGGGCTTGGGGAGACCATCTCCAATGTAAAGAATAACCTGCGGGCGGAGTTTCTCCCCGCCATTGCGGACGTGGTTTCCGCATTCACGGACATGGTGAACGGCGTGGAAGGGGCGGACACAGCATTTGCGGAGGCCATTACGGGGCTGGTGGACACGGCGGTGGCCATGCTGCCGCAGTTCGTCAGCACAGGCACACAGATGCTGACATCGCTCCTTTCCGGCATCATCCAGAGCCTGCCGGCAATCGTGGAGGCGGCGGTGCAGATTGTGTCCACCCTTGCCACGGGCATCGGGGAATCGCTGCCAACGCTGGTGCCTGCCATCGTGCAGGCGGTCACCACGATTGTGCAGACACTTGCGGATAACCTCCCGATGATACTGGATGCAGCTCTGCAGCTTATTATGGGACTGGCGCAGGGATTATTGGATGCCATCCCGGTTCTGATAGAGGCGCTCCCTGCCATCATTTCGGCAATCGTGGATTTTGTGATTGGGGCAATCCCACAGATTATAGATGCGGGGATACAGCTTCTGACTTCCCTGATTTCGGCTTTGCCTGAAATAATTACGGCAATTGTGGCAGCAATCCCGCAGATCATTGACGGGCTGGTGACGGCTGTGCTTGGGAGCATCCCGCAGCTTATTGATGCCGGGGTGAAGCTGTTAATTTCACTGATACAGAACCTCCCGCAGATCATCACCACGGTGGTGGGCGCGATTCCAAAGATTGTGACTTCCCTGGTGAACGCCATTGTCGGGAATGTGGATAAGATCATCCTTGCCGGCGTGAAGTTGCTGGTTTCGCTGATTAAAAACCTGCCGCAGATCATTGTTTCGATTGTGAAGGCAGTGCCGCAGATCATAGCGGCAATCGTGAAGGGCTTTGCCGGTGGTGCGGCACAGATGGCAAGTATCGGCTTAAATCTGATCAAGGGCATCTGGAACGGCATCGGCGACGCGGCATCCTGGCTGTGGGGCAAGGTCAGCGGCTTCTGCTCGAACCTGATGAGCAAGATCAAAGGCTTTTTCGGCATCCATTCCCCGTCCACGGAAATGGCGTGGGTGGGCGAGATGCTGGTGGAAGGTCTGGCAGGCTCCATTGAGGACAACGGCGGCGAAGCGGTAAAAGCGGCCGAAGGACTGAGCGAGGGCATTTCCGATGTGATGAACGGGCTTGCCGAGGATATGAAGACCTCCATCCCGACGGATTTCCATCTGGACGCGGACGCTTCGGTGCGCTGCGTGACGGACGGCATGACCGGGGCGGCAGGCAGGGATACGTTCGGCTTTGCCTCGCTCATCACCATCCAGCAGATGATTGTCCGGAGCGAGGATGACATCCGGAAGATTTCACAGGAACTTTACAACCTGATCCAGACCGGTTCCCGTGCAGGCGGCAGGATCATCACGGCATAAAGGAGGCGGCTATGGGATTTACTTTTAACGGAATCACATCCAAAAGCATGAAGATACGGGCAAGGCTGACCTCCTGGCAGGCTTCCCCTGCACTTCGAAATTTCTATGAGACTGTGCCGGGGAAGGCAGGGGTGGCGGACTTCGGCTGTGACAGCGCGGAACGCACGGTTAAGGTGGAGTGCAGCGTCTTCCCGCAGAAGAACTTCCCGGCGCTGGTGGCGGTGCTGGACGGCATGGCGGAGTGGCTCGACCCGACAAAGGGGCAGGGGCAGCTTATTTTAGATGATGTGCCGGACCGGTATTTCATGGCGAGGCTGTCGGAGGCGGTGGACTGTGAGCGGCTGCTCCGCTCGGCGGGGCAGTTTACCCTCAGTTTTATCTGCCCGGACCCATACGCCTATGCCCTGACGGATGAAACCTATATATTTTCGGAAACGGGGACACACATGGCGGTGCGGCATACGGGCAATACGGACTCCTACCCGGTGTATGCGCTGAAGGGAGCGATCCCGTCCGGGACTTCAAGCTATATATCGATTGTTACGGGCGGCTCGGAGCTTCGTGTGACGGGGCCGCTTTCCGCAGGGGAAACGTTGCTGGTGGATTCCGCCCTGGTCACGGCAAAGGTGGTGGATTCCTCCGGGAACACGCTGCGCAACGGACTGCCACTTCTGGCGGATCTGAATTTCCCTGTTTTGGAAAAAGGACATAACACAATCAATATATCTGCGGCCAATTCCACCTTTACGGAATTGAAAATACAGGCAGGGAGCAGATGGAGGTGACGGGATGGCGGTTAAAAGCACACTGAATAAGCAGGCGGATTTCACGGGGGAGTTCCCGGCGGAGTATGCAAAGGATGGAATGTGGCGGTTTAATGAAAACGCCCCGGATGCGGACACGATGCTTGCCGATTCTTCCGGTAAGGACAGGAAAATGTATGTTTCGGGCTGGTCGGGTACCAGCGCTGGTTTCAGGAACGGGCAGAAGGGGCGGTATTTCCGCTTCAACATCACTAACCCTGCCTCGGAGAAAACCTATCTGAAGGCAACGAATGACGGCAGCATATTTTCAAACCTCGGCGCAAGAATTACCGTGGGCGGCTGGATGAACCCGACCACCTATTCCATCGGAAACACCTACTGCCCGATCTTCAATACAAGGCAGGGACCGGGGCAGCCGATATTTTACCTGTCCCTCATCCGGGGGAAACCGAGGATCATGCTTTATAATTCCTCCGGCACGCTGATTCTGGATGAGTCGGTGACACCGTCCTTTTCCTTTGTAAACAACGGGTGGTATTTTATTGCCTGCGTGATCGAGCCGGATAATAAGAAGGCGCAGTATGTCATAGGCGACCGGGAAAACGGCACAGTGTGGGTTTCTGCTGCTCTGTCCTTTACGGGGGAACTGAACCGCTCCTGCACGGCAGACCTCATCATGGGGATGCACGCCAATTCCTACTGGTATGCGGGTGGCTTTGACGACTGGTTTTTAGACTGCGACTCGCAGCTTACGGTGGAGGATCTGGCGGACTATTTCAGGAAATCTCTCTGCGCCAATGGCGGCGATACCTCCGGGGATGTGGACGCACTGACCGAGCCGGGGTGCGTGACGCTCCGGAAGGACAGCGGCGGCGCCTATCCGGAAACGGGGCAGCTTTTAACGGCCCCTGCGGAATGCCTGCTTGCCGGGACGGGGCGGGTGTCGGTAAAGAGCGAATACACGGCCGGTGTTACGGCGGTTTCATTAGTGGAAACCTCCACTTCGGATGACCTGGAGGAATGGACGGCATGGCAGTCTGTCGGGAGCAGCGGGGAGCTGCAGTCGCCCAACCAGAGGTACATCCGCTACCGGGTGAC
Source organism: uncultured Ruminococcus sp. (assembly GCA_910584195.1). Classification (GTDB taxonomy): domain Bacteria; phylum Bacillota; class Clostridia; order Oscillospirales; family Ruminococcaceae; genus Ruminococcus. The sequence continues at coordinate 450,033 of CAJTYV010000001.1, read as the reverse complement.
GTTATCTACAGAGGATACTTCCAAAACGCCGAAGCTGATGGAGATACAACTGCATGATATCCCCAAGCCGCCGTATGAGCGGCTTGGATTTGCCCGCCCGGTGGTACTGGACGGGAATGGCGCATGGGAGGCAGTGCTGGAAAATGCCTTTGACATCATGGTGACGAGTGAGGTGAACGGGGCGGATATGCTGGAATTTAAACTGCCGTTCCGGGATTCCAAACGCTCCGCACTGGATAATGAAAAGCAGGTGCAGATTGTGAACGATGTGTACCGCATCCGGACGCTGGCCGATGACAAGGGGGCGGATGGGAAGGTGGTGACCTCGGTGTATGCGGAGGCGGCGTTCTATGACCTGGCTTTTTCCGTGGAAAAGGCGGCGGTCAATTTCAATGCGGACACGCCGGAGGTGCCGATGGCGTATGCGCTCTCCGGCACGGACTGGAGCGTGGGGAATGTGACGGTGCGGACAAAGCGGACGTGGCAGAGTACGGAGAAGAACGCCCTTTCCATCCTGCGGCAGGTGCAGAACATCCACGGCGGCGACCTTATTTTTGACTGTGCCAACCATCTGGTGCATCTCCTGACCTTTGGCGGCACGGACAGTGGCGTTTTATTTGCCTACCGCAAAAACATGAAATCCATCCAGCGTGTGGTGGATACCAGGAGCCTTGTCACGAGGCTGTACGCTTACGGGAAGGACGGCATGACCTTTGCCAGCATCAACGGCGGGAAGGAATATGTGGAAAGCTACGCCTACACAGACGAGGTGCGGACTTCCACGCTGGACTGTTCCAGTTTCACGAACCCCTACCAGATGCTGGAGTTTGCCCAGATGCGGCTTGCGGACTACGCAAAGCCCCGGATTTCCTATGTGCTTTCCGCCATGGATTTATCCGTACTGACGGGATATGAGCATGAGACGTGGGACCTGGGCGACATCGTGACCGTGGATGACCGTGATCTTAACCTTTCCGTGAAGACACGCATTGTGAGACGGCAGTACAATCTGCAGGAGCCGTGGAACACGGTGCTGGAGCTTTCCACCACGCTGCGGGAGTTAGGGGATTCCTCGGCGCAGTGGGATAAGGCGGCGGATGTGCTTTCCAATACGGATGTCATCGACCGGCAGGAAGTGAAGGACATGGTGCCGTTCAACCACCTGCGGAATTCCCGCGCCGACAGCGGCATGAACTACTGGTTGAATTCCGGCTTTGAGGTGGACGCGGAAAACGGGGTGTCCGGCACGGCATCCTTTAAATGCGTGGGAGCGGCGGGCATGACAAAGAGCCTCGCGCAGACGGTGTACCCGGCAAGCCGGGGCAGCTATACCTTTTCGGCACAGATCGCCTCGGAGAACCTGGCGAAAGGCACAAACGGGCAGGTCGGCATTGAGGTGACCTTTGAATATGAGGACGGCACCACGGAAACGAGGTTTATAGATTTGCTGTGACGGAGGGATGTGTATGGCTTTTTTTACGCAGGCGGCGCAGGATGTGTCACCAGAGGGATATGAGCGGCTCAAATCCATTACCGTGCGGGTGTGCGTGACGGACTGCACCGGGGAATTTTATATCACGGATATGCTCCTGCAGGGCGGCTCCATCGCAACGGGATGGGTGGGACACGTCAGCGAGATACAGTGGACTTTGGACGGATAGGAGGCGGCGCTATGGCGGAATTTACAAGGTTTGCGGAAACGCTGGAATGCAAGAAGGATATGCGGGTGGTGGCGGTGACCGTGAAGCCGCTGGTTTCGGACTGTACCGGCCGGATATGGTTTACCGACCTCATGGTGCAGGAGGGCGACCGGCTGACGGGGTATGTGATCCATACCGGAACGATGATGGAGAAATTCCGTGAAAACGGAGAGGTTGTGCCGCCGAGGTTCTATAACGGGCTGGTGCGCTCCAGTGCAACGCTGGTGGCGTTCAACCTTGGGCAGACCTCGGCGGGGCTGGACATCAAAGTGTACCCGGTGCAGGATATGGCGGCTGGAAGCATAGAATTATCACTTGGCGCAGGGGCGCATAAGGCGAGGTTCCTTTCCGCTGCCTCTGCCGGGGATGAGTTTTCGCTTCTGGCATCAAGCCGCCAGTGCCTTAGAAACGGCGCGGCCACGAAGAAGGACGGCTTTTTCCAGTACACGGCAGCCGGGGACAGCAAGCACCCGGTGTCTGTGGAAAAGGGGAGATCGGCAAGGATTTATTTTGGATTCCAGGAAATGCAGGACGGGGGTGATGCGGTTTGAGGGATTATTTACAGGGTAAGCGGTGCATGGTGTGGAGCTTCATGGGGAACAGCCGGATGTACCAGGCGCTCCGTGATTACGGCGACCGTCTTGATACCGTGGGTATTTTTACATTCGAGGTGGATATCACAGGCACGATCTCCGAAACGGGAACGAGCATTTCCTCCATGATGCCTTATATCAATAAATGGACACACATCAAATGGATGCTGACCGTGATGAACCACGGCACGGCATCCATTTTTACTGCGCTGCGGAATAACACAAACGGGGCGAGGGATAAGTTCCTCACGGAGCTGGTGCGGATCATGCAGAAATACCCATGGTGCGCCGGGGTGGACATCGACCTGGAGCGCGGCGGGGAATATGAGAACCGTGCGGCGGCAAACGCCCTGTTCCGGGATATTTACATTACTGTGAAGAATTACAATCCGGCAAAGCTGGTGAACATCTGCCTGCCGGGGATGACCAGCGTGGGCGGCTCGGTGGGCGGGGAGAACTGGTGCGTGTATGCCGACCTTGACGCTTACTGCGACACTGCCTCTATTATGAGCTACGGCATGGCGTGGGCGGGCTCCGCTCCGGGACCGGTTTCCCCGCGGAGCTGGCTGGAGGGAATCTATGACTATGCCTCCAAAGTAATGAATCCGGAGAAGATTTTCATGGGGCTGCCGGGCTACGGGTGGAACTGGCAGATTTATGACAAGCCGGAAAACCTCGGCAAATCCTACCGTGGGACTTCCAACACCTACTATGCCGCAAAGCTGTGGATGACGGGCGGCTATAATTTCACGGATGATGCTCCGCCGCAACCCTTCATCCCCATCCTTGCCTATTGGGATGATTACGACAAAGTGCCGTATGCGTTCCCGCAGGTGTATGACTTCATGGAAGGGGCGGACGCTGTTTCCCATGAATATCCCTTGCTGACGGGAACCTATAACCGCAGGCATTACCTGACTGCCTATGGCAAAGAGCAGAAGACGGAATTCGGCGATATCCTGATTGACCGGGATGCGGGTAACCCTTCAAGTGCATCTGGCATTATCTCCATCGAAAACGGCGTGGCGGTGCTTGGGGATGAAGGGAGCGCCACATACCGGTTCACGGTTCCTTCGGAGGGAACTTATGATGTGGCGGTGCGTATCTGCTATCCTTTCTGGGATAAGAACGGCATCTATATCTCCCTTGATGGGAGCAGGAGGCATTTCACGGAGAGCCGCCTGTGGTGGCCGTACTGGAGGACTTCCTTCTGGATTTCCCTTGCGGACGGGGTTTTGCTTTCTGCGGGGGCGCATACGGTCACGGTATCGGTGGATGTGAAGGGCGTGCAGTTTTACGGTTTCCGCATCTGCACGGCATTTCGGGAATATCCATCCGCAGGGGAAGCGGCATTCACGCTTTCCCCGCGGCAGTTCATTGATGTAAACGGAAATCCCTGCCAGCCGGACAAAGGCTTCAAGCTGACCTGCGAGATGCTGCGGAGGAAGCCGGACTCGGCTCTTGTCTGGTATGAGGACTTCCGGGATTACGGCGTGCTGGAAACGAACTACTGGAGCGTGCTTTCCGGCTCATGGACGGTATGGCGGTCGGAGGAATATTCCATGGAGCGCGTCTATTCCCAGCTTGAGGGGAGCGGGCAGCTTGCATGGCAGTACAGCGGGTTTCACGACATCCATCTGCGGGCGAGGCTGGCGTTCCCGGCAAACGGCAGCGGCAAAGCCGGGGTGTTCTGCGGGGATGTGTTCTGCTGTTTAAACTTCGATACACAGAGGGTGGAATTATATAAGGGTTCTTCCCTGCTTGGCAGCTACAGCCAGACAATCAGCCGTACCCCCAACGCTGACCTTAGAGGGAATCCAACTATGTACACAGTGGAGATGCGTATCCGTGGGGACAGGGTGCGGGTGTATTCCGGCGCGTCCTATACGCTCCGCTTTACGGCTACGGTCAGCGGCTTTTCCGGCGGCTATGCCGGGTACCGCTCGGATAACCGGACGGTCTGCGAGCTGTTCCGGCTTGGGGATGCATGGACCTATGAGCCGTATGAGCGGTTCGACGTCACGTTTCCGGACGGCAGGGTGACGCAGTATGGCAGGATTGCCCGGAATAATGCCATGTGGGACGAAGAATACCAGGTGTTCACGCTGACCTCCGATGTGGAGGAGAGCGGCACACGCAGCGAGGAGATTTCGCTGGACTATGACTTTTTCCACTCCCACCTGATGGCGTTATCCTGCGGGAATGATTACACGGTGAAGATCACGCCGAAGGACATTAATATCTGGATTTCAAGGCTGTTCCTTGGGGATGCGGACGGCTTCTCCATCCTTTATTACCAGGACGTGGACTCGCTGGTCTATTGGGCAAATGAGGCGGCCTACCGCTGGAAGCTGCGGGGGATTGCCATCTGGTCGCTTGGGCAGGAGGACATGAGGCTGTGGGAGGCGCTGCCGAAGCAGATTTAATATTTCCATGGGTACAGGGCTGTCCGCCGTTTGGCGGGCGGCCTTTTATCATACAAAAAATCTTTTAAAGGAGGGTTTCACTATGAAGGAATTCTGGAACACGATTCAACTCATTTTTGCAGGCGTCGGTGGATGGCTCGGCTGGTTCCTCGGCGGCTGTGACGGCCTGCTGTATGCGCTGATCGCTTTCGTTGTGGTGGATTACATCACGGGTGTGATGTGTGCCGCGGCGGATAAGGAGCTGTCCAGCGAGGTGGGCTTTAAGGGCATCGCAAAGAAAGTGCTGATCTTCCTGCTTGTGGGGATTGCCAACATCCTTGATGTGCAGGTCATCGGGAGCGGCTCGGTTCTGCGGACGGCGGTTATCTTTTTCTATATTTCCAATGAGGGCGTGAGCCTTCTGGAAAACGCCGGACACCTTGGGTTGCCCATCCCGGAAAAGCTGAAGGACATCCTGGCGCAGCTCCATGACAGGGCGGAAAACACGGATAAGGGGGACGAATGATTATGAAACTGGTGGAAAATATCCTGACGAGGAATCCCTGCTACACGGCGGGGAGGAAGATCACGGTCAAGGGGCTGATGCTCCATTCTGTGGGCTGCCCGCAGCCAAAGGCATCCGCATTCATCAATAGCTGGAACAGCCCGGCGCATGACAGTTCCTGCGTCCACGGATTCATTGACGGAAATGACGGCACGGTGTACCAGACGCTCCCGTGGAATCACAGGGGATGGCACTGCGGAAGCGGCAGCAAGGGCAGCGGGAACAATACCCATATCGGGGTGGAGATGTGCGAGCCTGCGTGTATCAAGTACACGGCAGGCTCTAACTTTACCTGCTCCGATATGGCCACGGCAAAAGCGGTGGCAAAAAGGACCTATAGGGCGGCAGTGGAGCTGTTCGCCATGCTCTGCAAGAAATACAGCCTGAACCCGCTGGCGGACGGAGTCATCATCAGCCACAGGGAGGGATACAGCCGGGGCATCGCTTCCAACCACGGCGACCCGGAGCATTTGTGGACGCAGCTTGGAATGGGTTATACGATGGACGGTTTCCGAAAAGCGGTCAAAGCGGCTATGGGTAGCGCAGCTTCCGGCGATATCGGCACGGCAGGATATACGCAGATTATGCGAAATGTCGTGGCTACGGCAGAGCAGATGAGAAATTATATCAAAGCGAAACATCCGAAGGTGGCACAGTCTGTCCTTGACATGGTTCCGCTGTATCTTTCGGAGGGCAGCACGGAGGGAGTGCGGGGTGACATTGCCTTTGCGCAGTCCTGCCTTGAGACTGGGAACTTCACCTTTTCCGGTTCTGCGGTCACGCTTTCACAGAACAATTTCTGCGGCATGGGCGTGACTTCCAATGGTGTAAAGGGGAATTCCTTTGACACGCCGCAGCTTGGCATCCGGGCGCAGGTGCAGCATCTCAAAGCCTACGCCTCCACGGATGTGTTGAAGAATGCCTGCATTGACCCGCGTTTCAAATATGTTACGAGGGGCTGTGCGGAATATGTGGAGTGGCTTGGACAGAAGGAGAACCCAAACGGGAAAGGATGGGCGGCGGGAGCCGGCTATGGGGAGAAAATCCTCGGCATCCTGAAAGGCATCCTCGGCACGGCTGGCGGCACTCCCTCTGGCTCTGCAGGGGCGGAAGCGTGGTACCGCGTTCGGAAAACGTGGGCGGACGCATCCTCACAGAAAGGGGCGTTCAAGTCGCTGGAGAATGCGAAGAAATGTGCGGATGAGAATCCGGGGTATTCCGTATTTGATGAATCCGGGAAAGCGGTGTATACCAAGGCGGCTGTGTTCAAGCCGTATCTGGTGCGTGTAACCATCCCTGACCTGAACATCCGGAAAGGCCCCGGCACTGACTTCGGCAAGACCGGAAAGCATACGGGGATTGGCACTTTTACGATTGTCGATGAGGCAGACGGAAAAGGCGCATCCAGGTGGGGGCTGCTGAAATCCTATCAGAGCGGCCGCAATGGATGGGTGAGTTTGGATTATGCACAGAGGGTGTAACTGAATATCGGAGGACAGCAGAACAGCCCGCGGCATTTGAAACGATGCTGCGGGCTGTTTTTTTTCGTTGTGCAGTTCAGCTTGTTTTCTTTTGTGTGCCTGTAAGATGCACCGGCTTCGTCATCAGTTCCACGCAGTCTGAAAAACCGAGCAGATAGGCAAGCGCTCCATACCGTGCGCCGAGCGCGTTCTGTTCGCAGGAGTGCTGGTCAATCAGGGAGTGGGCTTCTTTCGGCAGGTTCATAGCTTCCAGACGGTCTAAATATTCCCCTGATTTTTTGGCGATTTCCTGATATTCCTCATCTCTTTCCAGGATGCGGTCCAGTATGCCGTTTACCCGCATATCCATCAGAAGGTACAATACGGAATCCTTATCCATGGCGGAATCCCTCCTTTCCTCAGTGGTGCATATTAACTCTGAAAGCACGGATTATCAACTCAAAAATGATGGGGAATAGTGACAAGCCGGCATTTCATAAAATGCCATGGGCGGATTTTTGTATTATTTTTGAAAAACACCCCGCCAAAGTACGGTGCAAATCTCCGTATAGTGAGGAGGTGCTTTCCATGACGGACGAACAGAAACAGAAGATCATACGCCTTCGGAAGAAAGGCTGCGGATATACGGCGGTTGCAAATAAAGTCGGGATTTCAAAAGATACGGTCAAGAGCTTCTGCAGGAGGAACGGGCTTTCCGGGGAAATGGCGGCGGTTCAGGAGGGCAGCGCTCCCGGATGCCGGGAATGCGGAAAACCACTGCAGCAGAGGCCGGGCATGAAGCCCCGCGTGTTCTGCTGTGATGAATGCAGGGTAAAATGGTGGCATGAACATCCGGAGAAAATAAAGCAGCGGGCGGTCTATTCCTTTACCTGTGCAGGCTGTGGGAAGCCTTTCACTGCTTACGGCAATTCCAGGCGGAAATACTGCTCCCATGAATGTTATATCAGGAACCGTTTTAAAGGCGGTGATGCCGGTGAGTGAGAAGGAATTCCGGGCGGAGCTGCGTTACCGGATGTCGCTTTCCGTGGCAAGGATCATGCTGGAAGAGGGAGTCATTTCCCAAGAAGAATATCAGCAGATTGATACAATCCTGCTTGAAAAACACCGGCCAACTCTGGGTACATTATTAGCCGGAAAACCCTTGATATAATTGCGGTTTAGAGTGATGTATAGTAGCGGAAAGGAGCGTGGTTTCATGCGGAAAATAAGGAAAATCGAACCCGCCGCACCGCTGCTTGTGCAGAAGAAAAAGGTGGCGGCATACGCCCGCGTTTCAATGGAATCTGAACGCCTTATGCATTCCCTGTCGGCACAGGTGAGCTTTTACAGTTCGCTGATACAGGGCAACCCTGAATGGGAGTATGCGGGGGTGTATGTGGATTCCGGCGTCAGCGGGACCAGTATGGCGGGGCGCACGGAATTTAAACGCCTGCTTGCGGACTGCGAGGCCGGCCGTGTAAATATCATCCTGACCAAGAGCATATCAAGGTTTGCGAGGAACACGGTTGACCTGCTGGAAACAGTGCGGCATCTGAAGGAGCTTGGCGTTGAGGTGCGGTTTGAAAAAGAAAACATCCATTCGCTTTCGGAGGACGGGGAGCTGATGCTTACCCTGCTTGCTTCCTTTGCACAGGAAGAGAGCCGTTCCATCAGTGAGAATGCGAAATGGGCAATCCGGAAGCAGTATAAGCAGGGGAAGCCGAGGAACGGCATCCTGTACGGGTACCGGATTGAGAAAGGGCAGCCAGCCATTGAGCCGGAAGAGGCAGAAGTCGTGAGGATGATCTTTGAATCATACCTTGGCGGGATGTCCTGCTATGCGATAGCCAATGAGCTGAATGCCAGAGGCATCCCTTCCTATTACGGGAAGAAATGGGCGGGCGGCGTCATCTGCCAGACCATAAGGCAGGAAAAATACACGGGCAATACGCTGCTGCAGAAATTTTATGTGGAGGAAGGCAGCCCGCGGAAAGGGAAACGCAATAACGGGGAGCTGCCGATGTACTATGTGGAAGGGACGCACCCTGCCATCATCAGCAGGGAGGTTTTTGACCGCGCACAGCGGGAGATGGCGGAAAGGTATGGCGTGGAGGTTAAAAACGGCAGGGCGGAGCCAGCCGGTTATCTGTACCACGGCGGGGATTATGAGAAACCGGATTACCATTTCCGGAGGCCGCAGTGGACGGAGGAACAGCGGCGCAGGCACGCCGAGATGTTCACGGAAAGGGAAAAAGCGGTGAGGCCGCTGTGCCATGACCTTTCCCTGTTCATTAAATGCGAAGTCTGCGGGCAGAACCTCACAGGGCAGCCGAGGAAGTTTGCAGACGGGACAAAAGATCTGCGGTGGGTGTGCTTCAAGCATAACAAGGTACCCCATGCGGTCGGGAAAGCGCGGCCGCCCGCAATGCAGGACAAGGCGCTGAAAAAAATGACCGCAGAGGTTTTGGGCATGAAGGAATTTGATGCAGGCATAATGTGCGAAAGGCTGTCCCATATCTCAGCTTACGGGGATATGCTGACATTCCATTTCCGTGACGGCCATACAGAAAAAAGGCAGTATATCCCCGGAAAAAGAGGCTACCGCAGGAAGGAGGGAAAACCGTGCAGGGAAGAAGGGTAACGACCATACCGGCAGTGCGTGACCGCTTTACCGCACAGCCCATCCACCAGACGCAGAAACGGAGGGTGGCGGCATATGCCCGCGTCTCCACCGACCATGAAGAGCAGCTTACAAGCTACGAGGCCCAGGTGGATTATTACACGGGCTACATAAAGAGCCGGGAGGATTGGGAATTTGTCCATGTGTACACGGACGAAGGCATATCCGCAACCGGGATAGCCAAGCGCGAGGGATTCCGGAAAATGGTGGAAGATGCCCTCGCCGGCTCCATCGATTTAATTGTGACCAAGAGCGTATCCCGCTTCGCAAGGAATACCGTGGACAGCCTTTCCACTATCCGGAAACTGAAGGAGAAAGGCTGTGAGTGCTATTTTGAAAAGGAAAATATCTGGACATTCGATTCCAAGGGGGAGCTGCTTATCACCATCATGTCGTCGCTTGCACAGGAGGAGAGCCGGAGCATTTCGGAGAACGTCACATGGGGGCAGCGGAAGCGGTTCTCGGATGGCAAAGTCTGTGTCCCCTACAGCCATTTCCTTGGGTATGACAAAGGCGAGGACGGCAGCATGGTCTTGAACGAAGAAGAAGCAAAAATTGTCCGCAGGATATACGGCCTGTTCCTGCAGGGGCATTCCCCATACGCCATTGCCAAGCGGCTGACGGAGGAAGGGGTACGGACACCTGCAGGGAAAGAGAAATGGCATTCCTGCACGGTCAAGAGCATCCTCGTAAATGAAAAATATAAAGGGGACGCACTCCTGCAGAAGAGCTACACTGTGGATTTCCTCACGAAAAAGACAAAAATAAACGAGGGCGAGGTGCCGCAGTATTATGTGGAGAACAGCCACGAAGCCATCATCAGTCCTGCGGTCTTTGACGAGGTGCAGCACCAGATGGCGGTGCGGCATCCGGGGAAGAACCGCTTAAGCTGCACGGGCGCATTCTCCAGCAGGATAAAATGCGGCGACTGCGGAAGCTGGTACGGCTCCAAGGTCTGGCACTCCAATGATAAATACCGCAAGGTAGTCTGGCAGTGCAACCATAAGTTTGACGGCGGGGAGAAATGCACCACGCCGCACCTTGACGAAGAAACTGTCAAGGCGCTGTTCCTGAGAGCGGCCAATGCCATCTTTGGCGAGAGGGACAGCATACGGGAGGACTACGAGGCGGTCAAAGAACGCCTTTATGACACATCGGAACTGGAAACGGAACGGATTCAGCTTCAGGAGGAGATGAACATAGTGGCGGAGATGATACAGCAGTGCGTGAACGAGAATGCCCGCGTTGCCCTTGATCAGACGGAGTACCAGAAAAAATATGACGGGCTGGCAGAACGCTTCGACAGGATAAAGGAGCGGCTGGAAGCAGTCGGCTCCGCCATCACGGAGCGGATGGCAAAGCGGGAAAAGACGGAGCGGTTCCTTGCGGAACTGGAAAAGAGGGACGGCCCGCTGACGGAATTTAATGAAGAGGACTGGTACAGCCTTGTGGAATATGCCACGGTGTACAGTCGGGAGGATATCCGCTTCACCTTTAAGAACGGGATTGAAATAAAAGATCGAGTAGGAGGGAGTGATTAGCTCCCGTCCTCTCACACCACCGTGCGTACCGTTCGGTACACGGCGGTTTCAATAGTTGACGTGCACGGACTGATAGGCTGTGGCTAAATCATAAAAGCCACCGCTTATCAGTCTTTCTTTTGACATGGCTCGTTTTACTGTTGTAAGGTTTGAACAAAACCAATGTCCTTTTCGGCTGTTTGCCGCCATATGCGCAAAGTATTCTGGTATTCCCATTTTGATAAGATTTCTCTTTTTCGTCTTTGGTAGTTTCCATTGTTTCCATATGCACATACGTATTCTGCGATAGAGCCATCCATTGATGTCATCTATATTGTTCTTCATGCTCGCGATTCCATAATAGTTCAGCCACCCTCTCGCATAGACCTTGATTTTCCCAAGGCTTGGCTTGATGGACTGTACAGACCTACGGGAAGATAATTCTTTCAGCTTCGACTTGAACTTCTTCCATGTCTTTGCATGTACCCGGACATATATGCCGCTTCCATTCCTTCCCAATGCAAAGCCAAGGAACTTAAAATTTCGGATTGCGAACACGCTCACAGTACGGCTTTTCTCCCGGTTGACTGTTAATTTCAGCTTTCCCTCAAGGTACTTTGTACTGCTCTCCAAAAGTCTTTCCGATGCCCGTTTACTCTTTGCCAGAAGCACAATGTCATCTGCATATCGAATGCACGGGACTCCTCTCTTTCGATACTCCTGGTCGAACTCGTTGAGGTAGATATTCGCCAGTAATGGAGATAGATTCCCTCCCTGTGGCGAACCTTCCTCTGTGTCGATGACCACTCCGTTTTCCATGACTCCACTTTTCAGGTATCGCTTAATCAGCTGCACTACCCGCTCATCCTTTACATTCTTCCTAAGAAGGTTGATAAGTATTTCGTGATTGAGCGTGTCAAAGTATTTCGATAAGTCCAGGACTACCGCAAATGTAAAGCCTTGCTCTGCATACTTCTTCACTTTCAGTATCGCTTCTTTTGCGCTTCTGTTCGGGCGGTAGCCGAAACTGCCCTCCGTAAACAATGGCTCATAGATTGGCACCAACTGTTGCGTTATTGCCTGTTGGAGTGTTCGGTCTATCACGGTTGGTATGCCAAGCTTCCGCACACCACCATCCTGTTTTGGAATCTCAACGCGTCTCACTGGAGACGGAGTGTACTTCCCACTATAAATCCGGTCGGTCAGCTCCTGTTGATGTCCCTTCAGGTACGGAAGCGCTTCCTCGACAGTCATCCCGTCGATTCCCGGCGCTCCCTTGTTTGCCTTCACTCTCTTATACGCCCTGTTGAAGTTGTCCTTGTGCAGTATCGCTTCCAAGAGCTTCGGCTGTGCACTGTCTCTTTCTTTCCATATCCGATTGAATGACCTTGACGCTTCCGCATACCCTTCGTGTTCCGCACTATTTCTTTGCGGAAAGCCATTGTTTCCCAAGTTTTCTGTCATAAGCGGTCATTCCCCCTTTCCCGGTCATACTTAAGACTCCTACTGATTCGGTCCTTCATGATGAAGAAAAATCACTACTATGACCTCTGCTGACTTCTGTGCGTTCAGCACTGCTTTGGGCAGTGGTTACCCCTTTCAGGGCATACCGCACAGACCTCCCCGGGTACCACACGTTTCTTTCTCTCCATCCATCTGCCACATCTATCATGCATGATTCCGTGTAGTTACTGGGCTTCGGCTTGTATGGCAGTCTTACCCTCATGCATAACCTCTTATGTGATTTCTGTTCGTCAGACCAGAGATTTGCCCGCAGGTTAGTATGTTCCCTACATCCGGCTTCCTTCAGATTCCGCCTTTCGACGGACACCCTTGCCTTCGGCTATATCCTTCCCACTACCGGGCGGATTCGGGACTTTCACCCGTTAGAAACGTGCGCCGCCGGGCGCACCATAGAAAAAACTGCGGTATTGCCTGCCGCAGTTTTTTACTGCCATTTTCAATTTGAACCCTCCCCCGCAAGGCAAAATCAAAAAGTATGGCAAAATCAAAAGGTTTGGGATAAAATCAAATTGTATCAAAGACGGTGGGAAGATAGATCTTGTAATTACAAAGTCAATATCAAGATTTGCCCGAAATACCGTTGATTGCCTTGAATATGTAAGGCAGCTTAAAGACCTTGGAATTGGTGTGATTTTTGAAAAGGAATCAATAAATACGCTGACTATGACAAGTGAATTTATGATAGCTCTGTACGGTTCATTCGCTCAGGCTGAGTCTGAATCAATTTCAAAAAATGTTAGCTGGGGCAAGGAAAAAGCTTTCCGAGAGGGCAAGGTATCGTTCCAGTATAAACATCTCCTGGGATACAAAAAAGGTGCAGACGGTAAGCCGGAGATCGTTCCCGAAGAAGCTGAAATAGTAAGGATGATTTATAAACTCTTCCTCGACGGGTACAGCATGAGAAACATCAAAAAAGTTCTCGAAAACAAGGGCGTTTTGACTGCCACAGGCAAAAAAATCTGGAATGAATCTCTTATCAGCAGCATTTTGAAAAACGAAAAATATGTCGGTGATGCGCTTCTGCAAAAGACATATACGCTGGACTGCATTACTCATAAAGTTGTGAAGAATAAGGGTGAACGTCCTATGTTCCTTGTTACTGACCACCATGATCCTATAGTCGACCGTGACACTTATAATAGGGTTCAGCAGGAGCTTGCAAGGCGCAGTTCCAAGCGTAAAATAAGCGATAAAACAACAACTGAACAAGGTAAATATTCCAGTAAATATGCGCTGACGGAGCTGCTGATATGCGGTTACTGCGGCACTCCATATCGCAGAACTACGTGGTCTTCGAGAGGCAAAAAGCAGATCGTATGGCGGTGTATCAGCCGTTTGGAGCATGGAAAAAAGTACTGTCCCGAATCGCCTACAATTAAGGAAGAACAGCTTCATAAAGCCATAATTCATGCAATAAATAATTATTACTCCTGCCGTAACGACATTGCTAGAATTTTAAAAGCAAATATCGGAACAGTGCTTGAATGTCAGGGTCAGGAAGAAATTATTAGTATTGAGAACAGGCTGAAAGAAATTGACAGAGCAAGAAATGATCTTGTTAATTTGATCGCTTCAGGCGGCTGCGACGAGGACAAGCTTGACAGCGAGTTTGAGAAGCTATATAGCGAGGAACAGCAGCTTAGCGAACGGCTGGAAATCCTTAAATCGCAGAATAAAACTTCCGCTGAAACTCAGGCAAAGCTTGACAAAATCATGGATATGATAGAACGTGAAAAATTCGAATTGGAAACGTTCGATAACGTGCTTATCCGTAAATTGATTGAGTGCGTAAAAGTTCTTGATAAGACCGAAATACTGGTGATTTTTAAGGGTGGATACGAAGTGAAAACCGAAGTTGAATAATAAAAAACGCAGCTTGTAAATTAAATTTTACAGGCTGTTTTTTGTGAGGGAGATGATAATTTGTCGGGAAATTTTGAGGGTATCAAGCAACAAAAATTTGGAGTGGAAGTTGAGTGTACGGGACTTACAAGAGCCGCCGCCGCAAAGGCAATAAGCAAGGTTTTAGGCGGTTCACCGGACTATTTCGGTGGAAGTTACGACCGATATGACGTTTATGACAGTCAGGACAGACGTTGGAAAATCATGTCCGACGCAAGCATTCGTTGTACGACCAAGAATGGAGAACCGGCATCTAAACTGCATTCTGTTGAACTTGTAACTCCGATTCTGGAGTATAGCGATATGGCGCTTTTGCAGGAGGTTGTGCGCTCCATTCGGCGAAGCGGCGGCGTTTGCAACGAGTCAACGGGAATCCATATTCATATTGACTTCGCGCCTTACGATCCGCAACAATTGCGTAATTTGGTGAACATTTTTGCGAGCAAAGAGGATATGTTGTATCAGGCTTTGCAGGTCGAATCCGGTCGTGAAAGTACCTATTGTAAAAAGGTTGACAGGCGTTTTCTTGAGGAATTAAACAAGAAAAAACCAAGGGATCTACAGACGATCAAAAGGCTGTGGTACGGCGATAATGCCGAGTATCATTCACATTATGATCAGTCACGGTATAGATGTTTGAATTTACATCCGGTGTTTACGGACAACAATATTGAAGTGAGAGCCTTTAACAGCAGCCTGAACGCAGGCGTGCTGAGGGCGTATATTTCACTGGTACTGGCGGTCAGCAATCAGGCTTTGACGCAGAAATCTGCAAGTCCCCGTGTGACGCAAAGTGAGAATCCACGGTACACTTTTCGTTGTTGGCTAATTCGCATAGGATTAAATGGAGCTGAGTTTAAAAACTGTCGCAAACATCTTCTTTCACATCTTGAGGGAAATATTGCATGGCTGCACCCCGAAGATGCAATTAAGCAGAGGGAACGACTAAAACAAGAGCGTATTGCCGCCTGTGAGCAGCGTGTCGAGCCTGTAAGGGACGTTCAGCAGATAAACGACAACGTACCCAATGAAATTTCAGAGCCTACAGTGAGCGAATATGACGAGGATTTGGAACAGGAAGAAACATTTGAAATGAGTATGTAACGGAGGTCAAGAATGAGTAAAAAACAGCTATATATCGCATATGGCAGCAATATCAATCTGGAACAGATGGCGTACCGATGTCCCCATTCAAGGGTTGTGGGAACGTCCGAGATCAAGGGATATGAGTTGGAATTCAGAAGCGTTGCCACTATAGTTCCAAAAGAAAATGCAAGCGTTCCCGTTCTGATCTGGGAGCTTGACGACAGGGATTTACCTGTTTTAAATAAGTACGAGGGATTTCCGAGTTTCTACAGACAGGAAAAAATGCCCTTTGAAATGAACGGAAAAACATATAAAGGTATGGCATATCTGATGAATCGCGGAACGATTTCTCCGCCAAGTCCGCAGTATTACAACACAATTTTACAGGGCTACCGAGAGAACGGATTGGATGAATCCTATCTGGAAATGGCTCTTGAAAATTCACTGCAGCAGGAACAAGTAATGGAAGAAATCAATGAAGATTATTATTTAGACGATGATCTTCAGTTAAAATTTTAGGAGCGTGACTGTATGAAATACAAAGGATTTTGGATGAAAATTACTCCTGTTAAAAAACTTTCGAGAGAAGATAAGAACGGCGAAATTGTTGCCTGTGAGGGATTCACTATTGAAGTTTTTTCGGATGAATCTGAAAAGGTGGAGATCGATGTGTTTACGGTTGCGGTTGATTTTGAATTGCTCAAAAACAGCATCGAAGAAGCAGAACAGTTTGCCAAGGATTACATCGACAGCGAGGAAAAGGAGTATCAGAGGATGCTTGACGAATTTAGCGGGAAGTCCGAATAAAATTTGTATGTTGTACTTGATTTTTGTGCAAAAAAATGATATACTTATATCAGAGAGGATCGGAGGTGCGGTTTATGGGTATTTATTTGAATCCCGGAAACATTGATTTTCAGCAGGTCTTAAACTCAAAAATATATGTTGACAAAAGTATGCTGATCGAATATGCCAACAGTGTTATTTATACAGAACAGAAATTTATTTGCGTCAGCCGTCCGAGAAGATTCGGTAAATCAATGGCTGCCAATATGCTGACAGCTTATTACAGCAGAGAATGCAATTCAGGAGAAATGTTCAGCCGACTGAAAATTGCAAGCTCTGAATCGTTTGAGAAGCATTTGAATAAATATAACGTTATCCGCATTAATATGATGGATTTCTTCAGCGAATATGACGATACAACGGAAATGCTTACTAATTTGCAAAAGGAAATCATGTTTGAGATTGTGGAAGAGTTTCCTGATGTTAGATATTATGATAAAACAAAATTAATGCGTTCGCTGAAAGATGTTTTTGAAAAATATCAAGTGCCGTTTGTTTTCATAATTGATGAATGGGACTGTGTTTTGAGAGATAAGAAAAATGACATCAAGGCACAAGAAATTTATTTGAAGTTTTTATCTGCTCTTTTTAAAAACCAAAGCTATCCTGCACTTGTTTATATGACCGGAATCCTGCCTATAAAAAAATATGGTGGCCATTCTGCAATAAACGCATTTTACGAATATTCAATGACTGACGCTGAACCGATATCAGAGTTTACCGGTTTTACTGAAAGTGAAGTTAAGGAGCTTTGCCTAAAATATGATAAGTCGTTTTCTGAAATGAAACGATGGTATGATGGTTATAATCTAAATGAAATTTCAATTTATAATCCGAAGTCGGTTGTAGAATCAATACTTCGTGGACAATTCAATAATTACTGGACTTCAACAGAGACTTATGAAGCGTTGAAAATCTATATTGAGATGAATTTTGACGGATTAAAAGATACTATAATTGAACTTCTTGCAGGAGAAAAAATTGTAATAGATACGACAACGTTTACAAATGATATGGTCACATTTGTAACAAAGGATGATGTTCTGACGCTTTTGATTCATCTCGGATATCTGACATATGATTTTTATACTAAGGAAGTTTCGATTCCCAATTATGAAATTTCAGAACAGTTTGCAAGTACAATAAAAGTAATG
Organism: uncultured Ruminococcus sp.; assembly: GCA_910584195.1. GTDB lineage: Bacteria > Bacillota > Clostridia > Oscillospirales > Ruminococcaceae > Ruminococcus. The sequence continues at coordinate 432,598 of CAJTYV010000001.1, read as the reverse complement.
GGTTGGTCGGAAGTTGCTGATTCGCTGAGATCATCAGACGAACTTCTGAAAGCAACATTAAATTTCAATGAGGAAAAAGTTGCTGAATTAATAGATAAAGCCCACAGCGAAAATACTTCGATTCTAAAATATAACGATGAGAATTCGCTGTCCTGCGTTATTTCGCTTGCCTATTATTCCGCAAGAAAAACGTACACGATCGACCGTGAGCTTCCTGCCGGAAAAGGCTATGCAGATTTGGTTTTCAAACCAAGAAAAAATAACAGTAATCCTGCAATGATTGTGGAACTCAAATACGACCAATCAGCCGAAGGTGCAATAGAGCAGATCAAGAAAAAACAATATACTGATTGCCTGAAAGATTATTCGGGAGAAATTTTGCTTGTCGGAATCAACTATGACAAAGACAATAAACGCCATACTTGTAAGATCGAAAAAATTATCAAGTAAAGAAAAAATTTCTTGAAATAGCCGAAGAATCGGGATAAACTGATGTCATCTTTTTGGTGGCACAGTTACAAAAAATAGGCATTTCCAAGTGATTGGGAATGCCTTTTGTTTTAATTTCCTAAGATTTTTCCTAATATGAGATTTTAGGTCGAAAAACTATCGTCGTTTCTTTAAGGCAATACCGCACAATAACCGCCCGATGTTTTTTCTTAAACATGGAAACGCCTTGATTTATTACAGCGATTGTGATATACTTATTACAAAGCAAAATGCAAAGCGAGGTGCAGATCATGAACGAACGTAAGGCTATTCCGATAGGAATCGAGGATTTCAAGGTTCTCATTGACAGACAATGTTATTTAGTAGATAAGACTTTAATGATAAAAGAACTTATCGACAGTTCAGCAATGGTAACTTTATTTACGCGTCCAAGAAGATTTGGCAAAACTCTGAATATGAGTATGCTGAAACGATATTTTGAAAAAACTAATGAGGATAATTCTTATTTGTTTGACGGACTTAAAATCTCAGAAGCAGGCGAGAAATATTGTCAATATATGGGACAGTACCCTGTTATCAGCATTTCGCTTAAAGGTATGAAGCAGCCTACTTTTGAGCTTTCTTTAATTGAATTCAAGAAGATAGTTTCAAGCGAGTTCCGCAGACACAGGGCGGTTCTTGATTCTGATAAATTATTTGATTCTGACAGAGAAGATTTTCTGGATATCTGCAATCGACGCGGGGAGTATTCGGAATATAATACAGCGCTTAAATTTCTATCAAACTGCTTGTATGAAGCATATGAGAAAAAAGTAATAGTGCTGATAGACGAATATGATGTACCTCTTGAAAATGCCTATTTCAACGGATTTTATGATAAAATGATCGATCTTATCCGTTCTGTTTTTGAGAGTGTTCTGAAAACCAATGATTCCCTTGAATTTGCGGTTCTTACAGGCTGCCTGCGTATTTCTAAGGAAAGTATTTTTACAGGATTAAATAATCTGAATGTACATTCTGTTACGGATAATGCTTTTTCCAGATATTTTGGTTTTACCGAGCAGGAAGTTAGGCAGATCGTTGATTATTATGAAATATCTGATTGCTTCGATACATTAAAGAATTGGTATGACGGTTATACGTTTGGTGAAACTGAAATATATAATCCGTGGAGCGTGCTGAAATATGTTCAGGATTCTTTATTCGGAAACAAAAATGTTCCTGATACTTATTGGGTAAATACCAGTTCCAACAGTATCATCCATGAACTTATAGTCAAGAGTGACAAAAAAATACGAGATGATATTGAAAAATTGATAATCGGCGAAAGTATTGAGAAGCCTCTTTATCATGACATCACGTATGCTAATATGAATGTAAAATCTGAATATATCTGGAGTTTTCTGCTTCATACAGGTTATCTGAAGTCTGTCGATATTTACAAAAAAGGTATGCAGACATATTTTACTGCTGTTATTCCGAACACCGAGATCATTACTATTTATGAAAATACTTTCAGGCAGTGGTTTGACGAATCTATTCGTGAGGCTGATAAAAATATTTTGTTGAAAGCGGTTCTGGAGGGAAATGCGGACGTATTCCAGCTTGAAGTCAATCGCTGGCTGCTGAGAAGTATCAGCTATCATGACGGTTATGAGAATTTCTATCACGGTTTCCTTGTGGGACTTCTTGAATACTCCGACGAATTTCTTGTGGAATCAAATCGTGAAAGCGGTACAGGCCGCAATGATATAATCGTCAAAAATGTCCTTATGAGTGATATAGCCGTGATTATAGAGATAAAAACAGTCAAGGACGGCGAAACTCTTGACGGACAGTGCGATGCTGCTCTTGAACAGATCGAACAGAATCAATATGAGGTTAATCTCGAATATGAGGGATTCAAGAATATTGTGAAATTCGGAATCGCTTTCAAGGGCAAGCAATGTATGGTCAAGCGTGGATAATAGTTGTGCGGGTTTCCGGGCATGAATAAAGTACAAACAGACGCTCAAAATCGACAAGAGCGTCTGTTTTCTCTTTTATTTTCCTCTTTAGATTTCTTTGCAGAATCGTCAGCATGACTGTATACGTTAAAAGTAATTTTCACATTGGAATGCCCAAGCAGTTCGCTTACAGTTTTAACATCGATTCCGCAGCGAATACATTCCGTAGCGAAAGTGTGGCGAAGAACGTGAAAATTTTTGTAGGGTATATCCGCCGTTTTAAGAAAATTCTTATAACGTTCACGATAAGTTCTCGGCTCAATGTACCTATCGGAACAGGTCAGAAAATAATTTTCAGACTTGCACTTTTCCTTAAATTCCATTAACCGCTGAATCATAAAAGGCGGAACAGGAATTTTTCGGATTGATTTCCTGCTTTTTGGAGCATCTATCACAATGATCGTTTTGGAATCATTTCCGGCAGGATTTTTTATTCGATACAAAGTTTTACTCACCGAAATAAGCTGATTGTCCATGTCGATATCAGACCATTTCAAGGCGCAAACCTCGCCGATTCGCATACCCGTATACAGGCAAAGAAGTATCCCTAAATCCGATACATTTCCGGTTATAGCGTAATTTCTGATACGTTCCATTTCTGCTTTGCTGAAAGTTTCAACTTCCTTAAATTCTGTTTTGGGGAGTGAAATATTTTTAACCGGATTTGAAATATTAAGCGTAATTTCGCCGTATTTGAAAACAGATTTCAGAACGATCACTATTTCCTTAACAGTATTGGAGGAAAGTCCTGAAACACGTGTTCCACCCGATTCAAGCAGTTTCGAGATGTATTGATTGATCATGAAAACCGTAATTTTATCGGGCTTGAACGCTGCAAATTCAGGTCGGATATGCGTTTCATAGAGTGATACATAGTTCACATAGGTAGATTTTTTAATGATATTTTTCCTGCTTTCAAGCCAATGCTCAAAGAGCTGTTCAAAAGTCATCGAACTTCTGTTAACACAGGTCCTTCTCCTTGCCTCTTGCAGTTTCTGTGAACATTCGCGGTATGTACGAGCGTAAACCGATGAGTATTTTGTCTTTCCTTTTTCGTTGAGTCCCGATTTATAGCGCCCTTCCCAGCGTCCGTCCTTTCGCTTGAATATGTTTTCTCCACGTCTTGACATTTAATGCATCTCCTGTTTTATCACCTGTTTTTTCAAACGGGCAAAAATAGTATAACACAAACAACATTCTGACAAGAAATAGAGAGTAAAAGACTTATTTTACGCTGAAAATCTAAAGATTTCATCCTTAAATGAAGCAATTGTTTGTTAAAATTGACAAAGTTTTATGCATATTTTCTGTATTTTATACAAATATGTCGAAAAAGGTGTTGACAATTTGTTCTCATAATGGTATAATACAAGAATTTATTCAAAATCGTTAAAATCCGATGTGATTTGCAGGAATACAAATCAAATTATCCCTGTAATTATATTATAACTAATTTAAACGGTACTTGTCAATAGTAATTCCCGATAAAATTTGTAATATTATTGCCTGAAATGTACTACAATAAAGTATAGTAAAATAATTAAGGCGGTACAATTATGAATTATGAGGAGTTTATAAGAAATCGGATCACCAAACTTCGGATGCTGAAGAATGTTTCGGAATATCAGATGAGCCTTGATCTGGGACACAGCAAAAGCTATATCCAGAGTATTTCATCCGGCAGAGCGCTGCCGTCCATGAGCGAATTTATTTCGATATGTGAATATCTCGGAATTACCCCAAAGGAATTTTTCGATAATGAAAATAGTGATCCTGTGCTGCATGGGGAAGTTATTGATGCGCTTAATGAGATTCGGACAGTGATGTAAATTTGATTCTGGAATTGATAAAACGTTTAAAAAAATAAATCAGGGGCAAATCGTCCCTGATTCAACTTTAGTATTGTATTTTATTTTTTACCTTGATTTTTACTTCTAGATATAGTATAATTATTATAGAATCTCACATAAAAGCGAGGCGCAGAGCATGAACGAACGCAAGGCAATTCCGATTGGGATTGAAGATTTTAAAGAAATAATCAACAGAAACTGCTATCTAGTTGATAAAACGCTGCTCATTAAAGACATTCTTGATGCGGGAGCAAAGGTCACACTTTTTACCCGACCAAGAAGATTTGGAAAAACGCTGAATATGAGTATGCTGAAACGTTATTTTGAGAAAACTGACGAAGATAATTCATATCTTTTCAACGGACTTAAAATTTCAGAAGCAGGCGGGATGTATTACCAATATATGGGACAGTACCCTGTTATCAGTATTTCACTTAAAAGTATGAAGCAGCCTACTTGGGAAGAAGCATTTTTTCAATTCAAAAATATTATTATATCTGAATTTGAAAGGTATGATCATTTATTATCAGGAGATAGGTTGAAACCGGGAAAGCGTAATATATTTGAATCCATATATAACGGTATGGCTGATGACGTTATGTATTCAACATCGTTAAGACTTCTTTCCGATTGTCTGAACGCAGTATATAATAAAAATGTTATCGTCCTTATCGACGAATACGATGTACCGCTTGAAAACGCCTGTTTCAACGGTTTCTACGATAAAATGATAAATCTTATACGCTCGGTATTTGAAAGCGTTCTGAAAACTAATGACTCCCTTGAATTCGGGGTTCTTACAGGCTGTCTGAGAATTTCTAAGGAAAGTATTTTTACGGGGCTGAACAATCTGAAAGTCAACAGCATAAGATTTGAGGAATACAGCAATTACTTTGGATTTACAGAAGCGGAGGTTCGGGAGCTTTCGGAGTACTATGAAATCGAAGATAAATTTGATGAGATAAAACAATGGTATGACGGCTACAGATTCGGAACTACAGAAATATATAATCCGTGGAGTGTGCTGAATTACATTCAGACGGCAATTACAATGCCTTCCGCTCCGCCTGAACCGTATTGGAGCAATACGAGTTCAAATTCGATTATCCATAAGCTTATAACCGAATCGGAAATTACAGTACGCGATATGATCGAGGAACTTATGAACGGCGAGAGCGTCAGCGTTCCGATTTTTGAAGATACCGTGTACGCCGATATTGATGTAAATAATGACAGTATCTGGAGCTTTCTGCTGTTTACAGGCTATCTGAAGATCATTAATTCAAAAAATATTGATAATATGCTGTACGCTGATCTTGTGATACCTAATATAGAGGTCAGAACGATTTATCAGCGAACTATAATTCAATGGTTCAAAGAAAAGGTCAGCGCCGATCCGAGACAGGAACTTTTTGAGGCTTTGCTAAATGAGGAAATTGAAAAAATTGAAGATATTCTGTGCGACTGGCTGGACGAAACCATAAGCTATCACGATGAAAAAGAGCAGTTTTACCATGGATTTCTGGCCGGACTTCTTTCGGGATTCAAGGGATATACCTTGAAATCCAACCGTGAAAGCGGAAACGGACGCCCTGATATAATGCTTATGGAAAGACGCCGCCGTGAACTTGCTGTCGTAATTGAAGTTAAAGATACCAGAAATTTCAAAGATCTCGAAAAACTCTGCGACGAGGGTCTTGCTCAGATTGAAAAATTAAACTATGAATCGGAACTTAAAAATGAAGGCTACAAGAAGATTTTGAAATATGGAATAGCTTTTTGTCAGAAATCTTGTATGGTGAAGCAGTAGAAGAGGCAATTATACTCGTCTCTGTTGCAAAATGTCCAAAGAATGCTGAACAGAAATTTTGATGCTGTATAATAAAACTTGACACAAAGCAGAGAAGAAAAGTAAAATAGAAAAGAAGGAGTGTGTTGAAAATGAGTACAGTGAAGCAATATGATTAAGAATTCAAAAAGCAAGCAATAAAGCTGGCAAAAGAGATAGGAAACAAGGCAGCAGCCAATGAATTGGGTATACCCAAGGGAACGTTAGGAACATGGCTGAGAAAGGCACAGAGCGGCGAAATAGACACAGGTTTGGTAACGCGTTCGCCGGAGGACACGCTGAATATTGCGCAGCAGCTTCAGGCAGCAAACAAGCGTATAAAAGAGCTTGAAAAGAAAAATCGCGAGTTATAAGAGCTGAATGAATTTTTGGAGGAAGCCTCGGCTTTTTTCGCTGCGAGCCGTCGGAAGTCGGGAAAATAGAACGGTTAAAGTTCATTTCTTTGAAGTTATCCGACGGCAGGATCAAGGGAAGGATCAGCTTCTATTGCAGCGTATTAGAGGTTAGCAGGCAAGAGTTTTATGACTATCTTGACCGCAAGGATAAACCGTGGAAGTACGCGTCGCTTGTTGAAGAAATGCTTAAAATACTGGGCGAGGACGAATAAAATGATTGCTATGGCAGAAAGCGCATGTACATGGCTTTGCTGAATAAAAAGGATGCTGGAAAATCAGTATTGACATTCCCTGCGATAGTACGGTCCGTAATGTCATGGAAGAGAACGGACTTATCCACAAGGTGCGCAGAAAGCCGAACGGAATCACGAAAGCGGATCGTGAAGCACACAAATCAGACGACCTTATAAAGTGTGATTTCAGCGCTGATAAGCCTCTTGAAAAGGCGGTAACTGACATCAGCGAATTAAAGGGCAGCGATGGAAAAGTCTATGTTTCAGCCGTTTTTGATTGCTTTGACCTTATGCCTCTGGGTCTTGCCATTGAAGATAATATGAAGTCTTCGCTGTGCCGCCGTACGCTTGAAATTGCAGTAAAAGCACAGCTCTTTAATCCGTCTTCTTCCACGGATAAATACGGTTTAATGGAGTTTATCCGGGTATGCCCAAGCATTTGCTGTATCAATTCCATGGGGATTTCATTTTTCAGAAGATCGGTGCCGAAGGTACGGCGAAAGCTGTGTAAGCTGCGTTGTTTTTTCGGATCATAAATTCCAATGCGGCGCATATATTTGCTGACCATTCCGCTTACTGACCTGTTTTTCAACGGTCTGCGTTGTCCGGTATGGCAAAGAAAAATATGCGGAAGCTCACAGTCAGGGCGATGATAAAGCAGATATTCTGTAATCGCATTTCCAGATTCTACAGGAAGAGGCAGAGATAAGGCAACGTTTATCTTGTGCTGTACAAAATTAATCGTTCTGGTTCTCCAGTCGATGTTTTCACGTTTCATACGGACTACGTCACAGGCTCTCAGTCCGGTTTGAACTGCAAGCAGCATTATGGCATAATCTCGTTTTCCGATTGCTGTTGACTGATCAGGCGCTGCAAGCAGGCTTTTTACTTCACTATCTGTAAAAGGCTCATGAAGTGTCTTTTTAGCTGCTGCTGTTTTCGGCAGTGCATAACTCTGCCGGCTTTGGAATACCGCAGTCAAGACGAAGGCTGTTCCTTGTCGGATATCTTGGAGGAAGATGTCCTATCTTTCGGACGAGGCAATGCGGAAAATGGAAAGGAAGGAAAACCTGAACAGCTGATCGGCGGAAGTCAGGGTTCGAGAGTGTATTCCACAAGCGGTACTGCCGTTACGCAATGCAGCGGTTCGGGCGGCATGGGCGGAAGAACAGGTTTGTATTTGGTTGATTATAACGAAAATCCCCAAATCACCGAAACTGCGAGATGCATTACAGCACGTCAGAACAGCGGAATGTCACACCATAAAGGCGAGCATTCCGCTGTTTTTGTAGACATGAATGAAAATCTGCAGATTACCGAAAATGCCCGCTGCCTGAACAGAAGGATGGATCTGGGGATTACAAACGGAACGCACAAAGGCGAGCGTTCGGGAGTACTTGAAGAAGCTCCGATGGCGATTTTGAATCCGTTTAAGGAAAAAACTTGGCAGAATGGCAGAAGAATATTTAAATTCCTCATATTCAACATAAATACTGTTTTTACAATAACATTTTATAATTTTAAGAATTATCGTTATCTTGATCAGTTACATCATTTGATCTTTCCGACTTATTAGTTATTGTATTTATATTAAAATTCGTACACCCCATATTAGACAAAAAGTTTTCGCAATTTTGAATCTTATGTTTTGTAATACGTTCTTGAAATATCTTTATCGCCTCAGCATCTGTCTTTCCTTCATATTCAAATATGCCATTGCAAAAACATAGAATCTCTACATCTATCATTAAGCTGTTTGAACGATGACGCAATCAAGTTTCTTTTGGCTTCACAATCATAATAGCTTTTTTTGATGCTGTTTTTTACTGCATTACATCTCTTATACCAAATGTTTTGATTATTTGTTTTTACGAATACTTCTTTTTCTGACAATTCGTCTAAATATTCTTTTATAAATAGGAGCGCTTTCTCTTTTTTATCATTCATTATCAGATCATACACGATCGACCAGTTATCTTTAAAATCATGTCTGAGTTTTCTAATCACTTCATACTCAATATTAGCGCTTGATATGTATTGTTGACTATATTCATGTTTTTATTTCAACAATTCATTTTCTCGGATCGTATCATTCATTTTGCTTAAATCAGCTACAATATAGCAAACTGTAATATTGATAAATACTATTCTTAAAAATGCGAGAATAATAAGTAAATGTCCACTTGAAGAAACATTTTCCAAAGCAATAAAATTAAAAAAAGCGGAAATTACGATACTATCATCTTTTGCACCATGCTTTTGGGGTAAATTTACGGGTTTAATTTCAATTGCTGTATCTTCATTCTGAACCGAATTTTTTACAGCCGAATCAGCTTTTGTACCGCTGATCCCTTTGCCTGCGAAAATTCCAATCAACGACCTCTCCTTTTTTCTGTTGATAAGCGATTTGAACTTGGTAGCTGATTTGCTGTTCTTCTTGTTCAGTCGATACCTTACAATAGGCTGCCACTCGCAATTGTTGGTACTTACTGCGGTTGATTTCCGTCTGTGCTTTCGCAGGAATTTCATTCATTCGGAAACAAAAAAAGCCGCTTTGTTTAACATCACTTTAATTCGTGATATTAGACAAAACGGCTTTTAAAACTTTAGGCACTATTTTATATATTAAAAAAGACATATCTGAGATTATTTTTCTCAAATATACCTTGAATTTTTTCTAAATATTCCTATGCGAGGATTCGAATCCTTTTTTCTTCGAAAATTTCAAAAAAGCATATAGGGTTTTACACCTAAATTTTTCGCCCCTTAAACGCCAAAAAACCACCTAAATAGGCGGTTTGAGGAGTGGACATTTATTTTGTTCCACAAGTATGGTGCGAGTAATGGGACTTGAACCCATACGTCTGTCGACACACGCCCCTCAAACGTGCCTGTCTGCCTATTCCAGCACACTCGCATTGAGTCTTTTTCTGACTGCTTTAATATTATAACACAAATCAAAACGTTTGTCAAGACTTTTTTTAGAAATTTTTCAAGTTTTTTGAAGATTTTTTTAATGACAAACGATAAAAACTATAGTGCATATTATATAAAATTGCTTATCAAAGTGTCCCCATCTATTATGCAGATATATAATATTTAACGATAAACATTAAATAAACATTGACAAACATAAAAAGTTATGATATTATATAATCACAGAAAAGGAAAATCCCAATATAAAAATTACTTGGAGGAACTTATTATGAATAACGAAAATATCAGAAAAATCAATATGCTTGGCAAGGTTTGCCGCATACTGCTCATTTTTGCAAGGATTGCTTTGATAGTTGGCATAGTCGGCTGTATTATTGTAACTGCTGCGTTTTTAATGGTGCCCAAAAGCGATGTTGTAACGGCTGACGGTACAGTCTCAGCGCAGATACGCGTTGACACACGTCAGATCCCCTCGATTTTCAGCGATGATTTAATCGATATTAAAGAAAATGATATAGATTTTGACGCTTTCGGTACGAGTGTAAAATGGAACGTTGAAGCCAACAAAAAAGACGATGAAGTGGTATACGATATTAACGGCGCACTTGATATTGATAATAGCAGTTCAATAGTTTACGGAGCTGTTGGTACTTTTGCAGTAGGTGCAATTATGTGCACACTGATGTTTATAATTGTTATTTTTGGCGGAAAACTTGCCAAAGCATTTGAGACATGCAGTTCTCCTTTTGAAGCAAACGTACTGAAAGCAATGAAGCGTTTTGCGTTCTCTTTTATTCCGATCGGTGTTTTACAGCTTGTTTGGAATGGATTAGCAAACACGTCAACAATATTATCTGTTTTTATTATACTTACCGTTATAATTTTTTCATTTATTTTCAGCTATGGAGCACAGCTTCAGCAGGAATCTGACGAAACGCTTTAAGGAGAACAAAAATGGCGATAATATTAAGACTTGACAGAGTTATGGCGGATAGAAAAATTAGCCTTAATGAACTGAGTGATCGGGTCGGAGTAAGCAATGTCAATCTATCAAAGCTGAAAACTGGCAAAGTGAGCGCAATCAGATTTTCCACTTTAAACGCCATTTGCAAAGCTCTTGCTTGTCAACCCGGAGATATTCTTGAATTTACAAATGACGATGAATAATATAATTCTTGAGCGATATTTCAGATTGTAGAAAAAGTAAAAATGAAATTCCAAAGGGACGGTGTCCCTTGGACAGAGCGTGGGACAAAGCCCCGCATATAGCCGTCAGGCGCTCCGCAAGAGAGAACGTTCCCTCAGTCAGTATAAAAGCCCCGATTCTGCGAACTGAATCGGGTTTTTATATAGGTTGTACCATGCAATCACGCATTGCATTTTTAGAATCAATTAATATGTACTAATAATTATTTATTCAAATTATCTGCGACCTGTTGCAATTTTTAAATCAATATGATATAATAAAACATGTAGGCTGTTATTTGAGAATGCAGCTGATTGTATTTTGGTTTTAAAAGGTGGTGTATTTATGAGTTCCGACCCTTATGGGAACAGCAAATATATGTCAAAAGGAAGCATAATGAGCCTCGGAGTATATCCTTAATCTGAATTGACGAGCCTGTTATACTTCCTTTCGATGGAAAGGAGAAGTGTCTGAAACAGGCATAATTTCAGTTATGATAAATTATTACATCTATGAAAACGGTAAAATGACTTTAACAGACGAAATGTCAGACGGCTGCTGGGTATCGGTTGTAAATCCTACTCCGCAGGAAATAAAGGAACTTATTGAGGACTTCGGTATCGACAGTGGTTTCGTAAAATCCTCATTGGATGAGGAAGAATCTTCACGTATTGAGCGCGAGGACGACCAAACTCTCATAATAATAGATACCCCTGTTTCTTCAATGGATAAAGACGAAACAAAAATATTCTATACTATGCCAATAGGCATAATTATAACAGAAAAAAATGTTTTTACCGTAACTTTGCAAAATGCACAGATAATAGAGGAGGCTGCGAGGGGAAATATACGAAATTTGCGTCCTGAACTGAAAACGAGATTTGTTTTGCAGCTTCTTCTCAGGATAGCGGCAATGTTTCTGTATTACCTAAAACAAATAGATAAAATATCTTCAATTGCAGAACAGCAGCTTCATAACGCCATGAAAAACGAGCTTTTAATGCAGCTTTTGGCGTTAGAAAAAGCTTTGGTTTATTTTTCTACATCCTTGAAAGCTAATGAAGCTACTATTGAAAAAATATTCAGAGGTCGTGTGATGAAGCTTTACGATGAAGATCAGGACCTGCTTGAGGATGTTCTTATTGAAATGAAGCAGGCTATCGAAATGGCAAGTATTTATTCGGGAATACTTTCCAGTATGACAGAGGGTTTTTCATCGGTTATCTCCAACAATTTGAATATTGTTATGTGGCGTCTGACTATTGTTACGATAATTATGCAGATACCAAATATCATCTTTGCGTTTTATGGCATAAATACGGTTGACCTGCCTTTACCGTATACATGGTTTCCCATAATGCTTGCGGTGATTGTTACAGCTGTAGTGGCGTTTGTACTGCTTAAATGGAAAAAAAAATAAATACAACCTCAAAAACCTGTCCGCACAGAAAATGTGCAGACAGGTTTTGACTGTTCTCAGGTCATCATGTTAAGGTAAAGCCATTCATTATAAAAAAATCCAGAAAGAATGGTTTTCAGTATATTATCACTTGATTTCAAGTCTTTTTGATACAGCCTCGCGTGCCTTTTTCTTTGGCAGTTCTATCGTAAGGATTCCGTTTTTGTATTCAGCTGAAATGTCTTCGGCATTGACATCTGAAATCCCAAAACTCCTTTTATATGAACCTATTGTACGTTCACGGCGAATATATCTTCCATCATCAGCCTGATTTTCCTGCTCAGTCTTTTTTTCTGCTGAAATAACCAGATAATCTCCGTTTATATCAAGCTTAATGTCTTCCTTTTCAAAGCCCGGAAGCTCAGATTCCATAATATATTTGTCACCGGCGTCCCGAATGTCCGTACGGCAGCTATTAATGGTCATGCTGCCGTTAAAAAAATCTTTGTCAAAATCATCCAAAGCGTTAAAAAGGCTGAACGCGTTTCGCGTAAAGGGTGTCATTCCGTACATCATAATTAATTACCTCCAAAAGTTTTTATGGTTTTATTTTATGCATTTTGCAAAGTAATATTCATATTCCATTGGAATCATCTCTTTCCTTTTGATGATTATATAATACTTCTGCTTTATGTTAAAAATTCAATAGATATGTGAAAAAAAGATGAAAATTAGCACTCTCCGCCAGTGAGTGCTAACGTTTACCTTAAATAAATGATAATCATATTTTTGTTTTAATAAGAATTATGTTAAAATAAAAAAATATGTATTTGCGTACGAAAAATGCTTGACTTTTTATTATAAAAGTGATATAATTAATAACGTTGAATAAGAGGAATGTTAATAAGTTACTTAAAATTCAATTTATCCCCGTTTGTCTGGGTGTGGCGCAGTTGGTAGCGCGCTACCTTGGGGTGGTAGAGGCCGTGGGTTCAAGTCCCGTCACTCAGACCATAACTGGACACCAATTTTGATACAATGGGTATCTTGATTGGTGTCCAGTTTCTTTTTGTAAAAGCTCCTATTTGCAAGGGTTTTCATATACTTTTTAACGATAACAGGCTCTACGGTGATTCTGAAATTGTCACCGTGGAGCCTTTTCCGTTTTACCCCTCTATACCATTTAACGAAAGGTCTGTGGGGTGTGCATTTTGAGCCAAGGGGTGTGCATCTTTTAATTATTCCTCGGCAAAGAAAAAAGCCGGAGCAGTTACGCTCCGACCTTGGTTTCCGTGCCGTTCTGGAAAACAAATGTGATTTGTCCATCCTTGTGAACAATGGCCTTTTCAATCATCACCGTCCAGATGGTGTCGTTCCAGTCATGCATCACTTCTGGCTGTTTCTTGAGGGTGCGGATATAAAGTGCCATCTTTTTGTCCTGTTGGCTTCGGGCGGTGCGTAGGCTTTGCAACCGCTCCAGTTCCGCAGCCGCCTTCTCGTACCGTTCGGTGAGGGCCTCATACTTTTTAAGGTAGGCTTCCTGGGACTGTGCCGTGGATGCGTTTTCCTTGACTGCCGCTTTGACCAGTTCGGCAACAACCTGGGTCTCTTCAAGCTGCCGTTCAATGTCGGCATCCAGTGTTCCGAAATCCATCAGCCGCGCACGCCACGCTTCACACTGCTTAATGATCTGCACCCGATGCTGCATCATCAGATTGTAGGCTTTTATGAAAAGCCGCTGTATGGTTTCGGTGTCCACTACGGGAGTGTGGCAGCGTTCCTCGTTTGCAAATTTGCCGTTACACTGCCAAATGGTGCGACGGTACTGGTCAGTGGAGTGCCATACCTTGGGACCGAAGAAGGCACCGCAATCCTCGCAGACCAGTTTGGCAGAAAGGACGCTTTTGCCGCTGTAGGCTTTGCCCAGGGTCTTCCGTCTGGCAAACTCCGCCTGCACCTGCTCCCATTCGTCCGGCTCAATGATGGCGGGATGACTGCCCGTCACATAATACTGTGGGACTTCACCCTCGTTGGGCTTCATTTTCTTTTCCAGAAAATCTACCGTGAATTTCTTCTGGAGCAGTGCATCACCCTTGTATTTCTCATTCTGAAGGATACTGGTGATCGTGGTCTTGCTCCATGTCTGCTTGCCGCCCGGTGACGGGATGCCCAATTCCTCCAGGTACTTGCAAATGCCTGCCTGGGTCTTGCCCTCAAGGAAAAGCCCGTAAATCAGCTTTACGACCCTTGCTTCGCTTTCGACAACCGCAGGCCGTCCGTCCTCGCCCTTTTCATAGCCGAGGAAGCGTTTGTACGGCAGATGCACTTTGCCATCGGAGAAGCTCTTGCGCTGTCCCCAAGTGATGTTTTCGGAAATGCTGCGGCTTTCTTCCTGCGCCAGAGAGGACATGATGGTGATGAGCAATTCGCCCTTGCCGTCAAAGGTGTAGATGCCCTCTTTTTCAAAGTAGCACTCCACGCCGTTCTCTTTCAGCTTTCGGATGGTTACCAGGCTGTCGACCGTATTTCTCGCAAATCGGCTGACCGACTTGGTAACGATGAGGTCAATTTTGCCGTCCAGGGCATCGGTGATCATTTCTTTGAAACCCTCACGGCGCTTGGTGTTAGTGCCGGAAATACCCTCGTCCGTATAGACTTTTACGAACTCCCATTCCGGCTTTGACTGTATGAACTTGGTGTAATAATCAACCTGCGCCGCATAACTGGTGAACTGCTCATCGCTGTCGGTAGAAACACGGGCGTATCCGGCGACACGTCTTTTCCGTGCTGCTACCGAAGGCAGGTGCGTCAGTGGGTTTATGGTTGCGGGTATCATTGTAACTTTAGGCATTCTGATTCCTCCTTTCCAGGGCTTTCTGACGGGCGGTTGCTTTCATCTCGTCCGTCCAACTTTGGCTGCGTGAGCGATCTTTCCATTTTCGTGTGATTTCCGAGCCGTCATAGAAGCGGAAAATCAATACATTTTCATTGCAGACCAGGATGCTCTTTATCAGCCTGCGGAGTAATTCCTCTGAAAAATCCATCTGCCCAAGCACTTCTGCGGCCACTGCCTGCAGGGTTTCTTCGGGGATTTGCTTGGAAGCACAGGCGGCTTTGCCCATTGAATTGAAGGTGCCGCAGACCCAGACAGGACCCGTTTTTGTGACCTTGCGCCGATAGTTTTTTCCGCAGCCGTCGCAGACCAGAAGGCTTGTGAACGGGTATGTTTTCTTGGGTGTTGGCTTCTTGATGAACCGAGCCGCTCGTCGTGCTTTTTCTGCCTGCACCGCCTGGAAGGTCTCCATGTCGATAATGGCGTCGTGGGCATCCTCTGCGTGGTACTTCGGAAGTTCGCCGTTGTTAACGATGGTCTTTTTGGTAATGTGGTTCTCACGGAAGGTCTTCTGTAAAATCAGATTTCCCGTATAGGTGTAATTGCTGAGTATCTTGGAAATCACTGATTGACCCCATTGCTTTCCGAAGCGTGACGGGATGCCATCCTCATTCAGCCGTTTGGCAATGGCAAGGTAGCCATCGCCGGAAAGGTACTCATCATAAATGCGGCGGACAAGGTCCGCTTCCTCTGGGATGATCTCGTACCGACCGTTCTTCAGCCGATATCCGAGCATGGCCCTGTTCCAGGGCATCCCTTCCTCGAAGTTCCTCTTGATACGCCATTTCTGGTTCTCACTTGCGGAGCGGCTTTCTTCCTGTGCGTAGGACGCCAGAATGGTCATCATCAGTTCGCCGTCACCGCTCATGGTGTGGATGTTCTGCTCCTCAAAGAAAATGTCCACCTCCCAGGCTTTGAAATCACGAACGGTCTGCAACAGCGTGACCGTATTTCGCGCAAAGCGGGAGATGGACTTGGTTATCACCATATCGATTTTTCCGGCACGGCAGTCAGCGATCAGTCTCTGAAAATCTGCTCTGGATTCCTTGGTGCCGGTCTTGGCTTCATCGGCGTACACGCCAACATAGAGCCAGTCATCGTGATTCTGGATGAGGTCGCTGTAATAGCTGACCTGTGCGGACAGCGAGTGGAGCATGGCATCTTTGCCGCTCGACACACGGGCATAGGCTGCAACTCGCTTTTTCTGTTCCAGTTTCGGTGGTTTTGGTACAATGGTTATTGCTCTTGGCATTTTGTCACCTCCTCGTAGTGTGACATATTACCTCTGAAACCACTATATATCAAGTCAATCCCGCGATATAAACTACACGAAGATATTCCAAATTCCTCGCGCTGCATTGTATCAATTATGGCGTAATCTTCCGGGGTTATAATCCCCAACGACAGCATCCGTTTTGCCTGGAGCATGGATGCCAGGTAGTCTTCCAGTCTGGCACGATAGGCATCAGTCACAGCAGCCACACTCCTCTCCGAAGCGGTCGGCAATGTAGCAGCCGTGGCTACAATATTTACGCTCTCTATTACCATACGCAGTGAATGGCTTACCACAGTGGGCGCAGGTGTACGAATAAACCGTTTTCCGATCCACGCAGTCTGGGTGGCTGTTCCACCAGGCAGTCCGGCAAGTGTCCGAGCAGAACTTTCGAGGTTTCTGCTTGGGAACGATCTTTGTCAACTTTCCGCACTGTTTGCAGGCAACCGTATTCTTTGCCGTATCTCCCAGACCGTTTCGGCGGCAGAATGAGCGTACTGTATTATCTGAAATACCGAGCATTTCACCGATTTTTACATAGCCGATGCCCTGTAAACGCAAGGTTTTGATTTGTTCTTTCTGCAAATCCGTCATAGTGGGTTCCTCCAATCCGAGGGGCTTCCTCACTACCCACTGGAGGTGAAAACGGCATTTGAACAGAAAAACAGCAAAAAAATAAGCCCACCGAAGAGAAATTATCTCCTCGATGGGCTTCATGGTTAGTTGGGGATCTTCAGTTTCCAACCGCTGTAGATGACATTGGACTTCAGACCATTAAGGGTCTTGATTTCCAGGTATCGGCTGCCTTTGCCCAGATACAGGGTGGCAATATCCCAGAGAGTATCACCTTTGAC
Organism: uncultured Ruminococcus sp.; assembly: GCA_910584195.1. Taxonomy (GTDB): domain Bacteria; phylum Bacillota; class Clostridia; order Oscillospirales; family Ruminococcaceae; genus Ruminococcus. Next base: position 415,273 of record CAJTYV010000001.1, on the reverse strand, counting down.
CACCGTATGAATGCGGTAGTCATCTGTGCCGGTCTCGGAAGTACCATCCGTGGGATAGATGGCAACACCCTCATTGGTGAACACATAGGTACCGGGGTTCTTGTCCGCTGCCACCTTTGCATTGGCAAGGACGCGATAGGCTCCAATCTGGGACTTGCTGTCCTTCCAAGTGAAGTGCTATAATAAAGTTGTAACAGCAGTGGCTAATAAGATATAATCAAGCTACAAAGAAAAGAGGTACTTATTATGCCACAGAATTATTCATCAGAATTTAAAAAGAAATTGATTCGTCTCCGTCTGGAAGAAGGAAGAACGATCAATAGCATCACCAAGGAGTATAACATATCCAAAGAGACACTCCGCCGCTGGTGCAACGAATTCAAAGAAGAATGCCAAACCCCAAGCCTTCAATCCCCCGGTTCTGTCAATGAAGCGGAGATCATGAAAGAAAATCTGCGCCTGCGGAAAGAATTGGAAGAGGCAAAAAAGGAGAATCTCTTCCTAAAAAAAGCGGCGGCATTCTTTGCAAAGGAAATCGATTAGAGGCTTATCGGTTTATTGAACAGTATTATAAGTTGTTTGGCTTGCGCTGGCTTCTTCGACGGCTTAACATCTGTCCAAATGCTTACTATAACTACCGGAAACACCGGAAGGCGGATTACTATGCCCATAAAGCTGAGGTACAGGCACAGATTAAGGAAATCTATCACTCACATAATGGCGTTGACGGATACCGGAGTATGACAGTCTATTTGAAGCGTAAAGGTTATTTTTATAGTCCCACAACAATACATAAATATATGAATACGGAACTGGGACTTCATTCGATTGTTCGTCCGAAGAAACCCGGATATGAGCATGGAAAGCCGCATAAGGTATTTGAGAATAAGCTGAAACAGGACTTCACTGCAGACGAAATCAACAGGAAATGGTGTACTGATTTCACATATCTCTTTCTTGCGGATCATGATGTGCGCTATAACTGCACAATCATAGACCTGCATGACCGAAGTGTTATTGCCAGTATTACGGACCGCGGCATTACAAGCGATCTTGCCATACGTACTCTGCAGAAAGCACTGGATTCACAGCCCGAAATAAAGGGAGAGCTGATTCTGCATAGTGATCAGGGCTCACAGTTTACGTCAAAAGCTTTTGTTGAATTCTGCGAATCAGTTCATGTAACTCAGAGCATGAGTAAGGCAGGATATCCATACGACAATGCGCCGATGGAACGTTACTTCAACACTCTGAAAAATGAGTGCACAAATCTGCATGAATTTAAGACAGAGGAGGCGCTCTACCAGACAGTAGAAGAATTTGCATATGTTGAATACAATTACGTACGTCCGCATAGCTATAATGGTTATGCTACCCCGCACGAAGCAAGAATGGTAGCTTAATCAATAAATGATATTTTTTAGCCATAAGTGTTACAAAAATGCTTGACCACAACAAAGTCTTACGCACACGGTAATAGCCGGAGGTCAGCTTTTCAGGATAGGTCACCACAGGCTCGGCAATATCCTCGGTGTCCTCCTTGGTATCGGTAGCAAGCAGAGCCTTGACCTCGGCACGGAAGGTATCCATGCTCTTGCCATGCTTTGGGAACCAGTGCATCACATCACCGTGGTTGGATGCGACGCCCTGCTTGTAGCCCTCGGAGTGACAGATGATATTCTGCTCGGTGAGACCATACTCCTTGCAGAGGTAGGCACAAAGTTCAACGGCCTCACGGTACACCTTCTGGAAATAGGTGTAATCCGTAAGACCGTCCTCGCAGATTTCAAAGCCGATATGGGTGTTGTTGGCGCTGCCTCCGGCGTGCCATCCACGGTGATTCCACGGAAGTGTCTGGTATGTGGCAATGGTGCCGTCTGCCAGTTTGCCGATGAAAGCGTGGACGCAGACTTCTCTGCCGCCGGGGTGATAGGTGTTCCAGTGATTGCCGTACTGGTTTTCACCGAGCAGACCGTCATTGGGACCCACATAGCGTTTCAGATTGGGGTTGTTCGCCCCGGTGGAATGAACCATAATGCCCTTGACGGTGATGGTTCTGCCTGCCTTGTAACAGGCATTTTCGGTAAGAATCAGCTTATGCAGATTCATCATCGTCACCTCCTCGCTCGTGAAGCTGCTCCAGGACTTCCTTCAGCTTTTCAGGGATAGGCAGTCCCAGATGGGCAGAGTTTTCCAGAATGCTGACACCCTCATTGGACAGGTAGAAGAAAATAACTGCGGTACGCAGCACTCCACCCTGGCCGAGGACATAGACATCCACAATGTTGCCGATGCCCACCAGAGTGAAGATCAGCACCTTGCGGCAGATGCCTTTGAAGCCGATGGAACTGGAGAGGTTCTTGTCAGTGATGGCGCACATGACGCCGGTGATGTAGTCGATCACCGTAAAGGCGATCAACGCATACAGAAAGCCGTCCACACCGCCCAGGAACCATCCGAGGAAGCCACCGAAAGCGGTGAATGCGATCTGAATGCCAGACCAGATTTGTTTCATAGCGTTATCCTCCATTTCGTTTTAATTATGCAAAAGGGCCTCTGCCACGAAAGCAGAAGCCCTATGTGCCTTATTCAGTTTGCTTGGGCAACCATTCCCATACCCGCATATCTTCCTGTCCGAGGGACCACATACACATCCCTCGCAGCTTCCATCGGTATGCTGCCTGGTTTGCCCAATAGATGAGGCTGTCCACATCCTGATAGTAAAGAATGGAAAAGCCGTCCGAATCCCCAAGGAACAGCCTGGAAATCCAGATGTTGATGTCCCTGGGGATTATTTTTGCAGAGTAGTCGTTGCCGCACTCAAGCGGCATGATGTGGGAATGGTAAAACTCATAGTCCAGAGAGATGCTTTCGCTTCTGGTGGACGATTCTTCCACATCACTGGTCAGCATGAACACCTGGAACTCCTCATCCCAGGTGCAGTTCGACCGTTCAATTCTGCCGTAGGAAGTTTCAGTGCCATCCGGCATGATGACATCGAAACGCTCATACGGTTCGTATGTCCAGGCATCCCCCAGACGGAGCAGTTGGCAGTTGACAGGCATATCCGAGCGGATACCTGCGTAACCACCGCCACTGCTGACCGTAGCCGTGAAGCGGAGCGTGTACGAGGTGGAGGAATAAACCCGCACCTTGTTTCCACGCTTACGCATCTCAATGGTATAAACACTTGGATTGGAGCGGAGGTCTGCCTTTGAGGTCTTTGCATAGGATGCCGAGTAGCTTTCCTTGAGCGTTGACCCTTCGTAGAGTTCCAACCTCTGCGTATCGTAGTTGATGCACAGGAATAGAGAGCCGAGGAAGATGCCGGACTTGCCGCCACCATCAGGCGGGATGATGATCTGCGCTCGGAGATGGATGTCGGAAAAGCTGTTATAATTCCAGGCAAGCTGACCGTAGCCCTCAAGCTGCGAGTATGGGCGGTTGGCATCGCTGTTGGGGTCTTGCCACACATCCCATTCGCCGGAGAGCGTTGTCCAGTAGCTTTCCGGGATCTTCTGCTCATCACGGAAATCCTCATACCATACCAGTGCAGAGTCCGGCTTTCGGCGCAGCATCTCAAGAGTCAGCTTGAAGCCGGTCGCCGGTCCCACCATATCTCCGTTGATGTCCTTGAACTTTCGTGGCGCCAGGGTGTATTCCGCATCACCTGCAGTGGGTTCTTCGGAAAAGTCCGTGCAGACACGGAAACCATAGAACTGGACACCATTCACGCCTACAGAGATTTTCAGCGTATGCTCTCCGGCAGTGAGATTTGCACCCTTGGCGAGGGTTGCCCAGAAAGTGGTTCGCCAGTACGGCCACCATAGCCGATTCTCGGAAAAATGAACCGTGCTGCCATCCAAAGAAGCATAAATGCTGTTTTTATCCCAGAACGGATAACACAGCCGGACTGCAACATCGTAGGTGCCGTCCTCATCAATGGTGAACTTATAGGTGGCAGAGCCGTCCTCTCCCAAGGTCACAAGGGTCTTGGAAACAGAAACAATGCCGGAATAGCTGTCCGGCTCGGCATCGTGGTCAATGAGAATTTCTCCAAACTCGGTCTTTTGCTGCTTGGCATAAGCGGTCAGATAGTTCCTACGGTTATAGACCTCTGCCATCTGGGGATAGGTTTTTGCCGTGGCATCTCTGCCTTCCATGTAGTCATACACATGAGGGAGTGCCCACGGACCCATATCGTAATCGTCCCAATAGGAAAGGATCGGAATGAAAGGCTGCGGTGGTGCATCATCGGTGAAGTTATACACGCCCTGCATCCAGTATTTTGCAGCATAGTAGGTGTGGGATGTGCCACGGTAGTATTCGCCCAGATTTTCCGGGGTGTCATAGATCTGCCAGTTCCAACCGTAGGCAGGCATACCGAGGAATACCTTGTCTGGGTTCATCACCCGCACAGCATAATCGTACACACCCTCAAGCCAACTTCTCGGAGAGACAGGACCAGGAGCGGAACCTGCCCAAGCCATACCGTAGGTCATAATGGATGCGGTGTCGCAGTATTTATCCAGATCACCGTAAACGCACCAGTTCTCACCGCCGACCGAGCCGTTGACCGAAGTCATACCCGGCAGGCAGATGTTTATTTCCTTGGTAGGGTCATAGGCTTTCACGGTGCTGTAAATATGGGCGAACATGGCGGTGGACGCTTCGTGGGTGGAGTAATCGTCGCCTTTTTCCAGGTCGATATCCACACCGCTGCACCAGGGGTATTTCTCCATAATTCGGACGAGTTCGGAGCAGAAAGTGTCCTGTGCACCGTCCGTGTTGTCACGCAGGGCTTTGAAGATGGAGTTTGCACCGTCATTGGCAACGGTAAGCAGCCAACGGATGTGGGGCCATTTGTTGATGTAGGTCAGCATATTGCTGATGGCAACACCGCTCTCGGTGATGGCGCCGGTCTTATCCACCTTAAAGGAAAACAGACCGATGGTATCGATGCGGTCACCGTAATCGCGCAGGGCTTCATACATTCTGGCATTGCCCATGAATGTCCAGACCATGATGCGTTTGCCTTTGAGTTTATCCATCAGATTGCGTCACCTCCATCTGTCATTTGTTGCAGTTCAAACAGCATCCTTGCGGATTTTCCAGTTTCCAGATTGACCCTATGCTTGGAGTCCCAGGCGGCGCTGTACTGATAAAAACCATCTTTCGGTTCGGTGATGCCGTTTCTGGTGCATTCCCGCACCGAAGCAAGGAGCGCCAGGTCATCTTCGGCATGAAGGGCATTAGGAAAAACCACTCGTTGCCCACCAACACCCTGGTGCAAGGAAACCGATCCTGCCGCCATATCCGACTTGGGATAGATGTGGATATCCAAGCCGCCGGAGGTCTCGCCAAGATTACAGACAATGACCGTTTCGGCGGAGCGAACCACGCCGTTGAACCAGACCTTATCGCTTTTCGCCAGCCTGCTCTCCGTGTGCGGAACATAGCCGGTCAGCGCCGGTCCTTCCTGCAGCATGAGGTCAGTGAACCAGATCGTGCCAGAGCAGTTGGTGACGGTAGGCTTCACCGTTACGCTCATGACACGCTTTTCCTGCTTTTTGTTTATGACCTCTGCCAGTCGGATGAATACGGGTTTAGCCATCAAGCACCCACTTCATCTCGCAGGGATGACCTACCCATCCCGTGGCAACAGAACCCGGCTGAAGCAGAAGGTCTGTTACATAAATTGTGCCGGAGCAGTTGGTGATACAGATACGCACCGTTATGGATTTGACCTTGGAAAAGTAGTTCTCCGGCGTGATCTTTTCCGTAGTTTTCGAGAAATAAGCCATATCGCACCTCCATCAGTACAGGTCAATGAAACGGGTCTCGGTGGTGCCGTCCTCGTATTCTATGACCACCTCAATGCCCACCTGGGCATCATCGGACAGCTTCTCCAGATCGTCCGAAGCAATCTGCGCCGACAGCGTATAACTGCTGCGGTTGGACGGATACACGGTCTGGGACATACTCTTGGTCATATCCGCAACACCTACAGCCTTAAAGGATGCCGTGCCGGAAGCACCGTTTGCACCGTCTGCTTCAAAGCCGGAATTGACCCAATAGGCCATGTCATCATCGGCACGGGAATTACGCAGATGATTGAACGGCACCAGTTCTCGGATGTCGTTATTGGAGACCACGCTCGTACCCTCAAGGGAGTCTGCGATGGTATCCAGGGTACTGACCGAACTGCCCAGGTTCTTCAGTGTAGTGGACAGTTCCAGAACGGTGTTCCAGGGTTCCTGTAGGTTGTACTCACGGCGCACGATGCGGGTAGTGACCGAAAGCCCCAACTCCTTATCCTCAACACGGACATAATCGCCCAGATTCCAGGCTTCATGCTCATAGCCCGTCAGAACGGACAAGTCCATCGCATTCAGCACATAGGACACGGTGGGCTTGCAGTATTCCGCAAGGCGCATGGCTGTAAATTCCTTCATCTGGTACGGGTTGGTGAAGGAGGAACAGTCCAGGGTTGTAATGCGGATTTCCTTGGAATAGGTGTAATCCTCAAGGTAAGGTTTGCCGCCGTTGATGTCCGAGAAGGTCAACCCGTCCGCACCCACGGCATATAGCCTGGTGACCAGAGAGCGGGTGTCCACGATACGCTCGATGCTTTTCATGTTCTTTTTATAAGCAAACAGCGCGCCGCTGTCCTTGCCATTGACCGTCAGCAGATGCACCAGTCGGTTCGGACAGTCAAAAACAAGGTCGCCGCCGTGTAGATTGGCAATGCTGCGGAGAATGGAAAGAGCGTTCTTTTCCGTGGAAGTCCAGGTGCGCTTGGTGGTAACATTGACCGTGCCGACACTCCATTCGGTGTCTGCCAGAGCGTAGGCCATCGCAACATCGGCAGTCTCGGCATCAAACTTCTTTTCTTCCTTACGGACAGAAAAGGTCAGGTCATAGAACTCTGCCTCGGCATATACCTGGGTAATGGTGCTGCCAGTGCTGTCCTTCACATCGGTAATGGTTCGGATTTTATAAACATCGTCAACGATCTGGATTTTCTTCTCGTTATCGATGTACTTTCGCTTGCTGTCACGGTACGGAATGCAGAAGGTCAAAGTATCCTCACCGTTGATTTCGCCCGTAACAATGATGTCGTAGGCATTTTCCAGAACCGCTTCCCATGCACCATTGCTGTCAAGAACCACAGGTCTGGCATAGCCGATCTTCTCATAGGGAGCCTTGGGAATGTCATAGAGCCTGATATCCACCAGTTTCGGAGTTTTGGTGGTGTCCGAAGTGGTAAGCGTAACCTTAAAGCGGATATAGTTTCGGTTGGGAGATTGCAGCTTTCCGTCTGAGCCGACCACGATCCAGTCGCTCCAATCAGTGAGGTCATCACTGGTGGAGGTCTCCACGGATGCAATGGCGGTGACTCCCGCCGTGTACTCACTGGTGACGGACACCTTGCCCGTGCCGGAAAGATTGCAGTCAGCAGCTTTCGTATAAATTACACCGCTTTCTGGGTAGACACCATCAGTGGATTTCAGCGTAACACCGCTTGCATCGGTAAGGGCATCCACATCGGAAGAACTGTCTGCGCCGTTGCAAAGGACGGTTGCTTTGAAAAAGTCAACCAAATCATCTGCGGTCAGTGGAGAATCACAGTCAAGGAACCAGTCATCAAAACCACCTGCGTAATAGTAGGAAGTGGCGTGCATACCGATAACCAGATCGGCAACACAAGAGCGGTTCAGTTCCCCGGTAAAGGTTAGTGTTTCAGATTTCCACACCTCGCCGGAAGAACGGTCGCCCACCACATAGGTGAATTTCTTGTTGTTCGGCTCGATCACTCCGGCAATGAAATACCAACCGCCATTTACCAATTTGAAGGAAGGTGTCATAGACTGGTCGAGGATCAGAGAGCCTGCGGAGTTGTACAGCATGATTCTCGGTTTGCCGGAATAAAGGGATAAATAGAAAATCGGCTGTCCGGGACCGTATCTGGTGTTGAAGATCGGACAGAAAGTATTACCCACCGAGTAAGTGGTAGGGTTCATCCAACCGCCCACAATGATGCGTTCACCAAGATTGGCAAAGATGCTGCCATCATTTGTGACCTGCAGGTGGGTCTTTTCAGAGGTCGGGTTGTTGATATTGAATCGGAACTGGCGACCTTTGGGGCTTTTGGAGAGGTTTGCGGTAGTGCCAGACCAGTTGATAATGGTAAAGTTGCGTCCGCAGCCGGATTCATCCACCAGTGAGGTATCTTCATCCGGCGCAGACTCATTAAAACGCCACAAGCCGGAGGCGGCATACTCTGCCGGAAATTCACCCGTGAAATCCGTCTGTTTATTCAAAATTGTTTTCAGAGACATACCGTCACCTCCATCTGCTTTTGGCTCCAATTTGAAGTTCGGTCAGCGCAGCATTGCTCACTTCCACGGTGACTGTGTTATCACCGACAGCCAGTGTCGGAAAGTTCAGTTCCTGCAAGTACGGCAGGCCGTTGCGGAGCGTTTCTTCGTTTTCATCCACCACATAGGCAGTCATCCTGTCGGTGTCCACCACAAGGGTCTCTCCCTCGGAAAGAGTGGCATTCATGACCTTCATTTCTGTGCCGTTGGTGGTAATGCTGATATAATTGCTTGCCCCGGCAGTCAGTACACCTTTGATGCGGTAGACCGGCAAGGACTCAATATTGCCGATGGTGCGGGTCACGGTATGGGTGCCTTCCTCAGTAATGGAGAAGGTCTCATCCGTCAGTGCGTAGGCAAATGGGTCTGGGCAGAAAAACTTCAGTTCAAAACTGCCTGCCGAGCGGACGAGCCGTTCACAGTCCACTGCATCATTCAGTCGTGCCATAAAATACCTGTCGGGAACATCATCAAACACAAGCTGATGAAGTCCCTGGGTGGGGTCAAGCCAGGCGGCAATGCTGTCCAGAGCGGAAACCAGTGCCGTAAAACTGTGCTTGGGATAGATGCTGCAATGGGCGGTGATTTCTCTGTAATCAAAGTCAGCGCCGAAGTCTGCAACACCATATTTACCAGGCACGGTGGTGGTAAAGTTGCGAAGTTTACCACACACCTGCCAGGAGGTCAGACGGGCTTTGATGCCCATACTGGCCGATGTAATATCGTTATAGGTAAAACCCATAGGTCAAAGCCCTCCTTTATGCTGTAGTGAAGTGACCCTGTGCGCGGGAGCCACTCTGAATAAGGTTGTAGAGTTCCTGGGAAATCTTGCGGATATCCTCCTCACTGCGGACAACCATCTGCTGAATGGTAATGAGCGCGCCATAGCCCATGCCGCCGATGCCAGAAGCGGTATCGTTGCGGTTGACCGTGCCATTGACGGTAAAGTCGGTCGGCAGCGCAGTGGTCATATCGTCAGCCAGACTGTGCATCACATCGTTGATGTCACTACTCATGCCTTCAGCGGCAGCAACGGCATCTTTACCGTTGGCATTGATAGCCCCTGCCAGACCTTCCACCAACATCTCACCGACCCAGCCCATTTCCTTGGACGGGGATGCGATACCGAAGAAGTCGCAGATACCATCCCAGATGGAGGAAATCCACCCGGACACCTTGTTCCAGAGCCAGGAAGCCAGGGACTGGATGCCTTGCCACAAGCCACGGACAAGGTTGCCGCCGACCTCGGCAAGTTGCGATACGCCCTTGCCGAAGGCAGAGACCAGACCCGCAAGGATCTGCGGTACAGCCTTTACGATTTCAACGATGATGGTCGGCAGATTGGCGATAAGGGAAATGAACAGTTCCACACCTGCCTGCACGATCTGGGGAATGCTGTTTATAAGGGCATTGACCACAGAACCGATGATTTCCGGGATAGCCGCCACAATGGTGGTGATAATCTCCGGCAGAGCTTGCACCAAAGAAATCAGCAGGTCGATACCCGCCTGGATGATAAGCGGAATGCTGTCCAAAACAGCGGTGATGATGCCGTCAATGATCTGCGGGATAGCTTCCACCACAGCAACGATAATGTCCGGCAACGCCGCCACCAAAGAGGTCAGAAGCTGAATGCCCGCTTCGATGATTTGAGGAATTGCGCCGAGAATGAACTCGACAATCGCTGTAATAATGGAAGGCAGTGCTTCAATCAGCATAGGAATTGCGGCAAGCAAACCCTCTGCCAGTCCCATAATCAGTTGCAGGGCGGCATCGAGGATCATAGGCAGATTGGAAATCAGCCCCTCCACGATGGTGATGATTGCCTGCACTGCGGCGGGGATAAGCTGCGGAAGTGCTGAGCCGATACCCTCCACCAGAGAAACGATGATCTGAACGGCGGCATCCACCAGAAGCGGAAGGTTCTCGATCAGCGTGTTCACGATGGTCATCACCGCTTCAATGACTGCCGGGACCAGTTGTGGTATCATCGTCAGCAGCGTAGTCAACACCTGGGAGAACAGATCGACCACGGTGTCCAGTAAAGTCGGGAGCAGATCACCTACGGTCGCAAGCAGTGCATTCAGTGCCGTTGGTAGAGCCGAGATGATATTCTCGATGACCGGGGTAATGTTGGTCAGCACATCCTGGAAGGCATTCACCACATTATTGCAAAGCTGCTCAATGTCAGCATCTGCATTACCGAAGCCCACGATAAGGTTGTCGATAGCCGCCTTCATGGCGTTCATGGAGCCTTCAATGGTGTGTTCCGCTTCCGCAGCAGTAGCACCGGCAACGCCCATGCTCTCTTGAATGACGTGGATTGCTTCAACTACATCAGCGTAGGAACTGATATCGTACTCAATGCCGGAAATCGCCTGGGCATCGGCAAGCAGCCGTTCCATTTCGGTCTTGGTGCCACCGTAGCCGAGTTTCAGGTTATCAAGCATCGTGTAGTTCTGCTTGGCAAAGCCCTGGTATGCGTTTTGGATGAGTCCGATGTCCGTACCCATCTTATTGGCGTTATCCGCCATGTCGGTGATCGCCATATCCGCATACTTGACTGCCGCTTCCGTATCACCGCCCAGAGAGGAAATCAGCGATGCGGAGAAGGATGTGACCGTGGACATATAGTCATTGGCCGACATACCGGCAGTTTTATATGCGTTATTTGCGTACTCCTGCAGGGATGCGGAGGAGTCTTTGAACAGGGTGTCGATACCACCAACAAGCTGTTCATACTCACCGTAGGCTTCCACCACAGCTTTGCCCAGGGACACAGCGGCGGCTGCGGCAGCAGTTACCACCGCACCCATCGCAATACCCACCGTTTTCAGAGTGCCGCCCAACTTGGAGAATTTACCCTCGGAGTCATCGGCGGCATCTCCGGCATCGTCCAGTTCCTCTTCCAGATCGTCGGCGCTGTCGGCAACATCGTCCATTTCATGCTCGGCATCATCCAGAGCCGCATTGTTGCGGTCGAGTTCCCGCTCCATGTCGTTCAGCGCAGCGGTGGCATTATTAAGCTGAATCTGCCATTGCTGCGTTCTGCGGTCATTTTCACCGAAGGACTCGGAGGCATTGGCAAGAGCCTGGCGCAAGGTCTCGATTTTCTGCTTCTGGGCTTCGATTTCCTTGTTCAGCACCTGGTTCCGGGCAGTGAGGGCTTCCACGGAATTGTCGTTTTTGTCGAACTGCGACTGAACGACCTTCATTTCCGAGCCGAGGACTTTGAAGGACTGGTTGATTTCCGACAGAGCCTTCTTGAACTCCTTTTCGCCCTCAAGACCGATTTTTAAGCCAAAATCATCTGCCATCTATACCACCTCCTTCGTCAGATTCCGTCCGGGATAATGTCATCGATGAACAGTTCCCGCTTGGGCTTGGCAAGCCCGTTATATTGCTTGTGGCACTCCCAAAGGTCCAGGAGTAAACCAAACGGCATCAGCCACACCTCATCCTGCGACAGATGGAGGTGGGCGATGCCGTAATATAAAAGTCGAGTAAATAACTCTTCGTCACTTACTCGACCGCCGCGTTTTTTGGGTCAGACTCGCTTTCGACATTGCGCTTGGTGCCCTTATACAGAGCCTCGGTGATAGCCACCTTGTAGGTTGCCAGATCCACGGGAGTCGTGAGCAATTCCACCATCTCTTCGGTGAGCAGTTCCCTGGGGGCATCCTTATTCTTGAGGTTGTGAACCAGAATGGACTGGTTTGCCAGAAGCGTGATGAGCCAAACGATCTCGCCGATTGCCATCTCGAAGTTCTCGGACTTCATCAGCTTATCGCCCAGGTTCTCCAAACCGCCGTAACGACCGGCAATGTCCTTGGTAGCCTTGGTTGTCAGAAGCAGCGTATACTCATCGCCGCCGATGTTGATATTTGCAGAGCGTTCAGTAGTCATAGGTCAGTCCTCCTTATTCAGCCGCAGCGGTGGTATAAGAAGGCTCGTACACTTCCTTATACCAGTTGGTGATGGTGTCAGCGGTTACAGCGGAATCACCCTCGGTGACCTCTGCCTTCCAGGGATGCTTGCCATTACCATCCACCTTATTGCGACGGAGAATGGTGCCCTCGATGGTAGGAGTGCTGAAGGTGATGCTGTCACCCTTGGTAGCAAGGTTTGTAGCGGGGATACCGAACTTTACACGGTACAGCCAGTAATACTTGTACTTGCCGTTGGATTTCTTTGCACGGAAGCCAACAGCCACGGGATCACCGCCGTCCTCACTGGTAGAGACCACAACGCCATTCGCATCAATGGTTGCGCCGGTCAGGTCGGAGGCAACAGATGCACCGACATCGTCCACGCCCAGGGACAGAGTACCATTTTTGAACTCCTTTACGATTTCTGCCGCACCATCATCTGCGTAGAGCGTAGCCTCGGCCAGTTCCACGGAGAGATCGGCATTCATTGCCTTTGCCAGTTGCACCGGGGTCGCATAGGTTTCGTTGCCATTCTCGTCCTCGGTGATTTTGGCATAATACAGTTTATCAAGACCGATAGTAGCCATGATTTATTCCTCCATTTCATAGTGTTTGGCTACATCCACCGCATAGTGGTGATAGCCTGTTTCGGTTTCATAACCGATGTATCTGCGGTCGGTTATGGTAAAATCAGCGCCCAGAAGCGTTTTTACAATGGTGTTTTTATCTGCCATGTAGTTGCCCTGGACATAAAGAGATAGTCGAGCCTCCTGCACATCAATGCCGGGAACGTTATCTGCATGGAGGTCGAAAGTGTCAGCGATGGGAACCACCACGATGTACTTCGCGGGGGCAGCATCGGTGAACACGCCTGTCTCGATGGGAATGCCCAAAACAGAAAGTGCCGTCTGGATATCTGCCAGTACACTCATAATTTTCTGACCTCCTCTTCAAATTTCTGCTGCATCGCAGCCTTGCAAGCAGACCGTGATGCGGATTTCGCAGGCTTCAGAAAGGGCTTTGCAGGCTGACCGTGCTTGCCGTATTCCAGGATGTTTGCAAGTTTTGCGTTACTGCCGCCATCACTGCGCGGTTCGGCAAAGCCGACCTTGACATTGTGATTGCCGTCCTTATCGGTCTTGGCAGGGGTAAGACCCAGAGCCGATTCCAATTCACCTGTGGAGCGGGATTCGTATTTTGTGCCGGAACCCACCACAGCGGAAAGGTTGCTCTGTACCTTCTGCAGGACAACTTCACCGCCTGCCTCCAGTACACTTTCGGCAACGGTATCAAAGTCCTTTCCCAGACGTGACATCCTTTCCAGAAATTCATCCGGCATTTTGATATCAACCTTTGCCAACAGTCGCCACCACCTTTTTTGCAAGAACCTCCGTGTACATACCGCGTCCTTTCACATCCTCGACCGAGGTTACCTCAAACCGCTCACCGTCTGTAACGATGATGTGGTCGGTGGTAATACCCAGACCGGGGATGCTACGAAAACGGAACAGATCGGTGGCTTCGGAGAAAGCGGCGAGATTTGCCCACCGCTGACTGCCGTGCCGTCCTTCTCTGTAAACACGGACAGAAGCGAGGACTTCATCCACCGTAGCAGTGAAGCCCTCGCTGTCCTTAACCTTTTTTGTGATAATGATGTCGGCAAAGCCGTTCATTTTTCCGTAACTCATGGTCACACCTTCCATTCCCGGTCGAGCCGAAGCAGAAGGTTGACCGTGTTCCAGACCTGCTGACCGGCTTGAACATTATCAGCGAAAAAGCCGCCCGTGCTGCCGTCCCTGGATTCGTAAAAGTGGGACGATAGCATAATGACTGCCTGCTCGGTAGTGGGCGGCATATCCTTTTCGCTGTAAGTGCCTGCCGGAATATGCTGATAGCTTTCTGCGTATGAAACAGCGGCGGTGATGTAGCCCTTCAGCAATGCATCATCCGCCGCATGGTCGAGAATCAGATTCTGTTTTACTTTTTCAAGCAAAGCGTCCATCACCGCCACCTCCATTCATTACGCAGTCGCCATCTTGAGCAGCTTGACCGCTTCGGGGAGAATCAGCTTGCCATCCACGCGCTCCTTGGCAACGAAGCCGACCATGCCGTTTCCGGCGAACAGTTCCTTCAGTTCTGCAAAGGAACGGGTACCACGATCACCGATGTTGTAGTAGTTGTAGTCACCGAAAGCGATGGCAGGCATACCTGCAGTGATTACAGGGAAATAAGGAGAGGTGTGAACCTCATAGCCCAGGAGTCTGCCGGGTTCGCCTGCCTGCACGGAATCCTGCCACAGATAGCGACCGTTCTTGTCAGTCAGTTTGCGGATCGCCGCCAGAGTCTGGTCATTGCAGATGAACTTGGCATTTTTGCGGTAGGGGCGCTTGAGGGAGTACACCAGGTCGATGAGTTCATCGGCAGTGATCTCGGTAGCAGATGCGGCAGTCACGCCAATCTGTGCGCCGCCCTCCTCGGCAAGCAGACCCAGGGGCTGACCTACGCCGGTACCATTGAGGAAGGCATCCTCTTCCGCATTGGCCAGAGCCTTTGCAAACTGACGAAGGATGTACTTCTCCAACTGGAATGCGTTGTCGTAGAGCAGTTCCTCGGTGACCTTCACGGCAACATGGAGTTTGTGGGCATCCAGATTAATCTGGGCGAACTTGGCATCGCCCCAGGTGAGTTCCTCGCCCTCATCGATCCACGCAGCCGCAGGCTTGGTGGCAGCGATGTTGATCTTGCGCTCACCACTGGTAGTGATGGTGTGGCCCAGCTTACGGAAGATGTTCTCTTCCTCCAGAGCCTCGATCAGGCGGGAGTCATACTCTTCGGGAACCAAGTAGCCGCCATCAGCGTCAATGCCCTCCTGGAGAACATTGCTGACCTGGCGGAAGTTGGTGCGGAGAGCCTTGAGCATACCGTCCTTATAGGCATCGGAAGCACGGCCGGTCTTGGGCTTCTGGTCATTCACAGAAGTGCCGTTCATAGGCTTTTCGGTGATGGGAGTGGAAGTGGGCTTGGAAAGCTGTGCGTCCATAGCGGACATAGCTTCCATACGCTCGATTTCAGCACCGTAGTCCTGAACCTTCTTTTCCATCTGGGCGTAGGTCTTGGCATCCTCATCGGAAAGCAGACCGTCACTGTTGCGCTTGGTCTCTACAAAAGCCTTTGCAGCTTCCCAAGCCTGATTACGCTTTTCGCGCAGTTCGTTGATAGTCATAATAAATTACCTCCAGTTTTTGATAAGATTGAGCCGATCCAAAAGGTCATCGGCTCTGTGTTGGTGGGTGGGTTTGGGTTCAATCGCGCACTTGGCAGCGATTTTGTCCATGAGGGAATTGACCACATTGGCCTTGGAATACAGCATGGAGACTGTGGGTGCTTCCACATCTTCGGTATCGCCGGAACGCTTGATGACCTCATCAGCAAAGCCGAGTTCCACGGCCTTGTTTGCATCCATCCAGGTTTCAGCGTCCATAAGGTGGGACAGCTTTGCGCGGGACAGCCCGGTCTTGATCTCGTAGGCATTGATGATGGAATCCTTCACGCTGCCGAGCATTTCAATGGCTTTCTGCATTTCCGCAGAGTCACCGAAAGCAATGGTCATGGGGTTATGGATCATCATCATAGATACCGGGGACATCAGAACCTTGGTACCTGCCATAGCGATAACGGATGCTGCGGAGGCAGCGATGCCGTCAATCTTGACCGTGACGTTGCCCTTGTAATCCATCAGCATATTGTAGATTTGGGCTGCCGCCACGCAGTCACCGCCGGGGCTGTTGATCCAGACGGTGATGTCGCCGGAGCCTGCCATCAACTCATCCTTGAAAAGCTGCGGAGTGACGTCATCGTCAAACCAACTTTCCTCGGCGATGGTGCCGTTGAGAAACAGAATCCTCTCCGCCGGAGCCGTCTCCGTCTGTGCCTGGTTCTTCCACTTCCAGAACTTCTTCATCGGGATTTTCCTCCTTTCCGTCATCAGTAGGTGTATTTGCAAAAGCCCCGGCATTTTTAAGCGGGAGCATATTGCCGTTAATGAGGTACAGGTCGCCGCCTTCTTCCGCAGGGATGCGGTCGAGGTTTTCCAGTTCACGGATGTCGTTTGCGGACATCCAACCGTTCTGGCGACCGATGGCGTAGCCGTTCATGCGGCTCTGGTAATCGCCACGGAGCAGACCTTCCAGATTGAACTTCACAAAATACTCTGCCTTTTCGCCTTGGGACAGAAGCGCCCTCTGAATGGACTGCTCCCAACGGATGACCCAAGGGTCAAGGGTGTATTTCACGAACTCAAGGGACTGCTGCTCAATATTAGAAAAGCTCGACTTTTCCAGATCACCGACCATGTGGGGCGGGACGCGGAAAATTCGAGCGATTTCATTGATTTGGAATTTGCGGGTCTCAAGGAACTGCGCCTGTTCCGGCGAGATGCCGATGGGCGTGTATTTCATGCCTTCCTCAAGAACTGCGATCTTATTTGCGTTTCCGCTGCCGCCGAAAGTGGACTGCCAACTTTCACGCACACGCTGCGGATCTTTGATGGTGCCGGGGTGTTCCAGAACACCGCCAGGAGCCGCACCGTTTGCAAAGAACTTGGCACCGTACTCCTCACAGGCAATCGCCATGCCTATGGCGTTCTTTGCCATAGCAATGGGGCTGTAGCCCACCAGACCGTCAAAGCCCAAGCCTGGGATATGCAGCACATCCGAAGGCTGAAGCGTTACCGCAAAATCCTTTTTTTTAATGGCTTCATCCGAGCCACGATAATAGGTGTAGTACAGACGGCCGTTTTCATCTCTGTCAACGGACATCTTGTTGGGCATCAGCGGGTATAGTGCGATGACCTCGCCCTTGCCGTTGCGGATGGCCTGTGCATAGGCGTTGCCCCACAGAAGCAGATGGGTCATGAGGGTCTCACGGAACACGAAAGAACTCATTTCCGGGTTCGGCTCATCGTGGAGCAGTCGGTACAGCGGATGGTCGAGGGCTTTTTCTTTGCCGCCGCCATCGGTGTATTTATAGAGGTGCAGCGGAAGCCCCGCCACAGCTTCTGCCAGAATACGGACACAAGAGTACACGGCAGTCATCTGCATGGCAGACCGCTCTGTTACGGTTTTGCCTGCGGTAGTTCCACCCATGTAAAAGGCATAGGCGCTTCCGGCAGTTCGGTTTTCAGGCTTATCTCTGGATTTGAACAGACCAGAAAAGATACCCATTATGCATCACCTTCTTTCAGTCGCTCACGCAGAGCATCAAAAAACGCCCTGCCTTTTATGGGAAGTCCGGTGGCAAGCCGCTCTTCCTCAAAAGCAAAGCGTATTTCCAGTTGCTCTACAGAATAATGTTTCAAAAATGTGCGCCAGGTGCGGGAGTCCCAATCGCGCAGTTTTTCCCAGTGTTCCGGGAAGTGCTTTCGTAATTTGCGGAGTTCATCGTAGGACTGCAACGGGCAGCACCAACAGGATACACGGTGGAAAATATCGTACAGCCCATCCCAATCAAAGCCCCGCTCCTTGCAGTAGGCAAGGCAGTCTGCCTCAGTCATACCCCATTCCACCAAAGGATAGCGGAAGTTGCGGATACGCTGCGGTTCATCGGCGGCAATACCGATATACTGAACCAACTCGTATTTCTTTGCCAGATTGCGGAGATAGCGGTCAATGATCCGCTGTTTCAGCATGGCAGTACACCAACGGTTTCTGGGACCCGCCCAACTATAACCTTTGCGACCGAACAGTTCGGGGTTCTTTCTCCTGGGCATATGCTCCAAAAGCAGGTACTCAAAGGAATATTCGGACTTGAGCCTGGTGATTGGTCTGCCGATATACTTTTCCAGTTTTTCAATGTGGTGGTACATACCGTCAAATTCAAGCCCCGTATCGCAGAACAGAATGAGATCGACAGGCCATCCTTCCTCCAACATCCGCAGAAGCATGGCTGTTGAGTCCTTGCCGCCGGAGAGCGAAACAATATGCAGTTTTTTCTTTTCCATTTCACACCTCCGTCAGATAAACAAAATGCCCCGGTCATCGTAGACCGAAGCACTGGTATCATTGCCGCAACGGATCGCGCGGTCGAGAGCCATAATAGTAGCAACCGCACCGTCAATCTTCTCTGTAGATTTTTCCTTGTCCGGCTTGATGTTGCCGGCGGGGTCGGTGCGGATGAAGATGTTATCCATCATCCATCGAAGAACGGGATGCCCACCGTGGGCGACCTTTTCTTCAAGCACCAGTTTCATCAGTTCTTTGGTGGGCGGGGACATATCTTTGAAGCCCTGTCCGAAAGGAACGACCGTGAAGCCCATACCCTCAAGGTTCTGCACCATCTGCACAGCGCCCCAACGGTCAAAGGCAATTTCACGGATGTTGTATCGTTCACCCAGGCGCTCGATGAATTTTTCGATGTAACCATAGTGAACCACATTGCCCTCGGTGGTCTGCAGGAAACCCTGCCTCTCCCAAACATCATATGGCACATGGTCGCGCCGGACACGGAGGTCGAGGTTGTCTTCGGGTATCCAGAAATACGGTAGGATGATATATTTATCATCATCGTATTCAGGCGGGAACACCAGAACCAGTGCAGTAATATCTGTGGTGGAGGACAAGTCCAGACCACCGTAACACACGCGCCCCTCAAGGTCATCCTCGGAGGTGGCAAAGGCACATTTGTCCCATCTGTCCATCGGCATCCAACGGACTGCCTGCTTGACCCACTGGTTCAAGCGAAGCTGCCGGAAAGCATTCTCTTCGCCAGGGTTCTGCTTGGCGGACTCACAGGCATCACGCACCTTGTCGATGCCCACCGTAATGCCCAGGGAGGGGTTAGCCTTCTTCCAGGTTTCCGGGTCAGTCCAGTCATCACTTTCATCCGCACCGTAGATAACGGGATAAAAAGTGTGGTCGATTTTACGACCCTCGATGATGTCCTTTGCCTTTTGGTGGATCTCATAGCAGATGGACTTGGTGTCGTTGCCTGCCGTGGTAATAAGGAAGTACAGCGGCTGCATACGAGCATCGCCGGAACCCTTGGTCATAACATCAAACAGTTTTCTGTTCGGCTGCGTGTGCAACTCATCAAATACAACACCGTGGGTGTTGAAGCCGTGCTTGTTTCCAACATCTGCGGAAAGCACCTGGTAGATACTGCCTGTGGGCAGATAAATCAGACGCTTTTGGGAATCAAGGATTTTGACCCGCTTTGCCAGAGCCGGACACATACGCACCATGTCGGCAGCTACATTAAAAACGATGGATGCCTGCTGTCGGTCAGCGGCGCAGCCGTAGACCTCGGCTCGCTCCTCACCATCACCGCAGGTCAGCAAAAGCGCAACAGCGGCAGCCAGTTCGGACTTGCCCTGTTTCTTGGGGATTTCGATATATGCGGTATTAAACTGGCGATAGCCGTTGGGCTTCAGTGTTCCGAAAATGTCTCGGATGATCTGTTCCTGCCAGTCGATCAGTTCAAAGGGCTTTCTTGCCCAGGTGCCTTTCGTATGGCAAAGGCACTCAATGAAACCGACCGCATAGTCAGCGGCATCCTTATCGTAGTAGGAGCCTTCGGACATGAAGCGGGTCGGTTTGTATTTCTTCAGCTTTCTGATATGCGGTCACCTCCTTCAAATGAGCATAAAAAATAGCCGCCACCGTTATCGGTGCGACTTTCCGTATACGAGGAACAGAGCCTCTCGGCTCCATCCCAGGGCTGTGATGTAGTTTTACTTCTTGGTGAGGATCGGAGGCTTGCCTGTGGTCAGCCATGCAAGCCAGCACTGTTCGCAGGTGACCAGGTCGCAGGCAACCGAGCCGCCTTCTTCAAAGGGCGGGTGACCCTTGCTGATGATCTCTGCGATTTCTCCGGCAGTGGTGTCCAGAGCCTTGATGATTTCCAGTCCAGTTTTTGCCATAATGTTTCCTCCTCAGATTTACTTCACCTGTGCCATGCACCAGGCAATTGCGTGGCCGTTGTCTGCGAACCGCTCATCGGTCTTTCCCCAAGGTGCAAGTCTGCACTCAATGTCGCCAAGCCCGGTCTCATCGGGGGTTTCAACGAACTCGTAAATCTCTGCCGTAAAACCGCCTTTCCAGTGGCAGTCCGTAACAAAGACCTTGTCGCCGAACTGAATGACCGCACCGTAGCTTGCGGAAACCTTCATTTGCAGCCGTTCCATCGTTGTGAATTCCATAATGTTTTCCTCCGTTTTTTCTATGTTTTCCCTTTCGGTGTGACACATATTACCTCTGAAAACACATAATATACAGGGGTTTTGCGATAATATACTACACGATTATTCAGCCATTCTTACGGGGTGAATTTGTGTAGTTTATGACTCGCCCGTGAGGATGAAATTCACATATTCGGAGCGATGCTCCTCAAGGAAAATCACCAGTTCATAGAACCGCATTTCATTGGCGATGTACTGTACCATCGGAACATCAAACATATTGGTACGGCCAGTCTTGCGGACTGCGAGGATCTGCTCTCGGATTTTATCGGTCATCGGTATTCGCCACCTTTCGACAAACATCGACACCGTAGGCTACATTCAAGCCGGAGCCAGTATCCCAGGCAACCATAACGCTGCCAATATCATCAACACCGATCACGGTGCCTTTTGTACCTATGGGAGGTGCTTGAGGATCGTCCATCTGCACCAGTTCCACCCGTGCACCCTTTGGGTAGCGCTCACGGAGGGCTTGTAAGGCTTCTCTGGAGATTACTCGCATACTTCCACCTCCTTGGGCTGACCGCTTCTAAAGGCAGAAGTGCCCACCAGGTTGCGGAGCAAGATTTTGCGTTCGGTCTTGAACTCTGCGCCGATGAAGCCCAGGCGGAGAAGGAAGCAGCGGAATGCGTACTTGTCGTTGTCCGTTTCCTTTTCTTTTGCCACCACTCGCTTTGCGTTCCGTGCCATTTCGCACAGCTTGCAAATGAAGGTGTCATAGGCTTTCAGTTCTTCTGGAGTAGGCACTGCCGGAAACCAGGGGAAGGAAACTTTTTCGTCCGTGACCTCAATTGGAAGGTCATCCACGCCCAGAGCCTTTTTGATGAGGTTTCCCTTGGCTGCGATGAGTGCCTTGAGGTTTTCCAGGCTGCTGTCGGTGAAAAGGCTGCGGGGCATGGAAATGCAGATGCCGCAGGCTTCGTCCGCTTCCACATCTTCGTTGGCATCGTCTGCGATGCAGTCTGCCAGAGGGTCTTCAGCCTGGAAGCCCTTCTCACGCAGGAAGTGGATGAGCGGTGCGGCGGTGCTGTTGTCCTCGATGGTGACCTTGCCGTCCACACTGACGGTGAAACCGCCGATCTGGTAGGCAAAACCGGGTGCGCCGAGGTATTTGGGTTTTTCACCGGTGTGTTCAGCAATGGCTGCGACCAGTTGCTTGCGGTCGGAACCGCTGACGTTGTAGTTGATAATCATATTGTGTGACCTCCTTTAAATTTGGTAGTCACATATTCGCTCTAAAACCGAATAATAGCAAGGCCTATAACCACAGAATAGTGTCAAATTATCAGCCCTCGGATTGTGTACAGTACACGATGCCGGACAGCACAAAAACCACGCAAGGAAGTGCGACACCGTTGCCCCACATTTTATATTCTGCGGCATCCGAATGGGGGTCGCGCAGCCACTTGGCAATCTGCTTCAGAGACTTAGGCTTTGTGGAACTGCCCACGATCCTGCGATGGGTTTCAAACACATCGTACCAATAACGAATATCCTCCATCGTAGGTTCGGCAATGCCCAAGTCATCGCACCACCAGTCTGGGAATCCCTGCAGTCTGGCACACTCTGTAGGAGTGAGCCTACGGACGGTGTACCCACTCTGAATAGCACCGGGACCTTTGGCAACGAGGGTGGGCTGAAGTTCCTCCTCAAAGGTAGGAGCGAACTTGGCGTTCTTGCCCTGGTTGAAAGTGTCCCTGCCGATGCCATAGCAAACGGCGGTTGGGTCTTTATAATCACGGGCAAGCACTGTGGGAGCCTTATCCTCGGCAACCTGGGTGAAGCTACCAGTGGTCATAGCATATACGGCATGGCGATCCACGGTATTCAATGTAAAGCTGACATCTTCGTTGATGCCATCACCCTGGGGACCATTCTTATCGTTGCGACCGATCATAGAACCCTGGATGGCATAACTTTCCACCACCGCAATGCCGCCCTGGTTGCATCCGGGGTTACCGCCGTTGCCGTCTATGGTGCGAGATGTTTCGACCTCATAGATTCCGCTGTGAGGATTGTCCGATTTCATAGCATTGCTTTCTTTTGAGCAGATACTATAAGCCTTCGGCTCAAACAAAGTCTGGTCATTGTTACAGGAAAGCGTGGCGGATTTATCTGTCTGGATGAGAGGACCCTTGCCGCCACCTTCACAACCAGAGCGGATCTTCATAACAAGCGGCACATTTCCACCGCCTGTCCCCATGCGGGAGGTGAGCGTCTGAATTTTGCCGTCCTCGGCAATCTTCACTCTGCTGTCGGTTGGATGGTTTTCCAAAGCGACTGCTGCAGGAACGACTCCTGCTCGGAGTGTTGGCGAAGTTTCTTCCTCATAACCAATGCTGCGGCTCTTGGCAGAATGCTCTGTGCAGAATCCTGCGGATTCCAGAACACACGGAGGATGGTGGGCTTCAGCGCGGAGCGTGGCGGTTACATCATCCGTCACATCCATACGCTGACCGCCCTGGTCATTTAAGCAGAGGCTTGCTGTTCCAGTGCGATCCGCAGCACTTCCGGCAGTTCTTTGCCACGAGCGGAAGCCCTCCGCAGAATACCCTGACAAGCCTTCGGACTTAAAAAGTATGTCGAAGGCACGCCTACCTGCAAAATCTGCGACAAGGTAGATGCGTTTTCTTCGTTGGGGAACTCCCCAGAATTGAGCGTCAAGAACTCTGTAAGCAACGCTCCATCCGTCTCCCATGTAGCAGTCGGCATAAGGCCATCGGTTCTTTTCAGGCATAGGCACCTGGGTTTCCGGTTCTGCGACACCGATGACCGCTTCGAGGACTGCCTTGAAGTCTTCACCGCTGTTTGAGGAGAAGGCGCCGGGGACATTCTCCCACACGATGTATCTTGGATATTTGCCATTGGTAGCACACCTCATTTCCTTAATGATGCGGATGGCTTGGTAGAACAGCACAGATTGCTGTCCTTCCAGTCCGGCTCTGCGACCGGCAACGGACATATCCGTGCAGGGTGAGCCGAAGGTGATGATGTCCACAGGCTCGATCTTCCCGCCATCCATCTGGGAGATGTCACCGTAATGTTTCATAAAGGGCAGACGCTTGGTAGTGACCCGAATTGGAAACGGCTCGATCTCCGATGCCCACACAGGTGTGATGCCGGAAATCAAGCCGCCCAAAGGGAAACCGCCGGAGCCGTCAAAGAGACTGCCCAGGGTCAAATTATTCATCTTGTACCTCCACTTCGGAGTATTTGTACGAAAGTCCGTCCCGAATGACCGAAACTTCGTCCGAGCCACCGACCTGCTCGATGTACCGCTTCACGATAACATCGCAGAACTTTTCATCCAGTTCCACGGTGTAGCAGATGCGGTCGGTCTGCTCACAGGCAATAAGCGTAGAGCCGGAACCGCCGAAGGGGTCAAGCACCACGCTGTTGCTCATGGAAGAATTCATAATGGGATATGCCAGGAGCGGGATCGGTTTCATGGTAGGATGGTCGCCATTCTTCTTGGGCTTATCAAATTCCCAGATGGTGGTTTCCTTCCTGCCGGTGTACCACTGATGCTTGCCGTTTTTCTTCCATCCGTACAGACAGGGTTCGTGCTGCCACTGGTAAGGAGAGCGTCCCAACACAAGGGACTGCTTTTTCCAGATGCAACAGCCGGACAAATAAAAACCCGCATCGGCAAATGCCCTGCGGAAGTTCAGTCCCTCGGTATCTGCGTGGAACACATAGATGGAAGCATCGTCCGCCATCGCGGAGTGCATCTGCGTGTACGCATCCAGAAGGAAGTTATAAAAGGCTTCGTCAGCCATGTTGTCATTTTTGATTTTGCCTGCGCTGCCTTCGTAGTTGACATTGTACGGAGGGTCGGTGATGACCAGGTTGGCTTTGGTGCCACCCATCAGAAGGTCATAGGTTTCGGCCTTGGTGCTGTCACCGCAGATCAGACGGTGGCGACCGAGCGTCCAGACGTCACCGGGCTTGGTCATGGTGGGCTGTGCCAGTTCTGCGCCTACATCGAAATCATCATCTTTGACGCCGTCCTTGAGGGTGTCCTTAAACAGAGCATCGATCTCGGCAGGTTCAAAACCAGTAAGGGACACATCGAAGTCAGCACCCTGCAAATCTGCAATGAGCAGAGCCAACTTGTCCTTGTCCCAATCGCCGCTGATTTTATTGAGAGCAATATTGAGGGCTTTTTCCTTTTCCTCGTCCATCTCCACCACAACGCAGTCTACTTCGGTCATGCCCATATCCATCAGCACCTTCAGACGCTGATGACCGCCAACCACACGGCCGGTGGTCTGATTCCAAATGACGGGTTCCACATAGCCGAACTGCTCAATGGAGCGTTTCAGTTTTTCATATTCCGCATCTCCGGGCTTAAGGTCTTTGCGAGGGTTGTAGTCGGCAGGCAGAAGGTCTGCCGTGTTCTTTTTCTCAATAATCATACAAGACCCCACTCGGCAAATGCCTCAAAGCCACCAACGGACTTGATGTAGGCTCTTGCCGTTTCCACGATTTCCTCGTAGGGAATGCCACCGACAGCCTCATCACCGATGGCGCAGCAGAACTGAACAGGCTTGCCGGTCTCCTGGGCCTTGAGCCAAGCGTAAATGTTCACGCTGACATCAGCCTTGGAGAGATCTTTGCCGTGGAGACCACCGCCAGTTACGGAATCAGCCATATCGCTGCCCAACTTGCGGTTAGTAGCACCAGTATCCACATCCGTGCCACCAGTCCAGTCACCGAGCGGATTGATTTCTGCGACGGGATAGATTTCACGGAGATGGTCAGCATTGGCGTTGCTCTGGCAGATGATGACCCTGCCGTTGTCGATGATGTACTTGCCATCAAAGGGGTAGGCATTGTAGATGTCAGTGGCAACGCGCACCAGTTCCTTCTGCTCGGCAGTCACAGGCACACCCTTGA
The DNA here is from genome assembly GCA_910584195.1 of uncultured Ruminococcus sp. Classification (GTDB taxonomy): domain Bacteria; phylum Bacillota; class Clostridia; order Oscillospirales; family Ruminococcaceae; genus Ruminococcus. Next base: position 389,831 of record CAJTYV010000001.1, on the reverse strand, counting down.
AGATGCCGTTGTCACCGCAGCGGATAGCACCACTCTGATTTCGGGAAAGGTGGACATCCTGGGGAACTTCGGAGTAATCAACATTGAGGAAGCCTGCGATGCGGTGAACGGCGGCAGTCACATCATCAATAGAAAGCTGCACGGAAGTCTCTGCGATGATATGGCAGGTTCCGTGACCGATGAGAACCTCCACTGCGATGCGCGGGTTTCTCTCGGATTTATATGCCAGGTCGACGAGCGCCCCGGCAATGCGGTCGGCAATCTTATCGGGATGTGCCGGATTTACTTTTTCAAACATAATCAACCGTTTCCTTTCCTTGCTCGAAGCAATCGTTCCATTACATCATCCTGGGGATTTGCACCGTTATATTCGCCGGTGCAGTTCTCACGGACGATCTGGTAAATTTCCGACCACAGGCGGTTTGCCTGGGTCATGTATGTGTTTGCGATGGCCACATAGGGTGACTGGATCGCTGCACCCGTGGTAGGGTGCTTTGCCAGAAAGCCCAACTCACTGGTGAGGGACTCACACTGAATCCATCTGGCGCTTGCCATAGCGAAGCGTTCAATGAGCTGCGGAGAAATGATGGCGGCGCATCCACGGTCGGACAGCCATCTCCATACATTTTCATAAATCTCGGCAGCACAGAGTGTAGAGCCGTCTTTCTGTTTTGCGGAAAGGAACTCGGAGGGCTTGGGCATTGGCTGCCCCTCCAGATCAGCCGCGCTGTCTTTGAAATCAATTACAGTCAACGGTCTTTTTCCAGGGTTGCCATCCGCAATCTTGTCCGCAATCGGCTTTTTCGGTCTGCCGCCGGAGCCGGGTTTTGGTCCTCTCTGACCCATATTTTCACACCTCCTTCATGCCGGGGTCTATTCCCCCGAAAACTTATGCGATTTTCCACACGGACCCCCAGGCCCGTTGCACGGGATAAAGGTCCCGGAGATTTGACCGCCCCTACCGGGTCATGAATTGTGCCAACGATCACCACGCTCGGCGTGGATTCTGGCATGGCAGGACTTGCAAAGGGCAATCAAATTATCTCTTGCGTGAGTGCCGCCCTCGGACAAGGGCACCTTGTGGTGGACTTCCTCGGTCGCAACCAGTCTGCCTTCCTTCTGGCACACCTCACACAAAGGATGCTGCTGCACATAACTGTCACGGATACGCTTCCAAGCCCGTCCGTATCTACGGCGTACAGCAGGGTCTCTGTCGTACTTCTCGTAGCGTTTGGCTTCTGCCTTTGCGTGTTCCTCACAGAACCTGCCGTCAGTTAGCTTGGGACAGCCGGGGAAAGAACACGGACGCTTCGGTTTCTTCGGCATCGTTTAACCTCCTTGGGGCATACAAAAAGCCCCACGGGATTGTTCCCATGAGGCTCTCTGTGCAGTCTTTCATGATACTATTATACAACGCCGTAATGGAAAAAGCGTCCACGATATTACTCATCACTTGCCATACAGAAGCAGGGCCAGATGCTGAACCGCACGGTTCTTTTTGTTGTATGCGGAAGACCGCTCAATGTTGAAATGGTCGCAGATGTCGTAAACGGCATCGGTCTGACGCTCGTCCTCGTTCCAGTAGAAGGTCTGCAGGACATAGCGTTCATCCTCGGACAGTGCCATCCACGCCGGTTTGAACCAGTCCATGTACTCAACAGCCTGTCTGTACCGCTCCTTCAGCACATCGATTTCATCAATGGCTACGATGATGCGGTTTTCGTTTGCCTGCGGATTATGGGGACCTTTCGGCATATCCGAGAGGACGGGACTGCCAACAGAGGACATTCTGTCATGGACGGTGTCGATTTCCTCATCGGTGTGGTCGATGATGTACTGCATACTGCCGTAATCCTTCAAAGCATTGATGGCAGCGCCGCGTTTGTCCAGATAGTGCCAGATAATATTCATATTCGTACCTCCGAAATGTTGTGATCCTCGGATTGGCACGGATTTTCATAGGTTGTCTCAGATTTTCAAGTCCGCTTTTACGGCATCAATCAGTGCCGTCTGTGTATGCCCCTTCTGGGAGAGGGCTTTCATGATGCGGTTGTCAATGGTGCCCTTTGTAACGATGTGCTGAACCACCACGGTCTCGGAGGTCTGACCCTGCCGCCAGAGACGGGCTACGGTCTGCTGATACAGTTCCAAACTCCAAGTCAGCCCGAACCACACAAGGGTGGAGCCGCCGGATTGAAGATTCAAACCATGTCCTGCCGATGCAGGGTGGATCAGTGCCACGGGGATCTGACCGCTGTTCCATCTGCGGATACTGTCGGAGTCATCCAGACGGGAGAACGGGATATGCAGTTTTTTCAGCCGCTCGGATATGCGGGTTAGGTCATGCTTGAACCAGTAGGCCACCAGAACCGGCTTGCCGTTGGCGGCTTCGATAATGTCCTCCAAGGCATCCAACTTGCGGTCATGGATTTGGATGACCTCACCGCTGTCATCGTAGATTGCACCGTTTGCCATCTGGGACAGCTTGCCAGAGAGGGACGCTGCGTTGGCGGCGGTGATTTCGCCGTCACCCAGGGTCAGCACCAGTTCACGCTTCAGTTCATCGTAATGCTCCCGCTCCTCATCGGAAAGCTGAACCGTGTACTCGCTGTTGACCAACTCCGGCATCTGTAGGTGGTCGGTAGATTTCATGGAAATGGTGATGTCTGAAATCTGTCTGTAGATGGCATCCTCTGCATAGGGAAGCGGTTTGTAGGAGTAGATGATTTGTCCGTTCCGCTTGTCCGGCATGAAGTAGTCGGTGCGGTACTTGATGATGAACCGACCCAGGCGCTGACCCATATCCAGGATACGGAACTCTGCCCACAGATCCATCAGACCGTTGGAGGCGGGCGTGCCGGTCAGTCCAACAATGCGGCTGACTCTGGGTCTGACCTTCAGGATGGACTTAAACCGCTTTGTGTTGTGGTTCTTGAAAGAGGACAGTTCGTCAATCACGATCATATCGAAGGTGAACGGGATGCCGCTTTCCTCAACAAGCCACTGCACATTTTCACGGTTGATAATATAAATATCGGCGGGTCGCATCAGGGCAGCTTTGCGTTCTGCTTCTGTGCCGACAGCCACGGAGCAGATGAGGTTCTGGAGGTGATCCCACTTATCGACTTCAGCCGTCCATGTGTCCCGCGCTACACGCAGCGGTGCAATCACCAGAACCCGATGAACCTCGAAGCTGTCAAACAGAAGGTTGCCGATGGCTGTGAGGGTGATGCTTGTTTTGCCAAGGCCCATGTCCAAAAAGACGGTGGCAATGGGATGGGTCTCGATGTAGTCGATGGCGTATGCCTGGTAATCATGTGGTTTGTATCTCATCAAGGATACCTCCGATCTGCTCTTCGTTATCCAGGACATAGACCATGAACCCCAACCTCCGCAAGAGTGCGTGGCGGGAGGTCTGCAATGCCCGTGGCTTTTTCCCTGGGGCCTTTACTTCCACAAAAGCCATACAGCCACCGGGCAAAAGGACGATTCTGTCCGGCATCCCATCAAATCCAGGAGAAACGAACTTCGGACAGATGCCGCCCTGCTTTTTTACCATCAGCGTTAATTTTTGCTCAATTGCTTTTTCTCTCATAATGCTTTCTCCATTCGTTTTTCTGACCATGTGCAAGGTGTATCAATGTCATTTACTAAACTCTTTCTTATGGTTTTTTCTTGAAATTTTCCCTTAAGAGACTTTTTGTATATGACCTTGATACACCTTGTCATAGTCCCGGTTAATTCAGAAAATCCTCAAAGTCGCCATCATCTGTTTTCAGCTTCAGACCCTTAAAATAACGCTTGCGGTTCAGCACCAAACGTTCAAAACCCGCATTCTCCAAGGCAAGGTAAAAATCTGCGGTGTTACGCACATACTCGTTGCAATCAAGGCAGTAGTTGCGGTATGCCTGATAAAGGGTACTGGAACTTTCCTTCAGACCGTCACCGACCTCGCACTTTTCAGCCAGGAAGTTACCGAACCAGTCGTTCTGGCTGCGATAGTCATCAATGGCTTTCTGCACGATAGCGGGAACAGGAAATTTGTAGCCCAGGTCAATGACCTTCTTGGCACCTTCGATGATCCAGGCAAGAATGCTCTCGGCAGCGTTCTGATACAGGTAGTCACCGTAATTTTTGATGTCGCTTTTGCCCTCAATCTTGGCATTGAACGGGATAACGATAAGGCGGCGCCAGGTACCGTCATCGGAAGCGCTGACTCTGGGAAGATGGTTGGTGTACAGCACCAGGCTGTGGCTCGGAGAGAAGCTGAAGGGATCCTTGTACTTCTTTTCCGCAAAAATGTCATCCACGGAGCAGAGCTGCTTCACGGTGGAATCGTTCAGCCGAGCGCCTTCCTGCATCTCGGCGGCAATGAGCAGACGCTTGCCCTTGACCTCGGCCATCTCCGGCTTCACATTGCGGCGGCATCCGAAGGTCAGCGTGTCGGCAGAGATGTTGCCGCTGTAAAGACCCAGGACACGGGACACGGAGTTCCAGAAGGTGGACTTACCATTGCGACCACAACCGTATGCGATAATGAGAGCTTCGACCTCGACCTTGCCAACGGCAGCGAGACCACAGATCATCTGCACATAGTCGATGAGTTCCTGGTCACCGCAGAAAATGGTGTTCAGGCAGTCGAGCCAGATCTGTTTGCCACGGTCGCCGGGAGAAACGGTGGTAGTCTTGGTGATAAAGTCCTCCGGCGAATGCTCCCTTGCACCCGCCATACCCAGACGGAGGTCATAGGTGGCATCCGGGGTACAAAGCAAATACGGATTGGCATCCAAGTCCTGTGGGGTGATTTCCAACATGGGGCGGGACTCTTTCAGCGTTGCGGTGATATTCTTGGATGCACGGCGCTGAATGACATAGGACTGATATGCCTTTGCGGCGAGGAAGGCTTTGTAGGCTTCCATCTGTTCCTCGTTCATCATGCCTTCGGCTTTGGCTTTGCTGTTGTTTTCCATGATTTCCTGTGCACCGCAAGCCTTCAGCGTAGCAAGGGCGGCAAGCATATCGGAAGATGCCTCTGCAAGCTGACGGCGGGTCAGTTCGTGGGCAACCGCCTGTGCGCCGGGTTCGGTTTCCTGCCAGTACCGGCCGTTGTATCGGATGTAGTGGGTTGCCGGAGAATAACGCAGTTCCCCGGAGAAGTGCTTTGCCAGAACCTCTGCCTGCCCGACATCGGAGAAATCGTCCGGTTTATAGGACGTATCATCGTTGTATAATTCGGGAGGAACATATCCGTCCTGCTGCTGAACCTTGGCATAGAACTTCTGGGCGGAGTGCCAGATGGTCATCAGTTCCTGCTGTTCCAAGGGAGGATTGCACTTGTCGGCTTCCTCCATGAAGCACTGGAAAGCGGTGTCGTTGTCACCATATTTTTTGATGACGCGACCGGCAAAGCGGGACATGGTAGCATTACGGCTTCCTTCGGGAATGACCTGTGTGCCGCCGTGAGAACCACCGGGCATATCCGCATCAAAATCCTCTGCTGACAGATACTCACTTAAGGTCATTTCACCAGGGTACAGTTCGACCTCTGGGTTCGCCGTTCCGAAAAAGAAACGGGCAGCATCCAGGGCTTTGGTATCGAAATACGGAAAAATGGTATTGACCAGTTTCTTCATTTCGCTGTATGCGGCGGCGTCCGTCATGTACTCAATGGGAAACAGGACATGGAACTTGGGACGAGCGGGTTTGCCGTTTTTCTCACGCATATGAAAGCGGCTGTAGTGAACGACAAAGGTAATGCCGGGGAAAGCCGCCTGGACATCTGCCGGAGTGACCCAATCGGCAGGGTTCTCGGAGTGGTCATTGTCACAGTCCACGGGCAGGCAGTCCGAGCCGAGGAAATTATCGCCGTTGCGGTAATTGTTCATGTACTCGGCGCAGACATAGTCGCGGCTGACCGCTTCCGCAAAACTGGCAGGATCGGTCACCTCGACTTTGTGGGGATAGGAGCAGTTGCTTGGGGCATTGATGAAATCTGCACTATACAATGTGAACATCAGTCATGCACCTCCTTGGCACCGTCCTCCAGTGCTTTTGTGATAAACTTGAGCGCACGGATCATGGTCTCCAGTTCACAGTCGCCGCCGAGGAACAGTTCAAAACCTTCATCACCGTCTCGCCCCAAGAGGTTGACACGGATATCGGTAGAACCCATATCCTCAATACGGATATAGGCGCGGCTACCGTGACCACTGTCGCCACCCTGGAATCCGTTGGTGCCTGCTTCGACTTCCAGGACATTGGCGCTGTAAATTTCTCTGGTGTAGGTGGTGATTTCCTTACCGTACACTTTTCTGGTTCCTTCAGTTATTGCAAACATGGTGTACCTCCTCGCAGGTTTCAGTAAAATAACGCAAGCGGTAGTTCTTCCACTTGGCACGGTTGATCTCTGCTTCCATTCCGGCAGAGATGCGACTACCAAACACCCAGACTTCGGAACATTTGCTCATGAGGGCGTTGCCGAAGAACAGACCAAGCTGCCGTTCCTTGGGGTTGGCATCATTCAGAAATTGCGGAAACAGTAGGTGCGGTGCTATGGGGATATAGCCTTTTTCCACCGCAAAGCGGCTGTATCCCTGGGCGGCCTTCACATTTTTCTCAATCTCTCCGGCATAGGGAGAGCAGATATACACGATAGGCCGAAATGCACGAAGCGCCCGTACCTCTTTTTCTACGGTGGACATAGCTTCGTATGCGGTTGGGTCGTAATAACCCTCGCTGTTGAATTTATCTACACTCATACAGGACTCCTTTCACGATGGGCTTCACCGCCATCTCTACTACCCACTGGAGGTGAAGCCCCGTTTTGAACACAAAAGCATCAATCTTTTTTATAAAAATCTGTTTCATAACCATCGGCACGGAGCAACAGTCCCACCGCCCAGGGCGGAGTTCTGCCCATCTGTTCGCAGACTGCCTGCAGAGACATCCTGCGATCCGCTTCGATGACAACTTCATCGTGGATATGCATCACAATGGAACAGCAGCGTAGCGTGTTCATTGCATAGCAGAGAATGTCACGGGCAGTTGCCTGGACGATGTTTTCCACGAACTTGGGACCGTAGCTGTCGAGTCGCTCCCATTTTTTCGTGCCGCCGACACCCTCATAGGTGATACAATCGCCGCCGAACTTATTTGTGCCGACCTTGGGCTTTACATAGGAAAGCTGTCTGCCGGACGGAAGCGTAATAAAAAGCATCCCGCTCCTGCAGGAGAACTCAATGCCGTGGGTTTCGTTGGTGTGCTTGTAGCGCACTGCTTCCATTGCCGCACGGTCAACATCCCACCACAGTTTTGTAATGTTGGGATTGGCCTGCCTCCACGCATCCACCAGAGGTGGCAGTTCCTCTTCGGAAAGCCCCATCTCCAATGCGCCCATTGCCTTCAAAGCACCGACCGATCCGCCGTAGCCGAGAGCCAATTCTGCGATTTTGCCCTTCTGCCGGAGGTGACCGTTGATGCCATGCTTTTCGACAGGGACACCAAACATCTGGGAAGCAGAAGCACAATAAATGTCCTTACCTTCAGCAAAGACCTTCTGCCGCCACTCTTCTCCGGCAAGCCACGCAATGACACGGGCTTCGATGGCAGAAAAGTCCGCAACGATCAGCTTGGCATCCGCTCTGGGGACGAATGCTGTGCGGATAAGTTGTGATAAAGTGTCCGGCACATCTTCGTAGAGCATTTCCAGAGCGTCGAAATCGCCGCAGCGGACAAGCCCACGGGCTTCCGCCAGATCCACCAAATGGTTCTGCGGCAGATTCTGCATCTGGATGATGCGACCCGCCCATCGACCAGTGCGGTTGGCACCATAGAACTGGAACATCCCTCTGGCGCGACCATCAGCACAGACAGCAGTCTCCATTGCCTGGTACTTCTTCACCGAGGACTTGGCAAGCTGCTGACGGAGGGTCAGAACTTTCTGCAATTCCGGCGGCGCAGTCTTCAGCATTTCAGCCACAGCCTTTTTGCCAAGGGTGTCGGTCTCCATACCGTTGTCCGAAAGCCACTGCTTCATCTGCTGTACAGAGTTGGGATTCTCCAGAGCCGTCAGTTCTTTCATTGCCTGGGTCAGTTCGGAGCGGGATCTGCCATCCATCTGAATGGCCTGCTGCACCAGTTCCATGTCCAGGGCAACGCCACGGTCGTTGATTTCCTGGTCGATGTGGTATTCGTCCCAGACGCTGTCCGGCACAGGGTACTTGGCAAGTCGCGCCTGGATGGACATCTCGGTTTCAACATCACGGATGTTATATTTTTTGAAAGCCAACCACTTGTCCGGGGCATGAGCCGGAAGGTTGCGGGTGCGCTGACCGTTGGACTTGGTAGGCGCACAGGGCTGACAGAAATATTTGATGAGGTCTTTGCCTTCGGTCAGCTTCTGCTTCTCAAGCCCAAGCACTGAACCAACACCTTCCAGAGAAAGCGGCAGTCCCATCGTTGCTGCCCACACCATAGAACACTTCCATGAATCTGGCTCCAAGTAGTCTCCAGTGGGGTAACCCAGGTGCCGAGACAAGCAGATGCGTTCAAAGTTGGCGTTAAAGGCCCACTTGGTTACAGAATCGTCCTCTAAAGCGGCAACAATGTCGGCGGGGATCTGTTCTCCGCAGGCAAGGTCGACCAGTTGCACGGGACCGCCGTCCACACTATAGGAAAACAGCAATATTTCAAATAAAGGTGACTCTACATAGCGATACACGCCAGTTTTTGCAAGGGGCTGATCGCTGTAGGTCTCGATATCAATTGAGAGAATTTTCATATCATTGTCCTTTCAACGAGAATAAGGGCGGCAGAGACTGATCCCCGCCGCCCCATTGGTGCGTTAGTCCACCTTTGTGGCGGATTCCCTCATTTTCTTGGCTTCCTTGCGCTTGCGGATCTTGCCCTTCACCCAACTCACCGCAGATGCGATGAGGAAGATGAGTTCAGCGATAAACACGCCGGTCATGGCTCCGAAGCAGGTGTAAAGCATCAGTTCCTGAAATTCAGTCATGGTCGCACCTCCATTAAGCCAGGAAATCGTCATCCGCATCGGTTGCGAAGTCGGACTCGGCGCTTGCCTTACCACCCAGAGGTTCACCGGCACGGATGAGCTGCAGGTTGTTCAGACCGCAAGCGATACCCTTGTTGCCGTTGGAGTTGAAGGCATACAGGTTGATGCTTGCACGGCCATACACGCCGGAGTAGACCTCGGAGCGGGTCAGCACAGGATTGCGGTCAGCATCCACGATGCCGGGTGCGGTAGCGGAGTTGGCATTGATGAAGTAGGCGTTGGCGTAGGCAGGATCATCGGGTCTCTCGATATCGCCGTCGCGCAGAGGGGTCTTGATGGCAGCCAGAGGGGGTACGCTCTTGCTGTTGCCCTTCAACTTGGACTGACCCTCCTGGTAGGCAGCTTCGATTGCCGCCTTGATCTTTGCGACAGTCTTGGTGTCGGACTTGGGAATGATGAGACTGACACTGTACTTGGGAGTGCCGCCGTTAATGGACTTGGGTTCCCAGACATTGGCATAAGACCAACGGGTATCGGGACCGGTGATGACCTTCATAGGGTTGTTGACTCTGTTTGCGTTGTTAGACATATTAAAATTCCTCCATAAAATCGTTTTTGGCTGTGTTCATTGCCGGACGTTTGTCGCTCTCCGGCACGAGCGTCGGTTTGCCTTGCGGCTTTTCAATGTAGGGAGCGAGAAGTTCCTCAAAGCGAGATTTGCCGAGCAGCTTCTGCATGGCGGTGACGCCGAGGACTTTGCGCTCATACGGGTCGAAGCCCGCGTTCTCCACGGTGGCGGCAACAACGGCTTCACTGGTGTACTTGCGATTGGAACGGCCTTCGACCAGTTTCCACCCGGTCCATTCCTTTCCGCTGATAGCCTGCTGAAGGGCGTATTCCTTTACATCGGATGCCCAAGCAGTCAGCGCATCAACCTTGCCAAGGATGTCTGCGATCTCCTCATCATCGAGGAGCGCAGGGGTCTGGAAATCGTACCGAGCCAGTTCCAGGTTGGCGGCGGCGCGCTCTCTGCATTCGGCCTTTGCCTTACAGAAACGGCACCATTCACTGCAGTGGAAATCGCCCTGACCTTCATAGGCCAGTTTCGCTTTCTGGGTCAGATCGGTATCTGCCCATTCGAGCAAGTCAGCCTTTTCCATCTCGTACACGCTGACATTGGCCTTCCGGGGCTGGAAGATGGTCATGCGGACGGTGTCGATGTCGTAGATGTCATCGAAGATTTCCAGGGCACCCAGGGCATACAGCATCATCTGGGGATTTGCCACAGCGGAAACCTCGACTCCTTTGCCGTGCTTGTAATCGCAGATGTTCATCACGCCGTCAGCGATAACGATGCAGTCGGCAGTTCCGAATCCGTCCTGAACCCAACGGGAGAAGTTCACTCGCTGTTCAATCATGACCACAGGATCGGCGCAGGTCTGTTTTGCCGTTTCCAGGAGTTCCACAACATAGGCGGCATATCCGGCAGCGCAATCTTCCATCTCCTCGTTGTACCAGGAGAGGTTTTCGATGGGGTCTTCTGTGGGCATCCCCAGAGCCTGCTTCAAACGGAACTCGCAGAGGGCATGGGCGTCTGTGCCTTCGGCAGCGTAGTCACTGCCTCTGTCCTCGTAGTTCTCGCAGAGCCGAGCGGAAGGCGGACAGTTGAGCCACCGTTCAGAAGAGGATGCGGACAGAACAGCGTGTTTATTTGCCATCGGTCAGCACCTCCGCATCGGCAAGCAATGCCTTGTAGTGGGCGGGGTCGATCTGGGACAGCTTGGCGGCACCATACTTCTGGAGCAGGGAGCGGATCTCTGCGGTATGACCCTGTCGGGACTTATCTGCGAGAACGGCTCTGACCTGTTCCAGGGTCAGTGCGGGTTCGGCGGGAGCAGCCGGTTCTGCATCTCCTGCACCGCTGAACATCTCTGCAATCCAGTTGGCGGCATCGTTAATAGCGGCAGCAGCAGTGCGCAGCTCTTCGATGGTCGCAGCCATATCGCTCATTTTGCTCATCCTGTTTTCCTCCTTCCGTAGATTGACTTTGAATCAGCGCCAGCTTCATAGCCAGTCGCTTGGACACTACACTGATGGCCGTGAGAACATCGATGAGTTCCTGGTCAGTGCCGATGCCGCGTTTCTTCTGGGCCTCGTACATTCTGTTCACCTCCTTGGAAGGAGCGGTGTCATTTTTGCTCTTTCCACTACCCACTGGAGGTGAGGTATGCGTTTGAACAGAGAAACACAGAAAAAATTTCAAAAAAATCTCCAGTCACCGAAATGATGACTGGAGCAGGTGTTTAGATGTAGTCTCCGAGCAGAACACGCAGTCTGTCAAAGGCTTTCTGTTTTCTGTAATTCACAGCACTCTGGTTGTTATAGCCCATGATGGAAGCAATATCTCTCTCGGATTTACCTTCCATAATCAGTTCACAGATACGGCGACCTTCGGGGTCGAGTTCCTGCAACTTCTGATACAGGGCGCAGAGCAGTTCACGATCCTCCATGATGGACTGTGCGTCCGGGGTGTCATCCCGCAGGTCATCCGCCCAACTCTTCTGGTTACCCTCGCCGTCCTCAACGGTATAATCCAGAGAGAGGTTATCTCCGGCGGCTCGGAATTCGCAGGCAAGGCAGTCACCATCGCACATCCAGGTCTTGGACTTGGGACACATACACTGACCGTGTGCCTGGGCGCGTTTACGGGTAGCCCAAATATCACGGTAGTAGGCGTAATACTGCTCTTCGGTCACTTCCACCCAGGTCTTGAGACGGTGGATGTAGACCTTGTACTCACGGGTTGACTTCTGATTTTCATTGGTTTTCATAGATTGTCCTTTCCGCCTGGTCAGCGGAGGGCGGAAGGACACAAAAAGGTCTGTGCAATTCGATACACAGACCCTTGGAGCCTAATATGGGCGCAACAAGAACAGGGTACCGATATTGCGACCCACCAACGATGCAGTGGGAAGACAATATTTGTATCCTCGGCCCTTATTGCAAATCAGGCTTTGAATAATTAAATTGTTCAGCCTACGGGGGGTCCGTCTGACTGTGCTTTAATTATAGAAGAAAGGACGCCATTTGACCCGGACACGGCGTGTCCGCTGAATTTAGGGGTAAAAACACAAAAAGCCCTCTCCAGACAAGCACTATGGCTCGTTGGAGAGGGTGCAATGATGTTGCGAGGGTCAAATTCGCCTCGTTTTGCCGGACATGATATGTCCACCCAGAGAAAAAATATTTTTGATTTTTTTGTGGCACACACGATGTGCCCGCTTTATTGGACTGTGTTTGCAGTAGAATTAGAGTGGATTGAAGCACACCCTACGGTATTGCAAATATCACGAAATAGCGGAAAAAGCAAGAAAGATGTCCAAACAACTTGAAAAAGACACAAATATCTGGTATAATATAAAAGCGAAACTGCGCAAACATACGAAGACGAGGTGTGCAAATATGTCTAATTTAATTAATGAGAACTATATCAGTATTGAAGATGCAGCGTTGTTTCTTAACATCAAGCCTGTTACATTGCGTAAATGGATAAAGGATAAAAATGTACCCGCCCACAAGATCGGCAAACAGTGGAAGTTCAAACGCTCTGAACTGGAAGAATGGGTAAAAAGCGGTAAGAGCGCAATGGAGTAAAGCCGCAATACACATACGGAAGGATATAAACTATGTCGCTAACTATAAAGTGCGTTGACTTGTTTTGCGGATGCGGAGGAATGTCTCTTGGCTTTGAGGCATCTGGATTTAATATAGTTGCAGGTATTGATAACTGGAAAGCCGCAATTCGAGTCTATGAAAAAAATTTCGACCATCCAATTATCGAAAAGGATCTTATGGATGTAGAAGGAGCTGCAGAATTGATTGCAGGGTATACCCCCGACCTAATTATAGGTGGGCCACCATGCCAGGATTTTTCGACTGCAGGTTTCCAGGATGAAAGTCGTGGTAGGGCAATTCTTTCAATATGCTATTCTCAAATTGTCAGCCTTGTTCATCCAAAATACTTTGTCATGGAAAATGTAGCCACAATACGAAACACAAAATCATTCCAGAGTGCTATTGCTAATTTTCGTGCTGCCGGCTATGGGCTCACTCAAATGGTTCTGGATGCCGCATACTGCGGGGTTCCACAGACAAGAAAAAGAATGTTTGTCGTTGGTGCGCTTGGTGCCTCCGATGGTTTCTTGGACGAAGAACTTAAGTGTAACTTGGCACAAAAACCTATGAGCATACACGACTATCTTGGAGATTCACTCGGAATTGATTATTACTTCCGCGTTCCGACTAATTACAATCGTCGAGGTGTTTTTAGTGTACACGAACCCTCTATGACAATACGGGCAGTCGACCGCCCTATCCCTAAAGGATATAAAGGTCACCCCAATGACCCTGTTCCAGTTGCAGAAGTGCGTTGTTTGACCCCGAAAGAACGAAGCTACATACAGACATTCCCAGAAAGTTTCCAATTTATTGGGGGGAAATCCGACATTAACTCCATGATTGGGAATGCTGTACCAGTCAATTTGGCGAAGTATGTAGGTTCAGCACTTATGAGGTATATTATTTCCGAAGAAAGTAGAGAAAACGATGAGAGTAATTGATTTATTTGCGGGCTGCGGCGGTATGTCTTTAGGCTTTGAGAACGTAGGCTTCGATATTGTCGCAGCATTTGATAACTGGGATGCCGCGATAACAATTTACGAAAGCAACTTCTCTCATCCCATCTATAAAAAGGATTTGGGTGTAGATGATGTAATTCAGCAGATATCCGATTTGCATCCAGATATTATAATGGGTGGTCCCCCTTGCCAAGACTATTCTATAGCAGGAAAACGAGAGTTGGGAAAGCGTGCGAACCTTACAATTCGGTTTGCTGAAATTGTAAGTACAGTAAAACCGACATGGGTGGTATTTGAAAATGTCTATAATATTGAACGCTTTTCAACCGTCACAGTGCTTAAGCAAATGCTGTCAGACGCAGGGTATGGCATTACCACACAGGTATTGGATGCAAGCCGGTGTGGTGTTCCGCAAAAGCGCCAAAGATTCTTCCTGGTCGGAAAACTTGGCGAAAGAGACGGTTTTCTTGATGAGACACTCACATCAAACCTGTCAAATAAGCAGATGACGGTGCGTGACTACCTTGGTGACACCCTTAACACGGAATTTTACTATATGCATCCGAGGAGCTACAATCGCCGGGCTGTATTTTCAATAGATGAACCTGCTGCAACAATTCGTGGCATTAACAGACCTATTCCGGAGAATTATAAGCGGCATCATGCGGACAAGGCAGATATATGCGATGGCGTTCGTGCTTTAACAACGCGCGAGCGCGGATACATTCAAACTTTTCCTGATTCTTTCAAGTTTCCTGGTGCGAAAACTGATGTAGAACTTGCTATAGGGAATGCTGTTCCCCCCGCATTGGCCATGTATGTAGCAAATTGTATTAAGCAGTACTATTCTGCATAAGAGAAAGAGGTGTAAATATGTCATATTTCAACGAAATAGCTGACTATGCTACATATTCTGGGCATGAAGCGGATTTCCATTTTACCTATAATGCAAACAGTGGTGGCGGTCAGGCTTTCTTGGGCGGTCGATTTTATGACGAAAACGGTCAGTTGACCTCTCCAGAAACTTTGAATGGAAAATTTGCCATTTTTAGATACGTCTTTCGCTCTGAAGCAGGCGAAGAACTTTCTGTCATTATAAATGATGATAAAGCAAAATATGAAATAAAACCGCGAGGTAATGGCTCTACATCGATGAAACTCGGCATTGGGACTGACCGTATTGCACCAAGTAAAGTTGTCTCCGCATTCATGATGTTACCGCCTACCTGCGGTGTAAAAACACCGAGTAACCTGCAGTTATCCATCTTAAGCGCAAATAATTACTGGCTTCAGTCAATGTGGCTCGAATGCAGTACGAACGCCGGTGCAGAAAATGAAGCCGTTTTTACTGTCAAAGATTGCGTTTTTGGCGGTGGTATAAGTAAAGAGACCACGGATCGCACGGGTCGTTATTTCAAACTGGATATTGAGAAGCGAATGACAGATATCATCGCCTTATCCGACATTACAGATACATTTAGTGAAGACACCACACGGATCATCAAACTGTTTGCAGACATTTATCTTGGTCACCGTGCCTTTAATTACGAGGAATGTGCCGAATCGACAAAAACTCTCATGGAGTTACTTGCACAACAATTCCCAGATGTTTATTCTGGCATTACTGATCCTGTGTCCGCTTTACTTGATATTGCGAAGCAGAAACACTGCGGTGATACTGACAATACTTACATTCTCACCAATACCGAGAGTGCTTTTAGGGACTGGTTATCCCATCTGCCAAAGGCAAACGGCGAACTGTATTCCGAAAACACCCGTAACCAGTATATTGGTGCGCTGAAAGCAGTTGCTACTCAGTTCGCAGATGCGATAGCCCCGTTTGCCTCTGTTTTTGAAATTACAGATGCGGAGTCTTTTGAAAAGGCTGTTTCTGCCATCAAATCCGATGATACATACGAAGAGTTCAATCGTAGCCGTGGCAATGGCTCTTTGTCTGCAGGGCTTGATCTCTACAAACGCTTTCTGCTTGAGCGTAATGATACGAGCGATATGTTCTCACCTGAATGGTTCCGAGAAAAAGCAGCAGAATATCCTACGCTTGATGAGGAAGCAAATCAGCTTTTGGCAGATTTTCAAACCAAGTTTGCCCCAGAGGTTTTGGCATCCCTGTCTGGGGTTGAGATGCTGAATACAATCTTCCTTAATGCAGCCAACGCAGAAAATGTGTGTCGCATATTGGAATTTGGCCCCCAGATCAAGGACACCTTCGGTAGCATCAAAGGCGGCAATGCGTACAAGTACGGACTCTACTACTCCACCCAGGGCGCGTGGATGACGGGTTCGCACCAAAAACCCCGCCAGTTGACCGAGGAGGAGGCCATTGAGGTTGGTACAAAATTAAGAGACCATCTTGTTGCCGGTGCCAATGCGATCAAAGAATACGGTTCTCTGGCAACTATCGATGATTATAAGAAGTTGCACCAGATTCTGCGCGAGGTAACTGAAGGTGATATTGAGAGAGTCTGGTTCTTGAAATATTACCAGATGCTCTATCCTGAACTCTTTGCCACAAACTATAGCGATTATGCCCAGAGAACCGTGTTGGGTGCAATCGGTGAAGAAAAGGAAAAATACCCATTTGTTCGCATGGGCCAGATTCGCTTCTACGCAAACAAGTGCGGTATTACCAATGTAATGTTCAATAAGATTTTCTGGGATTATTATTCGGAGGAGACCACTTCTGCCAAAGCCGAGCCTTCCCAGGATATCTGTTATAGTACCGGTTACCAAAGCGATTATCCCCGTAACCGCATCCTCTTTGGCGCTCCTGGCACTGGTAAGAGTTTTACGCTGAATCACGAAAAGGATTTGCTGCTTGCAGATGGCGGTGAATATGAGAGAGTGACCTTCCACCCGGACTACTCCTACGCTAATTTTGTCGGTACATATAAGCCGGTGCCCTGCAAGGACAGCGATGGCAAGGATGCCATCACTTATTCCTATGTGCCTGGTCCGTTTATGCGCACTTATGTGAAAGCCCTCCAGAACAGCAGAACTGACGCCCCAAAGCCTTTCCTACTTGTGATCGAGGAAATCAATCGTGCCAATGTTGCTGCCGTGTTCGGTGACGTATTCCAGTTGCTTGACCGTGGTGATGACGAGGTTAGTGAATATCCGATCCAGGCATCCGAGGACATCAAAAAGTATCTGGCAGGAGAACTCGGTGGCAACCCCGACGATTACGCTGAAATCCGCATCCCAGACAATATGTTCATCTGGGCTACCATGAACAGTGCTGACCAGGGCGTATTCCCGATGGATACCGCTTTTAAGCGCAGATGGGACTTCACCTATTTGGGCATCGATGACAGTGAATCCGGAATTGTTGGCAAAAAAGTTGTCCTCGGTCAAGGCGACTATCGCCGTGTTGTGGAGTGGAATGTGCTCCGCAAAGCCATCAACAATGAACTGCTCACTTATAAGGTGAACGAGGATAAGCTGATGGGCCCGTATTTCATCTCCAAGAAAAATCTGCCGGAGGGTGAAATGATTGACCCTGCCGTCTTTACCCGTATATTTAAGAACAAGGTCATTATGTACCTGTTCGACGATGCCGCAAAACAGAAGCGCCTTTCACTTTTCGGTGGCTGCGATGAAAAAGCAAAAAACCAGTATTCCAAGATTTGCAGAGAATTTGACACCAAGGGTGTATATATCTTCTGCGAGGGAATCAGCAGCCAGTTTATTGATAATGTCCCAGAGGATGATGGAGAATGATTTCAGTATTTTTACGAGAACAAAAACGCTATACCCAGGAAGACCTGGTTAAAGAGTTTCATTGCTCCGAGGAAAAGACTGTCCGCATTCTGAAGCGCCTGAAAGAATATGGCGTGCTGAAGGCTGTAAAATCAAATGACACCCAAAAGGATCTTACGGATCTGGTGGATGAGGACATCGAAATCGCTGACGTTGAGGTCGGTGAAAACGAATATCTGTATGTGTTCACTTTTGTGGGTGTTATTACAATTGAGGGTCGTGTGCTGAAATGCTATCCGAAATATCTGCTTGATGCCACGGCCCCCAAAGCAGAACTGAAACAAGTGCTGAAGGTTCTGGAAAAGTACAATTCAAAGGAACAGATCATTCGTATGTACAACGACACGAGCGACAGCAGTGCATTTAATATGTTGGCTGTTATGCTGTTTCTCCTCCAGGATTATTTCGAGTATGGTGCCTATACCAACACGCAGGACATCATCGAGTCCAACGGGTCCGGCGACATTCTTTGGGATAAGACCATCAACGAAACATTCACCCTCTTAAGCAACAACCGGCCGTATTACCCGGAATTGCTGACCATGAAGCGTGTGAATGACGATTTCGATTTCTTCAAGCGCCTGCATGAGTGTGTCCTCACCCGTTGCACGGAGGAATTGCGAGATGCCGATCTGTTGGATCTGTTCGATATTATGGGTGTCGATATTTCCGATGAGAATATCGAGGACTTTGGTGACAAGGAGTATGTCCTGGAGCGCATTGTCAAAGAACTCAATATCCAGTTCAATACCCGCAAACAGCTTCTGCTGAAAACACTGTATGCCTACATAGCCAACAGCAGCGCACTGGACGATCTTGACTGCTTCAGTATGTTCGGAACGAACAGTTTCAATCTGGTATGGGAAAAGGTCTGTGCGGAAGTAATGGACAACCAGTTGCAGAAGCCAATCGGTGGACTGCGACTGCCCGTACCATTGGCCGAGCAATACCGCGATATGCGGCATAAGAAACTCATTGACTTGATTGATAAACCGCAGTGGTCTGGGACTGCACCGAACGGCGAACCGTTTGTTAAGCAGGCCGAGGATACACTTATCCCAGACCTCATTTCCATCGTTAATGTCGATGGGGACTATCAGTTTATCATCTTTGATGCCAAATACTACAATATTCAACTGGAACACAATAAAAAGCTGCGTGGTCAGCCCGGTATCGAATCCATCACCAAGCAGTATTTGTACCAGTTGGCCTATCAGCCTTTTGTAGAGGCTCACCAGATCGGCACAGTGCGGAACTGCTTCCTCATGCCGACTGCTTCTGCTGAAATAATCAAAAAAGGAACTGCATCCCTTGCCATGTTAAGCAATCTGGGGTTGCAGGATATTCAGGTGCGATTGCTGCCTGCGGAAATGATGTACCGTCATTACATCGAGAACACAAAGATGGATATACGGGTGCTGAATCTATAATGTAAGGGGATGATTGCATGGCGAAAACGAAAACCAAAAGCAGAGATGATGGCGGAAGCATGAAAAGGGTTGTGCGTGTTCGCTATGCATCCTCATTCAGATATGCAGATGTTCTTGAACTATATGTGGAGGATCAAGCGTTCCGGCAGGCAGTAGATTCTGGGCGATACGCGCTTGTTGATGACAAAATCGTCCTAAATGCGTCCAAATATATCGATTATATAGACGGACACATGGAACTACGCTCTACCATCAAGGATGAGGACGAGTATTACTGTCTGCATTATCGTTGCGAGATCGAGTATTCTCATGGGACAGGTATGCACTGGGGAATGCGCGCTTGCAAACCTGGTGTGCACCGCCGCGCTAATCGTGCATGGCGACCTTCTAAACGGACTTCAATAAAAAGTAAGTTAGAAGACGCGAAGAGAATTAATTCCGTCAATGACGTTAGCCTTGAAAATATCCTTGCGATTGTAGGTGGCGGTCACGGTTCGGGTGAAAACTTCTCTGAAGCCCTCACTCGATTTATGAAAGAGAGCAATGTCACCGAAGAGGAACTGTCTGAATTGACAGGGTTAGCACCAAAGACCATACAGCGTATGCGCAATCCAAATTTACGGACATCACTGAAATCTGTTATCGCTGTCTGCATAGCTTTAAGTTTAGATTTGTATAACAGCCTGTATTTCGTCCACCTGGCGGGTTTTGAGTTAACCAACAGCCGTGAGGATAAGATTTATTACTTTATTTTGGGGTTTGCCTATAAGGAAACAGTATACGACTGCAATTGTATGTTAAAGCGATTGCATATGAGACCACTTACAAAATTATAGAAAGGGGAATTTCTGTGGCTGACCGTTCGTTTAAGGAATATATCGGCAGCAGATTTTATGACCAGTTCTTCAATGCCATAAAATCGTATGTCATACAAAACCGCCATAATATCGAACTGAGTTCCCGCACGGTCAGCAGTGCCGACTACGCAGAACTCTCCGATTTTGAAATTAAATCCGTAGGAATCGATGACCGGGACGGAATGGGTATTGCATTTGATGTTCTCGTTGAGGCGGAGATCTATGTTAAGGACCATCACCGCCATCGTGACGTAGATGAGGATACCTGTTTCCCGTGGTTCATCCTCTCCTGCACCGCCGACCTATCCAGAAATATGGATGACCTCTGTATTCATCGGGTCGATCAATATAATCAAAGAAACAAGCAAAACAAGCCTTTGTCGGATTCTCTCGTTCCCATTAGCTATAAGATCGACCTCGATAAGATAGCTACGGAATTTTTGAGGAAACACTACCCGGAAGCCCTGCGAACCCCTATGCCTGTTGACCCTATGGTTCTTGCCGACAGGCTCGGTCTTTCGGTCGTTACCCAGGAACTGACAGAGGATTTTTCTGTATTCGGGCAGCTTTTCTTCCAGGATTGTGATACCGAGGTGTTCAATTCAGATACGGGAGAAATGGAACCGGCTCACTTTCCGGCAAAGACGATCGTTGTTGACCCCAAGGCATTTCACTTGAGAAATCTGGGGTCTGTCAATAACACCATCGTGCATGAGTGTGTCCATTGGGATCAGCACAGGAAAGCCTTTGAACTGGAGCGGCTTTATAACCGCGATGCAACACAGATAAAGTGCTTGGTCATTGGTGGCTCCAAGGGTTCTTCCGACCGCACCGCCGCCGACTGGATGGAGTGGCAGGCAAACTCCCTGGCTCCTCGTATCCAGATGCCCATTGGTTCTTTTAAGACGAAAGCTGCTGAATTTGTCCGCAAATTCCAACGAGAACTGAAGGCGGCTCACATCGTGGATGTAATGGAAGCTGTCATTGATGCCCTGGCAACCTTTTTCGTTGTCTCCCGTCACGCTGCCAAAATGCGTATGGTGGACGCCGGATACGAGGAGGCAATCGGTGCGTTCACTTACATTGACGGACACTATGTAAAGCCGCACGCCTTCAAAAAAGGCAGTTTGCAGAAAGACCAGACATACTGTATCAGCGCGGACGATGCCCAAATCATCGCCTTCAGCGATATGCGCCTTTCTGCTCAATCTCAAAAGGGTTCCTACATATATGTGGATTCGCATATGTGCTTGAATGACCCAAAGTATGTCACCAGAGATGAAAACAACACCGTGCAAATGACCGATTACGGCCGATTGCACATCGATGAGTGTTGCCTGGTCTTCAAACTGAAAGTAAAGGCAACCAATAAATATGGTGAGGAATTTTATAAAGAGTGCGTTCTCTTTAGAGATGTGGATTCCGGCATCGTGTTCCAGACCACTTTTGACAAAGAGGTCAGTGCCGATGTTATGGGAAAGGCAGATGCCATCCTTGCACGAGAAATGGAGATTCAGAGAGTTCTCCAGGAGTTGCCTGCTCAATTCGGTGCTGCTCTTATCTACCTTATGGAGTGGGTGGAAATATCCGAGGAGACCTTGGCGGAGAAGGCCCTCGTGTCCACAAAGTTGGTGCAGCGCCTGCGCACCAACCCGTCATACCCCAAAAATGTTGACTGCGTGGTTGCCGTTTGTATCGGCATGAATTTGCCGCCAGAGTTGAGCAATGCGCTTATCAGCAGATCTGGCTTTACCCTGCGACTGGCACAGAGCGAAGCACATTTGATGTATAATTTCTTCCTGAACCACCTCTATATGAGTTCAATCCACGAATGCAATGATATGTTGGTGGCAAAAAATCTGCCAGTGATGACTGGCACAGAATAAGATAGCGCCCTTGAAAAAGGAGGATATAGATATGAACATATCAAAAGAGTCGCTGCAAAAGATAGCAGCCGCCAATCAGGCGAACCCATATGCTGACATTACTCCCTATGAGACAGGTGTCGGTATGCCCATCGTCCATTACTCTGGCTTTTTTGCACAGCCCGGTGAATGTATTATTTATGCTGCTCCTGCGCAGACCTTCAAAGACAAAAACCAGGTGGTCGGTTATACCGGGAAGTCTGCCGGAGCGAGTTTCCGTGTTGCAAAAGGTGTCACCGTCCGCACGGGAAGTTCCGGTGGTAAACCTATTCGGGGAACGGTTCGTGACCACAACTATGGCGATTTGATTATTACCAATAAGCGGGTCATGTTCATTGGCAAAGATGACTCCTTCGACTTTCCCATAGAGAAGGTGTCTGCCGTCAAAATTCTGGATAGGCAGAGTTTCGTGCTTCAGTCGGATCGGACTGCAAAGAATGTCGCTATGGACCCTGCAATCGTTGCATATGCTGCTGGCTTTATCTCCTATGTGCAGAAAGAGGTTATTGCCGGCGTTGATGTTTATCAAAACCATCAAGTCACCCTAACGCCGGAGCAACTCGCATACTGCGATGCTGTGCGACAGGAATGCGCCAAGGTGCGCTTACCGAAGAAAAAGACCAAAAACGGTTGTCTCTGGACGGTTGTAAAAGTTCTTTTTGCCCTGGTCATCCTTGTGGCTGCGATTGGGATCATCGGCTCGATCATTGGAAGCAACGATGATTCCCCTGGCGGCAGTCAACCCTCCGACGCTATAACGAATTATACTGCGTCCGAACTGGTTGCTCTTGAAGGCCACCCTCGCATTTTTGATAGCTACGCAGAGGCTCAAGCATTTTACAACGGCATCGGTGACAGCAGAATCGCTGTGACAGACATAACCAAGAAGTCTTCAATGGAAATGGCCCTGGAAACCGTTTATTCTGATGAGATCGTACTGTATATGACACAGCACTCCACAAACGAGGAGTATGTAGGAACCATTGAAATTAACATCTTCGATGCAGATTTTGCAGCCGATATGACCGTTGATGGGGCTGCTGATATAGCAGTTTCCTATCTTCCGATAGATTTCTTTGAGTACTATGCCTCGGATGCCTCTTATGTATATGAAAATGACGGCACAAAGATTTACACATATTCGTGCCGCTTGACCGATGAGGGAGTAGAATATCATAACTCCGTTGCGCAGCAGTATTCGTACTATTATTACATCAAAATTGTAGAATACGCTGACGGTGAGCATTGGAAAATTTCAACCGGCTACAGTGCATACGGTGACAAGGATAAAGGCTGGATTGAAAAGTATGCCGAACCTTGGGATGCACCGTTCCAGGACTAATACGCTGTTGAGTAGTACGCATTAGATTGAATTTTGAAGGGAGGGTATCAGCGTGTTTGGTGTTGAAATTACTGACCATTATGTTGTGTATGACCACGATAAGCAATGCAGAGATGTAGGTTCTTTATATCCTGCAATAGATATAAAACTCTATGGAAAAAAATCAAAAAAGGTTCGTATGCACGATTGCTGGTACTCGGAGTTCTTGTTTCAATCAACTGCTGCCAGTGTTCATTACACTCAGCGAGGCAATTATTTGCACTTCAGATTAACGGATTACGGCGTAAAAGATGTGCGGGGCGTGTTTTGCCAGGTGCTGCATGAGGGAGCCCCTATAAACAACAAGGAGTACTATCAAACGATTTTGTACGATGCCAATGATAGTTTCTCATTGTATACCCCCGTAAATGAGGAAATTATGACAGAGAGCATCTCACTCTGCATAACCGGTGTAAAGTATTGGAATAACGATCAAATCATTGAAAGCACGTCGTATCCTCAAAAAATCACTGCTAAACAGAAAAAAATCAACCAAGGCATACGCAGTGCCAGAGATCAACATACTGCACTGCCAATCGAAAAGACCACCGGCAAAGTAACAAAATCAACGCGCAAGCTGCCTTTTGCCGAGGAATACATTGAAATGGCTTGGATTTGGTATCCAGAACTGTCTGAATTGTTCACATGGGTAAGTTCGCAGTGCGATTTGTTGGAGGAAGAAATCTCGGCTCTACCACAGTCAATTATGGGTGTAGATTGCTCCACCCCGAATGAAAATGATAAGGTGATTTTTATACCAATCGAGTGTACATTTAACCAAAAGTTTTATGCCCGATTGTTTTTAGCCCAAAATCACACGGTAGAGGGCAGAATAGTTTCCCCGTTAGATATGTTACAATACCAGATTCCAATCCGAGCAGAAAACGAGCCTCTTTTACTGTGTTTGTATGGGACACATTGGCTTGACCCATTAATGCTTTCTCCCGGCGATGCTATAGGGGATGATAAGTGCAAGAACACCTATTCTGATGCTGAGACCAACTCCCCCATATTAAGGATTATTGGCGAAATTAAAGATCGAGTGTCTCATCGATATAGCGAGCGCACAGTCCAATCGTCTAATGTGATGCGTAGGTTTTATCGGTCAATTGAGGCTTTGAGAACCTGGATTAAAGAAAGGTATACCGAAGTATCCTCTTTAAGCCAAGAGGCTCGTCCCTCACTCTGGACATCAGAATACAGGTTGTACCAGTATATTAAGCTACTGTGTTCGGATGCTGTATACCAATACAGAAGTAGTTGGTTGGATACGCAGTCATTGGATATATTCATTCCGCAATATAGCTGTGCAATTGAATACCAAGGACAACAGCATTATGACGCGATTGATTACTTTGGCGGAGAAGCCAAACTGCTGATGCAACGCGAAATGGATGCAGATAAACGCCAAAAATGTCAGA
This sequence comes from uncultured Ruminococcus sp., assembly GCA_910584195.1. Taxonomy (GTDB): domain Bacteria; phylum Bacillota; class Clostridia; order Oscillospirales; family Ruminococcaceae; genus Ruminococcus. Next base: position 365,390 of record CAJTYV010000001.1, on the reverse strand, counting down.
ATAATGGTGTGAAACTAATCGAATGGTCTTACAAGGAAAAACTTACATTTTCTAAAGTATTGTCTTTCTTAAACGAGAATGTATTTCCAGAACCGACAGATTCCACATTTGTCGAGCGGTGTTTGTCGCTTGGGCTACCTTTTCCTGTAGCGGACCTGTTTTTACCGGTTACATATGCGCAGATAAAAGAAGCGGAAAAAGCAAAGCCTTTTGTGCAACAGACCGAAATCAGAAAATATGCTTTAGACGGAAATTATATTTGCGCCTACAACTCTATTACAGATGCCGCCAAAGATGTTGCGATATCAAGCCAACAGATTTCAAAGGTGCTAAATGGGAGGGCTTCTACTGCCGGTGGTTTTATGTGGGAACGGGTGGACACTGGAACCCCTGTATATTCCATCGCACCTGCAGTGCAGTATTCAGCGGAAAACACATCTAAGTCAATATACCAGGTGGATTCCACGGGAGAAATAGTCGCAGAATTTGATTCTATCAATTCCGCAGAGCGCCGGACAGGAATCAACAGGAAAAGCATTCGTGATGTTCTCAACGGTCGGCAAAAAACAGCCGGTGGATACTATTGGCTTCGCAAGCATTGTGAGTAAAGGGGGTGCGAAAGATGACATGGGCAGATTATTATGATCGATTTTATGATTGGGCAGAAAGCACCCAGGTGCGCTACCTTTCATCACTTTCTTCTTTGGGGCCCGCCGATGAGGTCGGTGAGATTATCATTGAACTGCAGGTGAATGTACCTGCGGCAAACCGTTTACTTCGCAAGGCGGTCGAAGCAAAACTGGCATTTTCAGGCTCCGATTTAGTCGAGTTCGCCTGTATCAATGATAAAGAACTGGCGACTGCAGCAGTACGCAATTCCGCAGAACGATTGACTGCCGAGGATATGGAATATCTGTACGGTGAGATTGATGATGAGGTTATCATTGAAATCTGCAAACAAAGACATCTTATGCTACCGGAAGATTTGCGCGAAGAAGAGTACGAAGATGAAGAACCAGAGGAAATCGAAGAGGACGAGCTGTTGGCAGAAGCTGACATATATGTAGACGATTACTGCCCACCGCCGAAGCGCCCTGGTTTCTTTGCCACGCTGTTTGGCGTGATTGCGGGTATTGATATGGCAAGTGGTTCTAATCAACATAGGCATAACGGTCGTTGTAATGGCGACTGTGCGCACTGTCCTCCTCACTACGGATACCGCTATGGTCGGTGGTATTATGGTCACAATCATGTACACGGCTGTGAATTTGGTGGTAATAAAGGTAGCGGCAGTATGGATTGATGGAGGATGGTTATGTTTGGGAGGAAAAAGAAGTCATCAGAACCAGTTTATGATGTTACACAAAAAATTGCGAAAACTTGGTGGGGTGGTACAAAACTTGTCCCAACCACAAAAGCAGAACAACGCAAAATGAAAGCCGAAATTCTAAGAAGGAATCCCAACGCAACTGTTCTTGACAGCAAGGCAAAAAAGCAAAAAGAGTTGGAGTGGATTGACCGAATTGAAGAGTTTGATGCTTTTATGAACGATTAATACAGGAGATACCTATATGGGCTTATTTGATTTTTTAAAGAAAAAAGATAAGGTTGAGGTTACCCAAAAGACTACACCAGTAAAGACCACGGTGCCTGAAGAGGATAAAAAATTCTATCAACCAGATTCCTATTACACCGATGTGGTTCATGAGGGCACAGCTTTCGAGCATCGTGTTATTACATTTGAAGAACGAAAGAAAACCGCAATCCCATCAAAACGCGGTTTATATCCCGCCGAAATCCTGCTGTTAGCATACTGTTCCAAAGGAAATTATCCCGGGCCAAAGAATGGATATCCGGGTTTTTGGTGGTTTACTTATGGTATTAGGGATGTTGGAGCCGCGCTCAAGAGCTTAGAAGACCGTGGTTACATCGCTTTGGGGTCTGTTCGTGATGCAGTCGGTGGGTTCACGGTGGCACAATTAAAGGATATTCTCACTTCCCAAGGTATGCCAACTACGGGAAAAAAAGCTAATTTGGTAGAGCGTGTTCTCTCAGGAGTTCCAGATGAAGTATTGATTTCTGCCGGTGCGCAGAGAAAGTATATTCTGACAGAAATTGGGCAGTTGGAACTGGACGAAAATGCCTATGTACCTTATATGCATAATGTTCCGAATAAAACGACAGAGGATGCGAGATTTGGCATGACCTTTAATATTTGGAGCATTAATAAATTGCTTGGAACAGATGACAAATCTGCATGGAGAGACATCGTTGATGAACAAGAGCGTAAAATGAACCGAGAAACTGCCGACCGCAATGATGCCTTTATGCACGACTTAAAGAGAATCGCGCCAGATGAATATCGTAAGCTACGAACCCAGGATCAGCAGATTGCTGCTGTACAAAAAGCCAGAGAGCAATATGAGACAGACAAGGATTTAAGTGGATATATTGCTTTTTGGGAAATGGTATGGGCCAATGGGGGCTTAAAGTTCGAAGGTGCCGGATGGCATTTCGAGTTACCCGATTTATATATAAAAGCCAAGCGTTATGATGATGCACTTGCCTTTGTCAAGCGACTTAAGGTGGAAAAACCGACATATGCATATAAAGCTGATACTTACATTAAAAAAATCGAGGAAATGAAAGCAAAGCTACAACGGAAAGGGGGTCAATAATTTATGGCTGACAATAAAAAGAAAAGAAAAAGCCTGGTTGATTCCGTCACCTATGCATACATACGGAAAGTCAAAAAATGGATGTTTTGCCCGAACTGTCATGAAGGGAAAATGACTATCGACAAAAAATCCACTGTGTGGATCTGTGGGGATTGTGGGTATCAGCTTTCGGCAGACGAATTTGAAGACAACTATGTTTTTTGGTTCTGTGATAACTGCGATGAGTATTTGAATAAGCAAGAGGGCTTCGATCTCTGTGCTGACCGTCACATTTGCAGAAACTGCGGTTATGAGAATGATACCACTTTGAATAATATTAAGGGTATCTGCTCTGACTGCGGAGCGGTTATCGCTGACCCAGAAGCCACACTTTGCCCAGACTGCAAACATAGTCGTGAGCAGAAGGCCAAAGAATGGCTTGCAAAAGCAGGAAAGGTTGTAGGCGTTGTTACCGCAGTTGCCGGAGCTGCCGCATATCTGGCATCACAAATCAGCAGCGATGACTCCGCCGAAGATGACACAGGCGGCATTTCCCCTAAAAAGGACTGGCTGAAATCTGCAAGCGAGGATGAACTTCGAGCGAGAAAAAAAGAAATCAGTGACAGCACAGATTGGCGTTCTGGATCAATTTTGGACGGAGACTTTGACGAAGAAATCGAAACAATGGATGCCATCGATGAGGAAATCAATCAAAGGGCTTGGGATCAGTACAATAGCGAAGACCACTCTAATGAAAGTTATGGGGTTCACCGTGAACACGGTTGGTATTTACCAAATGATGACTAAAGCGAATGGATGGTAAACCATGCCAACGTAGAGATTGCGATATTCAGCGGAGTAAAAGCGACACAAAAATGATAGATTATTTGGAAAAGGGTGCTGTGTCCTTTGTTCCATTGTGGGATAAATATGTGATGTCATCGTAGAATGGTTGCTCCATATATAATGAGGAGGAACTTTTTATGGACGATAAAACAAAAGCTGATATCGAAGCAGGCGTTCCGATGGTCATCGTTCATTGGGACAAAGACGGTAATGTGACCTCGCAGGAGGCATTCAATTTGGAAAACATATCACTGACTGAATGGCAGATGCAATCATTGGCTCGGACGGCATTAGAAGGGTGCAAACGGTTCTATGCTGACCCGGATAATGTCAAAAAATTTGAAGAGTGGAAAGAAAAAAGGGATGCCAGGGCAAAACGGCAGAAATAACACCTAAGTGACCATTTCTGCGGTGGCATCTTCGTTGCACCTTTTAACGAAAGGCACACCATTTAACGATTTATCCGAGGGGTGTGCAGTTCGTATCAAAATTAGTCTTTACTTTCATAACTGCACATCTATTTTGATACAGCGCAGTGTCAAAATGATGTGCAGTTTTTTTGTAAAAGTCCTTGTTTGCAATAATTTTCTTAAACCTTTTAATGGTAACTAGCTCCGCAGTGATTTAGAACTGATCACGGTGGGGGCTTTTTTCGTTTTCCCTCACTGTACTATTTAGCAAAAGGTTTGTAGGGTGTGTATTTTGGGCAAAGGGGAACGCATCTTTTAAGGAAACACTGATTAAATCTTGTGGGTCAGATACGCAGTCAGATTTTTCGTCAGATTGCATAAAAACAACGCAGGAATACTGTCGTATTTCAAGGAGTTTTTGTGTGATATAACGGAAAAACTGCAAGTAAATGGCGTGCAAAGCCGTCAGGCGCGATTTAATCAGTGTTTCCTTAAGTATTCCTCAAGACAGCAAAATCCGTTCACAAAAAGTGTGCAGTCTTGCATGTTTTAAGGTCAAAGCGGCTACGCTACGAGCTTGAATTCTGTGCCGTTCTGGAAAACAAATGTGATTTGCCCGTATATAGCGAATAAACTAACTTCGTTAACAATTCAAAATCTGTTTCCTGATTATCGGAACTTTAAACATTATTGCTGTTCCTATACAGGTGAAAATAATTTCCGGCAGCATATAACAGCCGTTATACAACAGGCTGTACAGGTATATATTATCTATTGCAAAGCCATCCCAAAGCATTCCCGCACTATGAAAAATTACTGCTCCGCTAATATAATGACAAGCGAACCGCATAAGAAGTGCTGCAAAAGTCCCGAATAACCAGCCGTATATTCCCTTTTTTCTAAACATTCCCGATGCTCCTATTACTGTAAACGCCAAAATATAGTCAAGCAAAATACAAGATATAAGCATCATCGGAGTAAGTCCCCATGCAAAAAGTCCACTCCCTATTCCCTGTATCAATCTTAGCAGCGAAAATACAAATGATACTTCAATTCCCTTTTTTAAGCCGTATTTTATGCTGTATATGGATATGGGCAGCATACTCAGCAGCGTTATTTCACCTCCCCAAGGCAGCTTGAATATCACTACAAAACTCAGTATCGTACTTATTGCTATTACTAAAGCTCCCTCAACATAAACTCCTGTCTTAAGTTTGTTCATGTTCTTTCGCCTCCTACAATAAAATCTCCCTATATATACAGGGAGATTTTATTTATTATTTACCAAGCAAGACCTTTTTTCATTCTTTTAAAATAAACACATCCGCTGCAATGAACATTATAAGTAAGTGCAAATTTAAATTTTCTGCCACAAACGCAGTAATATGTATAACCACCATTTGCTTTCTTCATTGAAGTTTCGCTCATCTTTTTCATAAAGAATACCTCCTCATAATTAATTTATCCAAAAAGACTTTTGTATTATAACATAATATACCATACTTTGTCAAGAACTTTTTAATTATTTTGCTTAAATCAGCTACAAAACAGCATACTGTAATTTGATAAATACTATTCTTTGAAAAGCGCGGAGATAAGTTTTTTGTTTTGCAAACGTTTATGCGAGAGCTGGGAGCAGAAGAAAATATTTGTATTGTTGTATATGGAATACAGAAACAATGCAATTATTTATTTTTAAAAAAGTGTCAAATTGACTAAAAAAGAAATTGCTTGAAATCATTCAAAAACCGCTCCGCCGCTTTGGAAAACATCTGATATTTTTTCCACACAAGATACATCTGTGCAGGTTTTAACGGATAAAACGGACGAAAACAAAGATTGCTGTCGCCTGTGCAGTTTATCAGTTTATCAAGGGTGATTGCGTAGCCCATACCCTCGTCAACAAGCAGCGAGCCGTTAAAAATCAAATTCGATGTGCAGGAAATATGCGTATTTTCTTTTGGGATTCCAAGCCACTTTGATAAATCAACTTCATTCATCATCTGTCTTGATACGATCAGCGGAAGATCGATCAGCATTTCAGGAGTAATATGTTCATTTTCGGCTAAATCGCTGTCTTTCCGCATCAGCACGCCCCATGTGTCATGTACGGGAAATTTTATATGCTCAAAATTCTTATAATTTGAAGGTTCAAACAGCACACCGAAATCAATCAGACCTTTGTTCAGCTTGTCGATAACATCTATCGAATCGCAGCTGATATTGTGAAATTTCACTTTAGGATGCTCCGCTTGTATGTTTTGTACGATCCTTGCAATAATCCTTACGGCGTCGGTTTCGCCAGCGCCGATATAGATATCGCCTGAAATATCTTCATTGGATGCATTCATTTCTGTTTCGGTTTTTTCCACAAGATCAAGAATTTCTTCAGCACGCTTCCTGAGAAGCATACCGTCTTCAGTCAGCTTCACGTTATGATTGCTGCGCCGAAACAGCGTTTTTCCGAGTTCTTCTTCAAGCTGCTTTAATTGTCTTGAAAGCGTGGGCTGTGTAATATACAGCCTTTCAGCGGCTTTGGTGATGTTTTCTTCTCTTGCTGCGGTCAAAAAGTAGCGTAATACTCTTATTTCCATAAAGTACCTCCTATAACAATATTATATTACATTTTGCAATGCTTTTCAAGCATTTCTGATGATTTAAAATAAGCATTGGACATTTTCTAAAAGTCAAGGTATAATAAAAACAAAGGGAAGTGAGTTTGAGGATGTCTGGTATGGAGTTTGAAAAACTGGAAAATTGCCTGAACGATCTCGGCTGTAATCAAAAGGAAAAAGCGGAGATGCACAAGTATTATGAAAGGCATGATATTCAAAGTGTGATCAGATTGCTTCGTAAACGCCGACAGACGATACTCGGCACGATTCATAAAGAAGAAAAGCAAATCAGTTGTCTGGATTATCTTGTTTTTCAGCTTGAAAAAGAAATACAGGCATAAAAATGAAAGGCGGAATGATTATGTTAGGAAATTTCACTTATGCAAATCCCACAAAGCTTTACTTTGGAGACGATTCTCTGAAATCACTGCATACAGAATTGCCAAAATACGGAGAAAATATTGTTCTCGTTTATGGTGGAGGCTCGATCAAAAAAAGCGGACTTTATGACGAAGTGATCGCTGTTCTGAAAGAAAACGGAAAAAACATTTTCGAAATCGCAGGTGTTATGCCGAATCCGACAATTGAAAAACTGTACGAGGGAATCGAAATTGCAAGAAACTCCAATGTTGATTTGATTCTTGCTGTCGGCGGCGGTTCTGTCTGCGATTATGCAAAGGCTTTATCCGTATCCGTAAATTGTGATGAAGATCCATGGGAAAAATATTATCTCAAATTTGAGGAGCCTGCCTGTGAAATCATTCCGGTAGGATGCGTTCTGACAATGGCAGGCACAGGTTCTGAAATGAATGCCGGCGCAGTTATCACAAATCATGCAAGCAAGCTGAAAATAGGTCATGTTTTTGCTGACGAAAAGATTATGCCACGGTTTTCTGTTCTCAATCCGAAATACACGCTTACGCTTCCAAAATACCAAATGGCTGCGGGAATTTACGACATTTTTAATCACATCTGCGAACAGTATTTTTCGGGTGAGGACGATAATACCAGCGACTATATCAGTGAGGGGCTGATGAGGTCGCTGCTCCATGCAAGCCTTATTGCGAACGGTGATCCGCAGGATTACGAGGCACGGAGCAATATTATGTGGACTGCGACATGGGCATTGAACACACTCGTTGCAAAGGGAAAAACAACTGATTGGATGGTGCATATGCTTGGTCAGGCGGTAGGCGCTGTTACTGACGCAACGCACGGTATGACGCTTTCCGCAGTTTCGCTTGCATACTACAAATATATCATGGATTACGGACTTCCTAAGTTTGTCCGCTTTGCTAAAAATGTATGGAATGTCAATACTGACGGCAAAACGGATAAGGAAGTTGCTTTGGAAGGTCTTTGTGCAATGGAAAACTGGATGAAAGAACTTGGTCTTGCTATGAATCTGAGGGAAATCGGCACAACCGAAGATATGATCGAGGATATTGTAAACGCAGCGCTGATTATGGAAGGCGGTTACAAGATTCTGACTAAGGATGAGATAAGAGCGATTCTGAAAGCTTCATTATAAGGAGACACCGTCATGAAACATGCGATCATATCTTTGTTCACGGCAGTTACAGCGGCATTTTGCGGCTGTTCTGGATTTGCAAGCACAAACATAGCATCAGTAAAAACAAGCGGCACAGATTACACGTATACTGCACAGGATGCTGTGAATTTACAGGATTTTCTCTTAGCCAAGCCAACGGAAGAGAACCTGAAAGACAAGCCATATGATTTAAACGGCGATGATATATGGGATATATTCGATTTATGTCTTATGAGGCGTGAGATTATGAATCAGTCGAAAAACGATACAGATACGATAGTCGTTTATTTTTCAAGAACCAACAATACCAAAAAAGTTGCGGAATATATTATTGAACTGACTGATGCAGACAGCTATGAAATTGAAGCGGCTATTCCGTATACGGACGATGATATTGAATATACAAATTCCTCATGCCGTGCCAACAAGGAGCAGGGCGACAAGACGGCACGACCCGAAATTGCAGAGCCGATTGAGTCAATTGACAGCTATGACGTTGTTTATCTCGGTTATCCGATCTGGTGGGGCGAAGAACCCCGAATTATAGATACGTTCCTTGAAAGTTATGATTTTTCCGATAAAATTGTTATTCCGTTTTGTACGTCTGCAAGCAGTGGAAATGCCGCAAGTGAAAAGAATATTGCTGATCTCGTACCAATCGGAAATTTGCTTGAGGGAAAACGTTTCTCTGCCAATACGTCAAAGGAGTCAATTGAAGATTGGGTGAATTCGCTTAAAATTCCGGAAAAGGAAGCTGATACAAAAATGAAAATAAACGTAAACGGTCATACTTTGACGGCAACGCTGGAAGAAAATTCTTCTGCTGACGCTCTTGTGAAACTGCTTGAAAACGGACCTGTCACAATTGATATGAGCGATTATTCCAACTTTGAAAAAGTAGGCGAATTGCCGCAGGAACTTCCAAGAAATGATGAACAGCTCGATACGGACTGCGGAGATCTGATACTCTATCTTGGAAACCGGTTTGTTATTTATTATGATAAAAATTCATGGAGCTTTACAAAGCTTGGGCATATTGATGATGTTACGCAGGAGGAATTAAAAAGCATATTGGGCGATGATAATGTTACTGTCGAATTATCATTATATTAAGGAGGCATTTTTAATGGATCAGAAAATAGTACAGACTGCCGGAAAAGAACAGCTCGGAGAATTTGCACCGATGTTTGCACATCTCAATGATGATGTGTTATTCGGAGAGGTATGGAATGAGGAAGCAATTAACTTAAAAACAAAGTGTATCGTCACGGTGGTATCGCTGATGGCATCGGGCATTACAGATACGTCGCTGACATACCATTTACAGAATGCAAAGGCTCACGGCGTTACAAAAGAAGAAATTGCCGCTATCATCACTCATGCAGCTATGTATATCGGTTTCCCGAAAGGCTGGGCGGTATTTCGGCTTGCAAAAGATGTTTGGAACGAAGAATCTCCCGCAATGACCGAAAAAGATAAATATCAGAATACAATATTTTTCCCCATTGGCGAACCTAACGACGCATTTGCACAGTACTTTGTGGGACAGAGCTATCTGGCTCCCATATCAACAAATCAGATACCGATTTTTAATGTGACTTTTGAGCCTGCCTGCCGCAATAATTGGCATATACATCGTGCGAAAAGCGGCGGCGGTCAGATGCTTATCTGTATTGGCGGCCGCGGATATTATCAGGAATGGGGAAAAGATGCCATTGAAATGCATCCCGGCGACTGCATTAATATTCCTGCCAATATCAAGCATTGGCACGGAGCTGCTAATGATTCATGGTTTTCACATCTTGCTGTTGAAATAAACGGCGAGGATACAAGCAATGAATGGCTGGAGGCGGTTTCTGATGAGGTTTACAGCAAATTGCCGATGATCTCGTTGCTATAGAGTACGTTGAACTTTACAGATTTATTGTTAAAATATAAATAAAGCATTCATTAAAATATGAATGCACCAAACTGTATAAAAAGTAAAAATGGGATTCCAAAGGGATTGTGTCCCTTTGGCAGGGGGGAGCAAAGTCTCGTATATAGTTGTCAGGCACTCTGCAAGAGAGCGTTCCCTTGTTTTATCAACAAGCTAAGGCATTCATCAAACGATGAATGCCTTAAATTTTGTTAGTTATATATTGCCACAGGCGGTAATTTTAATAATTATTCGTTATCGGGTTCGAGTACGGCGTAGTTTCCGTCTGCACGCTTGTACACAACGTTGATAGTACCCGTTTTCGCATTGAGGAACATGAAAAACTCATGGCTGAGAAGATTCATTTGGAGAATAGCCTCCTCAACGTCCATGGGACGCAGCTTGAATTTCTTTTCCTTTATAACCGTGTAATCTGATACGTCCTCAACAGGCTCGGTGAAAGAGTCCTTAAAAGCAGTGTCTTTAAGTTTCTTCTCAATTTTAGTCTTGTTCTTGCGTATCTGTCGAATAATTTTGTCAATGGCTTCGTCAAGAGCATCGTTTTTATCTACTGCCGAACGTTCGGAACGATAGATTATACTGTTGTATTTCACAGTAAGCTCGACAATTATTTGATTTTTTATTTCTGACAAAACGATTTTGGCATCAGCCTCATCGCCGAAAAATTTACTGAGCTTAGAATTGATTTTCTCCTGTGCATATTCGGTAAAATTCTGTGGAATCTGCATTTTTTTTGCCGTAATAGTTGTTTTCATATATAGTAGTCCTCCTTTGAGACATTCGATGCGGTTTTGAAGCGGGGGAGCATGTCCCATTGATGCTTTTGCTGAATCGAAGTCTAACTTATATGGAATAAGTTTTCCATAGTTATATTATACCATAATTAAAAAGCATTTACAATAGAGTTTTGTTAATTTTGTATATTATGCATAATAATGACAAAAATATTTGTTGAATTTGACGTTTAAAAGCCTGTTTAAAATCTGTAAACGATGAGATATTCAACAGGCTCTTATATATTACGTTATTTACAAAGATTATTAAGCATGGTCGTAACAATATTTTCAGCCACAGCAGGAGTGCTGTATTTGTTTTCCAGAACCACGCAGAATGCAATCGGATTTTTAGGATCGTCCACAAAGCCGACAAGCAGAGCGTTTTCCTCAGCGCCGTCCTTTACCTGTGCAGTACCGCTTTTGATTCCCACATTAAATCCGGGAATTGAATATTCGTAGTGATTTGCACCGTTAGTCATAAGTATCTGTTTTACGGAGGATGCTGTAGAGGGGCTGAAAAGCTGGTCGCTGTATGATGTTTCCGCTGTATCAACAGTTTTGCCGTTTACATCAGTGACATGTTCTATAAGATGAGGCATTGTCATTTTTCCTGTTTCGTTGGCGATTGCGCTTTGCCACATCATAAGCTGAATAGGGCTTACAAGTGTTTCGCCCTGTCCTATGCAGCCCCATTGCGTAGAGAAATCCGAGGAATCAATAAGTCTTGTTGACGCCTTTTCGCATTGTATGCCGTCGATATCAATATATCCGACCTTTGCATCGGTTTTGTCATCGCTTACCGCATAACCCAGTTTGACATACATTTCTTTGACGCGATCCAATGGCATATCAGGATCTTCCACAAGCTGCGCGAAAAACGGATTACAGCTGTTTTCTACCGCCTGCTGTATATTTTGTTCGCCGTGACCCCATGTATTATGACAATCAATTTTTCCGTCCGATTTATTTATATAGTATCCGGAGCAGCTGAATTTTTTTGAAAAAAGATTACTTTGTCCCATAATTTCCATAGCTGAAATAACAGTTGAAACCTTCTGAGTAGAACCGGGTACAGTGCGGTACATTGCTTTCTGCATAAGAGTTCCGGATCGCATGTTTTCGAGATTTGCGTAGCCTTTGGCGGGATCTATATTTGGCAGGCTTGTGCATACAAGCAGCTCGCCTGTTTTATAGTTATATGCTGCCGCGCATCCGTCCGCACCCATAAAAGCATCGTAAACGGCACGGTTAGCCTTATGGTCAAGAGTTGTATATATAGCCGCCTTGCCGCCTTTTTGGACAAGACCGCTGTTGAAGCTGTAATTGTTCAGTTTATCGAGGTTCTGCGCCACAAGAGTATTTTCCATTTGCCCCTTGTCGTCGCCGATAAGATTTCCCACATCTATAAAGTGATTGTCAGAGTAACTGTCCTCTCCCGAACCATCGAAAAGCACGTCTTTGTTTTTGTCATAGACCTTTCCCAGTTTATAGTTATCGGAATGCGACATATAGAAGGGGGCTTGTTTGTCTATACGCACTGTAAGAGAAATGATTCCTGCGATAAAAGCAAGCAGAAACAGTGTCATGATATGCTGACATCTTCTTATACTTTTCATGCCGTTCTCCTTTTTGTCTGTTTATTTGACTTTTTAGGCTTGGGGTTCTTGAATACCGGCGACTGAGCCGCGGCTATCATGCCTATCATAAGACCGCTGGTGACCATGGAGCTTCCGCCTGCCGAAATAAACGGCAGCGTTACACCGGTAAACGGTATCATATTGCATGAACCGAAAATATTCAAAGCCATTTGCACTGTAAACGCTGCACAGACTCCTGCACACATCGTAGCGTGATAATATGAACGGGGCGGATTTACAAGAGGCATAGCTACGATAACAAGCAGCATAAGCACAGTCATAAGAGCGTAGAGAAGTCCCCATTCCTCGCTTATAGTTGAAAAAACTATATCGCTTTCGTAGGCGAAAACATTATGAAGAAAACCTTCTCCCGGACCTTTGCCGAACCAGCCGCCCTCTGCGATACCTATAAGCGCCTTGGATTGCTGATAGCCGTTTCCGTCCGGATCGTTCCATATATCAACGAAAAGTCTGTCTTTAACATACGGCGGAGCAAGAATAACAGCCGCAATTCCTGCCGCCGCAACGCATGAACCTGCAATTATGAGCGTTTTCTTTGAAAACTTGGCTTTGGGATAACATATGCGAAGCAGAAACCCTGATGCGTAAATTGCACCGAATGTCGGTATACTGCCCAAGTCTCTGCACCACCATTGGAACAGGATAACAGCGGCTACGATTCCGAAAAGGATAAGATTTTCATATACTACATTGAATCCGAGTATCTTGCGCTTGTTCTGCTGTTCTGAGATAGAGGCAGCGCAGGCGAGTACAAGAAGCGGCTTGATGAACTCCGATGGCTGTATAGTCATGAAACCGAGATCTATCCACATGCTTCGGCTGCCGCAGAAAAGAAATATAACAATCATCAGCACGCCTATACCTGCCCAAACAAACTTCTTTTTGTCCTGTATCCAGCGATGATTTCTGCATGCGATACAGCCGATTCGGCATGAGACGAGAGCCGCGATACAGGTTATAAAGTGTTTGAAGTCCAAATGAACTCCTCCGAAGCAGGATTGAAAAATAACGCTCATGTTAAGTATAAGAAGAAGCATGAAGTCTGCCGCATATGTACGTTGTTTAAAGAACGGCATCACGATGAAGTAAGCCGCATCAAGTCCGATAACAGCAGTACAAAGAGTTATAACATCGTTTACACTTTCGTAATTGCCGTTTTGAAAAACGTTGAAAAGCATTGCTCCGTGAGCGATGATAACAAATAAGCATGAAAAGAAATATGAAACGGGATTACTCAATTGCGTTCCCTCCTTTTTCTGAAAATAAGGCGGCTGCCGCCGAGGGTTATAACATCGTTTTCGTACAGGCGGACATGCTGTATGGGAACTCCGTTTACGTAAAGTCCCGATTTTGAACCTATATCTGTAATAGTCCATTTGCCGTCTGTAACGTTGAGCATAGCGTGATACCTTGATACTGACATATCGTTCAGGCGTATATCCGCGGAGGCGTGGCGTCCTATCAGTATCTCGTCGCATTCGAGAGCGTATGAACGGTTCTGATCGGCAAGCTCCATGTCAGCGGAAATTTTGCTCCATGCTTTTTTTTCTGAACGTCTTTCGCTGTACGAAGCCAATAGCAGTACCAGCGCGCATATATCCAGTGCGGCGGCTGCCGCGGCGCATAAAATAAGTTTTGTTGATTCCATAAAAACACCTCTTTCAAAGCTTTGCTTTCAACAGGCGGAGATCGCGGTTCCGACTGAATCTAAAGATGTTCGCCGTCTAAGACGGTGGACATCGTCTGTGGTTATATTTATACTGTCAGCAAATTTAGTGGAAATGGGGGAACCTGTCGTAAATGTGACTGTGCAAAGCTTTCAATATTGCGTTGCATTAACAATTTTATTATAACACATATTGAAATTCATTGCAAGAGATGTACTTTTTTGTAACTCATATTTAAGATAATCTTAATTTATAGAAAAAATACGGCACACAAATGTATGCCGTATGGTGAGTTTTTTCAACGCAGATATCAGCAAAATTTGCTGAAAAAACCTGCATCGAATCCTATGAGAACAAGTTCTTACTTTGCAGAATATATTTTCTGCAAAATTCTGCTGCAATTTTTTTTATTGTATAATCAAGCTTTTCATAACAGAATTTTTTAATATGTTCTGGAATATCGCCGTAGAACGCTTCTGCTATTCCGCCTGCAATGCACGCCATGGTATCAGCGTCGCCGCCAAGAGAGACTGCGTTTCTTACAGCGCTTTCATAGTTGCTTGAATCCAAAAAAGAAACGATAGCAGGAGGTACGCTGTAGTTTGTACGGCTGTCGAAACTGTAATAAGGGCGAATGTCATTTACTGAATAGCCAAGATCGTATTTAAATTTCTGACAAATGAAACTTTTAATAGTCTCTTTGGATTCATGGTGTGCAGCAAGAAAAACAGCGCATGCTACCGCTTGCGCTCCTTTGACGGCTTCACGTGAGTTGTGCGTATACAGACAGCTTGCTTTAGCTTGAAGAAGTACCTGTTCAATATTGTCATATGCATATCCGATAGGTACAGCGCGCATAGCTGCTCCGTTACCGTAGCTGTGCTGTATATTGGATTTTTTCATATCAGAAGCCCATTTTTTAAACAAATATCCATATCCTGCATTCGGAAAATATGAATAAAACTGTTTGTATTGAACCGCAAATTCCTTTGCACGCTGTTTTAAACAATTCTTTTTTATCAGAGTGTCGTTTAACAATATCGCTTTGCATACGGCAGCGGTCATAACGCTGTCATCGGTGAATGTACTTTCTCTGTGCAGAGGAAAATCGTATTCTTTTGTACAGTGAAGTTCGTAATATGAGCCTATGATGTCTCCGAAAATCGCGCCAAACATTTTATTCCTCCGATTCATAGTTGCTGCTGCAAATCAATGATTCTGTTACAGAAATACGGCACACCAAAGTATGCCGTATTTTATAGTATTTTCTGTATTCTTTGCCTTAAATACCGGCAGAATAGTTAGGAGCTTCCTTAGTGATATAAATATCATGAGGGTGACTTTCTTTAAGACCTGCTCCTGTAATACGGACGAACTGAGCTTTCTCGTGAAGCGTGGGAATGTCCTGGCATCCGCAATAGCCCATACCCGAACGTATTCCGCCTATAAGCTGGAATATTGTATCGGCAACGGAACCCTTAAACGGTACGCGGCCCTCAACGCCCTCGGGAACAAGCTTCTTTGCGCCCTCTTGGAAATATCTGTCGGTAGAACCGTTAGCCATAGCGCCGAGACTGCCCATACCGCGGTATACTTTAAACTGTCTGCCCTGATAGATCTCGGTTTCTCCGGGAGCTTCCGCGCAGCCTGCAAGAAGCGAGCCGAGCATTACTACATTTGCTCCCGCTGCAAGAGCCTTGACAATATCGCCCGAATACTTGATTCCGCCGTCTGCGATAACAGGGATACCGTATTTCTGAGCAACGCAGGCAACATCGTAAATAGCTGTGATTTGAGGTACGCCTATACCGGCAACGACACGGGTCGTGCATATAGAGCCGGGACCGATGCCGACCTTTACACAGTCTGCGCCTGCTTTGATAAGATCCTCAGCTGCCGCAGCAGTAGCGATATTTCCAGCAATAACCGGAGTATCGGGAAATGCTTCTTTTACCATGCTAAGGCATTTAAGAATATTAGCGCTGTGACCGTGAGCTGAATCGAGGACAAGAACGTCAGCCTGAGCTTCGATAAGAGCCTTCGCTCTGTCGAGAACGTTTGCAGTTACGCCGATAGCCGCGCCGCATAGAAGTCTGCCCTGTCCGTCTCTTGCGGAATTGGGGTACTGTACGGATTTTTCAATATCCTTGATAGTGATAAGACCTTTAAGATAACCTTCGGCGTCAACGATCGGCAGTTTTTCTATTTTGTGAGAACGGAGGATTTCCTGAGCCTGTTCAAGCGTAGTACCAACGGGCGCGGTAATAAGAGGTTCCTTAGTCATGACGTTTGAGATCTTTTCATCGAACTTTGTAAGAAAACGCATATCGCGGTTTGTAATAATACCCACGAGTTTACCCTTACCGTCAACGATCGGAACTCCTGATATGCGGTACTTGCCCATAAGCTCGTCCGCATCGGAAACAAGCCGGTCTTCTGTAAGTGAGAACGGGTCAACGATAACGCCGTTTTCGGAACGTTTTACTTTATCGACTTCCTCAGCCTGCTGTTCAATGGTCATATTTTTATGAATAATGCCTATTCCGCCTTCTCTTGCAATAGCGATAGCCATTCGTGAATCAGTAACGGTATCCATAGCGGCAGTCATAACGGGAGTGTTGAGCGTTATAGTTTTGGTGAGCTTTGTACCGAGGTTGATCATATTTGGTGTAACGTCTGATTTTGCGGGAATCAGAAGTACATCGTCAAATGTAAGTCCCTCTTTCTGGAATTTGCTGTTCATATCGGTGAGCATAGTATATCCTCCTTCACGTATTAAACCAAAGTTTATTAACTTTAATAATAACATTTTTTTTTGTATATGTCAATAGATGTCAAAAAAATCATTATAAAAAATAACTGTGGAATAAATATAAAGATTATATATATTGCTCGCTGCCCGTTGAATTTTTGGCGTAAATTATCAATATTTGAGCAGCGTCCGAAGAATCTATAACGCCGTCGCAGTTCATATCTCCTGTGATATTCTGTTTTTTGGTGAACTGAGGGGGTGCGCCTGTTGAGATTTTTGCATATTCTATAAGAATGTCGGCGGCATCGGAGGAATCTACAGTTTCGTCTCCGTTGACATCGCCTGAGAGAAAGCTGCTGAGGTCAATAAAGTCAATATTATTTTCAAGAGCGTACTTTTCCGCAGCGCTGCCCGTTGAGCCTTTTATGAGAAATCCCTGAACGGCAACGCTGCCCTGACTATGAGAATCGGCTTCCATACCAATGGCGTCCTTGCCTATAGAGGTAACGCCCGGCGGTATCTGCGTATCAAGTTTGATGCAGCCGAAGAACGCTTCGCTGCCGATAGAGGTCAGGGTATTAGGCATATTTACCGTTACAAGCTTTGGGCATGAGAAAAAGCAGTCGTCGGGAATAGCGGAGACTCCTTTTCCTATATTGACCTCTTTAAGTTCGTTACAGCTCATAAATGCCTGTTTTCCGATAACTTTTACAGAAGATGGAATGGTGAGCTTTTCAACGCTCATGCTGCCTATATAAGCTTTTTCGGAAATGGAAGTCACGCTGTATTCTCCGATCTTTTCAGGAACGGAAGTTTCCCTGACACTGCTTGGAACGTCTGCCGAAATAAGTTCCGCCGTTTTTTTATCATCATTTATACGGTAAATATAGGTAATTTCATCTATTACCGCAGTAAGGTGCGATGAATCTGCCGATACTGTGTTAGGAACTGCCGTCAGCGCTGTAATTCCGCCGATGAGAATACTCAAAACTTTCATAGGCTCTCCTTTTTTATTATTTTTCCGTCTATCATAACGAGTACGGGTTCGGTCATAAGAGAAAGAGGATCATCGCCTTTTTTATAAAGCTGAATATCCGCGTCTTTGCCTGACGTAAGGCTTCCTAAGGTATCATTGATCCCCAGAATTTCGGCAGGTACTGTTGTCAGGCTCTTTAATGCCGTTTCCATGCTCAGACCTCCCTTGACAGCAGCCTGTGCCGAAAGCGGAAGATATTGTATCGGAATGACCGTATGGTCTGTGCATATGGCGGTTTTTACGCCGTTTTCCGCCAGAACGGCGGCATTTTTAAGTTCAAGGCCTTTCATTTCGGGCTTGCAGCGATCGCATATCAGGGGTCCGCATATCACGGGGACATTTTCTTTACAGAGAATATCTGCTATCTTGTAACCCTCCGTACCGTGTATAATGACCGCTTCAAGAGAGAACTCCTTTGATATGCGTATTGCGGTACAAATATCGTCCGCACGGTGGCAATGGAAAAACGCTTTTTGTTTACGGTCGAGCAAAGGCATGAGCGCTTCGCATTTTATATCATACTCGGGAGGTTCATAGTTTTCGTTATCGGAGTAGTATATATCCATATCATGCGCGTATCGGCGCGCTTTATACAGTCCCTCTCGGATAACCGCCGCCGTAGCCATGCGAGTAACAGGAGTCTCGCCTTTGTCATTGTAAACTCTTTTGGGATTTTCTCCGAGGGCAAATTTAATTCCGCAGTTTTTTATCAGCATATCGTCAACGCGTCTGCCGGAGGTTTTTATTGCACATATTTCGCCGCCGCATGCGTTGGCGCTTCCGGGACATGAGGCAGCAGCGGTAATTCCTCTTGTACGCGCTTCTTCAAAACAGCGGTCGAATGGATTTATACCGTCTATCGCACGCATCTGAGGAGTAAAAGGGTCAGTGGATTCGTTGCAGTCGTCTCCTTCAAAATCAATTCCGTCCTCGATGATGCCGAGATGCGTATGAGCGTCTATAAATCCGGGGAGCAGAGTACCTTCCTCTGCGTTTATACTGTCTGACGGAATATCAGCCGGTTCACCTTCTCCGACAGCAGAAATGGTACTGCCGTCTGTTTTGAGCCAACCGTTTTCAATAGTTCCGCTGCTGTCCATAGTCAATATTTTTGCATTATATATAAGCATAATGATCTCCGTATATCAAACATATCTATTAGAGCCGTTTAATCATTATCCGCAACTTAAGGCAACACCGCACAAAGACCGCCTGACGGCTTTACACGCCATCTGCTTTCATATTTTCCGTCATCTTGCACAGAAACTTTTTGAAATACGACAGTATTCCTGCGTCGTTTCTGTACAATCTGACGAAAAATCTGACAGCGCATCTGACGCACAATCTCTGTGCGGTGTTGCCTTAACGAGAGTTTTATTCTCTTTACCTTATTCATGAGGGCAAGGGGACGGGGCATAAGCCGAATCCTCACGTTAAAATTGCAGATAGAAGTATCAAACAGGTCTGTTGAATTTTATTGCTTCTGTTATCAGTTCGACAGTTCTCATTGGACTGCCGCTGCTGTCTATGTGAATAGTCGAATGCTTTAAGTAAATGTCGCGTCTTAAATTGAAACGCTCTTTAAGTTCTTCTTTGGTAGACGATGCTGCAATCGGACGGTTGCTGTCTCCGCATATACGCTCATAGCAGCTTTCAAAGTCCACATCGAGGAATATTACTTCTCCTGACAACGCAGCCGTCGCCGCAGAATCAGGGTTGAGCATAGCTCCGCCGCCGCAGGCAACGACAGCCTTTTTTCCGCACAGTGATTTTATAATATCGGCTTCGGTCTTACGGAAATAAGGTTCGCCTTTCCGAGCGAATATTTCGGGGATAGTCATGCCCTGGGATTCAACTATAAGGTCGTCCGAATCAAAAAAGCTTATCCCCATCTTTTTGGCGGCAAGCTTACCTACAGTGGTTTTGCCGCAGCCCATAAAGCCGCAAAGAAAAATAGTCATAAAAACTCTCCTTATTTTAAGCTTTTGAGGACATATTCATGCGGTCAACTTCGCTTTCAACATCCATTATAATTGAAGAAATATCTTCGGGGGCAAACTTTCCGCCGTACCACAGCTCATGTGCTTTGACTGCCTGATGTACAAGCATAGCTGCTCCGCCTACAGCAGTGCGCCCCAGTGCGCGCGCTTTCTTCATCAGCATGGTTTCAACAGGATTGTATATCACATCGAAAAAGCTCAGGCAGTTTCCGATAACTTCGTCAGAAACAGCGCATGCGTCTGTTTTAGGGTACATTCCGACTGGGGTGGCGTTTATAAGCAGATCAAAGCTGCCCTCAATATCGGAAACGAGACATATCTTCACGGAAGCTTCTCCGCACTTTGAAAGAATTTCCGCCATAACGAGCTGCGCTGTTTTAATATCCTGCGGAATAACGGCGATCGTCAGCTCTGCTCCGTGAAGCGCGGCTTCAATGGCTATCATTCTTCCGACTCCGCCGCATCCGAGAAGCAGCACCTTTCCGCCGAGAGGCAGAAGCTCCGCAGAATTCAAAAAACCGTCGCAGTCCGTATTATAGCCCGTCATAGTACCGTTATCGTTGGAAATGCAGTTGACCGAGTTATATCTGAGAGCGCTGTCGCCCAGTTTGTCTGTCATGGAAATAATGGCTGTCTTATGAGGAATGGTAATGTTGAAGCCTTTAAGTTCGCGAAGCATTCCTTCTTTCTGCGAAAGTTCCTCGGGAGCTATGTCTATAAGTTCGTAAGAATATTCGCTGATGCCGCTGAGAGCAAACAGCTTTTTGTGTATCAGCGGCGACATCGAGTGTCCGAGCGGATGTCCGATAAGTCCGTATTTATCCATAAATTTCAGCTCCCTCCAGATCGGCAAGTTTTTCGATATTAAGGGCGGTTACGTCTGAAAGAGTTTTTTTGACAAGTCCGGTGAGTGTTTTTCCGGGACCGAATTCCACAAAAGTATCCGCGCCTGCCGCTTGCATTTGAGCAAGTTCCGATGTGAAACGTACCGGCGATATGATATGCTTTGTCAACAGAGACGGCATATCGCTGAAATCGGTCAGTTCGCCGCCTGTAACATTGGAATAAAATTTAACTTCCGGCGACTTGAATGTGACAGCTTTTGCCGCTTCGAAGAACTTGTCCGCTGCCGACTGCATAAGCTTGGAATGGAATGCGCCTGCGACTTTGAGAGGAATCACCCTTGCTTTAAGCTCGGTAAATTTCTCCGTTACTTCGGCGATACCCTCAGGAGTTCCGGCAATAACCGTTTGCATAGGCGAATTGTAATTTACTGCCGCTGCATAATTTTTTGCCTGAGAGCATATTTCTTCGACTTTTTCAGGGGCGATCTTCATGACAGCCGCCATAGCTCCCTTATGCTCGGATGAAGCCGCTTCCATAGCTTCGGAACGAGCTTTTATAAGCTTGAATCCGTCCTCAGGTGAAATCATGCCGGAGATAACGAGCGCAGCATATTCCCCCAGTGAGTGACCCGCCACTCCGTCGAATCTATAGCCTTTTTCCATAGCTGCAGAAATGCAGACAAGGGACGTCAGCATAATTGCCGGCTGTGCGTTAATAGTTTTTGAAAGCTCATCGGCAGGCATATCGAAGCATACGGCTTTCATGTCGCGGTCGAGTATTTCCGATGCCTTATCGTACAGCCTTGCGGTTGAGGGAAATGCTTCTGCAATATCCCTGCCCATTCCCTGAGACTGTGCGCCTTGCCCAACAAATAGTGAAATTTTCATTTTATATCTGTTCCTTTCTGATCTGATAACCTGTGTTCGTAAAGTGATCGACATGTCTTTTAGTCAAAATTATTTTTTTAAAGCCGCACATCTTTCTGGCGCGAATACAGATTTTGAATTTGTTTGATAAAACAACTTTCATACTCTGCAATAACGTTTAGCATAAAGTTACAAACAATGTAACGATTTTGTTGTGTTATTTGAAAGTTCTCTGTTAAAATTGACGAATTTTTCTTATCATAACATTAAATGGCTAAAAAATTCTTGCAAAAAATTCGGAAATGATTTACAATATATAGTGTATACTGTTTTGTGATAAAGCAGCTTACTTTAATACTATAACATATATTTTCAAATTTTACAACACTTTTTTCAAAAATTTCAATTTTAGTGCACTTTCAATTTAAAGTGCAGGGTCAATTCTTTTATTGACTCTGATAAAGGAGTAACGGAATGGGAATCAATATCTTGGCAATGGGAAGCTATCTTCCCGAACAGACGCTTACAAACGATGATTTTGTAAAATTTGTCGATACAAACGATGAATGGATACGTACCCGTACAGGTATTTGCGAAAGACATATGGCAGGCTGGGAGCCTGCATGGCTTATGGGAAAAAATGCAGCGCTCAAGGCTATTGAAAGAGCCGGCATCGACCCGAAAGAAATAGGACTGATAATTGTCAGCTCCGTAACCTCGGATTTCCTTACTCCCAGTATGGCAAGCATACTGCAATATGAGCTTGGCGCCGAAAAAGCCGCCGCATTTGATCTTAACGCCGCATGTTCCGGTTTTGTTTACACTCTTGACACGGCAAGGAGATTTCTTGAGACTGATGAATCAATGAAATATGCGCTTGTGGTATCGGCAGAGGCTCTTTCGCGCTTTACCGATTTTGAGGACAGAGGTACATGTATACTTTTTGGAGACGGCGCGGCTGCGGCGGTAATTGAAAAAAGCGATAAACTGTATTCATCGTTTCTCGCTTCGGACGGAAGCGGCGCAAGAAAGCTTTTTGCAAGAAATTGTCAGGTGGCTTCCGAAGTTAAAGTTGAATCCGATTTTGACGACGGTTTTCCCGAAAAGCCCGTGCATAAGCTTTATCAGGACGGACGTGAGGTATATAAATTTGCTGTCAAGGCTCTTCCGAACGCTTTTAATTCCGCTGCGGAAAAAATAGGTTTGTCAAGCTCGGATATGGATTGGTTCATACCGCATCAGGCAAATATAAGAATAATTGAAACTGCCGCCAAGAATCTGCACATAGGTACGGATAAGTTTATCGTTACCGTTGACCATCACGGCAATACTTCCAGCGCATCTATTCCTCTTGCGTTTTGCGAGGCTATCGAAAAGGGCAAAGTGACACGAGGTCAGAAAATTGCTCTCATAGGTTTCGGAGCAGGTCTTACTTACGGAAGCGTTATAATAGAATACTGATACGATAAGGAGTTGTACATATGAAAACAAGAATTACAGAACTTCTCGGATGCGAGTATCCGATAATTCAGGGAGGTATGGCATGGGTGGCCGAGCATACACTTGCCGCAGCAGTATCAAATGCAGGCGGTATCGGTCTAATTGCAGGAGGCTCTGCTCCCATAGATTATCTCCGAGATCAGATCCGCATGTGTAAGGAAAAAACAGACAAGCCTTTCGGAGTAAATATCATGCTTATGAGTCCTAATGCCGATGATCTTGCACAGCTTTGCATTGATGAAAAAGTTGCCGTTGTTACCACAGGCGCAGGAAATCCCGGAAAGTTCATTCCCTCATGGAAAGAAGCCGGAATCAAGGTAATTCCCGTTATCCCGTCGGTTGCTCTTGCAAAGAGAATGGAACGCGCCGGAGCGGACGCTGTTGTTGCGGAGGGTACGGAATCGGGCGGTCATATCGGCGAAAATACGACCATGTGTCTTGTTCCGCAGGTCGCTGACGCTTTGGAGATACCCGTTATCGCCGCCGGAGGAATAGCAGACGGCAGAGGTATAGCGGCATCGTTCATGCTCGGAGCCGAGGGCGTTCAGATAGGCACTCGTTTCCTTGCCTCGGAGGAATGTCAGATACATTCAACGTTCAAGGAACTTGTTGTCAAGGCTAAGGATACCGACAGCGTTGTTACGGGAAGATATACGGGTCACCCGTGCAGAAACATCAAAACCAAGTTCTCCAAAAAACTCGCCAACGGAGAGAAAGACGGTTCGCTCACTCCCGAGGAATTCGAGGAGCTTACTCTCGGTTCGCTGAGAAAGGCTGTTCAGGACGGTAATCTTGACGAGGGTTCGTTCCTCTGCGGGGCCATCGCAGGCATGATAAACGATGTAAAGCCCTGTGACGCTATCGTTAAGGAGCTTATTGAACAGGCTGAAAAACTGCTTAAAATATGAGCGGTCTAAGCTTTAAATACTGTCCGATATGCGGCAAAGAACTTGATACAGGACGAGCAAAGTTTCCCACACCGCATTCAATATTGGAATGTTTTGAAGGCACGGGGAAATATTATTCTGACAAAACTGCTGAGGAGTATGAAAAACGTCCCGTTGCGAAAATTTTCAAAATGGTGGATAAGCAGTTTACGGTACAGACTTGGGGTGCAGACAATCCGGCAGGATACTGCAAAGAATGTGACAGAATTTTTGCGGAATTTGAAGTTATAGATATATAAATTGAAGGAGGATAAATATGGCTACAGCAATCATAACAGGCGCGTCGCAGGGAATCGGCGCGTGTATAGCGAAAAGACTTGCAAAGGACGGCTTTGACGTTATTATAAATCACTATCCAAGCAACGGAGATAAGGAAAAGGCTCTTGCCGTTGCGGAGGAATGCCGTGCTTTGGGAGTTAAGGCGGAGTGTATCGCCGCAGACGTTTCAAAATTCGACCAGTGCGAGGCTATGGTAAAGCAGGTCAAGGCGGACTTCGGCAGCATTGACGCTCTTGTAAACAACGCAGGCATCACAAAAGACGGTCTCCTTGCGCGTATGAAGGAGGAGGATTATGACGCTGTCATCGCAGTGAATCAGAAAAGCGTGTACAATATGCTTAAGCACGTATGCTCGGTAATGATGAAGCAGAGACACGGTAGGATCGTCAACGTTTCTTCCGTTGCGGGACTTTACGGAAATCCAGGTCAAGTGAATTATTCCGCTTCTAAAGCCGCTGTAATCGGCATGACAAAGACCGTAGCAAAGGAGTTCGGTTCAAGAAATATTACATGTAACGCCGTAGCTCCCGGATTTATTCATACTCCGATGACTGACGTTCTTTCGGAGGAGCTTAAAGCTAAAATGCTCGGCGCAGTCGCTCTCGGCAGATACGGGGAACCCGAGGAGATCGCTTCGGTTGTATCTTTCCTTGTTTCGGATGATGCGTCCTATGTTACGGGACAGGTCATTGAAATTTCAGGCGGCTTATCAATGTAAGAATTTGTTTTTTATAACCGCAGACGATGTCCCCGCCTCTTAGGCGGCGAACATCTTTAGATTCAGTCGGAGATACAATCTCCGACTGAATCCGGCTTACTATCGTAAGCCGTCTGCTTGTTGAAAGCAGAGCTTTGAATTTCAGTAATAATTGTCGGTTTCAAAAACAGGAAGGGAAAATGTATAGAATATGAGCAGAAGAGTTGTAATTACGGGAATGGGAGCTGTTACTCCCCTCGGAACCGGAGTCGAGAAATTCTGGAACGGCATTAAAGCAAATAAAATAGGCTTTTCTTATATAGATGCTTTTGACACGGAGGCTACCGGTATAAAAATTGCAGGTATTGTCCGTGATTTTGACGAGACTGCATATTACGATGTAAATGGCTGTTTTGATAAAAAAGACGCTAAGCGCATGGATAAGTTTACAAAATACGCCGTAGTCGCCGCTCACGAAGCCATGGAGGACGCAGGAACAGACTTTTCCGATGTTGACGCCTACAGAGCGGGCGTGCTTGTAGGTTCCGGAATCGGCGGTATAGATCTTACGCTTTCCGAGTATTCAAAATATCTCGAAAAAGGTCCCGGACGCGTTTCGGCATTTTACGTCCCTATGATGATAAGTAATATGGCAGCCGGTACTATAGCAATGAAAACAGGCTTCCGCGGTGTTAATTTCGATATTTCGTCCGCATGCGCGACAGGAACCCATGCTATAGGAGAGGCGTTCCGCAAAATAAAGGACGGTTACCTTGACGTATGCCTTGCAGGCGGTTCGGAAAGCACGAACGTTGAGTTTACATTTGCCGGTTTTGCAAATATGAAAGCGCTTACCAAGAGCGGCGACCTTGAAAGAGCTTCTATTCCTTTTGACAAGGAGCGTCACGGCTTCGTTCTCGGCGAGGGAAGCGGCGTTCTTGTTCTTGAGGAATACGAACATGCCAAGGCGAGAGGTGCTAAGATATACGCCGAAATAGCAGGCTATGGCGCAACAGACGACGGTTATCACATGACTTCTCCGATGCCTACGGGCGAAGCGGCAGGAATGGGAATGACTCTTGCAATGCAGGAAGCAGGTTTAAAGCCTTCCGAGATAGATTATATCAATGCTCACGGTACCTCCACGGGTCTTAACGACAAGTACGAGACGGCAGCTATTAAGCTTGCTTTCGGCGACGAGGCTTACAACGTGAAAATAAGTTCCACAAAGTCCATGACAGGTCATCTTCTCGGAGCGGCAGGAGCGATAGAAGCTATTGTCTGCGCTAAGACAATTCAGGAGGGACTTATTCATGCTACTGTCGGCTATAAAGTTCCCGATGAGGAGTGCGATCTCGATTATTGCGTAAACGGCAATATTGAGCAGGAGGTTACTGCCGCACTGTCAAATTCGCTTGGTTTCGGCGGACATAACGGTACGCTTTGCTTTAAGAAAGTCAATGACTAAGGAGATGCAAAATGGAGAATAAACTTTTTGATTCGATCAATATAAAAACGATAGAAAAACTTGCAGGGATAGTTTCCGCCAATGAACTTTCCGAGATCACAATAAAGGTAGGCGACTGCGATCTTACTATCAAGGGCAAAAAGCCGCAGTCTGCACCGGCTGTTGCGCCGTTTGCTATGGGTATGTCAATGCCGGCGGCAATACAGACTTCTGCTGCGGTACAGCCGGAATCCGCAGTCTCGGAAAGCAGAGAAACTGTCGAGGGAAATGTAGTAAAATCGCCTATCGTAGGTACTTTCTATCAGGCTCCTTCGCCGGACAAGCCGCCTTTTGTAAAGGTCGGAGATACGGTAAAAAAGGGCGATGTTATCATGATAATAGAGTCCATGAAGCTGATGAACGAGGTGCAGTCCGAATTTGACGGCGTTGTTGAGCGTATTCTCGTTACTGACGGTCAGGCGGTCGAATTCGATCAGCCTATCATGATAATAAAGTAATGCGCATTCCGTCTTACTTAAAGGGGTTTGCCGCGGAATACAAGGAGAAAGGCGGCGTTGTTTCGGTGAATGTTGCGGATTCTCAGAACGGCAGGCTTTTTGAGATATGGTATTACGGCGAGTTCTTTGAAATAAAAGAACTGAAATATCCTCTTATTGTGGGTACGGAATATTCCGTTGTAAAAATCGTTGCCCGATCGGTTAAAACGGGAGAAGAAATATTGCTGTTCGACCGGGCTTTTCACGGATATGATGCAATGTTCTGCAATTGTTTTCCACAAGAGGAAATTGAAAACCGTCCGCTGAAAAAGCTGGATATATCGCCGTCTAAGATCAGAATTGATTTTGGATATGAAATCGACTTCGATGATGAAAAGGAAGATTACGATTTTGACGAAAACGGAAACTGTATCCTTATGAACGGTACGGCTGTATCGTGGGAAGAAGTAAAATCAAACGGAATGGATTCTATCGCATTATACTATAAAAATCAAAAAGGCAGATGGATTGAATTTGCCGAAGACGAATTAGCGTGAGTAAAACTAACGGAGGATAAAAATGGCAGATATTTTAATGAATAAAGAGCAGATAATGGAGATAATTCCCCATAGAGATCCGTTTCTTCTCATTGACGAAATAATCGAAATGGAAGTCGGCGTAAGAGTAAAGGCAAGAAAATATATAAAAGAGGACGAATTTTGGTTCAAGGGGCATTTCCCGAATTACCCTGTAACACCCGGCGTTCTTATGATTGAAATGCTTGCTCAGGCAGGCGCGGTATGTATGCTGTCAAAGCCTGAATTTAAAGGCAAAATAGGTCTTTTCGGAGGTATCGACAAGGCTAAGTTCCGCAGACAGGTCGTTCCGGGAGACGTTCTCGATCTTGAAGTTGAGATAATTCGTCAGCGCGGTCCCGTAGGAACAGGAAAAGCCCTTGCTTCGGTGGACGGCGAAAAAGCGGTCTCCTGTGAAATAACATTTGTTGTAGCGGACAGTGAAAAGTAATTTCGGAAAATTGTCAGTTATCAATTAATCTAAAGGGAGTTCAATTAAATGTTTAAAAAAATATTGATTGCCAACAGAGGTGAAATTGCGGTGCGTATTATCCGTGCGTGCCGCGAATTAGGCGTTCGCTGTGCGGCGGTATATTCTACCGCAGACCGAACTTCCCTCCACGCTCAGATAGCCGACGAAGCTGTATGTATAGGTCCTCCGGCAACCAAGGACAGCTACCTCAACATGAATGCCGTTATACAGGCAGCAGTTAATGTAGGAGCGGAGGCGATACACCCGGGATTCGGATTTTTGTCTGAAAATGCGGAATTTGCCCGTCTCTGTGAAAAAAACGGAATAGTATTCATAGGTCCGTCGTATAAATCTATTGAGATGCTGGGAGATAAGGCCGCTGCAAAGGAAACTATGGCTGCGGCAGGAGTTCCGGTTATCCCGGGTTCAAAGGGCGCTGTCAGAAGCATTGAGGAAGCAAAAAAAATTGCAGAGGAATGCGGTTATCCCGTGCTTGTAAAGGCTTCTGCCGGCGGCGGCGGACGAGGTATACGCCGTGTCGATTCCCCGGAAGAGCTGGAGTCACAGATTGTCGCGGCTCAACAGGAAGCGTTAAGCTTTTTCGGAGACGACACCGTTTATATAGAGAAATTTCTCGTGAATCCGCATCATGTTGAAATACAGATAATGGCTGATAAAAAGGGCAATGTTATATATCTCGGTGAACGTGACTGCTCTATGCAGCGGCGCAATCAGAAGATACTTGAAGAATGTCCCAGCCCTATCGTAAGTCCCGAGCTTCGCAAAAAAATGGGAATGGCGGCTGTTACGGCGGCCAAGGAATGCGGTTATTATAACGCAGGTACTATCGAGTTCCTTGTGGACGAAAACCGTGATTTCTATTTCATGGAGATGAATACAAGGATTCAGGTTGAACATCCTATAACAGAGGAAGTAACGGGTTTTGATCTTGTTAAAGCACAGATCGAGGTCGCAGCAGATCTGCCGCTGCGTATCTCTCAGGAGGACGTAAGGCTTACGGGTCATGCTATCGAGTGCCGTATCAATGCGGAAAATCCTAAGCTGAACTTCCGTCCGTCGCCCGGTACTATAAACGCTTTGTATGTACCGGGAGGACCGGGAATACGAATTGACGGTGCCGTTTATCAGGGGTATACTATTACTCCGTATTATGACTCCATGATAAGCAAGCTTATCGTTCACGGTTCGGATCGAGACGAGGCTATCCGAAAAATGAGGTGGGCTTTATCCGAATTTATCGTTGACGGCGTTGACACGAATATCGACTTTCAGCTTGAGATCATCAAGCAGCCGGAATTTATCGGCGGCGATTACGATAACGGTTTCCTTACACGTTATATGGAAACCCGAAAGTAAGGCGGTGATATAGATGTTTAATGACTTTTTTAATGTTGTAAAGACACGTTTTAACGGAACTTCCGATGAAGATTCCGTGCCAATGTTCAAGTGTCCGAGATGTCAGAGTACTTCTGCGCTCAGCCGATACGAGGAACTTCACAGAGTATGCCCTGCATGCGGTTATCACGGCAGACTTTCCGCATCTGAACGTATTGCGATTACTTTTGATAAAGGCAGCTTCGAGGAGTTCGACGGAAATATGATAAGCTGTGATCCCATAAATTTTCCCGAATACGCTCAGAAACAGGAGGAGCTTCGCAGCTCCACGGGTCTGAAAGATGCCGTTATCACAGGAACTGCCTCTCTGAAAGGCATAAAAACCGTTGTTGGCGTTATGGATTCGCGTTATATGATGGCGTCAATGGGCAGCGTTGTGGGAGAAAAGGTTACTCGCGCTTTTGAGTATGCCGCTGAAAACGATCTGCCTGTCATCATGTTTACTGCTTCAGGCGGAGCGAGAATGCAGGAGGGAATAGTTTCACTCATGCAAATGGCTAAGACTTCCGGCGCTGTAAAGCTTCACAGCGATAAGGGCGGATTATATGTAACGGTTCTTACAGATCCTACTACGGGAGGAGTTACGGCAAGTTTCGCTTCTTTGGGAGATATTATTATCGCCGAGCCGAAGATACTTATCGGATTTGCGGGCAGACGTGTTATCGAAAGCACAATGAAGCAGCGCCTTCCGGAGGATTTTCAGCTTGCCGAATTTATGCAGAATAAGGGCTTTGTGGATATGATAGTCGAAAGAAAGAAAATGCGCTCTGTTCTTGCCAATATTCTGGCAATGCACGGCTGCAAGGAAAAGGAGGTCTGAGCCTTGGAAAACAACAAAACGGCATGGGAGCGTCTTGCACTCGTTCATACAAAGGGCAGACCTACCATCAGAGACTATATACCGCTTATTTTCACAGATTTCTACGAAATGCATGGAGACCGCCTGTTTGGGGACGATCATGCTGTTATAGGCGGAATTGCCCGGCTTGACGGCAGACCGGTAACTATTATCGCTCAGGTAAAGGGACGCAACCTCAATGAAAATAAAGACTGTAACTTTGCTATGCCGCTTCCCGAGGGGTACAGAAAGGCTCTGAGGCTTGCAAAGCAGGCTGAGAAGTTTCACCGTCCGGTGATATGCTTTATAGACACCCCCGGAGCATATGCGGGTATGGCGGCTGAGGAAAGAGGTCAAGGCGAGGCAATAGCAAAGAATATAGCTGAATTTATGACGCTCCGTACTCCCATTGTTTCAATTGTGCTGGGAGAAGCCGGCAGCGGCGGAGCTTTAGCGTTAGGCGTATGTGATGAGCTTGCCATGCTTGAGAACGCACAGTATTCCGTAGTGTCACCAAGAGGCTTTGCAAGCATATTATGGAAAGACGCTTCCCGCGAGGAAGAAGCCTGTAATATAATGCAGGTAACTGCCGATGATATGGTACGTCTCGGAGTGGCGGAAACCGTCATTGAAGAACCCCTCGGAGGAGCACATAACGATTTAGACAAAATTTCCGAAAATATTAAAGAATATTTGTCACTCAAAATTGCAGAAAAATGCGAAAAAGATATTGACGAATTGCTAAAAGAAAGGTATACTAAGTTTAGAAAGATCGGCGAGTTCATAGAATAAACCGGTTTTGGAAAAATTAATAAGAATAATTGAAAATGGAGGAAAAAATTATGGTATTTGACAAGGTTAAGGAGCTTATCGTGGATCAGCTCGGAGTTGAAGAGGAAAAGGTAACGGCAGAGGCAAGCATTCAGGATGATCTTGGTGCAGATTCTCTCGACATTGTTGACCTTATTCAGACTATTGAGGATGAATACGATCTTTCTATTCCTGACGAAGCTGTAGAAGGCATCAAGACTGTTGGCGACATAGTAAGCTATATTGAGAACAACGCTGAGGCTGAGTAATCAGTTTTATGTGAAGATAAGTAAAACGGCTGAAATTTGATTTCAGCCGTTTATTTATGTTATGCGTTCATTCCAAGCTCAAACGCCTTGAAATTGTTAGCGATAAGCTGTGCCTTTGCAGGGGGAACGATTTTTTCTATAGCCTTTTTGAATACGTCCATCGAGAATAACTCGGTCTCCTTGAACACCTTGCCGAGAAGAACGATGTTAGAGCCGCCTTTCAGCTTGTTATCGTCTGCGATCTGAGAAGAAGCAACTGCATAGATATCTATATCAGTGCGCGTACACTCGTTCTCGATAAGGGTGCTGTCGTAGAAAACCTTTCCGCCCGGTTTTACATCGTTTACAAATTTATCAAACGAAGGCTGGTTCATTGCAATAAGAATATCGGGAGCGAGAACCAATGGAGAACCAATAGGTTCATCGGAAATACATACGGAACAATTCGCAGTACCTCCGCGCATTTCAGGTCCGTATGAGGGAAGCCATGAAAGCTCCTTGCTGTCCATAAGACCGCAGTAGGCAAGTATTTTTCCTGCAAAAAGCACTCCCTGTCCGCCAAAGCCTGCTAAAAGTATTTCAGTAGTTGCCATTACTTTCCGCCCTCCTCTGATGTAGTATCCTTATATACGCCAAGTGGATAGTAGGGTATCATTTCGTCCTGAAGTCTCTTGAGCGCCTCTGTAGGCGTAAGTCCCCAGTTAGTAGGGCAGGTTGAAAGAACTTCTATAATGGAGAAGCCCTTCTTAGCCTTTTGAGTTTCGAAAGCCTTTCTGATAGCTTTTTTAGCATCGCGGATATGAGGAACGCTGTCAACTGCTACACGATGAGCATAAGCAGTTCCTGTAAGTGTAGAAAGCATCTCGCATACTCTTACGGGATAACCTGCAAGCTGCGGGTCGCGTCCGAAGGGAGTAGTCTGAGTTACCTGTCCGGGGAGGGTAGTAGGAGCCATCTGTCCGCCGGTCATGCCGTAGATAGTATTGTTGATAAAGATAACAACGATATTTTCTCCTCTTGTAGCAACGTGAACGGTCTCAGCCGTACCTATGGCAGCGAGGTCTCCGTCACCCTGATATGTAAATACAAACTTATCGGGATTTGTACGCTTTACGCCTGTAGCGACTGCCGGAGCACGTCCGTGAGGAGCTTCGATCATATCGCAGCCAAAGTAGTCATATGCCATTACGGAACATCCAACGGGACATACGCCGATAGTATCGCCTTCAATGCCCATTTCGTCCATAACCTCCGCAACGAGTCTGTGAACGATGCCGTGAGTACATCCGGGGCAGTAATGGAACGTTACATCAAGAAGCGACTTTGGTCTTTCAAATACAACAGACATTACTCAGCACCTCCGATTTTCTTTATCTCTGCCAGAACCTCGGCAGGAGTAGGTATAACGCCGCCTGTGCGTCCGTAGAATTCTACAGGCTTAGAGCAGTTGATAGCAAGCTTGATGTCGTCTATCATCTGACCCATTGACATTTCAACGCTGAGGAGCTTCTTAGCATTCTTTGCAGCTTCGTTTATCTCCTTTACGGGGAAAGGCCAAAGTGTTTTTGGACGGAAAAGACCTGCTTTAATGCCCTGTGCTCTTGCTTCGTTTACAGCGGATTTTACAACTCTTGCAGTCGCACCGAAAGCGCAAAGAAGAATATCGCAGTCCTCAGTGAGGTAAAGCTCAGCGTCCGTCTCGTTAGCCTTGATAGTATCGTATCTTGCGAAACGGTCGGCAACCGACTTTTCCAGCTCGTCGGGTTTGAGGTAGAGCGAGTTGATGATATGATGCTCTCTCTTGCCCTTGTGACCGTCAGCAGCCCAACTGCTCTTGTCAACGGAATTAGCATTGATCTCAGGGAACGAAACAGGCTCCATCATCTGACCGAGAAGTCCGTCGGCAAGAATCATAGCAGGCATGCGGTATTCATCGGCTTTATCAAAAGCTTTGACTACCATGTCAACCATTTCCTGAACGGAAGCGGGAGCAAAGACGAGCAGGTGGAAATCGCCGTGACCGAGAGCTTTTGTAGCCTGCCAGTAATCTGCCTGCGAAGGCTGGATTCCGCCAAGACCCGGACCGCCTCTCTGTACGTTGATTATAACTGCCGGAACATCCGAGCCGGCAATATAGGAAATTCCCTCACTCTTAAGAGAAAGTCCTGGGGAAGACGATGACGTCATTGCACGAACGCCTGTTGAAGCGGCGCCGAGAACCATATTAATAGCGGCAATTTCGGATTCTGCCTGTAAAAATACGCCCCCTGCCTTATTCATGCGCTTAGCCATATAAGCGGCAAGCTCTGTTTGGGGAGTTATAGGGTAACCAAAGAAACACTTGCAGCCTGCTCTTATAGCAGCTTCGGCAAGAGCCTCGTTGCCCTTCATAAGATTTCTTTCCAAAGCTTTTACAGCCCCTTTCGTTTATTTTTCAACCTTGATAGCACAGTCGGGACACATCATGGCGCACATAGCGCAGCCGATACAAGCGGCATCGTCTGTGCATACTGCGTAGAAATAGCCCTTTTTATTACGCTTTTCTTTCTGAAGCTCCACAATTTTCTTCGGGCAGGCAGTTGCACAAAGCCCGCATCCCTTGCATCGCTCAGTTATAACAGTCATCTTTGCCAAAATACTCACCACCTTTACAGCTGTGTATAGTGATTTATAGACCCCAAATAGGTTTTACATATATCTTTACAGGACGAATTTTTTCCACTCCGGCGACATCGCACAATTCTATGGGAAATGTTGTGAATTTAAGCGGCAATTCTGTTTTTGCGGCTACTTTTTCTGCAAATTCCATTGACTGCGTAATAATTTCAGCCGTAGTCTCGCAGCCTAAATTAGTGTTGTTTACGATCGACGTATGCTTCATTCGTGCAGCTTCTTCTATTTCAAGCATAAGTTTGGCAGCATCTTCGGCAGTTTCCGTAAGATTGCGCCGCTGGTTGATAACATAAAGCATATCGAGCTCGTCACGGAAACCGTTAAGAGCCTGTGCGTATCTGCCTAAAGCGAAAGCTCCTGCATCGTCTCCGCCGACATCTATAATAAGGCAACCGTCCTCTGAGGCAAGCTGCTCAATATCAAACTGTACTGACGGAACGTCAAGATTGCTGTTTGCGAAGTCGGGAGCGATAAGCGCAATACCGTTTTCCGTAAAAAATTGCTTAAAATCTGCGGTTCGGAAATATGGATTGACCAAATCAAGATCGACAACAGTAACAGAGTTCCATTCCTTAGACGCTTCAATGGCGAGATTTACGGAGAGGTTAGTTTTTCCGCAGCCGTAGTGACCTGTAATTACTGTAATTCTTTTCATTTTTTCCCCTCACATGCACGGCGGATTTTAAAAACTGAAATTCGCATAAATTCCGCTCTGTTTTTAATTATATCACTTTTGCTCTTAAAATGCAAGAAAAACGAATTAGTAACTACTAACAATCCAATAAAACTACTGTTTCCCATGCAGACCGGAAAACAGTTTAAAGCCGGCATAAAAGTTCGGCTTTGGCTTATTGAAGTCTGAGCAGAAAACAGAGTTGTTTAAGAACCTGTCTTCACAAGATATTGCACGCATCTTTTAGGCAAATTTTGACAATTACTGTGTTAAGGCAGCACCGCACAAAGCACGCCTGACGTCTTTGTACGTCATCTGTTTGCATATTTGACCTCATATCACACAAATTTTCCTTGTAATACGACAGTATTGCTGCGTCAAATTTATGCAATCTGACGAAATATCTGACTGCGCATCTGACGCACAATCTTTGTGCGGTGCTGCCTTAAAAAACTCACCATACGTCAGTATGCTTTCGTTTTTTTGCCTTGTCCTTGTCAAAATTTGCTCGAAAATCCACGCACAGATCTTATGAAGACAGGTTCTAAGCTTTTCAATTACAATTAAAAATTATTGTTGTTCCAGCCCCAGTCGGAAACGGCAGTGTACTTTACATAAATTCTCGATGGATCAATGGAAAGGCTGTTTTTAATAATTCCGCATATCTCGGCAGTTAATTTATTGAATGCCGTAGAGTCGGATTTACCGTAAACGCTTACTTCAACCATAGCGGCAGGGGAGTCGTCGCCCTTGAAATACAGTATATGTTCGGGTTCGATTCCTACCATAAGCCAAGCCTCGGACTTTCCGGGGATAGTTGAAATTGCCTTGCCTAAATCAGCTTTGATAACTGATTCAGTGTTCTTTGAAACAGGGATATTTGTTTTGATATTTATAAAAGGCATAATGTTTTCCTCCTCAGAAAAGATATATTTCACCGTCGATCTCATAAACGGCAACAATAAAAGGTTTCATGTATTCGGTAAGCAAAAAAGTTCCCTCATCATTACTAAAGCAGGTATCGCCGCCGATTTCCACTAACTTTCTGGAGGTTATTTTATCTGCGGCGCTGCTGTCTGTTAAGGCAAGCTTTTCTTCAGTATCGTTAAAATACGCCGCTGCTGTTTCGTCTGATGCGTCAAGGCAGTTCGAAGCGCAGATATAATTTATTTTAAAATTTTTGCCAAGCGAGGATTCGACAGCAGAATACAGATTATTAAAATATTCATCTATACTTGAAATGCCGTTTTTTTCACAGATATAATCCAAGTAACCGGGATAATACAGACTTTCCAAAAGTTCTGCGTCTTTGGTGTTCAGCGATGCTATAAAGTCGTGGATCCTGTATATCTCGCTGAAATCCTGATTATCTGCATTGGCATTTACAAAATATCTCGAGTCGTAGCAGGTCTTGTAGGTTATTTTTTCATCGAAATCATGGCTAAGTTCGCACATGTTAGAGCCGTATGGCATATCTTCAGCGTCAATGTTCACATTTCCGCCCGCATTAAAACCGCCCAGCATGTTTACTGCCGAGCTTCCGGATGAATCGGAAGATTTTTCTTTTTCGCCGCAGCCGACTGTCAAAAAAGCGGTAACAGCGGCAGCCAAAACCGTACATACTATTTTATTCATTATAAAAACTCTCCTTATCCGAAAGTGTAGTATTTTCCGTCCTTTTCGGCAAAAACAATGTCTACCTCGCTTATAATGCGGTGTTCTTCTCCGTCTTCGCCTTTAGCAATTATAAAAAATGTAAGATATTCAAAGCTGTCCGCTTGTTCCTTAACTAAATTATAATAGTCCATATCGAAAACGTTGTCAAGGTAAGAGAAAAAATCCTTTATGCGGCTTTCTTCGGTTTCGCCTTCGGAAAAAATCGGACGTTCGCCGCGGATACGGGTTATTTCAAATTTACCGCTGTAGCCTTTGTTACTTTCCGATTCGGAATCGCTGCCGATCTCATTCAGCATACGCTCTCTGAGATTGCTGCATTGAACTTCAAAAGAAGTCTGAAGCGTGTATTCATCTTCGTTTTTCGAAGATCCGCTGTAATTTTCACGGAGGTAGTTATCGTATCTTTCAGCGTAGTCGGAGGCAAGCGAATTTTTATATGCCTCAAAATCTTCGTTCTGAAAGGACAAAAAGTAGTTTTCAAGAGCAAGCATCAGTTCGTGAGGTATGTCTGAGTCGTCATAATAGAGCTTGATGCCGTTTTTGTCCAAACGATATGAGCCAAGATCGTATTCTTCGCTGCCTGAATCGGGAGTTATGATCTCACCGACGCCGTTTTCACCGATAGAGACGGAGGACTCGGCATTTTTTCCGCATGAAGCCAAACAGGTAAGGCTGACTATGCCAACAAGGAATGCGGTAACTTTTTTTAATTTCATATAAATCTCCGTTCGTTTTTATTACGTATATTATATCCCCGTATTATGGTGTTAAGATGAAAATTATGTGATATTTAAAGTAATTAATTCTTTGCTCTGATTTTGGCTCTTTGAGTATTGCTGAGGATTCTCTTGCGTATACGAAGGCTCTTGGGCGTTACCTCAAGAAGCTCGTCGTCTGCCAGAAATTCAAGACAATCTTCAAGGCTGAGTATTCTGTGGGGAACAAGGCGCAGCGCATCGTCGCTTCCGCTCGCGCGTGTATTTGTAAGATGCTTTCTTTTGCATACGTTTACTACAAGATCTTCGCTCTTAGGTGAAGCGCCGACTATCATACCCTCGTAAACGGGAGTACCGGCAGGTATGAAAAGCTGACCGCGCTCCTGAGCGTTGAACAGACCGTAGGTAACGGCTTCACCCGTCTCAAAGGAAACGAGAGAGCCGGTCTTACGGCGTTCGATGTCGCCCTTGTATGGCTGATAATCTTCAAATACGTGGCTCATAATGCCTTCGCCCTTGGTATCGGTAAGAAATTCGCTTTTATAGCCGAAAAGTCCTCTTGCGGGCACAAGAAATTCAATACGCATACGGCTGCCCTGAGGATGCATTGAAACAAGTTCGCCCTTGCGGCTTCCCATTTTCTCCATAACAGATCCTACGCAATCTTCCGGAACATCTATAACAAGTCTTTCGATCGGCTCTAATTTTCTGCCGTTTTCACCTTCCTTGAAAAGCACTCTCGGAGTGGAAACGGCAAGTTCGTATCCCTCGCGGCGCATATTTTCTATAAGAATGGAAAGGTGCATTTCGCCTCTGCCTGCTACTCTGAAAGCATCGGTGGATTCAGTTTCTTCAACACGGAGAGAAACGTCTTTGAGCAGCTCTTTGAAGAGACGTTCGCGGAGCTGTCTTGA
Organism: uncultured Ruminococcus sp.; assembly: GCA_910584195.1. Classification (GTDB taxonomy): domain Bacteria; phylum Bacillota; class Clostridia; order Oscillospirales; family Ruminococcaceae; genus Ruminococcus. The sequence goes on along the minus strand of CAJTYV010000001.1, from coordinate 327,370 downwards.
AGTAACGAATTTGCCTTCTTTTCCTGCGAAAGGGCTGTCGTTTACAGAGAAGGTCATTTCAACGGTGGGTTCCGAGATCTTCACAAAAGGCAGCGGTTCGGGAGCTTCGGTTGCACAGATAGTATCGCCGATAGTTATGCCGTCAATTCCTGAGATCCACACAATATCGCCCATTTTAGCCGTTTCTGCCGGAACTCTCTGCAACCCCTGTATTTGGAGCAGTGAAACTATCTTTGAGTTGTAATTTTTCTTGGAACCTGTATAGTCGCATACGGTTACCTGCTGGTTGACCTTGATATTTCCGCGGACTATACGTCCTATGCCGATGCGTCCGACATATTCATTGTAGTCGATAGATGAAATAAGCATCTGCAAAGGTTCGTTTTCCTCGCCTTTCGGAGGATCGATGTAGTTGATTATCGTATCGAAAAGCGGTTTAAGATCCGTTCCGGCTTCGTACTGACTGAGTGACGCAGTACCGCTTCTTCCCGAACAGAAAAGAATAGGGGATTCGAGCTGGTCATCGTTTGCGTCAAGGTCAAGAAGAAGTTCGAGAACTTCATCGCCTATTTCGTCAAGACGAGCATCCGGACGGTCTATCTTGTTTACGACAACAATGATTTTATGACCCATTTCAAGGGCTTTTGAAAGTACGAAACGCGTTTGCGGCATAGGACCCTCCGCCGCGTCAACGAGCAGCAGAACGCCGTCAACCATTTCAAGGACGCGCTCTACCTCTCCGCCGAAATCGGCGTGTCCGGGAGTGTCGATTATGTTTATTTTTATATCGTTGTACATTACGGAAGTATTTTTTGCAAGAATGGTAATTCCGCGCTCGCGTTCAATATCGTTTGAATCCATAACTCTTTCGGCAACGGCTTGATTTTCGCGAAATACTCCGCCCTGCTTTAGCATTTCATCAACAAGCGTAGTTTTGCCGTGGTCAACGTGCGCGATAATGGCAATGTTTCTTAAATCTTCTCTAATCATTTTCATATTCCTCCTGAATGGTCTCGATTTTCATATATGTTAATGACGTGATAACGTCAGAATTTGCCTAAAGTATTCATATAAAACTTTTACGTTAATGAGCTTTGCTCAGATCCGTTTCAAAGCCGGAAATTAACCTTTTTTCCAAAATTGAAGCATTTTCATAATTTTTAGGTATTCGGACTTTTTTAGTATATTCGGTAAAAAGCTCGCCTTTTACTGTTTGGCACTTTTTAAGTCGCAGCTTTGCAATTATACAATTACTGTTATTTTTTATGCTTAATATTTGTTTAATGTAATATCCGCCGCCAAGGACTGCATCGTTTGTAATGAATTTATCAAGTTCTGTCCCATCGGAATATTCGCTCATTCTGTTTGATGCCTTTGCCCATTCAATGAATAAGCGTATTTTACTGTGAGAAAAATTTAACTCTTCACCAAAAAGTCTGCTGTTCATAAAAACGTTTCCCAGGTTAAGAAAGATTATATTATCATTATTTTCTATAATAAAAGCGTTGAACTTGTTTTCAGTTCGTGAAATGGAAGTAAACATAAAAGTTAAAAATCCTGACATTGCCAAAAGGAAAATCCATCCTGAAAGTTCACGCGGGATTGTCTCAGTTATAATAATATAAGTCATGGCTGCTGTTAACGCTAATATTGTCGTTACCCATTTAACTACGGCAAGCGGCTTAGCTTTTATGAAATTTTTTCTTAATTTTTCAGGCTGAGATGTTCTGCATACTATCATAGGAAACTCCTTGCATCTTGTTTTTTGAAAGCTTTGCAGTTAATAAAGATTAACCTTTATATAAGTTTTTCAAGTTCATAGCGGAGAGCGTCAAAATTGGTAAAGCTGTTCGGAATATAAACAGTTTTTTTACGTGAATATGAATTGAATAGGCGCGAGCCTCGTAATTGCAGCTTTACGCGCAGAAAATTTTTCGTTTCGCTTATGTCGAAAACCTTTTCTACTGCATATCCGCTGTAGTCGATGACCTCCTGCCGGCAGATAAATTCGTCCAAATGAGATGTCGCACGAATTTTACGCATATTAGCTGTCACTTTCATACGTTGTATCAAGCCGTCACGGGAGCTTACGCTGTAGTTTTTTCCAAACAGAGTATCATTGCCAAAGGCTTCTGTCAGGTTGACGCGGTACATGGAATTTTCGTCAAAAACGTAAGCGGTAAAAAAATTGTTGTTGCGGCTCATTTTAAGGTAGCCTGAGAAAATCAGCCACGCAACGATAAGCACACCAATTATTATCGGCGCATAGTTTTCGCCGGAATCGGAGTTCATTAAAAGAATGCCCCATGCTATCAGGCAGACAAATGAGACGGCAATGGAAAGGATTATCCTTACCCATATAACGCTTGTCACTTTTCTTTCGTATGTAAGGTGCAGGTTGTCCGCATCGTCTATCCTGCTTATGGTCATGAAGTTCCCTCTTTTCTTGCATGAAATTTATTTCCCAGTCTGGTTTTCAGAAGTTCACGGAGTTCATCAGGAGTACCCTCGGTTATTTCGGATTTATGAATAATATAAGCGGTATTTCTTGTGATAAAAAGCAGAAACCATTCGCGGTTTTCATAGCAGGAAATAAAGCGGTCATAGTTGACAGACTGCTCGTGGTTAAGCCCCGGACCTTTAGTAAGCTCGGTAAAGCCGTCCTCACCGAAAGTGTAGTATTCCTCCGAATCAGGGAATTGCTGAAAATGGCGTTTGACCATAATCTTTGGGATCATTGCCATATAAATTATCGAAAAAAGTCCCAGTGCAAAGGGAATAAAAATTGGTATAAGGGAGTATTCACCGCCGCACAGCTTACCTAAAATAAGCAAAAGGAAAACAATGCAGATAACTGAAACGAATATGTAGGAAATAATTTTTTGTATCAACAAAGGGGTGTGGTTAACGAGCTGTTTGTAATGTTTTTCGGTGTATCTGACTTTTGCTTTTATCATGAGGCATCTCCTTTCTGAGTGAATCGGCTGCCTAATTTATCCTTCAATAGAAGCCGCAGATCATCGGGAGTACCGTTAGTAAGGTCTGTTTTTTTGATAATGCAGACCTCGCCGGCAGTGAAGTTTATGAAGAACCAGTCTCCCCATTCCACGGCGGAATGCAGAGATGGATAACGCTTGTAACGTTCAGCGGAGTAGTTCTCGGAATGAGAGATCATACCGAAAGAATCATCGCTGAAAACAAATTGGCGGCGGAATTTATCCGGAATAAATCGTTTTTTTGAAAAAAAGCAATTCCATATCTCAATGAGACAGGCTATAAAACGGCTGACTAAATAAACAGCAAAAATGCAGTTGATAATTTTAAAAATGGGTACTGACGAGATATTGTTGAACAGCCACATGATAAATAACACATAGAAAATAAGTTTAAAGATAAGAGCTTGTTTGTAATTTTTGTAAGCTGACGATGTTATGTGATAGCTGCGGTTAGCTTCGAGATATTCTTTTGTATAAGTGTTTTCAGCTGTTATCATCTGCATTTCCTCCTGAATTTTTTTCCGAGCTTTTCCGTAAGGAGTTCCGATAGTTCTTCGCAAGTACCCTCTGTGATTTCGTGTTTGCCTATAACGCAGACTTTTGTTTTATCTATACGTATAAGGAAGAAGTGTTTTGTTTCGGTTGCCGCTTGAAGCATATCATATCCGCAGCGTCTGAATCCCCATTCATCGTCGGAATTGTATTTGTGGAGAAATTCTTTGTCGTCAAATGAAATATTATTTACAAACTGATTTGGAATGTTTGTTTTTATTTCTTTTTTCTTTTTCTGTTTTTTTATGACAGAAAAAATGATAAAGAATATATTTAGTACGCATAAAAATGCATAAATGAAAATAGACTTGGTTATCAGCTCCGTTTTGCCCAAAAAGGGAAGAAGATATAAACATATTCCAAAAGTAAAAACGGCGATTAAGCCTGTTAATATAATATCCGTGACGAATCTCCAATCGAATGCAGAATACGCCTTATGGCAAGCCCACATATGCTCGCCGGTGTATTTTACGTTAGCTTTGATCATAGCGTTCTACTCTCCTGATGCAGAATTTATAGATTTATGCACAATATAGCATGATTTCCGTACAAATGCTCTTTTTTTCGGGACATAAAAAAATCCGCTTAAAGCGGAGTAACAAACTTATAAAAAAATTGGTGGGAGAGGATGGATTCGGACCATCGAAGCTGAAAAGCAACAGATTTACAGTCTGCCCCCTTTGGCCACTCGGGAACTCTCCCATACAATTTTTATTTACCGGCTTACTACACCGATAAATGGAGCTGGTGGACGGACTCGAACCCCCGACCTGCTGATTACAAATCAGCTGCTCTACCAACTGAGCTACACCAGCTTAACTGACTTAATAATTATACCACAAATTTTTTTATTTGTCAAGCTTTTTTTGAAAATTTTTTCAAAAAATTTTATGGTCGAGGCGACAGGACTCGAACCTGCGGCATCTTGGTCCCAAACCAAGCACTCTACCAAACTGAGCTACGCCTCGGACAATCTTTACTGTCCTTGACAGCTTTTATATTATATCAGAACTTTTGGAAAATGTCAATAGGTTTTCAGGAAATTGTATACATGCACAAATTAAGGGCAATTTAGGCTTAAATATTGTGCATTATTGCAGGACGGCGTATAAACCGTCCCGCAATAAACAAATTATTCTTCTATATCGTTTTTTGCTTCTTCGGCTATTTCTTCAGCATCAACAGGCTTGTCCGCTTCATCGGCAGCTGCATTTGCTTCTTCAAGAACCTCGTCAATATCGAAATCAATATCTTCATCTGTATCGTAAGGATCTGGATAATCGTACGTATCGTTGTCGTAATCGTTATTTGATTCCTTGCCCTTCAATACTTTTGCCGCTACTACGCCTACAGCTACAGCTGCGCCCGCAACGAGAAGACCTGTTAAAAGTTTGCTCATAATAATCCTCATTTCTCCGCAAGAAATCTTAGCTTACCGATACGCTTGCGGCCGCCCTCGATAATCATATTATTTATTATAACACATTCTTTTAATAATTTCAAGGGTTTACATGTTTTTTGTTAAAAACATCAAAATTGAAAGGGCTGAAATTGGTGCTGTTTCACAACGAAGGATTCTTTTTCCAAGCCATATGCGTTCTGCCCCTGCGGAAACAGCCGTTTCTACCTCTGAAAGATCAAAGCCGCCCTCGCTTCCAATGATTATTCCGGCGGATTTTATATTGTTAAAGTTAATGGCATTAAAAGCTTTTCCACCTTCTCCTTCATATAATATTAATGTTTTTTCGTTTTTTTTAATTGTTTCGAGACATTGATAAAAACTTAATATGGGCGTTATTTCGGGGATTTTGCCGCGTCCGGATTGTTTCGCCGCTTCCTCTGCTATTTTTGTAAGGCGAGGCAGTTTTTTGGCAAAATCCTTTTCCGCGGGACGCGATATGCATCGTTTTGTAAGTATGGGAACTACTCGCGATACCCCTAATTCTGTGGACTTTTGAATTATATATTCCAATTTGTCAAGCTTCGGAACAGCTTGATACAGCGTTACATCAATTGACGGCTCGGCTTCGCATGGGTGTTTTTTTATCAGGTCGAGATATACAGAATCCTCGGTAATATGGTTTATTTGGCAGTCGTAGTCGGTTCCGCCGCAGCATACAGTCAGGGTTTCGCCCGGGCGCATTCTTAAAGAACGCCCTATATGCCGGGCGTTTTCTCCTGTCAGAAAAATATCGTTTTCTGTAATATTATCTGCAAAAAATCTTGGCATCTTTATCGCTCCGTTTCAAATTAATTGTGTGGATTAAAAAACATAATATTACCTTAAAGTATTTGTTTATTACTTATTATATCATTACATTATAGTGTGTGTCAACTATTCCTGCAAAGCTTTTTAATTATTTGGAAAATGTTTTTTGTTTTGCTGTTTTGCACAATTTATAAGACATTTTTTGACAAATACGCCGAAATTTATTTATTTAGCTATATGTACACAAAATATTCACAATTGATGCGGAGTTTTGTGATATAATATGTTCATCAAACAGCGTAAAATTTGGCTTGATTTCGAGTGCGCGATATATAATGTTTATTGCTTGAGAAAATTTTTCTTAAATTGAAAGGATGATTATTATGAAGTTTACCAAAAGGCTTACGGCTGCCGCCGCTTCGGCTGTATTAGCGGCATCGTCTATACCGGCGGCTAATTTCAGCGTTTCCGCTGCGGATCACAATTATATGGAAGCTCTTGCTATGTCGCTGTATTTTTTTGATTCAAATGCATGCGGCAAAGGCATTACGGACGGTCCACTGACATGGAGGGGCGATTGTCATACTTATGATGCTGAAGCTTCGGTCGGCTCTCTTGATGGTTCTCTTAAATCTGTAGTAGATCCCGATGGAGACGGAAAGGTAGATGTTTCGGGCGGCTGGCATGATGCAGGCGATCATATTAAATTTAACCTTACAATGGGTTTTGCATTGTCAAGCCTTGGAATGTCCGAGTATTTCAACCCGGGAATTTACGAAAAGGCAGGATGTCTGGATCATCTTGAATATGAAATGCGCTGGGGCGCTGATTACCTCATGAAAACCACTTTCCTTGACGATTCGGGAAATGTTGCGGCGATTGCAGGAACTGTGGCGGACGGTAATGTTGACCACGGTATTTGGAGCGCGCCCGAAGTTCAGACTTATGACAGACCGGTTTACTGGCTTACTGCTTCAAAGAATAACTCTGCTGTATGCGGGGAGATGGCTTGCGGACTTCTCGCTTCCGCTTATGTTCTCAGAGAAAGCGATCCTGATTATTCTTCAGAGTGTATAAAGTATGCAAAGGCTATTATTGATTTCGGTACAAAGAACAAGGGGAATAATTGTGACGGTATGAGCTTTTACAGCACAGATTCCATGTGCGAAGACGAAATGGCTCTTGCTTCTGCGTGGCTCTATATTCTCGGCGAAGGCGACAAACCTGCCCTTAAGCCGAATTCAGGACAATATAACGGTGTCTACGATTATTATTTATACAGTTGGGACAAAGTATGGCAGGGATATGCCGCCCTTATGTATAAGGCAACAGGCGACAGCGTGTTTGCTGACGAACTTAAATTTGAACTCGATAATCAGGGCGGTCTGAGCGAGGGTAATTACAATGCAAACGGTTGGGGTGCCTCAAGATACAATTGTGCAAAACAGATGAACGCTTATCTTATTGCAGACGGCGACCCGTCATCGAGCTATGCAAAGGGTGCCAAATATCAGATAGACACAATTCTTGGTGATAACGACACAGGTTACAGCTTCCTTCTTGGTTTTGGCGATAAGTGGCCTACCCATATTCATCACCGTGCGGCTAACCCCGGTGAAAACGGTCAGACTTCGGCTGAAAATCCATCGGCTAAATATACCAATTACGGAATGCTTGTAGGCGGTATTGACGGCAGCGGATACGAGGATCACGCTGATAGATACCAATATACCGAAGGCGCACTCGATTATAACGGCTGCTTTGCTATTGCTTGTTCTTTTGCAGCGGAAATGTACGGCGGTGATGCATCAGCGTTTGATGCTATAAAGCAGTCTGCTGATGAAATAAACGACAGTTTCAAGTTTACTCAAGGTGATCCTAAGCCTCCGATACCTCCAGAGACAACTTCTGCGGCAACTGAACCGCAGCCGACTGAAGCTATTCCCACAACACCGGGCGGCGATCAGAAAATACAGGAATTTACCGATGTAATTTCCGAAATCGGAAACGATTACGTAGTATTTAGGGAGACGGGCAGGTTTACAGTAGCCCGTACAGAGGATTTAGAGAAGTTCAGAGAAATCGGCTCCGGTAAGACAGTTACCGTTAATTTCCTTGATTATAATGGTAATCAGATAATGGTTCTTAACAGTATTAAGGAAGAATCAGCGGACATTTTATATGGGGATGCAAACTGTGACGGAAAAGTATCTATTGCCGATTCAACAGCTATTCTTCAGCATCTCGGAAATCAGGACAAATATGGACTTTCTGAGGCGGGTTTGCGAAACGCTGATGTTGATGAAACACTCGGAGTCAACCCTAATGATGCTCTGGTTCTTCAGATGATAGACGCTAAACTTCTGACTGTTGATCAGCTTCCTTTAAGGTAAGTAACTTTCATTTACGAGACGCCGCATGGTTAAGAACATGCGGCGTTATTTTATTTAACGTATTCCGCATAAACATTTGCGGAAAATTGAGACGTTACAAACATTAAAACTAAAAATATAAAATCTAATTAATTTAATATACATATAATTATGTTTTTTTATAACATTTATACATGTTTTATTGTGATTATACATAAAATCTAAGGGTTTTTTATGTTCAATACGGAGAAGATATAGAAAAAACGGCTGTTTTAACTATAATGTAATTACTTTGTAACCGATGTGTAACCAAAAATGCAGAGAAATTATGTATAATAAATGTACAACGTATTATAGGCACAAATCTTTTTAGAAAGAAGTGTGAGATCAATGATCAATTTAAAAAAAGTTAAATCAGTCGTTTTAAGCGGAATGATAGCTGCCGCCTCTATGGCAGGTTCATTTGTAACAGCTGCTCCCTCTCTCAATACAGTTGCTGCCTCCGGTTCTGACGATTATGCAAAGCTGCTTCAGTACTCTCTCTATTTTTATGATGCGAATATGTGCGGAGATGAAGTTGAACAAAAATCCGGACTTACATGGAGAGGCAACTGCCATACCTCTGATGAAGTAAAGGGTGGTTTTCACGATGCAGGCGACCATGCTATGTTCGGTTTGCCGCAGGGTTATACAGCATCCGTACTCGGCTGGAGCTATTATGAATTTAAGGATGCTTACAATGCTACAGGTCAGGCTGAGCATTTAAAAATGCTCTCCGACCACTTTAACGAGTTCTTTAAAAATTCTACAAAGCTTAGCGGTGATTCAGTTTCATCATTCCTCTATCAAAAGGAAAGCGGAGTTACCGATCACAACTATTGGGGTTCTCCCGAAAATCAGGAGAATGTTCAGGGAAAGCGCAAGATGTACTGGACCTCTAATGGTGCAAGTGATATTGCCGCTGATTATGCTGCTTCTCTTGCTCTGAGCTATCTTAATTTCGGTAATGAAGAGGATTTAAAGTATGCAAAGGCTCTCTACAAGTTCTCAACGCAATATAATCAGGTAGCTACGGACGGTCCAAGCGAGAACGGTCAGACATTCTACGGTTCTACTTCATGTCAGGACGAACAGGCTAATGCGGCAGGTTGGCTCTATCTTGCTACAGGAGAAGAACAGTATAAGAACGATTGTGCAAGTAAGCAGACTGAATATCTCGGTTGGATAGACGGCTGGGAAAACAGAGGACTCGGCGCTGCATGTGTTTATGCGCACATTACAAATAACTGGAATAAGGTAAACTCCTATATTGGCAGCAATGCTACTGGCAGCAATTATTTGTTTTTAGATAAGTGGGGAAGCGCACGTATAAATTGTGGCATGCAGTTTGCAGCTCTTGTCGCTTCTAAGAATTCTTCGGCAGACTTCAGCTCATGGGCTAAGGGTCAGATGGATTATATTACAGGAAACAATCCTGCAAATACCTGTTTTGTTGTAGGATTTGCTTCGAATTCTGCAAAGAATCCTCATCACAGAGCTGCTTCCGGATATAATTCATATGATGAATTTGACGGTTCTGCTCATCCACAGTCTATAAGTCCCAACGGTCACAGCCTTATCGGCGCTCTTGTCGGAGGTCCGACAGATGCAGGAGGCACTTATACCGATGATATGAACGACTACGTGTGCAACGAAGTTGCCTGCGATTATAATGCAGGTCTTGTTGGTGCGGCGGCAGGTCTTTATGAATTTTATAAGACAGGTAAGACTGTTTCATCTATCGAAGGTGTTGATAAGATCTACAGCGGACAGATAACAACTCCTAATCCGCCCACTACGACTCCGGCTGTAACAACTCCTTCAACTCCTGCGTCAAACGGCTCGTATACGGTTTCGGTTGATCAGGCGGTAGATTATCCGAACCTCCCCGAGGATGAAAGAATGCTCGGATTCAAATGGAATGATTTCAACATTAATTACGGTGAAACTATTCAGGAAGTTCAGGTAAACATCTCTGCAAGCAATACTATCGGCAAGTGGGAGGGCGCATTCGGTTCGTCCACAAGCGTATCGCCTGAATACTGGACTCAGACAGACAATATGTCTCAGACTATCAGCGGCAATAAGGGAACTATTACATGGAAGCTTGATAATGCAACTGCTAAAATAATCAATACTACAGGAGATCTTAAATTCGGAGTTTGGTGGATCGACTGTCAGCAGTTTAACATTGATTCCATTACAGTTATTACAGACGCATACAAGGGTTCTTCGACTCCTGTTCAGACATCTCCTCAGACGGAAAAGCCTTCTGTTCAAACAACGACTAAGGCAAATACCCCCTCAACAAGCGGAAAAGGAGAATATGAGAATAAGCTCAACCAATCAGTCGATTACAGTAAGCTTCCCGAAAACGATAAGATGATCGGTTGGGAATGGGCTGATTTCGGAATCGGTGCAAATGAAACTATTAAAAAGGTTGAGATAAATATCTCTGCAAACGGAAATATCGGAAAGTGGCAGGGCGCATTTGGTTCCTCCACAAAGGTTTCTCCCGATTATTGGACTCAAACAGATGACATGGAAGAAGTATTCAGCGGAAACAAGGGTACTATTACATGGAATATTGATTCGGCTACTGCAAAGAATATTCAGACTCAATACGGCGGAGAACTTAAATGGGGTATTTGGTGGATCGATTGCAAACAGTTTACAATTGATTCGATAAAGGTTTATACAGACGGTTCCGGCTCTGTTACTCCCACAAATCCGCCTGTAACAAATCCCCCTGCAACGAATCCTCCGGCAACGAATCCTCCGTCAAGCAATGTAACGCTCTATGGCGATGCAAACTGTGACGGCAAGGTAACTATCGCGGACTCCACAGCTATTCTTCAGCATCTCGGAAATCAGGATAAGTATGGTCTTTCCACTCAGGGTCTTGCCAATGCAGATGTCTGCAACAATGGCGACGGTGTTAAGACAAGCGATGCTATTGCTATTCAAATGGTCGATGCGTCAATTTTGAAAGCAAGCAATTTTCCAATTAAGGAACTTCCTAATTAAGAGTTTTTAATTATACTCCCCGAATTTTTCGGGGAGTGCCTGTATAAAACCCCCGATTCTGTCACCGGAATCGGGGGTAAAACTTTATGTGAAAGACCTTCGAACAGTATGCATCGCATGCCATATTTTTCTTGGGCGTCTGCTCGTTCAGAAGATAGCCAAAAAACAACGGTATGCTGTCTGAGTGACGGACAATGTACCATTTTTGCTATATCAGTCCCATTTCTTCTTTTTTTTCAAGGATTCTGGAAACGCTTTCGTTAATTCTTTCGAGTGGGATCTTTCCCGTATTTACTGCGGTTTTCAGTCCGTCTACGGCTGTTCTTAGATCATAAGGCATCAGTATTATATCTACTCCCGCCTTAACAGCCATTACAGCCGCTTCATCGCTTGTATAGACATTCGTTATTGCTCCCATTGATTGGGAATCGGAAATAATTATTCCGTCAAATCCCATTTCGCCCCTGAGCCAGTCCGTAACGACCACAGGCGAGAGATCTCCGGGAAGTTCGTCTCCCGAAGCGGCTGTTATCTGGTGACCTACCATGACAAAATCCGTACCCTCCTCAATACCGCCCTTGAATGCAGGAAACTCTTCTATTGTAAGCTGTTCGTATGTACGGTCGATATATACGGAATTATAATGAGTGTTGCCGTCTCCTGCACCCAGACCTGGGAAATGTTTCAATGTTGTACATATTTTTTGAGATTTCAGACCCTTTATTACTGCTGACGACATATCGGAAACAACAATGGGATCGCTGCTGAAAATACGCTTGCCAAGTTCGTTTGAGGGATTAATATTAACGTCCGCAACGGGAGCGAAGTCCACATTAAAACCGTAATCCGCCAAATATCCGCCGATAATTCGTCCGGCATCGTATGCCTTATCGAAATTGTTAAGTTTGCCGTAATGACTCATATCATACACGGGATCTGTCCATAAGGTTCTCTGAACACGAGTAATGGAACCGCCTTCTTCATCAACAGACTGGAAAACGCCGATGCCTTTATCCATAGCCGTTTCCTGAGATCTGCCGAGTAGATCGCGAAGCTGCTGATCGTAGGAAATATTTGATTCAAAGTAGATAAATCCGCCTATAGGATATTCTTCATAGCATGTTTCAAACCAGTCGTCAACGTACAGCATGCTGCTGTATCCGGGGACTGCTTCGGGAACTGCTATAAACATCTGACAGATTTTTTCCTGCAAATTCATTTCCTTGAGTTTTTGAGCTGCTTTTGCAGAAATTTTATCTTCAGTTTCGGTCGGATTTTCCGAAGACGATTCGGTCGTTTTGTTTTCGGAAGTGTCCGGAATTGTTTCGGATTCGGAAAAATTCGCAGCCGGTATGCTGACCGCGGAAAGCTCCACAGGCGAATCGCCGCATCCTGTCAGCAAAGATAAAAGAAGCGCAGGCAAAAATATTTTTTTCAATGCAAATTTCTCCTTTTCTTCATAGTCTTGATTTTTTTCCTTATAAATCGAAACGCCGCATCTTCGCCTTTATCAGCAAGAAGGTGCAAAAGAAATTCCAGCTTAGCTGCTGTAAGTGGCTCTATATCGCGCTTTGCACGTCTTGCATTGTAGTATTCAAGGGGACATCGGTCGTTGTATTCTGATTTTTTGTATATTTTTGAAGCGGCAACACGGTCACAGAACATTTCAAAAATGTATTCGTCAGGCATTTTTACCGGATCGAGCATACCTGTCTTAATTGAATAGTCAGTCCAATATTCAAAATGGTGACGGTTTCTGCCTTTGTGGTGCATCCAGGCTTTTGAGAATCCGCTTACCTCTCGTTCACGTTCATTGGGACTTCGGCTTCCCTGATAGTATAATACGCCGGGTATAAATTCCACGGGTGAAAACTTCGACAGGTCGTGCAGCAGACCTCTGCGGAAAATTCCCGCCTTAAAACAATGCAGCATAACCATATGTCTGTGTTTCAGAATGGTATTCAGGTGTCCGACGAAATTTCCGATAAGCATTTGCGTCCTTCTTTCGGTGTATAATTTTTCGGTATGATAAAGTATAGCTGTTTTCTCATCCTGATATATCAAGTACGCTGTTTTTTACAATAAGCTTTCCGTTTATCATGCGTCTGCCTTCGGTAAATGCAGGATTTTCAAGTTTTTTTACTATCATATCCACCGCGCCTGCCGCCATTTGTTCGATATCGACTTCCACGGTGGTTATGGCAGGAATGCAGATATTCGACACGGTGTAATTATCGTAGCCCACAACCGAAATATCTTCGGGTACGCGTACATCCTTTGATTTAAGCGCTGAAATTACGCGAAAAGCAGTCTCGTCGCTGTTACATACAAAAGCCGTAGGCATATCGTTTGGAAAGTCGATACGTTCAAACAGCGTGCCGGTATCGTCGCGGTCTTCCAAAAGCCAGTCGCTGCGGTAGGTAAGACCGTTTTCCAAAAGGCATTTTATGTAACCTAAAAAACGGTCGTTTATGCTGCTTGTTGTGTTGAGAGAACCGACAAATCCAATTTTTTTGTGGCCTTTTTCAACAAGGTGATCGGTGAGCATATATCCTCCGTGATAGCTGTCGGAATTGATAGAATCAACATTGCATCGGCTTACGTAAAAGTCCACAAAAAGCATAGGAATATTCGTTTTACTCAAAGCCAAAGCAAAGTCGCGGCTTATCTGCCCTATAACGATAACGGCGTCCACTCGTTCTTCAGTCACGGTTGGCGGAAGAACGAGGTTTTTTTCGTTTTTTCTTGTAATACATTCATACACCGTGAGGACGTTGACGGCGGAGAGTTTGTTGGAAATATTTGCGGTAAGTTCCCAATAAAAAGTACCCATAGAGCCAACGAAGCGTTCTGAAGTAAGTATTCCGACGCTTTTGCCGAGTTTGGGAAGTTCGGTTCTTTTTCTGCCGTTTGTGTTCGATGGTTTATATCCCATTTTTTCGGCAGCTTCGCAGATCTGTTGTCTGACCTGTTCGCTTACGCCGTCTCTGCCTGCAAGCGCATTGGAGACGGTAACTACGCTTACCCCCAGTTTTTCGGCAATATCAAGCATGCGCACACCGTTTTTCATATATAACACCCTTTGCATATCCGTAATTTTCATTGATTTTCCTTATTGTCAATTAAATTATAGCATAGTTTAAGTAAAAAATAAAGAGTTTTTTTATTTTTTGTTAATTTTGATATTTTTAATATAAAAATTAGGCAATATTATACAATTTTAACGGCTGAGAAATCCTCAGCCGTTAAATTCAGTGTTTTTAATAGTTATCTCTTGTCTCCGGAATGGGGAGGTATGGGTACAGCTCCTCATATTCTTCGGAAATTGTTTCATGAGAATTATTTGCCGGTATAAGTCCCGTCATATCTCCCCATGACGCGGAGGGACAGATATATTCTATATCTCTTGTATCCGGGTCGGGAACGGGAATATTCTTTTTATTTTTTTTATTCAAGACAATACCTCCTTTTGATATGGGCTGTCATTATTATGCCCGGTATATAGGAGATAATTCCATTCCGAAAAAATTTACTGCTGTTCTCCGAGCAGTATTTCCACGCGATTCTGAATATAATCTGCGCATTGCTCTGCTGTTATTTCATCGTTGATGAAACGCTCGTATTCTTCGTTGAGAATATTGCTTATACCGTTATTATTGTATTCAAGTTTTGTACAGTTCATAACGAAGTTTCGGTATTCCTCTGCCTGTTTAGCCGTAACCGTAGAAGGATATTCAATTTTCAGATTAGCGCCATTTGTGAAACAGTAGGTCATAGAACTCACTTCAGGCTCTGAACCCTCGTGGATGCTTTGGCTAAGCGATATATCAAAGGCTTTTTTGTTGACCCAGTTGAATCCGTTGCCCATTTGAGCATTGCTGCATTGACGTTCTTCGCCGAGCAGAAAAGAAACGTAAGCCCATGCGCCCTCCCTGCAATTGCTGCTTTCCATTACGGATACAATATTACTTGCCAACATAGTGCCTGTTCCGCCGTTTTCGGGGAAATTGAGTATGGACGCAGTATCGTAAGTCAGTCCGTTAGTGCCTATTGTACTAATTAAACCAAGGAGTCCGCTTTTACCTGTCCCGTCCGAACTAAACATGGTCGTATGGTCTTTGAGTGCAGCCGAAAGCTGTTTTTGATAAAGAAGATCCGGGTTGCCCTCAATGCTGTTTGGCTCGGGGATATATGAATCTTTCGTCTCTTTGCAGAAGTTCAGGAATTTTATAAATTCAGGAGTTCCGAATTTACATGTATTATTATCAAAATCTACCCATGCGTCAAGATTATACATACAGAAACGACTAAACACATTTGTATATTGACTTGCGAAAATGTGCATTCCCTCGGGACGTTTTTCATAAAAACGATAGAGGTCGTCAAACGTCCAGTCAACATATTCTTTACTTATGAAATCGCTGTTTGCAATGAGTTGTTTAACGGAGAAAAATTCGGGCAGTGCGTAAATGTGTCCGTCCATGTCAAAGGCTTCAAGAACATTCGGCATAAGCTCATCACGTTTCAGACCGCCGTATTCGTCCATAAGACTGTTCATGTCCGCCAATGCGCCGAGATTAACAAGCTTGCGTATAAGATCGCTGTCAGAGTATTCGATAACATCGGGAGCTTTGCCGGTAAGAACCGCTTCTGTAAGATTGTCAGGGCTTTTAATTGACGGATTCAGTTTTCCGAGATATTTGTCGTTGTATTTGTTGAATTCCGTTATTTTTGAACCGCTGTCTCCGCCGCTTATATACCATATATCTATGGTTTCCCTGTTTTCTTCATAGTCGTCGGGACGCCGTGTATAAAGGCACATATTGTTTGAGGAACAGCCGGCTGTGAGAAACATTTCACTGCCGCAAGGTGCAAAGCAGGAAATATCAGAGTCTTTAACAAGAGATTCGGCAAAAACAAACACAAGAATAAGCTCTCCGTTTTCACTAAGTCCGTAAATACCATCGTTACGCTTAAAATACGCCTTAAAACCGTTGCTTCCGGGCATAGCTCCGTTGTCGAGACGGAGTATTTCATCGTACTCTCCAAGAATTTCGTTCGGCAAATCCAGCGTTTCACCGTCCATATAACCGAATCCGTGAAATTCTGATGCGATAACTTTTCCGTCGCTGTCGCAGCCGAGATCGATCATCTGCATTTCGTATCGCTGTGAATCAATCAGCGAACCGTCCGTACCTATAACTGCAAGACCGTTTCCGTAGGAAAGGAGAAGTTTTTCTTCGCCGTAAGGGCAAAGATCTCCGAGATGAGATGCGTTTTTTTCAAATACCTTTTCCAGTCCGATAATTTCATGTTCTGAAACTGCATTTCCGGAGTTATCGTAATTGGTCAGCATAAATTCAATGCTGCCGTTTTCAATAAAATCATCGTAATTTTTGATTTCTCCGAATTCGTCCGATTCAAATTTAAAATCGGTAACGGCTGAAATAACGCAGAAGCTGCCGTCAGTGTTCACATTTACGGAAAATCCCATATTAACAGAATTGCAGAGAGCAGTGTCGTTTACAATATTAAATTCATTATCGAGCATGGCAAGCCTGAGTTCGTCTTTATCGCTTTCATAAAAAAACAAGCAGTTATCTCCGCATGAAGCAATTTTTATCGGTGAATCAATTCTGTTTTCAAGGGCGATTTTTCTTTCTTTGTAAATAGTCTGCTTAACTTCGATATTTTCTGAAACAGGTTCTGTCATACTTGAACTGCCGTTTTCAGCCGAGCATGAAACTGATGTGAGCATAGTAAGCGCAATCAAAAGAGATGTGATTTTTTTCATGGTAAATCCTCCTAATTATCTGCATCGGCGTGGTTTATATCAGATTGTGTTCACATAAAAATGTATTAAAGGCAACACCGCACAAAGCACGCCTGACGGCTTTGCACGTCATCTGCTGCGCCCGAAGGAAGTGCCCTTGGGGGACATATTTGACCTTATATCACACAAATTTTCCTTGTAATACGACAGTATTGCTGCCTAAACAGAACGCACGGTGCAGCATTATTATTCTTTCCATATATAAGTGATTTAAAAGTTCAAAAAAGACGAAGTTATTATAAAGATTTTATAGATTTGTATAATGTTACAAAAAAGAAAAGCGTAATTGTGCTTAATGCATAAAATCCCCCTCTGAATAAGAGAGGGGGGAAATATAAAGCAGAGCTTTGAAATTTTATTCAATTCCATCTGTACGGAAGAAAAATTTTATCTGTCCGTCCATATCGTCAGTGATGCCTGAAAATGTTGTATACCCCGAAGAAACGGATTTTATGGCTTTCAAACGTTCCGACAGACAAGAAAGATCTCCGTTTACTGCGTTTACAAGTTTGCTGATACCCTTTTCGTCAAATTCCTGCAAGCCGTCCGAAAGCTTCAAAGACCCGTCGCGAAGCTGAGTAATGCCGCTGATAAGCGCAGGCGTACTGTCCTGTAATTTTTTTATTCCCGTATTCAGATCTCCTGCGCCCTTGCTGAGCTGAGACGCTCCCGATTTTAGAGAAGCCGCACCGCTTGTAAGCTTTTTAGCACCGTCAGCTGCCTGAGAAACTCCGTTTGTATAACTGAGAAGTCCTATATAAAACGAATTGTAGCTGTCAAGCTGAGATTTCAGCATAATGAGCGACTGCGCACCTTTAGAAGCTGCCGCAAGCTTTTCTTGAACTTCATCAGACGCCATACTTTCGGCAATTGCTTTTTCAGCCTGTAATTCAGTCTGTTCATTTATAAGTTTTTTCACGGTTTCTGAGAGCATTTGAGAGTTCACATTGCTTTCGATAAGAGCGGCAATCTGTTTTTGTACTTCATCGTCCTGAATCATATCATCAGTCATTCCCTTATCTTTCATTTGCTGAACTACGGCGGCTGAAACCTGTTCTGTGATCTGCTGACGAACAGTTTTTTCTACTTGCGAACGTATATAATTTTTCTGTGCGCCGACAGCCTCCGTAACCTGCGAAAGAGCCTGCTCATAGACGTTTGATTCATCAAGTGACGATATAGTTTCGTCAAGGATACTGCTGTAATTGCCGCTTGTAAGTGCAGGAACGTCAAGTCCCGCTGCTGCTATCTGCGCATTTGCGGTTTCAAGAAGCGTATCAAAAACCTGCTTTGCTCCGCCGTTAAGAGCGTCATTGTTTTCCAAAAGAGTTTTTAAACCGCTGTTGAGCTGCGCTGTACCCGACTGTAATTCCGCAGCGCCGCTGTCGAGAGCTTTTGCGCCGTCAGTAAGCTTTTTTGAGCCGTCTGCAAGCTGATATACACCTTTTACAAGTTCTCCTGATTTATTAAGAAGCTCGCATAGACCGTCGTACAAGTCGGAAGAACCGTTTTCGAGCTGCGTCATAGCATCAGTAAGTTCATTAAGCGAATCGTTCAGGTCATCAGCGGAATCAAGCTTATCGGTATCCATTTCACTAAAAATTTCATTCGTAGCTATAGTAGCGGTCATACCCATGCTGAAATCGGTTACATCAGCAGTTATCTCGATATACTGAGGAATTTCCAATGTCTCTTTATCTATTCCGAGACTTTCCTGTAAGCCGGGAAAAGCTGCTCCTGCCGCAACAGTGCGCATTCCGTCATTGAGGAGCTTTCCGTTGGTTATTTCAATATTGCGAAAGACATCGTTGTCCAATATCATTCCGGTCAGCATGGCAAAGGGAACGTAAATTTTTTCCTGTTTTCCGTTTATCTCTTTCATTTCGTAGACGTTGTTGGCATAGTCGAACCGAATTGTTACTTTGCCGCTTTTTCCTGCTAAGTTTTCAGGTGAAATGTCTGTGCCGTTGAGTTTGTAGCTTATGGAAACTCCTATCGGAAGCTCGTTATCGGAAATTCCCTTATAATATATATCATTGCCGTCGGAATCCCAGACAAGAGAATTTTCGCTTCCTGTCGAGTATCCCTCATCGCCCTTGACATTTTCAATATCTGAAAGGACTGAAATGTCGTTTAAGCTTTGAGATGCAGATATGTTTTTCAGCCAGTCGCTGACAATAACCTTTTGTACATTTCCGTTTGCGTCGGATAAAACGTATACAGTTTCATCTTTTTCGGAGTTCGCGGATTTTCTTTTTGTCTCTGTTCTTTTTATCGTTGACGCAGCCGATGGTTTTGTATGTTCGGCGCTTGCAATTGAATAAACTCCCGCACCGACAGTTCCTGTTATAATCGAAGTGCAGAGCAGTATTGAAATAACTTTTTTAGCCGTATTATTCATGAGAAAAAGCCTCCTTGAGCTTATGAAATTTTTTTGTTTTTTTCATTCCGACTGTTGTTGCACAAATAAGTTTATCGCAAAGCATGAGCCATGCGGGGAGCATAAATGCAACCAATATCATGCTTATCACCGCACCCCTTGCCATGAGCATGCACATTGAGCTTATCATGTCAATATCGGAGTAGACAGCGACTCCGAAGGTTGCCGCAAACAATCCGGTTCCGCTTACGAGTATCGAGGGTATAGAGGCGGAAAGAGCCGTGTGTACAGCCGATTTTTTGTCATATCCCGACATTCGCTCCGATTTGTAGCGTGTTGTCATCAGAATTGCGTAATCCACTGTTGCTCCAAGCTGAATCGTACTTATACATATGGGCGCGATAAAAGGCAGCGATTGCCCCATATAATGAGGAAGCCCGAGATTTATAAATATAGCCAGTTCTATTACTGCAATGAGAATGCAGGGCAGTGACAAGCTGCGTTCGACAAGCAGAATGATAACGAATATCGCCAAAATAGAGACTGCATTTACAACCTTGAAATCATGGGCGGTAGTTTCTATCATATCCTTTGTGCATGGAGCTTCTCCGATAAGAAGTCCGCTGCCGTCATATTTTTTAAGAATATTGTTGAGACTGTCAAGCTGCGCGTTTACTTCGTCCGTAGCAACGCCGTATTCGGAGTTTATCAGCATCAGCTTCCATTTATCGCTTTTGAGTATCGCCGTAACTGATTCGGGAAGTACCTCTTCAGGAATAAGCGGACCTACGATCGAATCAAGTCCGAGAACATATTTTACTCCGTCAACTTTTTCCATTTCTTCCGACATTGCACGAACGGACTTTGGCGATACCTGACTGTTGACAAGTATCATGTGAGTGGAAGCAATATCGAACTGCTCGGAAAGCTTGGTATTTGCGATTACGTAAGCCATATCATCGGGCAGGCTTTCTCCGATATTATAGTAGACCTCCTCATCGGTCTTATGATAGCCGTAATATGCCGGAGCTACTGCGGCAGTAAAGCAGACGAGACATATCGGGAATATTTTTATAATGAAACCGGAAGTCTTTTTCATATCCGGAATAAGCGACTTGTGTCTGGTTTTGGAAAGCAGATTGTCAAATACGAGTATCAGTGACGGAAGTACTGTAACACAGCCGATTACGCCGAAGATCACTCCCTTTGCCATAACTATTCCGAGATCTTTTCCGAGAGTAAACGACATGAAGCAAAGCGCAATAAAACCTGCAACGGTTGTAACGGAACTGCCGACTACGCTTGCAAGAGTTTCACGGATTGCTTCAGCCATTGCCGTTTCCCTGTTTTCTGAGCATTCAAGCTGTTCGTTATAACTGTGCCATAGGAAAATCGAATAATCCATTGTTACCGCAAGCTGCAAAACTGCGGAAAGAGCTTTGGTAATATATGATATTTCTCCGAAAAAGATGTTAGTTCCGAGATTCAGTAATATCATCATTCCGATGCTTGCCAGAAAAACAAACGGTATAAGCCAGTTATCGAGAAGCAAAAGCATTGCAGCAACAGACATAACTACCGCTATTGCAACGTAAATAGGTTCTTCCCGTTCGCATAGATCTTTCATATCCGTTACCATTGCGGACATTCCTGAAACAAAACACTGCTTATCCGCAAGGGAGCGTATTTCTCTGATAGCGTCCATAGTTGCGTCATCCGATGTGGATGTATCAAAAAATACTGCGATCATTGTAGAGTTTTCGCTGTTGAACGCGCTGTATATTTCATCGGGAAGGAGTTCCATAGGTATTGATAAATCAAATATCGAGTCATACCATAAGGCGGTTTCAACGTGATCGACCTGCTCTATCTTTGTTTTTAGGACGGCAGTGTCCTTTGGATCCATATCTTCAATTACAAGGAAAGAAAATGCTCCTTTTCCAAAGTCGTCCAGAAGCTCGTTCTGTCCGAGGACCGTGTCCATATCAGACGGAAGATAGTCGAGCATATCATAGTTTATTCTTGTTTTAACCATTCCTATAACTGCCGGTATCATAAGGACTACGGCTGTAATAAGAATGAGCACACGGCGTTTTACCACCGCATTAGAAAATTTCATAACCATTCATCCTTTCATTCTTCGGTTTAATAGACCTCCTCGAAACCTAAAACGCACTGTCTGACTTGTCTTTTTGTGTCATGTTTCGTCAGCTTTCCTTGCAATACATACAGTATTCCTGCGGAAACCTGACTTTGCCTGACTCAAAAAATCCCGCGTCATCCAGCACTTTTTAGTTTCCGAGAAGGTCTAATCTATATCAATAATATCTGAGCGTTTTTTGTTTCTGAGCTTAACCGCGGTGAGGGCGGTGAGAAGATTCAAAATACCCTCCAGAAGTAGCGACAAGCCGAGAAGTACGGTCAGCAGTCTTGCCCCTTCTGCCGGTCTGAAAAGCATTACCAATCCGGCTGTGCAGGCTAAAAGCGCTGCCGTCATTATATATATCCAAGAACGCAGACCGAAACGTTTGGCATCAAGAGCTATTTGTACTTTCATAAGTCCGTCCGCCAAAATGTAGACTCCCAGCATTGCGCAGATAAAATGTATAGCGCCGCCGGGGTGTATCAGCATTACAGCGCCGATACTCAGAAGCAGTATGCCGAACGCAAGATCGTACTGAAACGCAAGGCGGTACAGATCTTTTGAAAAATAGCCGATAAGTTTGAATATACCAAACGCTGCCAGCGTTCCGCCGCATATTCTTGCCGCAAGCGTAACAGAAAAGTCTGGTATTGCCATAAGCGTTACGCCCAAAGCTCCAAGAAGGACAGACAGGGCGATATAACCTGTTTTTGCAGCCTTTGTGTAATTTTCGGAATTCATAATATCATCCTTTCGATTTGTTTGGAAATTCATACAGAACCATTGCTTTGTCAGGCGGGTTTGGTGTGGTATTTCCTTAAGTCAGCGCCGCACAAAGACCGCCTGACGGCTTTGTATCGAATCTGCTTGCGCCTTTCCCGTCAACCTGCACAAAAACTCCTTGACATACGTTAGTATGCCTGCGCCGTTTTTATATAATCTGACAAAAAATTCTACTGCGCATCTCCGGCACAATCTTTGTGCGGTGCTGCCTTAAATTTATAATATCATATCTTTGAAAAAAAGAAAACAGACAGGGCGGACTGTCTGTTAAAAATTTGGTCATTTACTTGTTTTTGTCTGAATTTTCTTCTTCACATCTTCGGAACATTTCCTTTGTCATTCCTTTGCGTATATCGCAGAGACGGCGTATTACTTCTATAATGTCGCTTTTCATTCCGCTGCTAAGCCAGTCGGTAATTATTCCGAAGCATTCGCATTTATGAAATCGTATAATTATCTGCTTATCTGTCTCTGGAATGCTGTATTCCGAAAACGCCGTATTTATGTAGGCTTCCGCAACGTGTCCGCATATGCGCCAAAGGTGCTGTTCGTACATTTCCCGGTTTGCGGAATGATAAATATGCAGAACAGCCTTTTTATTTTCCAGTGCAAAAGACGCTGCCGCGCGCATACCGTCTTCTATGCTTTCTATTCTTGGATAGTCGCGTATAAGTCTGTCGGCTTCGTCTGTGATTATTTCTTCGATAAGAGACGGCAGATCCTGATAGTGATAATAAAAGGAATTTCTGTTTATGCCGCAATCCTCGACAATGTCTTTGACTGTTATCTGCTGATACGTCTTTTTTTCGTTCAGCAGCTTGATGCATGAGCTGCGAATCGCCTGTTTTGTTAATCCTGCCAAAACGACCGCTCCTTTCCTTTTGCTTGAACAGGTTTATTATAGCATATTATATTTGAATTTGCAACAGACGCGGAAAAAAATTCGGTAGATATTTTTTCAGAGTAAATTTCAAGCGGAATTTGCTTCCGCCAAAGTTGAATACGCTCTGAGAAAAGAGAAAGAATTTATACTTGCATTTTTATTCAGATTATGGTAAAATAATATAAGTACCTGTCCATATTGGACGCTGTGCGCTTCTTTTGAGCGTAAATCCTGTGCGGACAGATTACAAAGGCTTTATGGTCAGCCATGAAAAGAAGGTGAATTTATGATAAACGCAGCTTTAAAGGAAATTAATTTTACCTCGGAATTTGACGGACTTGAAATATCTGCTGCCGCCGCCGTTCCTATCGGAGAGGCATACGGCGCAGTTCAGCTGGTTCACGGTATGAACGAATATAAGGAACGTTATTATGATTTTATGGATTATCTTGCTGAACAAGGCTTTATTACCGTTATTCATGACAATCGCGGTCATGGCAGCAGTGTTGTTACCGAGGATGATCTCGGCTTTCTGTTTAAAAACGGAGGAAAGGGGTTTGTTTCGGATATAGCGCAGCTTAACCGCATGATTCACACGGCGTATCCGGATCTGCCGTGCTTTATGGCAGCTCACAGCATGGGATCGCTGGGGGCAAGGTGCTTTTTAAAGGAGCATGACGATGAAATAAACGGACTTATTATTCTTGGTTCGCCTTCATACAGCCGTTTTTCGGGACTTGTAAGAGCTATAAATTCCGCTCTTGCCAAACGCCGGAAAAGCCGTTACCGCAGCGAAAGCGTAAGTGAAGCGGCGGAAAAGCTTTTCAACAAAAATTTCGGGACGATTCCTCATTCATGGATATGCAGCCGAAAGGAAGTCGTAGAAGAGTTCAATGAAAATCCGCGTTCAAACTTCATTTATACGCTCAACGGCTATGAAGCTTTGCTGTATCTTTTAAAAGAAACCTACAGCGGCAAAGGGTGGCAGATGAAAAATCGGAATCTTCCGATACGGTTCATATCGGGCAAAGAAGACCCCGTAATGCTGTCGGAAAAGCGATTTTTCCGGTCTATAGAGAATCTCCGTACGGCAGGCTACGAAAGTATATCTCACAGACTTTTTGACAATATGCGTCATGAGGTGCTGAATGAAAAAAATAATCTCGCCGTCTATCGTGACATTGCAAAAACCTTTTTTTCATGGATAGACAGGCTTAATAATTAGTACTGTTTTTAATTTGAACGGGGGACAGCAGTACACATTGAATTACAGACAGGTTCTGAAAATAATTATTACGCTGAAAGGATAAAATATGGATATTAACAAAGAATTAGCTAAAGAATTTAATCTGAGACAGGAGCAGGTCGATAATACCGTCGGACTTATAGACGAGGGTGCGACCATTCCTTTTATTGCGCGGTATCGTAAAGAAGTTACCGGTTCACTGGACGATCAGATCCTGCGTGAGCTTTCCGAGCGCCTTACCTATCTGCGCAATCTTGAAAAGCGCAAGGAGGAAGTACGCGCAGCTATAACCGAACAGGAAAAAATGACGCCCGAGATCGAAAATGCTATTTCGGCTGCCGTAACTCTTGTTGAGGTTGAGGATATTTACCGTCCCTTCAAGCCCAAGAGACGTACGAGAGCAAGTATTGCCCGTGAAAAAGGTCTTGAACCTCTTGCGGTGATAATCATGGCTCAGGAGAACTCTTCCGATCCCGAAGCGGAAGCAGCTAAATTTGTAAACGAGGAAAAGGAAGTTCCCGATATTGCCGCTGCTATTCAGGGAGCAATGGATATTATCGCCGAGGATATTTCGGACGATGCAGAGCTGCGTAAGAAGCTCCGTTCCGCCGCATCGGAAAAAGGTGAGATCGTTTCAAAAGCTTCCGACCCCGAAGCAGAAAGCGTTTACACTAATTACTACGAATATTCGGAACCGGTGTCAAAGGTGGCTAATCATCGTGTTCTTGCTCTTGACAGAGGAGAGAAAGAAGGGTTCCTTAAAGTTTCTCTTTCACTTGACGAAACGGCTGCGACCGATATAATTTTCAGCAAGTATATCAAGGCGAACAATCCATGCGGTGAACTTGTACGCGCTGCTGCAGAGGACGGATATAAAAGGCTTATCTTTCCGTCTATTGAGCGTGAGGTGCGTTCGGAAATGACAGCTAATGCCGCTGAGGAGTCTATAAAGGTTTTTGCTTCTAACCTCCGTCAGCTTCTTCTCCAGCCGCCTCTCAAAAACAGCGTCATACTCGGTCTTGATCCGGGGTACAGAACGGGATGCAAGGTTGCCGTTATCGACTCTACCGGAAAGGTCCTTGATACAAACGTGGTTTACTGTACTCCCGGACCGAAAACGAATATAGCGCTTTCTAAAAAAATAATCAAAGACCTTATTCAGAAACATAACGTTACTACAATTTCTATCGGAAACGGCACGGCGTCGCGTGAAACAGAGCAGTTTGCTGCCGAGCTTATAAAAGAACTGTCTCAGCCTGTAAGCTACATCGTAGTCAGCGAGGCAGGAGCTTCAGTGTATTCGGCATCCAAGCTTGCAGCTGAGGAATTCCCCGATTATGATGTTTCCCTGAGAAGCGCGGTTTCCATTGCGCGCCGCTTGCAGGATCCGCTTGCCGAGCTTGTTAAAATAGAGCCGAAGGCAATCGGAGTCGGTCAGTATCAGCATGATATGCCTCAGGCACGCATGAATGATGCTCTTTCGGGAGTTGTAGAGGACTGCGTTAACTCTGTAGGCGTTGACCTTAACACAGCTTCACATTCGCTTCTTTCATATGTTGCAGGTATCAATTCGGCAGTGGCTAAAAATATTGTGGCTTACCGTGAGGAAAACGGAAAATTCACCGATCGTAAGGAACTTATGAAAGTTCCGAAGCTGGGCAAAAAAGCTTTTGAACAGTGCGCCGGATTCCTGCGTGTCCGCGATGGAAAGAATCCTCTGGATAATACAGCGGTTCATCCCGAAAGCTATAAAGCGGCCGAAGCTCTTATAAGCGAATGCGGTTTTACTCTTGCAGATGTTGCTGGGGGCGGAATTTTGGTTTCAGATTCGGTAAACGTCAATAATGTAAGCGAAAAGCTCGGAATCGGTGTTCCTACGCTGACAGACATTATCGGAGAATTGAAAAAACCCGGACGCGACCTTCGTGACGAACTTCCTCCGCCTCTGCTCAGAAGCGGCGATGTTATGGAGATAAAGGATCTGAAACCCGGAATGGAGCTTGTGGGAACTGTACGCAATATCATTGATTTCGGCGCATTTGTTGATATAGGAGTTCATGAGGACGGCCTCGTTCATATTTCTCAGATCTGCAATAAATTTATAAAGCATCCTCTTGAAGCTGTAAAGGTAGGAGAGGTCGTTAAAGTCCGCGTTCTGGAAGTTGACGTAAAGCGCAGCCGTATCTCTTTGACTATGAAACTTGACGATGAGGCGGAGAAAAAAGAGCAGAAGAAAAAGAGAAACGACCGTCCACGCCGTGAAAAACGCGAACAGAAGGGATTTGACCCGTCAAAGATAAATAACAGTGCTTTCAGAATAAAAACAAAGTGACCCAAGCATACTTTATATATGTTATACAATGCCGTGACGGCAGGCTGTATACAGGGATAACGACTGATATGGAACGACGTTTTGCAGAGCATTCGGGAGGAAAAAAAGGCGCAAAATTTACCCGTGCAAATCCTCCCGAAAAAATTCTCGCCGTATGGAGCTGTGACAGCAGATCGGACGCTTTAAAACTTGAATGTGCAGTGAAGAAACTGAAACGTCCACAAAAGCTTCTTCTTGTTTCAGATAAGGAATTTCTTTCCGAAAAATTCGGAATAGAATATGCGAAAAAATATGAAATAAGGTACAAAACGTGAAAATATACAATTTTGTTAATAAAATTTATACGTAAAAATCAACAAAAACCCTTGAAATTTTGTCTTGAATATGATATAATGTAACTATAGTTTTCTGCCGTAAGCTGCTGCAGGTGTTTTGGGCATGTCTTTTAGGCAGATCGTCCGGCAAAATCAAGGCTGATCTATTGCATAGTCTGCTGTACATAAGGAGTGTATCAATGTCGCCAAAAGAAGAATTTATAAAAATATACACTGAAAATATAAAGCGTCCCGGTGCGGATAAATTGTTGGAGTATTTAAAAAAATCAGACTTTTTTACAGCACCGAGCAGCACAAGATTTCACGGCTCTTACGAGGGCGGATTGGTTGAACACAGCGTAAATGTTTATCATTGCCTGAAAGATTATCTCTCACGTCCCCGTGCAAAGGAACTTTACGGAATGGATTTTTCGGAAGAAACTATCGCTATAGTTGCTCTGCTTCACGATCTTTGTAAGGTCAACTTCTATACTACTGAAGTCCGCAACCGCAAAAACGATATTACGGGTAAATGGGAAAAATACAATGCCTATACGATTAACGAGACACTGCCTTACGGTCACGGCGAAAAATCGGTTTATATAATCTCTGGCTATCTTTTCGGAGATGGCAGACTCACTCGTGATGAAGCCTGCGCTATCCGCTGGCATATGGGATTTTCAGGTATTGAGGACAAAAACCTTATCGGAAAGGCTTTGGAAACGTATCCGCTTGCTTTTGCGCTTCATGTTGCGGATATGGAGGCTTCTTATTTTATTGAAGGAAGCAAAAAATAGTCTGAAAGTAAAAAGGAGTTTTTATTATGAATTGGTATGATAACGCCATAATTTATCACATTTATCCTCTCGGTTTCTGCGGTGCGCCTAAGTTCAACGATTTCAGCAATAACGATGTGTCGTATCGTCTTGACAAGGTACTGGACTGGATTCCTCATCTTAAGGAAATGAACGTTGACGCCGTATATTTCGGTCCTGTTTTTGAGTCTGTGGAACATGGTTACGATACCGTTGATTATAAAAAGATCGACAGGCGTCTCGGAGACAATAATTCTTTCCGTTTTATTTGCGATCGTTTCCATGAAGCAGGTATCAGGGTAATACTTGACGGCGTTTTTAACCATGTTGGAAGAAAATTTCCTCAGTTTGTGGATATTCAGGAAAAGGGACAGGGTTCCGGTTACTGTGACTGGTTTCAGAATCTCAATTTTGGCGGACAGTCGCCATGCGGCGACCCGTTTTGGTATGAGGGCTGGAACGGTCACTACAATCTCGTTAAGCTGAATCTTCGTAACGTAGGCGTATGCGATCACATTATAGACGCTGTAAACTATTGGATCGAATCTTTCAATATTGATGGTATACGTTTTGATGCAGCCGACTGTATTGATTTTAATTTCTTTAAGAGGATCCGCGATTTCTGTAAGGGTAAAAAACGTGATTTTTGGCTTATGGGAGAAATTATTCACGGCGATTACAATCGTTGGGCAAATCCCGAAATGCTCGACAGTGTTACGAATTACGAATGCTATAAGGGCATTTATTCTTCTCATAATGATAAAAACTACTACGAGATAGATTACTCCATTAACCGTCAATCCGGTGCAAACGGCGGTATATACAGAAACATCAACTTATACAATTTTGTTGACAACCATGATGTTAACCGTCTTGCAAGTACGGTATCGAATCCGGCTCATCTGCCGCTTATATATACTCTTATGTATACGATGCCGGGTATTCCGTCTGTTTACTATGGAAGCGAATACGGAATTCAGGGTCGTAAGGAGAATAATTCCGATGACGGTTTGCGTCCGTGTCTGCATCTTGCAGATATGGAACGGGAAAATACCGATCTTTACAAGCACATCGTAAAGCTCGGCAGAATTTATAAGGCTTATCCTGCACTCAGAACAGGCGGATACGAGAGAATTCAGATAACAAATCAGCAGCTGCTTTTCAAAAAGGTTCAAGGCGACCAGACGGTTTATATTGCGCTGAATCTTGCCGATTATCCGTATGACTTTAATTTTGGCACTCACCTTGCTGCTCTTGTTGACGTTCTCAGTGCAAATCAGATACAGGTCGATAACGGCAGTGCCCATATTACTATGCCGCCGTTTTCTTCCATGATAATCGTTTCAGACGACATAGTAAATACAGAACCTGAGGCAAAGCCGGCGCATGAAGAAGAAATTCATGAAACAGAGGTAATTGTCGGAGGTCGTTATCGTCATTATAAGGGCAATGAATATGAGATCATCGCAGTTGCACGTCACAGTGAAAATAATGAAGAGCTTGTTGTCTACAAAAATCTCTCGGACGGAAGTGTATGGGCGAGACCAAAGGCTATATTCTGCGGAAAATCAAGCGATGGCTCGGTTATGAGATTTGTTAAGCTTTAATTAAGCGTTTGTACAAAATTTCACTCTTTATTTTGGAATATTAACAGAAAATATGCTTTAAAGGAGCTGGTAATATCAGCTCCTTTAGAACTTGTGTTCAAAAAATAGGCTTTGCGTCTTTTCGATAAAATTGTCTCAAAAATCCGCACATCTTTCCTATGAACGCAAGTTTTAGCGCATAAATTGGCTGACAGTGATTTTATGGGGAATATATGAAGAAAAAATTTTTTAACAGAAAGTTATCGTCGTTTCAAATAATAATTTTTGGCTTTATGGGAGTGATACTGACAGGCACGTTATTATTGATGCTGCCTTTCGCTTCACGGAACGATGGTTCGGCTAAGTTTGAGGACGCGTTGTTTACCGCTGTATCAGCCGCATGCGTAACGGGACTTATCACGCAGGATACGGCAACGTACTGGACGGAATTTGGTCAGGCGATCATTCTTCTGCTGATACAGATCGGCGGATTCGGCGTTGTTACTATAGGCGCAGCTCTTGCTATGGTTTCGGGACGTAAAATAGGACTTATGCAGAGAAGTACGATGCAGGATTCCATTTCTGCGCCGCAGGTCGGAGGCATAGTTCGATTTACTGCTTTTGCTATAAAAATCACACTTGCAGTCGAAGCGGCAGGGGCTCTGCTGATGATGCCGTCGTTTATCAAAGAATTTGGAATTGGAAAAGGTATATGGTACTCTGTTTTCCATTCTGTATCCGCTTTTTGCAATGCGGGTTTTGACCTTATGGGTACGAGAGAGAAATTTTCTTCCCTGACGTCTTTTGCATTTAACATTCCGGTAAATATCGTTATCATGCTTCTTATAACCATCGGCGGACTTGGATTTCTTACTTGGGATGATATACGTGTCCATAAGTTCCGTATGAAAAAATACAGAATGCAAAGCAAGGTTATATTGGCGACTTCGGGCATTCTTATCCTGCTGCCTGCTGTATACTACTTTTTTGAATTCGGCGGTGAAAAGTGGGATATGACTATCGGGCAGCGTATTACGGCGGCTATGTTTCAGGCGGTAACACCGAGAACTGCGGGTTTCAATACAGTAGATCTCGGTATGCTTGGCGGCGGCGGTATGATAATCATGATAGCGCTTATGCTTATAGGCGGCTCTCCCGGTTCTACGGCAGGCGGCATGAAAACAACTACTATTGCGGTACTGTATTCGGCTGCGTTTTCCGTTTTCCGTAAAGAGAAGTCAACGAAGTTTTTCGGTCGCCGCATATCTGATGAAACTGTCAAAACGGCTGCCGCAATTCTGCTTATGTATGTTACGATATTTCTTACCGGAGCTGCGGCGATAAGTATTATTGACGATCAGCCGATACGTGAATGCCTTTTTGAAACTTCATCAGCGATTGCAACGGTAGGACTTTCTTTGGGGCTTACACCTCAGCTTGGAACAGCGTCTCATATTATTTTAATTATAATGATGTTTTTGGGACGTGTTGGTACTTTGACAGTTATATATGCTGCTGTTTCCGGCAATCATTCAAACGTTTCACGTCTGCCTGAGGAAAAAATAACAGTGGGTTGATGCGTTTAATGTTAGAGCAGCTCCGCACAAAGAATGTCCGATGTCTTTAAACCGAATAAGTTTGTGCTTTTTCGGCATGATCTCTTTGTGTGCTGCCTAAGATTTATGTTATTATAAAGAGGAGAAATCAATGAAATCAATTTTGCTTATAGGTCTTGGACGTTTTGGTCGTCATATCGCTAAGAAGCTTAACGAACTCGGTCATGAAGTGCTTGCCGTCGATTCTGTGGAGGAGCGTGTTCAGAATGTTCTCGATTATGTTACAAGTGCACAGATAGGGGATTCTACAAGTCACTTGTTTATGAATTCTTTGGGAGTACGTAATTTTGATGTCTGCATTGTTGCAATAGGGGATAATTTTCAAAATTCTCTTGAAACCACATCTTTGCTCAGTGAGCTTGGAGCAGTTAAGGTAGTAGCTCGTGCAGCATCGGATGTTCATGAAAAGTTTCTGCTAAAAAACGGCGCTGACGAAGTAATTTATCCCGAAAAACAGCTTGCGGCATGGTCGGCTATCCGTTACAGTTCGGATCATGTTTTCGATTACATCGACCTTGAAGGAGATTATGCCATTTTTGAAATCTCTGTACCTGAAAAGTGGAGCGGAAAAACTGTTTTGCAAGTTGACATACGTAAAAAATATGGTATAAATATACTTGCCGTTGTTGCGAACGGTGTGCTTAATCCGAATATTACAGCTGACACCGTAATGCATTCCGAAAATAATCTTCTTGTTCTCGGAACGGAACAGGCTATTCAAAAATGCTTTAAAATATGAAAACGCCTCTGCGGAATTTAAAATTTCGCAGAGGCGTTTATTTTGAGTTACTTTTCAGAGTTTATAAACATGTCATAAATGCGGCGGATAGCTTCCGGGAGGTCGCTTTCGCTTACTCCTATAATAACGTTCAATTCGCTCGATCCTTGATCTATAAGTTTTACATTTATGCGTGCGTGAGCCATAGCGGCGAAAACACGTGCAACAGTTCCGCGTGTGTTTTTCATTCGTCTGCCGACAATTGCAAGAATGGCGATTCCGTCTTCAATTTCAAGATGATCGGGGTTGACCTCACGGCGAATTTCCGAAATCACTTTTTCGCGAACCGGTTCAAGCTTTGCGCTGTCGACAGTTATGCTCATAGTGTCAATACCGGATGGCATATGCTCAAATGAAATGCCGTTTGAATACAATACGTTCAGTACTTTCATGCCAAAGCCGAGTTCGTTGTTCATCATAGCTTTTTCAATATTAATGGTACTGAACCCTTTTTTGCCTGCAATTCCCGTAATGGTGTGACCAAGACTTTCATGGCTGAAATCATAGTCGTTTGAGACTATCATTGTTCCCTTATCTTCAGGCTTGTTGGTGTTGCGGATATTTATCGGTATACCTGCGGAACGAACGGGGAAAATAGCGTCCTCATGAAGTACGGAAGCCCCCATGTACGCAAGTTCACGAAGTTCGCGGTATGTTATTGTTTCTATAGCTTCAGGCTCGTCAACGATTCTGGGGTCGGCAACCAAAAATCCCGAAACATCTGTCCAGTTTTCGTAAATTTCAGCGTTTACGGCATTTGCGATTATAGAACCTGTAACATCTGAACCGCCCCTTGAAAATGTTTTGATAATACCTTCTGTGGTACGTCCGTAGAAACCGGGAATAACTGCGTTTTCAAGTCCCTTAATTTTTTTGCGGACTGCTCTTACCGTTTCATCGAGCATCAGCCGTCCTTTAGTGTCAAATACGATAACGTCGGCTGCGTCAACGAAAGTGAAACCGAGATATGCTGCCAAAACCTTTCCGTTTAAGTATTCTCCGCGGCTGGCAGCGTAATCTTTGGCAGGGCGGGCTTTAAGCTCTGAAATGATCGTATCAAACTCGCTGTCAAGATTCATATCAATTCCGAGATCTGATATGATACCGTTGTAGCGGTTCTTTATTAGCTGGAAATCTTCAGTGAAGTCCACGCCGCTTCCAGCAAGTTCGCAGCATTTATACAGCATATCCGTGACCTTGATGTCATCGGAACAGCGTTTTCCGGGAGCTGAGGGAACAACGTATCTGCGTTTATCGTCAGATTTTATGATGTCGGCAACCTTGCGGAACTGATTTGCATCCGCTAAAGAACTGCCGCCGAATTTTACAACTTTATTTGCCATACTTTTTCCACCTTTAATTATCAGGTCTGTTCAATAAACCTGTAAACACAGTTTTTATAAAATTATCGAACAAAGCCGTTGTTATTTCTGCAACAATATTTATTATATCCCAATTTCAGCCAAAAATCAATTGACATAAATACAGAAAATAAACATGCCTTAAATGTTTTTTTAGTGAATACGCTTGTACGTGAGAGGCGGACAGTCAGCGTGTAAAAGCCGTGTCAAATCGTTTGAATCAATACCGCTTACCTAATGCAACACCGCACAAAGCACGCCTGACGTCTTTGTACGGTATTGCCTTAAAAATTTTTTCGTAGGGAGAGCTATGCAATTCTGAAATTTTTTCGAGATATTACTAAATCTTTAAGACTATTTTAAGACAAGAGATATATAATCATTACCATAGAGAAATCAATGTACGAGTTTCAAAAATAAACAAAAGGAGTTTTTAACAATGAAAAAGCTTAATCTGCTGGCAGGAATTTCAACCGCAGTTGCCGCTGCTGCGGCAGCATTGTCACTTACGGCGGTATCGTCAATGGCTGCTGAGGACGGTGTGATGTACGGAGACGCAAACTGCGACGGTCATGTGACTATTGCAGATTCAACAGCCATACTTCAGGCTCTTGGAAATCCTGATAAATATGGTCTTTCAGAACAGGGGGCGAACAATGCCGACGTTTACAACAGAGGGGACGGCGTTACTACGTCCGATGCACTCTCAATTCAAAAGATTGATGCAAAGATAATTTCTTCACTTCCCGAATCGTGGAAAGAGACTGATCCTGATCCGGCAGTCTCAAAGACATATATTCACCTTAACGGTGCATCGGCGTCTGTTGAGGGCGATTATGCTGAAGTGAACGACGGAATAATCACGCTCTCTCATTCGGGAGAATTTTATGTTGACGGAACTCTTGACGATGGTCAGATAAACGTTAATATTGCGGACGAAACTGTCGATTCTGCAACAGTAAAGCTTTTCCTTAACGGCGTAAGCATTACAGGAAAATCAGCTCCGGCGATTCTTGTGACAAACGCTGAGAATACCTCAATAAATATTATGGACGGTACTGTAAACACTATTTCGGACGGCGATACGGCTTATTCCGGTGAATGGCTCGGTGCGGCTGTTATAGAGGCTAAGGACGATATTACTATAAAGGGCGGTGCAGAGAATACGGGCACTCTCACTATCACCGCCAATACTCAGGACGCATTTGTCTGCAATAACGACATCAAGTTTACGGGCGGCGTTACTAATATTAAAACTCTCAATGCAGTCGACAAAACCGATGCGGTTAAGGGTAAAACGTCCGTTACAGTCAAGGACACGGCTGTTGTCAATATAGATGCAGAGGGAGACGGTTTAAAGTCCTCGAAGGGAAATGTTGCGATCTCAGGCGGAACTGTTTCGATAAAAGCCGGAAATGACGCTGTACAGGCAGAAACTACCATTGATATTTCGGGTGGTACTGTTCTCGGAGGAGGAGACAGAGGTCTTACATCGCTT
Organism: uncultured Ruminococcus sp.; assembly: GCA_910584195.1. GTDB lineage: Bacteria > Bacillota > Clostridia > Oscillospirales > Ruminococcaceae > Ruminococcus. The sequence continues at coordinate 292,607 of CAJTYV010000001.1, read as the reverse complement.
ACAGGAACTAATATTACAGGAGGTACTATTGCGGTAACAGCTACCGATAATCAAACTGATTCTGCTCTTATGTCAGGTACAACTCAGGGAACGATGCTTCTTAACTGCATAGCGTCTTCTGAAACTGACGGCTGCTGGAAAAAAGCAAACGCTCTTAAAGTCGGCAGCGTGAAATTTGACGCATGGACAAAAAAATATGCATTTGCAGTTATCAGCGACGCTTCCCTTTCAGCAGACGGTAAATATACTGTTACAAATGCGTCTACAGGCACGAATGCGACAGCAGGCGGCTTATCCGAATTTAATATGACTGGAATTGTTACGGTATTTTCTGATGTTGATCCCGTAGGAAACGGCGGCACTGTTGATCCGCCGCCAACTCCGTCTGACGGTACATATACCGTAACTCTGAACGGTGCGTCTGTCATGTCTGACGCTCCTGCTGATACCGCTTCAGCATCAGACGGTAAACTGACTATATCAAAGCCCGGAATTTTTGCTGTTTCGGGAGAAGCTTCCGAAGTTCAGATAATTGTCGATGTTGACAAAACAGCTTATCCTGACGGCATAGTTGAGCTTGACCTTGAAGGAGCGAATATATCAAACAGTTCTACTTCTCCGATTTATGTAAAATCTGTTGGAGACGAGGTACAGATCGTTGCCAAGAAAGGAACTGTCAATACCATTTCGGACGGTACGTCTCATACGGAGACATACACTGATTCTGACGGAAACGTTAATACAGTCGAAGGCGCGGTTTTTGCAAGAGATGACATTAAATTCAAGGGAACGGGCGAGCTTACCGTTAATGGAAATACCGATGACGCTATAGTTTGCAAAAACGATGTAAAAATATATAACGGAAGTCTCACGGTAAATGCGGTTGACGACGGTATTAGAGGCAAGGACAGCGTGACTATCGGCAATGATACTGCTGTTGATTTTTCAGCTTTGAAGCTTACCATAAACACAAAGCAGGGAGACGGTATAAAGTCTACGAGTACAGATACGGCATCGGGCAAATCGTGCGGTATCGTTACGGTAAACGGAGGAACTCTCGATATAAATTCATACGCGGACGGCATTCAGGCTGAACAGAGTGTGATCATCAACGGCGGCGATATTGATATTTATACATACGAGGGTTCGGGTTTTACCGGCACTGCCGGCGGAAACACAGGAAGTAATCCGTGGGGCGGCGGAATGGGCGGAATGGGAGACGGAAACTCCAATAAAACTGACATATCCGCAAAAGGCATAAAGGCTGTTGGCATTTACGATGCGGCAGGAACGACATGGCAGAGCGGCGGCGACATTACGATAAACGGCGGAAATATTATTATTGACAGTTCGGATGACTGTATACACTGCGGCGGAAACATAAATGTCAGCGGCGGAGCTTTTAAGCTTGCCACAGCTGATGATGCGCTTCATTCGGATCATGATCTGACACTCGGAAAAGACAGCGGTTCAGTAAGTGATTTCGGTATATATGTTACTAAGTGTTACGAAGGCGTTGAGGGACAGAACATCTATCAGCACAGCGGTACTGTTGTTATCAAGGCAGATGATGACGGTTACAATGCGGCAGGCGGCGCTGATGGCAGCGGAAATAACAATCCCGGCGGCTGGGGACCCGGAGGAGGCTTTGGCTCGGCAGGCGATAATACGCTTCAGATAACGGGAGGTATCGCTATTGTACAGTCGGCAAGCGGCGATCACGATGCGTTCGATTCAAACGGAGATTTGCTTATCACAGGCGGCGTTGTTATTGCAAACGGTCAGGAACCTCTCGACAGTGACGGAACGAACAGCGCAACAGGCGGAACAGTTGTAACAGCTTCTTCACAGGGTTCGGGAGCTATTGCTGAGGGTACTCAGTTTACTCTTGCAGACGGAAATGGCAGCGTCATTGTATCGTTCAAAACCGTACGCTCTATGGGTTCTATTTCATACAAGCACACAGACGGAACCGTAAACGCATACACAGGCGGAACAATTTCGGGTGGTACTGACCTTATTACGTTAGACGATTCGCAGCTTGTATATGCAAGCGGAACCATTTCAGGCGGAACAGCGGTTACAGCAGGCAGCGGCTCAACAGGCGGCGGTCAGAGACCGTGGTGATTTTAATGATATTCATATGTCTCTCCGAAAAAGTCGGGGAGACTATTTTTTTGTAAATAAGTACTTGAAATATATTTAATACTGTGATATAATAAAGTGTGGAGATTGACAGTCTCTCAATAATAAAGGAACGAGGTTTTTAATAATGCCTGCTAATATTGTAGTTGGAACTCAGTGGGGAGACGAGGGTAAAGGTAAAATAATCGACATCATCTCCTCTCGTGCAGATGTTGTAGTCCGTTCGCAGGGCGGAAACAACGCAGGTCACACGGTAGTGAATAACGGAGAGGTATATAAATTGCACCTTATACCTTCAGGAATACTTTATAAAGATACTCTGTGCCTTATCGGTGCCGGAGTTGTTCTTGATCCTAAAGATTTTATCAGCGAGCTTGAAGGACTTGAAGCAAGAGGTATTTCCACCGCAAATCTGAAAATTGATCCCAGAGCGCATGTGGTAATGCCTTGGCATATAGCTCTTGATGGACTTTCGGAGTCTTTCAGAGGAGGAAAGGACATCGGTACAACTAAAAGAGGTATAGGTCCTACATATATGGATAAGTACGAGAGATGCGGAATAAGAATTTACGACCTTGTACATCCCGAGGTACTTGCCGAAAAAATACAGGCAACCGGCAGGCTGAAAAATAAGATAATTACCGAGGTTTACGGCGGCGAAGCTTTTGATCTTGATGAAGTGACGGCTGAGTATACCGAATATGGCAAAAAGCTTTTATCCTATGTCGCAGATGTTTCCGTATTAACATTTGAGGCTGACAAAGCGGGAAAAACTATAATGTTTGAGGGTGCTCAGGCTACTCTGCTCGATATTGATTTCGGAACCTATCCCTATGTTACGTCGTCTCACCCCCTTTCGGCAGGCGTTTGCGTAGGTACGGGCGTAGGACCGAAAATGATAACTAACATTATCGGCGTTGCCAAGGCTTATACTACCCGTGTCGGAAAAGGTCCTTTCCCTACAGAGCTTGACGATGAGACAGGAGATCAGATAAGAAATGTAGGCGGAGAATTCGGAACAACTACAGGCAGACCCAGAAGAACAGGCTGGTTTGACGCGGTCATAGTACGTCATTCCGTAAGAGTGAACGGACTTGACAGCCTTGCTATAAATAAACTTGATACTCTTGCCAATATTCCGATTTTGAAAATTTGCATAGCTTACAAAATGCCTGACGGAACGATAACGGAGAATTTCCCTGCCGCATTGGAGGAGCTTGAGGGCTGTGAGCCTGTTTACGTGGAATTCCCCGGATTTACCGAAGATATTTCAAAGTGTGCAAGCTTTGAAGAACTGCCTGATAACTGCAAAGAATATATTGCAAGACTTGAAGAATATGTTGGCTGTAAAGTGAGCATGATAGGTATAGGTCCTGACAGATCTCAGATACTGGAAAGATGATAGATTTAATTTATAGCAATAAAAAGAGGGTGAACAGATGAACGAAGAGAAAAATTATGCTGCTCCGCCTGTGCTTGACGACATAGATTATACTGCTCCCACACCGAAAAAGGGCGGACCTACCGGGGTTTCTGCTCCTGTTTTGGACGATATGGACGCTTATGTTCCTCCGCCGTCAAAGAAAAAGGGTGCTCCTACCGGAGTTTCCGCACCTGTTCTGGATGATGATACCGCTCCGTACGAGGCTAAAAAGTCACAGGTCACGATAATGACGGACGAGGAGATAATTGAAAAATTTACTCCCGAGCAGAGGGAGACTTATGAAAAGCTTCCTGAGGTTAATCGTCAAAAGGTTCTTGACCTTATGAGAAAACAGCTTGGTGTGGAAGCGCCGCCTGTAGAGGTTACCGCGCCTGTTCTCGATGAGGATACTTATACTCCGCCTCCGAAAGAAGAAAAGCCCGAACCTCCGAAATCCGACGCTCCGATAAAAGCGCCCGTTTTGGACGATGCGCCTCAGCCAACGGCTTACAAACCGAAATATGTCGATGAGGATCTCGAACGCGCTAAGCGTGAAGCGGCTAAAAAAGCTATTGCAGGACAGCTTGTTTCCGACCAAAAAGACTCTAAGGAAAGTCTCCGCATGATGCTGGAGCTTAAAGAAGAACGCAGGCGTGAAATGGCTCAAAAGGGCTTTAAAATATGTATTTTACTGGGAGTTGTCGGAGTTATTGCGGCAGTTGCATTTTATTTATTATACAGCGGCTCTCTGGGACTTGTATATAAAGACGGCATAAGCAAGATCGCAAACGTACTGAAAGATACATCGCTTTATATCGCGCTCGGCATGGCAATTTCGGGACTCCTGCTTATGACGGGTATCAGCCTTTTCAAGACGCTTGCAAATTTGATATATCTTTTATCAGCAATTGCTCAGATATTTCCGGGGGTAGTCATGATACCGCAGCATGAAGGAAGCATTGGTCTTGTGGCTGCGCTTTATGCTGTTTCAATTATATGTACTCTGATTGTTTTCATTTCAATGTCCGCACTTGAGCCGGTAGCTCTTTATTTCAAAAAGGAGCTTCGTAATTGATTTGTAATCGGTATTTATGAAATATATGAAAAAATTACTTGACAAACTATAAAAAATGCTGTATAATAAAGGTACGGTGTGAATGTTGTGATACGTTCACAATGGGGTTTGCCGTCCAATATTTTTTACATGAAACAGGAGGATTAATAATGGGAGTATTCAGCAGAATTAGTGATATTCTTAAGTCAAACATCAACGATCTTCTCGACAAGGCGGAAGATCCAGAGAAAATGGTCAAGCAGATCATTATTGATATGCAGAAAGAGCTTACTATAGCTACTCAGAATTTGGGCAAGGCAAAAGCGAGCGAGCGTCTTGCGCAGAAGAAAATGGATGATGCCGTTAAGGTTTCGCAAGGTTGGGAAGCTAAGGCTAAGGCGGCGCTCTCACAAGGCAATCAGGAAATGGCTAAGCAGGCTTTGGCAAAGAAGGTCAAGGCTGATGATGATGTTTCTGCATATACAGAGATGTATCAGTCGATTTCTACTCAGACTGAAGCGATCGAGGATCAGGTCGAGGTGCTGAAATCAAAGCTTGATGAGGCAAAATCTCGCCAGGCTATGCTTATTGCACGTTCTCAGATGGCGGATACAAGAAAAGCTTTGGCAAAGTCTCAGGGCGGTTTTGACGGAGCAAGCGCGTTGGAAAAGTTTGACCGTATGGAAGAAAAGATACAGCGTAAGGAGGCAGAAGCTGACGCTTTTGCAGAGATAGGCGGAAATGATAACGAGCTTGTCGAATCTTTTGACCAAATTGAAAAGGATGCAAAAGTAGATGCCGAACTCGCCAGACTGATGGCTGAGATGAACGGCGGAGCAGCAGAATAAGCTATGAGAAGTAAAAATCAAGATATTAACCCGAACAGAGTTCTCAATATGTTCTTGCCTATCGTAGGAGCTGTGTTCATTGCAGTAGCTTCAATTTTGTACATCCTGTATAAGAGTTGGAGCAACAAAATCTATTTTGAAAAGTGGAAAGATTACGAGGACTGTGGTGTTTAAATTTTTTGATTAAGACAAAATCCCTTTTGTTTACAAAAGGGATTTTTATTTTGGGTATTCAGTTCGTAAAAAAGAAAAATATGATTTCAAGGGGACGTTGTCACTTTGACGCAGTTCAGAAGCAGAGCCTCTTGGTGAAGTGTGCAGCGAAGTCGCATATATAACTGTCAGCTGTCTGCAAGAGCGCGTTCCAATTTTGTCAGACTTTATATACAAGCTAAATACCGCACTGATTAGTGCGGTATTATTAATTTTACCTCATACCGCCCTTGGTATAGAAGTTGTTCTGAATGATAAGCGCGCAGCCGCCAAGGAAATTGTTCTTTCCGTCAAGTTTCGAGAGAACCACTCTATCAGCTATCTCTTCACTTACAAGATGTATCATTTCTCGTTTAACGTAATCAAACTGTTTCTCATTGAGTTTGTAGTTATGGAGGACGATTTTTTTCGCGAAATGGCTGATTGCAATATTGTTGATAAGTATTGTATACTTAGCAATAATATCATCAACAATAGTTTTAACGGACTCTTCGCCTCTCATAAGCGCCATAAAAACAGTATCTATGGAAATCTTATTTTTGTCGCCTTCAGTCAGATCCCAAAGAAGAGGCGTCTTGTCCTTGGAGTAGACCTCACAGATAGCCGAAAGCATAGCGGTACGCGAAAGCTCAGCTTTTACCGATCCATTGGGGTATCCTTCGTAGCTTCTGCCATTGGGACAAACAATAAATTTCTCTATCATTGAAGTGTAGGAAATATAATCGCTTGACAGTTCGTTTTTATTTACAATAGCAAGGTTGACCTGATTTCCGTTATGGAGAAACGCTGTATTTGTCTGATAACCGCTCTGTGTTCTGAAGTCATTGCTTGCAAGAGCCATAAGACCGATAGCGTTTCCGCAGTCTATATCGACATCGAGTCCGCTTGAAAGCTTGTCTATAAAGCTGGTAAAATCAAGAATACCGTCTTTGTAGAAAATTTTCAATTTGCCCCACATTGACGGAACAACGCCCACGCCAAGACCGAGTATCTTGTCTTTGGTAAGAGCGGAATTTTCAATCATTGTATTACACGATTTGATTATGTAATTTATAATATCCTTACTTGTTGTCCTCTCGTCAACTATCATGCTTGATTTATCGAGGATTTCGGAATTGAGATTAGTAAGACCGACACTGACTTCCTTTTCATCAACGGTTGCTCCGAGAGCGAAACGGCTGTTGACATTAATATCAATTAGGATCTTTCTTCTGCCTTTCTGAAGCTTTTCGGCATTTATCGGAGCTTCGCCTATTTCAACGAGAACTCCTTCTTCGATCATTTCATTGGTGATGATAGTTACTGCTGCGCGGGTAATTTCAAGAGCGCTTGCCACATCAACTCTTGAGATTGGACCATATTCTCTGATAATACGCAGGATCTGCATTCTGTTGCGACGTTTGAGATCCAGTTTGCTGATTCCTCTTTTTTCCATTTAAAAAACTCCATTCTTTTAAGTATTTGCCGCAAGTCTGAAATTCAAGACCGTGAGGAGTAATCCAAAGAAAAAGATTACGCGGCGTTTGAGGAGAGATATTATTAATATTTGCAGAGTACGGTGGACATAACTGTATATTTAAAAGCTGACAGCATTTCACGTCTGTTGTTAAGTTACAACTTATAGCAATGATTCAAAAAAGCTATTTTAAGCCAAAAGTAGTTGTATTAAATTTTTTTAGCGCAAATATAAGTTTTATCCTGCCTCTGATTAACATTTATATTATAACACAAAAGCGATAAAAATAAAACCTTTTTTTATTAATTTTTATAAAAATCAGCGTTATTAACAAACTTAACTTATTATTTTTGTTAAATATTCCGTAAGCTTTACTGCTAATGGAAGTGTGGCAACAGAAAGAATTGTTCCTGCGGTAAAAATTTCCGAAGAGTATAAATAATTTTTGCCAAAACGAAGACATTGAAGCGTACACATGGCCGCCGGAGGTGATGCGGCAGCTACTAAGATCGTTAGTATGACCTTTTCGCTGACAGGCAGAAATGACAGTCCGAAAGCGAGCGCTATAGGAAGTATAACCAAACGTATAAAACACGTTCGGTATACTCCAATGTTTTTTATCATATCCGAAGTCTTGGTTTCAGCCATGCTGACACCCGAAACTATCATTGCCAACGGGGTATTGAGTTCCGATATATATGTAAGAACCTTTGAAGGAAGCTCCGGAATTTTAAATTGAGTAAAGAATGCAATAATTCCCAAAACTATGGCAATAATGGTAGGGGAGTAGAATACTTTTAACACCCGTTTTAAATCGCGTTCTCCTGTTAACAGAATTATTCCATGAGTCCAAACAATAAGGTTAAATATGGTTATAAATGCTGTGAGGTAAAATACTCCTTCCATGCCGAACATCGCTTTTGCGAGAGGAATCCCCATAAAGCTGCAATTGGAGTATATGGCTGAAAAGCGTTCTATTGCGGTTTCTCTGCCCTCCTTTTGAGGAATAAGCAGATATGAAATCAATATCATTACAGCAAATGCTGCTGCGGATAATCCAAAAGCTATAATAAGATTTTTTACCAATTCGCCTTGCAGTTCCGTCTGATACGACATGAATATTACAACAGGATTGACAACTTGAAGTACGAATTTTGAAAGTTCTCTGTTGGCAGAGGAACTTATTATTTTGGTTTTGCTGCAAAGAATTCCGACAAGCATAAGGAGAAGCATTATTACAGTTTGATTTAAAATTATATGCGACATGTTGAAAACTCCTAAAAAATGCCGAAGCGTCAGCCCCGGCAGTATTTTTAAAACCTATAAACAGGTTCTTATTGATTTATTCCGTAAAACAGAGAATTATTCAAATCTGACGGCTGAATCCAAGAAATCAAAAGTATCGGAACTGCACTGCGGACAGTATTTCCAGCCTTCGCCTTTAAGCTTGGCAACGCAAAGCCATCCGGTGCGGGTTGTTTTTTCGCCGTTGATCTTTAAAGAAAATTCTACTTCGACACGGTATGCCTTTTTAACGTCGATGTTGTAGTTATCCTGATAGAACTTTTTAACGTTTTCAAGATTGCTGCCGCTGAGCTTTTCTTTTGCAAGTACGTCTGCCTTTACGCGTTTTACGCCAAGACCGTCCATAGCTGATTCGATAGCCTTATCGTTCTTTTTAATATATTCTTTCCATGTTAAACCGTTTTCCTTAGCTTGTAAGCGAAGTTCAGCCGCTGTTGATTCGGTATACATTGACTCGATAAGAAGCTCTGTGTCAGCCTTACGAATTCCTTTAGCAAGTGTATCAATTGGTTTTTTATATGAATTGATTAAAGAAATTATACTAAAGGTTGTTATAACCGCAAGAATAATAATTATGGCAATAATAATATATTTAAAAATACTTCCTCTTTTTATAGGTTTTTCTGTCGTTTTTTCAATAGAATTGTTGAGAATTCCTGCGTTTTTTTCATAATCTCCGAATTCGGCGCAGGTACATTTGCCGTCCTCTCCCAATTCTTTGCCGCAGAATTTACAAAATGCCATAATAAAACCTCCAATATCAATATTTTTATAACCGCATATATACGGGATTTTCGCCGTAAGTTTCGGATTAAAAAGCATCAGACCGCGGAGTAATCTTTAAATGAAATATTTAAATCTACCGAGCCCTCAATACCCGGTACTGTGCCTGTCGAACTGTACTGCCACATATCATATTTATAATAAAAGCTTGGGAAATCAGTGTATTCCGCCAACCAAAAATCATATTCCTTTATTCTGGGGAGGTCGAGTTTATGTGTTGCAGTAGATGTATTTTGATATAACATGGGTATATATCCTGCCGATTTTACACGTTCACAGAACGCAACGCAGCAGTCCGCAAGAGTTTCTACCGAAACAGAGTCTGTGCGCGCCTGATCATCGTATATTAATTCCCAGTCGAAAACAACAGGATATGTAATATTGTGTCCCGCAATAGCGTTCAAAACGGCATCGGCTTCCTCGATAGCTTCATTGGTGCTGATAGCCTGAGAAAAAAAGTAAACTCCGATGTCAAGTCCGGCGGCTGACGCTTCGTCAAGGTTTGTCAGGAGATTATTGTCAAGCGTAATTATTCCTCCGCCGTATGTACGGTATCCTACTCTTATCATAGCAAAATCAATGCCGGAAGATTTTACTTTTTCCCAATCTATAGCGCCCTGATGTTCGGAAATGTCAATTCCGACCTTAGAGGCAAGACCTTCGTTTCCAACGTATTTAGCATAACCTTTTTCATTGAGCTGTATATCCTGCTGAGTGATCGTGCTTGCGGGTACATCGCTGAAAACTGGCATAAATGTTTCTCCCATGGTGTCATTGTGCGTTAGTATCTTTTTTCCGTCAAGCTGGTAAAAGGTCTGTTCTTTGTCTATATATGGACGTATACGAATATCGGTGTTTGCATTTGCCGGTACGGTAGCATTATATTTGACGGCAAGCAAAATTGTTGTAACCGCAAGCGCAATAATGATAAATCCTTCCAAAACTGCCAGCGCTTTCAGAAAATTGACTTTGTTGATTTTCATTCAAAATGTCCTCCAAGCTGTGTTTTTATTATTATAACATAAATTTCGACTTTTGTAAACAGGATTTGCAAAAAATTTGCGACTTGATTTTTTCAAAAGAAAATGATATAATTTAATTGTAATTATTTGGGAGGTTGTTTTATGGATTTTGCAAGACTTGAAAAAAATTTAACCGACAATATAAAAGAAGCGCAGTTGAAGCTCGGCTTCGATAATCGTCCCATGAGTCTGAACTACACGTTGGGTTCTCTGAGAAAACTGCTGTGTGCAGAGCCTTCAAACGATATTTTATCGGAATTTGCAGACTTTACGTTTCCGCGTATGGGAAAACTTTCCTTTCATGAAATAAGGGACGGTATATGTATAACGATTCCTGCTGACGGAACTGCTTATGTAAACGATTTGGCAGGCTATGATTTTCTCGAGGAGCTTATAAAGAAAGTATCTTGTCATGGTATTTTTATGGATGATGTAACGGCTGTTTTTAAGAAGTATGCCGAAAATGCAGTTATCGAAAGCAGCAATACGGGGGATTTTGACGTGCTGGCATATTTTCCCGATAAATATCCCGATGAATACTTTTACTGCCTTGCCGAAGAACCATGCATCGGAGGATGTCATGTTATATATCACCGATTTATACGTGAGGATTATGAGGAAATGTTCTGCCAAACTGCAAAAAAAGCAGAATAAATGCGAAAGCCGCGCAGAAAATTTCTGTGCGGCAGCGCTTTTATCGGCTGATTTTATGTATATAGAATTAACCGAAGTATCTTTTAAGAAGTCCCTCGAAAGCCTTGCCGTGACGAGCCTCGTCCTTAGCCATTTCGTGAACCGTATCATGGATAGCATCGAGGTTAAGCTCCTTTGCTCTCTTAGCAAGATCAAGCTTGCCCTGTGTAGCGCCATGCTCTGCCGCAACTCTTTTTTCGAGATTTTCTTTGGTAGAAGAGGAAACAACGTCTCCAAGCAGCTCGGCAAACTTAGCGGCATGCTCTGCTTCTTCGTAAGCAGCCTTTTCCCAGTAAAGACCTATTTCGGGGTAACCCTCTCTGTGAGCAACTCTTGCCATTGCAAGGTACATGCCGACTTCTGTGCATTCGCCGGAGAAATTAGCCTTAAGACCCTCGATGATCTCAGTATCTGTTACAGCTTTTGCAATTCCGACTTCATGCTCGCATGCGAAAGTAAGTTTTCCGTCCTCCTTCTTTTCGATGAACTTAGAGCCGGGAACACCGCACTGAGGACATTTTTCGGGAGCAGAATCTCCCTCGTGAACATAACCGCAAACGGGACATACATATTTAGCCATAATAAAACCTCCATTGTTTTAATTCGGGTCAATTCAAAGACCCTTATTGCCTGTATTCGCAAGATATGTGCGCGGGTTTCCAACGCAGACGCTGTTTGTGAATACAAGTTTTTTATAATACATAATACGCAGAGCCGATTTTCGGCTGCTGAGATTATGTTTTAAACATTATGCTTTACTCTGTCATGTTCCTCAGCGCGTTTCCCGTTATTGAAACGGTCGAGAGTGCCGACAAGATAACCTGTGATACGGCGAACGCGGTCGAATGGAACATCTGCAAAATTAAATTTAAGGTCAACGAAATCTCCGTCTGCTTTAACTGTCATTTCGCTTATTGTTCTGTCCGGATATTTTTTCATTCCATAGTCGATATAAGCATTGATCTCCTGCTGAGGGAGTTGTTCGCCGATAATATTTATTTTCATTGAGAATACCTCCTGATGTTTGGAAATATGCAGCAAGGATCTCAAGAGATTTTCCGCGGTTATCATCTTGAGCAGTAAACATTGTTAAATCGTCATCAAACGCTTGACAATTTTCTTTTTTTATTGTATCATAATATAGTGAAAAAATCTGTTGCAATTGCAACAAGGGAGTGAAATTATGTTACCTGAAGATAACATATTATTTAAAGGAATTGACAAGGAAAGCTGCCGAAGAATGATAGAGTGTTTTGATGCGGATGTGAAAAAGTTCCGTGCGGGAAGCTGTATTGCCAATTGTACGGTGCAGGGTGATGACAAGATAGGGATAATGTTAAGCGGCAGCGCGGACGTAGTTCGTTACGATATAAACGGGGTGCGTACAATAATTGAGAATTTAGGGGAGCAGGGAATATTCGGAGAATTCTTTACTTATCCTTCTTCCGGGAGAAGCTATATGGAAATAGTAGCGGAAAAGGACTGTGAGATACTTTTTGTCAGACGCTCGGAGCTTGTGAAACGATGTGAAAAAGCATGCCGCTGTCATTCAATGGTAGTAGAAAATATGCTGGAGCTTATGACGGAAAAGGCAGTTTCGCTGAGCGAACGCATAGAAGTGCTGAGTCAGCGTACAATAGAGGGAAAGCTTATAAGCTTCCTGCAAATAACAGAAGATAAAACAGCAGAAGGAAAAGACCCGCAGATACCTTTTTCCACAACAGTTCTTTCCGATTATCTTTGTGTGAACCGAAGCGCGCTGCAAAGAGAGATAGCTAAGCTGAAAAAATCAGGCGTTCTGACAATTTCCAAAAGGAAATTCAGACTTTCGGTGAATTCTGAAAATTAAATTGACATATAAATAAAAATATGATATAATAATTATTATTGTAAATTACTGTCTGCAAATGCGGACAATGACCAAAGAAAGGAAAATTTATGATTTGGGAATTTATTAAATCCATTATACTCGGTATTGTGGAAGGCGTTACGGAATGGCTGCCGGTCAGCAGTACGGGACATTTGATAATAGTGAATGAATTTCTTAAACTGAACGTCAGCAGCGATTTGAAGGTGAATGATGCGTTTATCGAGATGTTCGACGTTGTTATACAGCTGGGAGCTATTATGGCTGTAGTTGTGATTTTTTGGAAAAAGCTGTTTCCATTCGGCAAAAAGAACAATTCTCATCCTTTCAGGCAGGAGGGGATAGGTTCATACATAAAAGCGGATATAATGCAAATGTGGTTCAAGGTGCTTGTTGCCTGTATACCTGCGGCAGTTATAGGTCTTATTTTGGACGAGTGGATAGATGAGCATTTTTATAATCCATGGGTTGTTGCAATAGCTCTTATCGTGTTCGGCGTAGCGTTTATTATAATTGAAAATCACAATAAACACACTAAGGCAAAGGTTAATTCCATAGATGAACTGACTTATAGGTCGGCTTTGATAATAGGAGGGTTTCAGCTTATAGCGGCTCTTTTCCCCGGAACATCCAGATCCGGTTCGACTATCGTCGGCGCATTGATGATAGGGATTTCGAGAACGGTTGCAGCGGAATTTACCTTTTTCCTTGCAGTTCCGGTAATGTTCGGAGCAAGTTTGCTGAAACTTATAAAGTATGACGGAGGCTTCACCGGTACTCAGGCAGGAATACTTGCAGTTGGTATGTTAGTAGCATTTGCGGTTTCGATCTTCGTTATCAAATTCCTTATGGATTACATTAAGAAGCATGATTTCAAGATATTCGGTTGGTACAGAATAGTGCTGGGAGCATTGGTACTTGCGTATTTTGCATTTAAACATTAAATATATTGTTTTATCAGCTGAGGATTACTCCAAGGCTGATTTTTTATAAACTATTGCAAATTCATGAAATATTTGTTATAATTGCAGTATCTTGTTAGATTATGAAAGGAGGTATTATTTTATGAAAATAAAAGTCGGAAAAATTTCAATGTTAAATGTTATAATAGTAGGATATTTAATAATATTCGGCTTTGTTTTAGTTCATTTTGACAATCCGGTAACAGGTGTAATTTTGGTATTTATTGGCTTGATTCGTGCTTTTTATCTGACAATCTGGAAAATGAAAATTGATACAGATACAGGTGAATTTTATTGCAGGGAACCTTTCAGGCATAACTGGTCTTTTCATGCTTCTGAAATCAGGGACTTCCGTATTCTTAAAGGCAGGCAGAGCGGTTTTATTTTAGAACCTGCATTTCGCATCTTTGTTTATGATAGAAAAATTACTGTTCCTGCTCATAAAGCAAAAAAACTAAAGCAATATCTTGAAATTTATAAATATATTTAATTAATGCTTGGCGAAAAAAGTCTGCATTTTTATAAAAACTCTTGCAAAATAATGAAATATTTGTTATAATTGTAGTATCTGATTATATCATGAAATGAGGATACTGTTTTATGAATAAAATTCTTGATTGGGAAAAATACTTAAAAGTTGCTGCCGATACTGTAGCCGAGGGAATAGTTATGCTGAAAAACAACAATTCGGCTCTGCCGCTGAAAAAGGAAGAGATTGTTTCGGTTTTCGGACGCATACAGCTTCATTATTACAAGAGCGGAACGGGTTCGGGAGGAATGGTTAACGTTTCAAAAGTTACGGGTATTACGGACGGACTTCTTGAAGCAGGCGTAAAGCTTAATGAGGAGCTTCTTGAGATTTACAGAAAATGGGACAAGAAAAATCCTTACGACTTAGGTTCAGGCTGGGGAGCTGAACCTTGGTCGCAGAAAGAAATGCCCCTTTCTGATGAGATCGTGAAAAAAGCTTCTGAAACGGGAAGCACAGCCATTGTAATTATCGGAAGAACGGCAGGCGAGGAGCAGGAAGTTACCTTGAGTGAAGGTTCGTATCTTCTGACGGAGCTTGAAAAAGATATGCTGACAAAAGTCCGCAAAAACTTTGAAAAGGTTGTTGTTCTGCTGAATGTTGGCGGACTTATCGACATTGAATTTATTGAAAGCCTTGACGTTGATTCTCTGCTTTATGTATGGCAGGGCGGTATGACGGGTGGCACAGGTACTGCGGACGTTCTTACAGGCAAGGTCTCGCCGTCGGGAAAGCTTCCCGATACTATCGCATACAATATCGAAGATTATCCGTCTCACCAATATTTCGGCGATTTGAATAGCAATCGCTACGTTGAAGATATTTACGTTGGGTATCGGTATTTTGATACGTTTGCTCCGGAAAAAGTGCGTTATCCCTTTGGATACGGACTTTCATACACCGCTTTTGAAACAAAGTATATTTCTTCCGATTATGATGAAAATACTGTTGCGATATATGTGGAGGTTAAGAATACAGGCAGGTACAGCGGCAAAGAAGTTGTTATGGTATATGTTGAAAAGCCACAGGGTAAACTCGGGCAGCCGAAAAGAGTGCTATGCGGATATGAAAAAACCAAAACGCTTGCTCCCGGAGAATCTCAGGACATATGCGTCGTGGTAAATCTGGACGAACTTGCGTCCTACGATGATTCGGGAATTACCGGGCATAAAAATTGTTTTCTTCTTGAATCGGGAGAATATAATTTTTACATAACGCCTGATATTGGAAAGTCCATTTGTGTTGGTATTGTGCGAGACAGAGTGATAGAAAAATGCGTTCAGGCTCTTGCGCCTGTAGAAGCGTTCAAGAGAATGAAGAATGACGGCGGACTGACGTTTGAGGACGTTCCTCTCAGTGAAGTGGACGAAACTGCAAGACGACTGGAGAATCTGCCGAAAGAAATTCCTTATACGGGCGACAGGGAAATCAAGCTTGCTGATGTGCATTCGGGCAAAAATACTATGGACGAATTTATTGCTCAGCTTTCCGATGAGGAACTGTCCTGCATTATCAGGGGCGAAGGTATGGGAAGTCCGAGAGTTACGGCGGGTACCGCTTCGGCGTTCGGCGGAGTTGCAGACTGCCTTACAAAATACGGCATACCTGCGGCATGTTGTTCCGACGGACCATCTGGAATGAGGCTTGACTGTGGTACAAAGGCATTTAGTCTGCCTAACGGAACTATGATAGCATCGACTTTTAATAAAGAGCTTGCCGAGGAGCTTTTCGGGTTTATGGGACTTGAAATGGCTGCAAATAAGGTTGATTGTCTGCTCGGACCGGGCATGAACATTCACCGTCACCCTTTGAACGGACGTAATTTTGAGTATTTTTCCGAAGATCCGTACCTGACGGGAACTATGGCTGCCGCGGAACTGAGGGGACTTCATAAATCAGGAGTTACGGGGACTATAAAGCATTTCTGCGGTAACAATCAGGAAACCAATCGTCACTTTATAGATACTGTTGCTTCTGAAAGAGCATTGCGCGAAATATATCTGAAGGGTTTTGAAATTGCCGTAAAACAAGGAAGCGCCGACAGCGTTATGACAACTTACGGAAAGGTAAACGGAGTGTGGACTGCCGGAAATTTCGATTTGAATACGATTATTCTTCGCAATGAATGGGGATTTTCGGGAATTACCATGACCGACTGGTGGGCGAATATCAACCGCCGGGGACAAAATGCCGATAAGACTGATTTTGCTGCAATGGCAATGGCACAGAACGATTTGTACATGGTGTGCGCCGATGGCGGAAAAAACGGGGATAATACACTTGAAAGTCTCAAAAACGGTGATTTAAGGCGGTGTGAGATTCAGAGAAACGCAAAAAATATTTGTACGTTTATTCTCGGAACGAACGCATTTAAACGCACGATAGGCGAAGATGATACGATAGAGGTTATTAATCGACCGGATGAGGATATTTCTTCTGACGAAAATGTTGTTTTTTATGAAATAAACGAGAAGTTTACTTTGGATCTGAGCGATGTAAAGTCGGAAAAAGGAAAAAATTACAGTTTTGCTTTGGAGGTAAACCGTCCCGGTTGGTATAAGGTAACTGTTACTGCTTCATCGGAACAAAGTGAACTGGCGCAGATTCCGGTAACGCTTTTTACAATGGGAACGGCAAATGCTGTTTTTACATGGAACGGAACAGGCGGTAAAGCAGTGTCTTATTCAAGCGAGATTCCAATGTTTTCACATTTTACGGCAGTACGCATATACTTTGCGCAGAACGGTCTTGACATGATAAGCATAGATTTTGAAAAGACTGCAAGAACGGACAGACCAATGGATGCGGGAGAATTTTAAGAATGAATATACAGATATTTGGAGTTAAAAAGTGCTTTGATACGAAAAAAGCCGAGCGTTATTTTAAAGAGCGCAATATAAAAGTCCAGTTTATAGATATGAAAGAAAAAGGAATGAGCAGGGGAGAGTTTAATTCGGTTATGCAGTCTGTCGGAGAAATTGACGCTATGATAAACGATAAATCGAAGGATAAGGAAACGGTTACCCTTATGAGATACCTTTCAGACAGCGACCGCGAGGAAAAACTCTTTGAAAATCAGCAGCTTATAAAAACTCCCGTTGTTCGCAGCGGAAAAAAAGCAACTGTTGGTTATTGCCCTGAAATCTGGAAAAACTGGGAATAAAAGCATCGACGCACAATATTTGTGCGTCGATATTTAAAATATGAACTTTTTACTTGCAAGATATTTTTAAATATGTTATAATTAATTGAAACAATATATTTTGTTTAATTATATTAATATTAAGAGTGACAATAGGCTTAGCTTAAAAAGCGATGTTGTATAAGAGGAGGAGCTTACATGAAAAAAACAACAAAAGCGGCTTTATTCGGGATTGCTGCTGTAATGAGTCTTGCGGTTGCTGTGAATAAGGTCTGTTTTACAGAACGGCTGCCTTTGACAAATGTTAACGCGGCTGATTATGTGACAGAAGATGGTCTGGAGTATTATATAAGCGACTGGGACGATAGCTATATTGAAATCACAGGTTATTCCGGGGACGCTTCCGAACTTGTGATACCTTCGGAAATTGACGACATAAAAGTTCAAGAGATAGGTTATCGCGCTTTTAGTAATTGCTCTTCTCTTGTTTCCGTAAGTTTGCCTGATACTATATCAGAAATTGATTCATATGCATTTAATGGGTGCAGTTCCCTTGAGGAGATAATCGTAAGCAGTGAAAATGAGAATTTCGTTTCTTTGGACGGTGTGCTTTTCAGCAAAGATATGACTAAGCTTATAAGGTGTCCGGGAAAAATGCAGGGCGAGTATATTGTTCCCGAAGGGGTAGAGAGAATAGGTACAAATGCTTTTGCATATTGTGAAGAAATTACGTCTGTCATACTGCCTTCAACGCTTACTTATATCAGCGGAGATGCGTTTTCTAATTGTATTGGAATTACTGAAATTGAAATACCGAACGGCGTAACTGATATAAATGACGCTTTTCGCTATTGTTATTCTCTTAAATCAATAACTATTCCGGAATCGGTAGAGTATATGAATAGTTATATGTTTGCTGAACTCAGCGCTCTTGAAGAAATCAACATAGATGAAAACAATCAAAATTATTCATTTTCAAACGGAATGTTTTATAAGAATTCTTCTTACAGTGAAGGCAAAGATTTAATATGGGTTATGCGGACAGCATTAGAGGGTGATGTTACTATTGAGGACGGCGTTATAGACATAGGTTATGGAGTTTTCAGCAATCTTCCGAATGTAACTTCGGTAAATCTTCCGGCAAGCGTTGAATATATTAATTGGTATTTTGGCGCAGATTGTCCTAACCTGACTGCCATCAATGTTGATGAAAAAAATGAACGTTATGAATCCCATGACGGCATTTTGTACAGCAAAGGATATGATGGTCTGGTTGACGGTTTGAAAGTGTGTCCCGAGGGAAAAGAGGGCGGTGTAGAAATTTTTGACGGAACGGACTACATCGGCGGAGCTGCTTTTGAGAACTGCCGCAAGGTGACTAATGTAACGATCCCCGATTCTGTCAGACATTGGGGTTGGAATCAAAATTGTTTTGTGGGATGTATATCTCTTGAAGAGATCAATCTTCTTAATACGGATTCAACGTTGTTTTCGCTTGACGCATTCGGACGCAGACACTCTCAATACAATGAAGATGATGACAGTTGGACATATTATATGGAATATATTCCATTTATTGAAAATCTTCCTGATGGACCGATATATTTTGGAACAACGCTGCTTGGATTCAAGGGCGATATATCCGGTCAGGATATTGAGATAAAACCCGGCACGGCTGCAATATGTGACGGTGCATTAAGCGGAAGCGGGATAAATTCCGTCAAGATACCGGCATCGGCTGAAAATATAGGAAGATTTGCACTGGACGATTCAAATATCGGCAGAGTTGAAGTTGAAAAAGGGAATCCTGCTTATTTTTCAGAGGACGGCGTATTGTACAGAGAAAGAGAAGGTAAAAAGGTTCTCGTAATGTATCCCGAATCTAAAAAAGGAATTTCGTTTACCGTTCCGAATGACGTTGACTGGGTATACGGTTATGCATTTAGCAATAACAATTATTTGGAGGAGGTAATTCTTCCAAAACGACTTTCCAGACTGGGCGTTATGGCTTTTGCAGGATGCGAAAATCTTAAAAGGATAAATATGCCCGAATATCTGAGCGTTATGGAGTATGGAATTTTTTCGGGTTCCGTTATTGACGAATTTGTAATGTATCAGGGTACAGATGTACTTGATGATTATTGCTATGAATGGGGCAATGTCAAAGTAGTAGACGCTGCAAGTTCCGTAAATGAAATAAGTAACTTATACAATATTGAAAAAATTATTATCAGAAATGAAAACTGTAAAATAGATAATTTGGATAGCGATGTTATAATCTGCGGATATGATAATTCTACTGCACAAGCTTATGCCGAGGAAAACGGCAATACTTTTGAATCTCTGGGAGAAGCGCCTAAGATTCTTTACGGCGACGCAAATTGTGACGGTAAGGTAACTATTGCCGATTCTACAGCGATTTTGCAGGCTCTTGGAAATTCAGATAAATATGGACTTTCGGCACTCGGTGCTAAAAATGCTGATTGCTGCAATACCGGCGATGGAGTTAAGACAAGCGATGCTCTTGCAATTCAGAAATTAGACGCGAAAATACTTAAAGAACTTCCCGAAGTTACAGATAAATAATTAATAAAACAACGCACAAGGTTTTGAAAACGGCTTTGTGCGTTGCATTGTTTGCAGGAAAAAAGTCTTGCATAATCAGAGAAAATGTGTTATAATTAAATCAGACCGATAAATTTCGGTAAATGATATAGGTAATAAGCTCGTACTTGTTATCGAAAGGAGTTTTAATATGGGTCTTATAAAGGCAGTTTTCACAGGAGCAGGCTCGGCGCTTTCAGATCAGTGGAAAGAATTTTTCTGCTGCGATGCTATCCCTCCCTCAACTCTTGTTGTTAAAGGTTATAAAAGGACGGGAAAAAAATCATCCAATACCCGGGGCAGCGATAACATTATTACAAACGGCAGCGTTATAGTTGTTAACGAAGGACAGTGTATGATAATCATCGATCAGGGACAGGTTGTTGAAATATGTGCAGTTCCGGGCGAATACACTTATGATATGTCAACAGAACCAAGTATTTTCGCAGGAAGTCTTGGCAGCGGTATAAAGGATACTTTCAAAACTATTGGAAAGCGTATTTCATTCGGCGGTGATACGGGTCACGACCAGCGTATTTATTACTTTAACATAAAAGAAATAACCGATAATAAATTCGGAACTTCTCAGCCGGTTCCGTTCCGTGTGAGCTATGCCGATCTTGGCAGAAGCTTTACTGTCGGACTTCGCTGCAATGGCGTTTATTCGTATAAGATTGCAGATCCTATGAAGTTTTATGCAAATGTGTGCGGAAACGTTACGGCAGTCTATAATCGCGATCAGCTCGACAATACGCTTTACAGTGAGTTTATGAATCAGCTTCAGCCTGCTTTTGCAAAGCTTTCCACTCTTGTGACATATGATCAGCTTCCGAATAATACCGTTGCTATCACTAACGCCATGAAAGAAGTTTTGAAAAAAGAATGGCTTGAGGACAGAGGTATTGAGATTTGCAAGGTAGCTATCCGATCCGTTTCTATTCCAAAAGAAGACGAGGACAGAATAAAGAAATACGAAGATCTTGCATGGAACAGAGATCCCCTCAATGCTGCCGCAAAAATGGTCGAAGCTCAGAACGAGGCAATGGTCAAGGCGGCGGACAACAAGGGCGGTGCGGCTATGGGATTCTTCGGTATGAATATGGCTCAGCAGGCAGGCGGACTAAATACTCAGAATCTTTACTCCATGGGTGCGCAGCAGGCTCAGTCAGGCGTTTGGAAATGTTCATGCGGAACTTCAAATAATGGCAAATTCTGTGCGAACTGCGGTAAGTCGAAGCCCGATGACGGCAGCTGGAAATGCTCGTGCGGTCAGCAGAATACTTCAAAATTCTGTTCAAACTGCGGTAATCCAAAGCCAGCTGAAAACGGCTGGACTTGTTCATGCGGCGTGGTAAATAAAGGGAAATTCTGTGCCGAATGCGGTAAGGCGAAACCTGTGGGAGAGCCGCTCTATAAGTGCGATAAATGCGGCTGGGAACCTGCCGACCCTTATAATCCTCCGAAATTCTGCGCAGAATGCGGAGATCCGTTTGGTGACGAAGATATTGTAAAGTAATTTACATAATTAAAGGCAACCTCATAAGGCAAAACAGATCTTAGAGGTTGCTTTAGTATGATGACATTAATTAAAATAATGAAAATCGGAGGTTTTTATGTGCGGAATAGTTGGATTTACAGGTGAACATCAGGCTGCTCCAATTCTTCTTGACGGTTTGTCAAAACTTGAATACAGAGGTTATGATTCGGCAGGAATTGCCGTCCGCGGAGGTTCTGACCCTGTGACCGTTATAAAAGCAAAGGGAAAGCTTGAAGTTCTTAAAAAAATGACAAATGACGGCGAGGCTGTCGTAGGAAGCTGCGGTATCGGTCATACACGTTGGGCTACTCACGGAGAGCCGTCTACCCTTAATGCTCATCCGCATGCCAGCGACGATGAAAATGTTGTTGCTGTTCATAACGGTATTATCGAAAATTATCAGGAGCTTAGGGAAAAGCTGATGAAAAACGGCTACAGCTTTAAATCTCAGACTGATACGGAGGTTGCCGTTAAGCTGATAGATTATTACTATAAAAAGTACGGTCAGGGACCGGTGGATTCAATTGCCCGCGCAATGATACGCATAAGAGGTTCTTATGCTCTCTGTGTTATGTTCGGAGATTATCCCGGCGAGATCTATACCGCACGTAAGGACAGTCCTATGATAATAGGCATAACGGGCGGCGAGACATACGTTGCATCAGATGTTCCGGCTGTTCTGAAATATACCAGAAACGTTTATTACATAGGCAATATGGAAATTGCAAAACTTGAAAAGGGCAATGCTGTTTTCTATAATATTGACCGTGAAGAGATCGAAAAAGAGCTTGTTGAGATAAAGTGGGATGCAGAGGCTGCCGAAAAAGGCGGATATGAGCATTTCATGCTCAAAGAAATTCACGAACAGCCTAAGGTTATCAAGGATACTATAAATTCTGTCGTTAAGGACGGAAGAATTGATTTCGGAGAACATGGTCTTACCGATGAAGAAATGAAAGGCATTCAGCAAATATATATAGTTGCATGCGGTTCGGCTTATCATGTCGGTATGGCAGTACAATACGTTATCGAGGAGTTTACATCTATTTTGGTTCGCGTTGAGCTTGCTTCGGAGTTCCGATACAGGAAAATGAAGCTTGCCAAAAACAGTCTTGTAATTATAGTAAGTCAGTCGGGAGAAACTGCGGACAGCCTTGCAGCTCTCAGAATGGCTAAGGATATGGGTGTGAAGACATTCGGAATCGTGAATGTTGTCGGCTCGTCTATAGCGCGCGAGGCTGACAGTGTGTTTTATACTCTGGCAGGTCCTGAAATTTCAGTTGCGACTACCAAAGCATACAGCACGCAGCTTATTGCAGGCTATCTCCTTGCGATGCAGTTTGCCTTTGCAAGGGGTGAAATGGAGCAGGAAAATTATAACGAGCTGCTTGCGGAGATAAATACCATTCCCGAAAAAATAAAGAAGATTTTAGAGGATAAGGAGCGTATCCAGTGGTATGCCAACAAGCTTTCGGGATGTAAGGACGCATTTTTTATCGGCAGAGGAATAGATTATGCCATAGGTCTTGAGGGCAGTCTTAAAATGAAAGAAATAAGCTATATTCACTCTGAGGCGTATGCGGCAGGTGAGCTTAAACACGGACCTATAAGCCTCATCGAGGATAAAATGCCCGTTATAGGAATACTTACTCAGCCTGAGCTTTATGAAAAGACAGTCAGCAATATGGTTGAGGTAAAGAGCAGGGGGGCGTCTCTTATGGGACTTACCACATACGGAAATTACGGTATGGAGGATCTGGCAGACTTTACCGTATATATTCCCAAGACAGATCCTCACTTTGCCGGAAGTCTTTCGGTAATTCCTCTCCAGCTTCTTGGATATTATGTTTCAGTCGCTAAAGGATACGATGTCGATAAGCCGAGAAATCTTGCGAAAAGCGTTACTGTTGAATAATTTAATAATATTTAAGTGGGAGACAGCGTCTCCCACTTAACGTTCTATACAACTCAGGAAAGGGGTCTGCTATATGATTTATACTTCACTTACGAATAAGGCAATGCAGACAGCCTATAATGCGCATCACGGTCAGTATGATTGTAATGGAGTGCCGTATATTTTTCATCCGTATCATCTTGCAGAACAGATGGACGATGAAATTACAGTCTGCGTTGCTTTACTGCACGATGTTGTAGAAGATACTGAAATTACCATTGAACAGCTTGAAAAGGATTTCCCGAAAGAAGTTACGGAAGCTTTGAAACTGCTTACTCACAGTGATGATACGGATTATTTTGAATATGTAAGGGCAATAAAATCAAATCCCATTGCCAAGGCTGTAAAAATGGCTGATTTGCTTCATAATTCAGATCAAAGCAGAATAACGGACAAAAATGTTGTCTCTGACGAAAAAATAGAATACTGGAATAATAAGTATACAAAGGCACGTCAGATTTTAGAAGAGTAGAAAATATTAAGGCAACATCTCTTGACAGTTTTGTGCGGTGTTGCCTTAAAACTTCATTTTTAAGTTCAGACGCTTATAAGGAAGTAAAACCCGAAAGTAATTAAAACTGCTTTCGGGTTTGTTTTATGCTCATAAGTTATAATTTTTGACTTAGAGTTCGCTCAAATTTGTATGGATATTTATATCATCAGTACAT
The DNA here is from genome assembly GCA_910584195.1 of uncultured Ruminococcus sp. GTDB lineage: Bacteria > Bacillota > Clostridia > Oscillospirales > Ruminococcaceae > Ruminococcus. The sequence continues at coordinate 268,402 of CAJTYV010000001.1, read as the reverse complement.
ATTATCATTTCATCTGAATACTGATATACATTAATGCCTATATTCTGACACAATTTTTTTGAATCATCAAATTCATTAACATAATCAGCATACTGAGGAATGTATATTATGGGAATAAAACTTTCGTAATTTTTATAATTTGGATTATTTGTTAATATCTTTGCCAGACAAGGACATAAACACCCTTTTATAGGACTATTGTAATTGAACTCAACTAACAACTCGTATTTGTACGGCATAGTTCTTTGCGTGTTAATGTGTTTGCCGCAGCGAATAATTTTCGCTGTTGTTTTTACACCATATTTTTTATAAATTTCCGTTATTATGGCTTTATCTTTTTTATTATCAAAATAGCATTTACAAAACATCCATAATATAAACAGAATTCCAAAAGATACCATTATAATAGGAAAATAAAATTCTATATCCATATCTGTTCCTATTATATTTTTATTTGAAGAGCATTATCAATACCTGAGAAACTATAACTACCGATATAAGAGCTACAGGGTAAGTTGCAGCATAAGCGGAAGCAACGTCCTCGGTACCGGCTGTGCTGATAAGAGTACCGAGCGCAGGAGTAGAAGTCATACCGCCGGTGATAGAGCCAAGATTGTTTAAAAGACTCAGCTTAAGCACATATTTAGCAAACAGGAAACCTAATATCATGGGAACGATCGTCATGATTATTCCATACACAAAATATATAGGATCAAAATATTTCACGAATTTAGCTCCGCCTGATACTCCTGCTCCTATTAGGAAGAACATCAGACCGAGTTCACGGAAAACCTTAAGAGTTCCGTCTTTGGGCATTAAGTTTATTTTTCCGATTTTTCCGAAATGACCAAATATCAAAGATGCCAGCAGACAGCCGCCGGTTGTTGAAAGCGAGAAATTCCTGAACTTGAAAGAACCGATAAAAATACCGATAAACGCCGCAAGCGCAAAAGGCATAATTCCAAAATCGTCCATTTCAAGAAGCTTGCCTTTTTCAGCTTTCCTTTCACTTTTGGAGTCGATGTTAGCGAGAAGCTTACGTTCGTCTGACATATTGGCTTTTAACATTTTTGGTATGAGCTGAACAAAGAGAACAACTCCGATAACTCCGAAGATATAGGCGATAGCGTAGCCTACAGAAACTGCGTCCTGAAGTTCCTTTGTACCTACTGCGTCTTTTGCCGCTGAAAATCCGGGCGTACTTGTAAGCGCACCCGAAAGTATTCCCGTGAGTATTGCTGTAAATTCCTCCGGTGAACGATCCGTGAAATTGCGTCCTGCAAGAATGCAGCCGGCACATGCGAGACCGCCGCTGAAAATTATTATAACTGCAAGAACTACATACGACTTGAAATTCTTCTTAAAATTACCAAAAAAATTAGGACCTGCAATAAAGCCTACTGCCGTAACAAAAAGAATAAGTCCAAGATTATCTACTATCTTTAATGCATCGCTTACAAAGTCTGCATTTATTTCATTTGAAAGCTCTTTGTGGAAAAAGCAGCCGTATGCAAGGGCAACAAGGAAAACTCCGGCTGTTCCAAGTGAAATGCCTTTTATCGTTATTCTGCCAATTACATATCCCAGAGCCGCAATTGCGATAACCGAGACCATAAGGAATGAAACTCCATGAATGGAAAGTATTCCATTAAAAAAATCCATTTTTATCACTCTTACTTTCTTTTTACAAATTAGTGGGACGCTTTTAAGGGCGTCCCATAAATTTATTTACTTTGATTTTCTTGCATAATGCGGAAGAAGCATCGGGGATACGGTATCGCTTGCAATGCCTGCTTCTGCAAGTTCCTTATTGAATCTTTCGATATGAGCAAGAGTAAGCTTTTCAGGCGCTGATATGTCCTTAGCCTTTGCAGCCGCATTCTTGCCTGCATCTCTTCCGAATACGATTACGTCAAGCAGAGAATTGCCCATGAGACGGTTTCTGCCATGAATACCGCCTGCAACCTCGCCTGCCGCATACAGATTTTCAACGTCTGTCGAGCAGTCAACCGAGATATTAAGTCCTCCGTTCTGATAGTGAAGCGTAGGATAAACAAGGATAGGCTCTTTGCGTATGTCGATGCCGTATTTACCGAACATACGCATCATTGCAGGTATTCTCTTTTCAATAGTACCTTCGCCGTGGATAAGCTCGATCATAGGTGTATCGAGCCATACAGCCTTGCCGAGGTGTGTTTCAACGCCTTTGTTTCTTTCCGTACATTCGCGTATAATTGAAGAAGCTGTTACATCACGGGTCTCAAGCGGGTTCATGAAAACTTCTCCGTCAATATTAACAAGCTTTGCCCCCAGTGAGCGGACTTTCTCCGTAACAAGCGCACCGAAAATCTGTTCGGGATAGCCTGTGCCTGTTGGGTGATATTGAAGCGTATCTGCATAAAGCAGACCTGCGCCGACGCGGTAACCGAGTATAAGTCCGTCCGCAGTTGCTCCGTAATGATTTGAGGTCGGAAATCCCTGATAATGCAGACGACCTGCACCGCCTGTAGCAATAATAACAGTTTTTGCGCGGGCAACAAGAAGTTCCTTTGTTTCCATATTCATAAGGACTGCGCCTGCCGCCCTGCCGTTTTCATCGAGAATTATCTCGATAGCAGATGTGAAATCAATAACAGGAATACCTCTGTTAAGAACCTCATCGCGGAGAGTGCGCATTATCTCAGCTCCGGAATAATCCTTTGCGGCATGCATTCTTTTTCTTGAAGTACCGCCGCCGTGAGTTGTAACCATTGTTCCGTCAGCTTCCTTGTCAAACTCAACGCCAAGCTTATTGAGCCAAAGAATTGCTTCGGGAGCTTTTGTAACAAGATTCTTTACAAGCTCGGGCTTAGCGGCAAAGTGACCTCCTCCAAAAGCGTCTATATAATGGATAGCGGGGGAGTCGTTGGGTTTATCAGCAGCCTGTATGCCGCCTTCCGCCATCATTGTATTGGCATCGCCTATACGAAGCTTTGTAACGATCATAGCCTTTACGCCGGCTTCATCGGCTTCAATGGCAGCAGATGCGCCTGCTCCGCCTCCTCCGATTATAAGAACGTCGGTTTCATAGTCGGGAGATGAGAGGTCAACGTCATCGGCGGAAATTCTGCTTTTTCCCTGTAAAAGTTCTGCAAGCTGTGAGGGAACTTTTTCGCCTTTGTTCACTCCCGCGGAAAGCACGGTAAATTCGTCCTGCTTATAATCGGGATGAAAAGCGGCAAGGAGAGTGTCCTTTTCTTCAGCGGTCATTCTTTTCGGCTCTAATTCGGCATTTGCGGCTCTTTTTTCTGCAACTATTTTTGCCAGTTCGTTAAGCTTTTCAATTTTATACATTGCCAGCTCCTCCTTACTTTTCAATTTCGCGCGTATTGTAAAGCTCCTTGATCTCGTCAATGGGCTTCTGCATAAGGCTTTCGATGAGTTCTTCGAAAGTTCCCTCGTTGATCTCCTTTACACGATCCTCAAGATGACCGCAGCCGGGAGCAAGGTATTTACCGTTAAGACGGCGTGCAAGCATAGCTACCTGAGGGTGTGAGATGCCGGCGGGACAACGCGATGAACATACGCCGCACATTACGCAGTCAAAGCTTTCCTCAGCGCATTTTTCGTATTCGCCTCTCTGAGCATATGCGATATACTGCATAACGTTAAGCTCCTGAGTACATGCCTTTGTACATGCGTTACAGCCGATGCAGGCGTATATTTCAGGATAAAGCTGCATCATGATCTGTTCAGTGGGTTTTATTTCTTCAATGTTGTAGACCTGCTTGACAAGGGGAAAGAAAGGAAGTGCAGCAACGTACATTCCCTCTTGAACCTCAGTCTGACATGCAAGGCAGGCGTTAAGCTGCTGCTGTCCCTTGATTCTGTATATAGTGGCGCATGCGCCGCAGAAGCCGTTTCTGCATCCGCAGCCTCTAACAAGCTCATAGCCGGCATATTCCATAGCTGTCATAATAGTCAGTCCTGACGGCACGCTGTATTTTTTGCCGAACAGGTAGACATTAACCATATTATCCATGCTTTAACTCCTTTGTAATTTTCTATTTAGGCAGACCCTCTGTAAATACTATCCGCAATTTAACGAGAGCTTTATTCCTCGTACTTCTTGTCAAGGGATAATTCTTTGAACCCATTATCGTAAGTTAGACGGTATAAAGTCATTGAAATATGAGCTATTAATAAATACGGAGACTTTATACCGTCTCACTTACGACAACAGAGATTCCAAAGGGGTCACCCCTTTGGCAGGGGGGGCGGGGGACAGAGTCCCCCGATAAAATTGCAGATAGTAATTTTATAGTGGGTCAATATTCATCGGGAAGCGCGTCAAGCTGATCAAATCGGAAAACAGGACCGTCCTTGCAGACGTACTTATCGCCGATATTGCAGCGGCCGCACTTGCCAACGCCGCACTTCATGCGAAGCTCCATAGTTGTATAGACCTGGGTATCGGTAAAACCGAGTTCCTTGAGAGCGGCAAGGGTAAATTTGATCATAATAGGCGGACCGCATACAAGAACGGTCTTATTAGTAGATGGAGCAAGCTCCTTGACATAGTTCGGAACAAAGCCGACATGACCGTCCCAGCCCTCCTGCGGATTATCTATGGTGAGGTTGACTTCGATATTAGGGTCGGCTGTCCACTCATCGATAATTTCCTTATAGTCAACGAGGTCGTCTTTAGAACGTGAACCGTAGACGATCTGAACATCGCCGTAATCTTCTCTTTTATCACGCACATAATTTATAACGGAACGGAGAGGTGCAAGTCCGATACCTCCGGCAATAAAGAGCAGATCTTTGCCTTTGAGGTCAGTATCAACAGGGAAATAGTTGCCGTAGGGACCTCTTATGGTTATCTGCTGACCTACGTCCATCGCATGAAGCCAAGTGGTAAGGCAGCCGCATTTTTTTATGCTGAATTCCATAAATTCCTTGTTTGTAGGAGATGAGGTAATTGAAAACATACCCTCGCCCACACCGGGAATGGACAGCATTGCGCATTGACCGGGCATATGCTCGAAAACTTTTCCGCCCTCGATAGCATTTACCCTGAATGTTTTGACATCGGGAGTATCCTGACGTATATCCGTAACCACTCCGATGAGCGGTATTAAAGTATCATTATTCATTACTTATCCTCCAGCGCTTTCATAACCTTAACGATATTCATGGATATGGGGCATTTTGACAAGCAGCGTCCGCAGCCTACACAGCCGAATTCACCGTTGTTGTTTGCGGGAAAGTATACAAGCTTGTGCATGAAACGCTGTCTGAACCGTTCAAGCTGAGAGTTTCTGGAATTTCCGTGAGCCATTTTCGTAAAATCAGAATACATACATGAATCCCAGCAGCGGAAACGCTTTATGCCGTTTCCAGTGTCAAAGTCACGAATATCATAGCATTGGCAGGTTGGGCATACGAAAGTACATGTGCCGCAGCCTATGCAGGATTCTGAAAGTTCAGCCCATTTTTCTGATTTGAAGTGCTCCATAAGTCTGTCTCCGCCGAAAGAATCGGTCGAAAGATTTGCAAGTGGAAGCTTTTTCATGGTATTTCGTGCATTTTCCTGAACTTCTGCAAGCTTTGAAGCATCGCCGTCCTCCAGCATATCGGAAACCGAAGCTATAAAGGCTTCGCCTTTCGGCGTATTATCAAGGAAGAAATAATTTTCTCCGTCAAAGAATACCGAAACATCTCCTCCCGGAACAGTGGGGTCAATACCGAATGCCGTGCAGAAGCAGGTTTCAGAAGGACGCGTACATGCCATTGTTACAATTGTACCGTGTTCACGGCGGTTTTTGTAGAAGCTGTCAACAGGTTCTGAAAGAAATACTTTATCGAGAATGCCGAAGCTCCTTGCATCGCAGGCACGTACTCCGAATACAACGAAATCTTCGTTTTCCTCACGGATGTCCTTGACTTCAATAGTTTTGCCGCTTACTTTGAATTCGGCAAGATTTTCAGTTTGCGGAAAGAAGAAGTCCTTAGCGCTGCGAACCGTGTTAAGAGCTTTGCTCATAATCATTCCGCTCTTGTATTTTTTATACTCGGAAGTGTTCGGTTCGCGGTCAACCGGGATATACAAGGTCTGTTTTCCGGCAATTCTGTCAAAAAGCAAGTTTAAATTTGAAGCAGAAATTTTAAGCATTATTCAGCGCCCCTTTCATGAACGACAGACGGTTCGCAGTCGTCTGTTTTATAATCGGTAAGAGGAGCTTTTGAAGTAGTGTCAGCGCCTGCCTGATATTCGCCGTAAAGGCAGTTAATATCCTTAATAAATTTTCTGTTAAGCAGATGAAGCGGAATATTCTGAGGACATACTCTGGAGCATTCGCCGCAGTCTGTACATCTTCCGGCTACATGAAAAGCTCGGATAATGTGAAACATATTTTCCTCAAAGGAATCGGCAGCCGCTTTTTGGTCGATACCTGACTTAGGATTGTCAAATACGCAGTTTTCGCACGTACATGCAGGACATACATTACGGCAGGCATTACAGCGGATGCACTTTGAAAGCTCGCTCCTCCAGAAATCGTAACGTTCCTGAGCAGTCATATTTTCAAGCTTTTCAACCATATCGAAGCGGTTGGATTCAAGGACGTCACCGTCCTCTCCGATAAGTTCGTCATATACAACGTGCTTTTTGCTTTTGCAGCTTTCGCATTTAACGCTTACTGCTTCATAGAAAGGCATAGTCTCAACTCCGTAAAGAGTTTCGATTTTCAGAGTATAATTCTCGTTTTTCACGCTGAGTATACCTGTGATGCCCTTTGCCTTTATTTTTTCAATATCTATTTTAGGACCTCCGGGAATGCCGATAACGTAGACATTCTCGCGGATAATTCTGTGTTCCTTAACGAGCTGATTGAAGCTGTAAGTGTCACAGGGTTTCAACAGGGCAAGAATTTTTCCATCTTTCCGTGATTCCTTGATTAGATATTTTGACAGGTTGTTCTGAGTGAAGTCATTATACACAAAGTCCCTGTCGATTTCTTTCGCCGTTTCAAAAACGGCAGGTGTTGCATCGTAGGCAAATTCGCCCTTTTTCCAGCCCATAACACGATTGACCGTGCCGTCTGCAAGCAGCTCCTTTGCTCTTTTGATTATTGCTTCCTGCATCTCAGATCCTCCAATCTACGGTTAGGGCCAAGCTTTTTAACGTCCTCAACGAACTGATTCATAACAGCCGCAAACTTTGCGCCCTCGGCTGCCGAGACCCATTCAAGACGTGTTCTGCTTCGCTCAATACCGAGAAAATCAAGCATACTGTAAAGAAGCGTGATTCTTCTTCTTGTGAAATAGTTTCCCGAAGTGTAGTGACAGTCTCCGGGATGACAGCCGCAAAGAATAACGCCGTCCGCACCTCTCTGGAAAGCGCGGAGAATGAACATCGGGTTTACTCTGCATGAGCAGGGGACTCGGATGATCTTGACGTTTGTGGGATAATTCAATCGGTTGGTACCGGAAAGGTCGGCACCTGCATATGAACACCAGTTACAGCAGAATGCTACTACTACAGGTTCAAAATTTTCATTTACTTGCATATCGCGTCTACCTCCGCCATAATCTGACTGTTTGAGAAGCCGTTAAGATCCATAGCTCCCGAAGGACATGCTACCGTACATGCGCCGCAGCCCTGACATACGGCAGGGTTTACGCTCGCAACGCGGCGTATTGCTGTGGAGCGGTCAGGCATTCTGAATTCCTTATCCTGATATGTTATAGCTCCGTAAGGACATACCTTTTCGCAGGCTGAACATCCGTTGCACATAAGTTCGTCCGAATGAGCAACGCAGGGATTGCATGTAATGCTGTTCTTGCAGAGAAGTCCGATAGCCTTAGCCGCAGCGGCGCTTGCCTGAGCGACAGTTTCAGGAATATCCTTCGGACCCTGACATGCTCCCGAAAGGAAGATGCCTGCCGTAGCCGATTCTACGGGGCGCAGCTTCGGGTGAGCTTCTGTGAAGAAGTCGTTTGTATCCATCTGAGTTGTGAGCATGGTAGCAAGAGGACGTGCGGTCTTGTCAGGCTCGATTGCCGCCGCAAGAACTACCATATCGGCGTTGATGTGAAGCTGTTCGTTTGAAATAAGATCAGAAGCCTGAACATCAATTTTGCCGTCAGCTTTTGGGGTTACCTTGCCGACCATTCCTTTGATATAATGAACGTTGTACTGTTCAACTGCACGGCGGTAGAATTCGTCGAAATTCTTTCCGGGTGTACGCACATCTATGTAAAATACGTAAACCTCTGTATCCGGGTATTTCTCACGGATAAGCATAGCGTGTTTTGCGGTGTACATACAGCAGATCTTAGAGCAGTATTGTTTGCCCTTTTCATCATCGCACCGCGAACCAACGCACTGTACGAAAACGATTGTATGAGGATGAGTTTTGTCAGAGGGACGAAGCAGCGTTCCTCCGTTAGGACCTGCTGCGTTCATAAGTCTTTCAAGTTCAAGAGACGTAACGACATCGGGGCAGAAGCTGTATGCAAATTCATCGTATTTGTCGAGCTTAATGGGATTGAAACCTGTAGCGACAACGATTGCGCCGTATTTTTGTTCTATAAGCTTATCTTTCTGCTTATAGTCGATCGCGCCGACCGAGCAGACCTTTGAACATACGCCGCACTTGCCGTTTTTCAGCATCATACAGTAATTCGGATCAATTGTTGCTACTTTCGGAACTGCCTGAGCAAAAGGAATATATACGGCTGTCCTGTTGTCAAGTCCCATATTGAATTCGTTGGGAACTTTTTTCATAGGGCATTTTTCGGTACAAAGTCCGCATCCGGTACATTTTGTTTCGTCAACGTAACGTGCCTTTTTCTTTATAGTAACGGTAAAGTTGCCCACAAAACCCTTGACATCGCTGATTTCGCTGAAAGAATGGATAGTGATATGTTCGTTCTGAGCAGCCTCTACCATTTTAGGGGTAAGTATACATGCGGCACAGTCGAGTGTGGGGAAGGTTTTGTCGATCTGAGCCATTTTTCCGCCGATAGTAGGTTCTTTTTCAACAATGTCAACGTCAAATCCGGCTTCGGCAATATCAAGAGCCGTTTGTATTCCCGCTATTCCGCCGCCTATAACAAGCGCACGCTTTACAACCGGACTTTCTCCTGCTGTGAGAGGCGTATTCAGGTGGACTTTAGCAACAGCCGCTTTTCCGAGGATAACGGCTTTATCCGTAGCGGAGGCAATATCCTTGTGGATCCAGGAGCATTGTTCGCGGATATTTGCGATCTCTACAAGATATGGGTTAAGTCCTGCGGAAGCTGCCGCTTTTCTGAATGTATTTTCATGCATTCTCGGCGAGCAGGAGCATACAACGACTCCTGTCAGTCCGTGTTCTTTGATTGCATTTTTTACAAGTTCCTGTCCTGATTCGGAGCACATGTATTGATAATCCTGAGAGATGACTACTCCCGGCTCATGGGAAAGAGCCTCTGCAACAGCTTTAACGTCTACCGTAGCAGCGATATTAGTACCGCAATGGCAGACAAAAACACCTATTTTCTGCATAGCCGCTCCTCCTTACTTTGTGTATTTTCTGAATGCCGTAACGATCGCCTGCTGCGGAAGATCGTCATCGAGCATATCGGGTATTTGGTCGGGAAGCAGGTGATTGTTCCCTTGTTTGCGGACTGCCGTGAGACGTACAGCCTCAACGACCTTTGCAGGCTCAACGCCGCGCGGACACCTTTCAACGCAGGCGAAGCAGGTCAGGCATTTGTACAGAGATTTTGAGTTCAAAAGCGGCTCTATGTTTCCCTTTTCGACCATATAAACAAACTGATGAGGATGATATTCCATTTCATCATATGAGGGACAAGTCGCCGAGCATTTTCCGCATCTCATACACTTGCGGACGTTTACTCCGCTTGTAATATCTATCCAGTCCTTTTCGTTCTTATTCATTGCTGACCTCCTTCAAACCTAAAGCTTCCGCAAGAAGCTCTGTGAAGTAGTACACAGGCAGACTGCTGCCTGAATTTTTTTTCAGGTTGTACAGACAAAGCGGACAAGCTGTTATTATCATATCTGCTCCCATGCTTTCGGCTGATTCCATAACTGCATTGCTTCGTTTAGCCGCCTGAGCTTTATCCTCCAATGTGATGTAACCGCCGCAGCACTCGTTCCTCTGAGCGTAGATAACGGGAGTTCCGCCTATCGCTCTGATGAAATCTTCCATAATCGTTGGATTTTCCGGATCGTCCATAGCAAGTGCCTTAGACGGGCGGAGCAGGAGACAGCCGTAATAAGCGGCGATCTTCTTGTTTTTTAAAGGATTCACAACCTTGGTTTTAAGATTGTCAAAGCCTACAACGTCTCGGAGCAGTTCGAGATAATGATATACCTTGGTATCACCTGTGTAAGCTTCTTCCAGACCGAGGTATCTCTGTACTTTGACAGCCATAGCCTCATTACGGGAAATATCATAGTTAGTCTGTTTAATGACATTATGACATGCGGAGCATACGGTAACGAGTCCCTCTGTTTCTTTAGCAGCCATAAGAGTTCTTACGGCGGAAAGTTTTGTAGCAGGCTCGTTTGTTGCCGATGTGTACGCTCCGCCGCAGCACTGCCAGTTTTCAGGCTCGACAAGGCTGATTCCAAGAGCTTCGGCAGACTTTCTTGCGTAAGCGTCAAGATCCTTGGCCTTAGTTCTCAGCGTACAGCCGGGATAGTATGTAAATGTCTGCATAATATCTTCCTTTCATGACAGATTACGCCATTTGCTCGGGATGGAAAACCTCATCGAATTTTTCTTCCGTGAGGAATCCAAGCTCCACGCAGGCTTCTTTAAGTGAAATATTGTCCTTGAAAGCTTTTTTTGCGGTTTTAGCGGCATTTTCATAGCCGATGTAGGGATTGAGCGCAGTAACGAGCATAAGGGAATTATGCAGGTTATGATGCATTTTCTCCTTGTTTGCCTTAATGCCGACGGCGCAGTTTTTGTTGAAGGACATTATTGATTCGGCAAGCAGACGAGCCGACTGTAAGAAATTATATGCACAAACGGGCATAAATACGTTAAGTTCAAAGTTACCCTGAGAAGCTGCCATTCCAACGGCTACATCATTGCCCATTACCTGTACCGCAACCATTGTAGCCTGTTCACATTGAGTAGGATTTACTTTGCCGGGCATGATAGATGAACCGGGTTCATTTTCGGGAATGAATATTTCTCCGAGACCGTCACGGGGACCCGAAGCCAGCCAGCGTACATCGTTTGCTATTTTCATCATATCGGCAGCCAAAGCTTTTAATGCGCCGTGAGCGAAAACGATTTCGTCCTTCGAAGTAAGCGAGTGGAACTTATTTTCGGCTGTAATAAACTTCTTCCCTGTAAGTTCGCTTATAGCAGCTGCAGATTTTTCGGCAAATCCTTTCGGAGCATTGAGTCCTGTACCAACGGCAGTTCCGCCGAGAGCAAGTTCTTTAAGCTCTTCGCAGGAAGAAAGTATCATTTTCTTATCTTTTTCAAGAGACGCTCTCCAGCCGCTTATTTCCTGAGAGAACTTAATGGGAGTAGCGTCCTGAAGATGTGTGCGTCCGCTTTTTACGATACCGTCGTTTTCAGCTTCAAGTCTTTTAAAAGTATCAATGAGCGTGTTAACAGCTGGAATGACCTTATCTTCAATTGCTATTACAGCGGCAATGTGCATTGCCGTAGGGAATGTGTCGTTTGATGACTGGCTCATATTAATGTCATCATTTGGATGAAGAAGTTTGCTTCCGGCAATTTCATTTCCGCGGTTGGCAATTACCTCGTTAGCATTCATATTGGATTGAGTTCCGCTGCCTGTCTGCCATACGACAAGCGGAAAATGATCGTTGAGAGAACCGCTGATCACCTCGTCGCAAGCCTGAGAAATTGCGGAAAGCTTTTCATCCGTCATTTTTTCGGGACGAAGCTCATGATTTGCAATAGCAGCAGCCTTTTTTAAAATACCGAAAGCGTGAGTTATCTCACGAGGCATAGTCTCTATACCAACTCCGATAAGAAAATTTTCGTGACTTCGTTCGGTCTGAGCTGCCCAGTATTTATCAGCAGGTACTCTGACCTCTCCCATAGAGTCATGTTCAATACGATAATCCATTTAAAGTTACCACCTTTAATTAAAGAATTTATTTATTCACTTTCCAAAAGTTAGTGATTTTTTTAACAAACGTTGCTGTTCGGATTGAGACGATAGGATAATGTAGCAAGGCTGTCGCCAAGGTGAACGTTTTCCACCGCAATATCCGCATGGTCAATACGCAGGTCATAGTGAGTGAAATTCCAGAAAGCCCGTATTCCAAATCCAATAAGTTTTTCTATTTCCTTTGCAGCAGCCTCTTTTGGAATACAGAGAACAGCTCCCTGAGGTTTTGTTTTGCTGCAAAAAGCATCAAGTTCGCTTATATCTGATATAGTGATATCGCCGATTTTTTTGCCGATAATCTCTTTGCTTGAATCAAAAATGCCGATCAGCTCAAAGCCTTTGCTGCGAAAATCAACATGGGAAGCGATAGCTCTTCCGAGGTTGCCTGCACCGAGCAGTATCATTGGGGTCACTCTGTCAAGCCCCAATATTCTTCCAATCTCTCCTTTGAGAGCACTGACATTATAGCCGTAACCCTGCTGACCGAATTCACCGAAACAATTAAAGTCCTGACGTATCTGAGAAGCGGTAAGTCCCATTTTTTCGGCAAGTTCTCTCGAAGAGATCCGAACATATCCGTTGGCTTCCAATTCACCGAGAAAACGGTGGTATCTCGGTAAACGTCTGATAACGGAATTAGAAATTGTGTTTTTTGACATTATTTAGCCCTCCCGGAATACATATACTCGCCGCTGTTACAAAATATCCAGTTATGCTGACACAAATTTTGTCTTTCTGCGTTGTCGTCGTTACCATACGACAGTATGCTTTTCTCCTCCGCTTTAACATACAAAATTTCTGTTCGGCATCCTTTGGACATTTTGCAATAGCGGCGAGTATAAATCTGTATTTACAGATATGTATTCTTGGAAACCGCTGACTGAACTGCGAGCTGACCTGCATTTGGAATGTGCGGAGAGGGCGCAGTTCATAGTCAGCGTTCCTCTTTAAATAAGCTTATCGAGATTTACCTTGATTTCTTCAAGGAATGTTTTAGAGTCAACCTTTTTCTTGTTTTCAAGCTTGGAAATAAGGTAAAGATCGCCTGTCATAATTCCGCTTTCAATAGTTTGAACGGTAGCTTTTTCAAGTTTATCCGCGAATTCGCATAGTTCCGGAGTTTCGTCAAGTTCTCCCCGTTTGCGGAGTGCGCCGGACCATGCAAAAATAGTAGCAACAGAGTTGGTAGATGTTTCTTCGCCCTTGAGATACTTATAGTAATGACGCTGTACAGTGCCGTGTGCCGCTTCATATTCGTAAATGCCGTCAGGAGATACAAGAACAGATGTCATCATAGCAAGCGAACCGTAAGCAGTTGAAACCATATCAGACATTACGTCTCCGTCATAGTTTTTGCAAGCCCAGATATATCCTCCGTTGGAACGTATAACACGGGCAACTGCATCGTCAATAAGAGTATAAAAATACTCAATTCCGGCAGCCTCGTATTTTTCTTTATATTCGTTTTCGTAGATCTCAGCGAAAATATCCTTGAAACGGTGATCGTATTTTTTGGAAATGGTATCCTTTGTAGCGAACCATACGTCCTGTTTCAGGTCGAGACCGTAGTTAAGGCATGCTCTTGCAAAACCTGCGATAGAATCATCAAGATTGTGAAGTCCCTGAATGATACCGTCTGATTTTGCAAAATCGTGAATAAGCTCACGCGTTTCGTTTCCGTTTTCGTCAGTAACTACAAGTTCCGCCTTACATCCTTTTTCAACGCGCATTTCAGAGTTTTTGTAAACATCGCCGTAAGCGTGACGGGCGATAGTGATAGGTTTCGTCCATGTAGGGATATACGGTTCGATTCCCTTAACAATAATGGGTGTTCTGAAAACAGTTCCGTCGAGCGCGGCTCTGATAGTTCCGTTGGGGGATTTCCACATCTGTGTAAGGTTGTACTCTGGCATTCTTGCTGCGTTGGGAGTAATTGTCGCACATTTTACGGCAACTCCGTATTTTTTCGTAGCCTCGGCGGAATCAATAGTAACCTGATCTTTTGTTTTTTCACGGTATTCAAGTCCGAGATCGTAGTATTCCGTGTTAAGTTCAACGTATGGTTCAAGAAGAATTTCCTTAATCCACTGCCAGAGGATTCGGGTCATTTCGTCTCCGTCCATTTCCACCAAGGGAGTCTTCATGGTAATTTTTGCCATTGATTTATACCTCCGTAAATAATTTACTATCTGCTTTTCTCCACTTTAAAGCATGCTGTTAAAAGCAATACAGCGAAAATTGCAAGCAAGATGTATGTCAAGCCGTCAGACGTAATATGATCGGTGTTTCTTTAAACATGTTCTTAAAGCAGCATTAGTAATCCAAAAATCAGGCTTAATCCCAGCACAATGATAACGTGCCTGATGACAGCATATTTCAAACTTATTCCCTGAAAAAGAACACTGTTGAGAACTCCGATTCCCATAGCTCCGATGATACCGAGAATAAGGTAAGCTATTCCCTCAAATCCCATGAGCTTAGTGAAGGCAAGACCTACAAAGAAACCTGCAAAATTCGGTAAAAATGTTTTAAAGAATGATGCTCCTGCCGCACCTCGGCTTCCTCTTAATGAATAGTCGCCTTGGCTTTTGTAAAAATCTCTTGCATCGTTATAATTATGATCCAAATCATAAAAAACGTCTTTGATTATATCAATTATCTTCATTATGTCACCCCTATATCAAAGGTACCGCCAATATGATTATTCAAGAAAGAAACAGTAATATACCGGCAATATCAGTAAGCTGATACAATTCAGTTATTATTTCATACTTTCTCTTGTGTAGTCAAGAAGTCCGCCGGCAAGGATAATATCCTTTGTACGTCCTGAAAGCTCGCAGAGTACAGGTATTTCAGCTCCGTTTGTCTTATCGACTACAATAAGTTCTGATTTGCCGTCAGCGATCGCTTGTCTTATATCGGCAAGGAGAAGTTCATCGCCTTCGTTAATTTTATCGTAATCGGCTTCGTTTACAAAGGTAAGGGGGAGTATGCCGGCATTTATAAGGTTAGCACGATGAATACGTGCAAATGATTTAACGAGAACTGCCTTTACTCCGAGATACAGAGGCGCAAGCGCAGCGTGTTCTCTCGAACTGCCCTGACCGTAATTTGAACCTCCGACAATAATGCTTTTGCCCAGTCTTTCAGCTCTTTTCGGGAAGCTTTCATCGCACACCGCAAAGCAATACTGGGAAATTTTCGGTACGTTTGAACGCAGAGGAAGAATTTTAGCTCCGGCAGGCATAATGTGGTCGGTAGTGATATTGTCGCCGACTTTAAGAGAAACGGGGGCGTCAATAGTTTCAAGAAGCGGAGAAGTTTCGGGATAAGGTTTGATATTTGGACCTCTCAGAATCTCAACGCTGTCCATTTCTTCAACGGAAGCAGGAGGAACGACCATATTATCGTTGATAGTAAATTCTTCGGGAAGTTTGAATTCGGGCATATCTCCGATTTCGCGCGGGTCTGTCAGGAAACCGTTTACAGCGGAGATCGCAGCCATTTCAGGAGATACGAGGTAGATCTGACCGTCTTTTGTTCCTGAGCGTCCCTCAAAGTTTCTGTTGAAGGTACGCAGGGAAATACCCTTTGAATTGGGGGACTGTCCCATGCCGATACACGGACCGCACGCGCTTTCGAGTATTCTTGCGCCTGCATCAATAAGAGTTGCAAGTGCGCCGTTTTCAGCCATCATGTTAAGAACCTGCTTAGAGCCGGGAGCAATAGCGAGAGAAACATCGGGGTGAATGGTCTTGCCCTTTAAGATGTGAGCGACTTTCAGCATATCGAGAAGCGATGAGTTCGTACATGAACCGATACATACCTGATCTATTTTAAGTTTGCCTATTTCTTCAACGCTCTTAACATTGTCGGGAGAATGAGGACAAGCTGCAAGCGGAACGAGTTCGCTGAGGTCGATATTAAGTTCTTCATCGTAAACGGCGTCCTCATCGGCAGAAAGAGGAGTCCAGTCGTCCTCACGGCGCTGAGCTTTGAGGAACTGCTTAGTAATTTCGTCCGAGGGGAAGATAGACGTAGTTGCGCCGAGTTCTGCGCCCATATTAGTAATAGTAGCGCGTTCGGGAACTGACAGCGTTTTAACGCCTTCACCCACGTACTCAATGACCTTGCCTACGCCGCCCTTAACGTACAATCTTTTGAGAACCTCAAGGATAACGTCCTTAGCAGCTACCCATGGACGGAGTTTTCCTGTGAGATTTACCTTAACGACCTTGGGGCAGGTTATGTAGTAAGCGCCGCCGCCCATAGCAACAGCAACGTCAAGTCCGCCTGCGCCGATAGCTATCATGCCGATACCGCCGCCTGTGGGAGTATGGCTGTCAGAGCCGATAAGCGTCTTGCCGGGAATGCCGAAGCGTTCGAGGTGAACCTGATGGCAGATGCCGTTACCGGGACGCGAGAAGTAGATACCATGCTTTTTAGCGGCTGAACCGATAAAACGGTGGTCATCAGCGTTTTCAAAGCCGCTTTGGAGCGTATTGTGGTCGATATAAGCAACTGAACGCTCAGTTTTGACTCTCGGTACGCCCATAGCCTCAAATTCGAGATAAGCCATAGTACCCGTAGCGTCCTGCGTAAGCGTTTGGTCGATCTTAATGCCGATCTCCTGACCCTTGATATATTCGCCGTCAACGAGATGAGCTTTCAAAATTTTTTCAGTAAGTGTTAAACCCATGATAATCACGATCCTTTCGGGCAGCGCATCGCTGCATTCTTGCATCAATAGGGATCTGTCTTTGGACACAATCCGCTCATCTTATATTTTACTACATTTTAAGAACTTTGTCAATAAATAAACAATGTAAAAATCAGTCAGCCTTTTTATATTTGTTAGCACAACAAAACAGCCCCGATGATTCGGGACTGTTTTCATTTATATACATAATTAGGATTTTTAAGCCGTTGATTAATATAACAGAACTTCAGAAGTACGCCGATTGTTGTAGCTGAACAGAACAGAAAACATATTCCCAGAACGACAACTCCGAAAAAACTGTTTACCTCCTCCGCAAATGCAGCCCAATAATTATACTCGTTTCCATTTCTGTGATATTGACCTGACGAATTGATTAAATAACTTGCGATTTTCATTATAATCAGTGCGAAAGTCGGCAGATTCAGAAATGATGATGTTATAATATATGCAGTACACTGTCTGTCACGCTGTCTGTATCGGCAGTCAAAGACAATAAGTAAAATAATTGAGGCAATTGCGCAGAAAATCTGTTCGAAAAATGCAAATGAACATGAAACTATTCCCAGACGGGAACCTTCGTCCAAACCAGCATTTGAAGATAAACCGCTGATGACCAGTGCCGGTACAACAGGTATGAAAAGAATAATGATAGATATTCCAATAGATTTTTTTATAAAAATCGCCTCCTTTGTTTATATTTTACATAATTCTTTAATGAATGTCAATTAATATATTATTACAAATAATGACAAAACAGTCCCGATTTCTCAGGACTGCTTAATAAAATCATTCTATTAATTTCTGTAAATTCTCCACTCCGAATCAACGTTATCTCTTTCAGCACAACAGCCGAGAGGAAGTTCGTACAGTTCGCCTACAGAGTTATCTATGCTGAAAATATCAATGAGCGAGACAACTCTTGCATCGTCTGTATCGTGAGATTTTCCGCACAGAAACTGCCACATACCGTCATCGCTGTCGTGGGAAACATAAAGGACAGGCTCGCCGTCCTCAATAATATGACGGCAGGTGATTACTGCGGTATCAGGAGCGTCATAAAAAGGATAATTATTATACATCGTTTCTGATAATGTCGTCCAGAGTTTCACGCTTTACTGCAATTCTTGATTCGCCGTTATTTACGAAAACCACGGCAGGCTTCTGTAGTCTGTTGTAGTTGGAGGACATTGAGTAGTTATACGCACCTGTTGCACATACGGCAATTATATCGCCTGCTTCGGCGTGCTGGAGAGGCATATTCTCGCCGATGAGGTCGCCGCTTTCGCAGCATTTTCCGGCAATAGTCACACGCTCGGTGCGCTCCGCGTCCGCCTTGTTTGCAACGATTGCCTCGTATTCCGATTTATAGAGGATATAGCGTGGGCTGTCAGCCATACTTCCGTCAACGGAAACATAAGTCCTGATATTGGGAATTTCCTTTCTTGCACCTACGGTATATAGCGTAATTCCGGCAGGAGCGGCAATAGAGCGTCCCGGCTCAATGTAGATAAATGGACGGGAAATATTCAAAGCGGAGCATTCTGCGGTAACAACGTTTGCCACGCGTTCCATAAATACCTCGAAAGGCTGTGGGTCGTGTTCGTTAAGGTATTTTATACCGAATCCGCCGCCGAGGTTAAGTCCCTGTATCTCGTAGTTCAGGTCGTTTTTGATTTTAGCTATGAATTTAAGCATGACCTTTGCGGCTTCTTCAAAGGGCGCAATATCGAAAATCTGTGAACCGATATGGCAGTGAAGTCCGTACAGCTCAACGTTTTCGCATGAAACAGCCTCTTTTACGGCTTCGTAGGCTTCTCCCGTTTCAAGAGCGAAACCGAACTTGCTGTCGATCTGACCTGTCTTTACAAAATCGTGTGTATGAGCGTCTATACCCGGTTTGATGCGGAACATGATATGAGGTTTTTTGTTATGCTCGGCAGCAATTTTTTCAAGACGGTGAAGTTCGCTGATATTGTCAACGATAATATGTCCAACGCCGACTTCAACAGCGTAGCTAAGTTCTTCGTTTGTTTTGTTGTTGCCGTGAAATCCTATTTTCGATACATCGAAACCTGCTTTTACGGCGGTATACAGTTCGCCTATTGAAACGGCGTCAAGACCGAGACCCTCGCTTCCTACGATGCGGCACATTTCCATACATGAAAGCGCCTTACTTGCATAATGAACTCTTCCCTTTTCACCGTAAAACTTCTTGATACTGTCGTTAAAACGGCGGCAGTTTTTACGCACAAGCTGCTCGTCCATAACGTAAAGGGGAGTACCGTAAGTTTTTGCCAGTTCAACGGTATCAGTTCCGCCTATAGTTAAGTTTCCTTTCTCATTAACGCTTAAATTTTCCGATACAAACATGATAAACCCTCCTAATTAAAAATCAGTCTTCGGCAATTTCCTCAACAATTTCACGCAGTTCGTCAACGCCCTCAAAGGTCATTGACGAAAACGGAACGACATGTATATCTTCAAAGCATGGTATTTCGGTCTTAAAGGCATCCATGCGCTTTATCCTTTCGTTTTTTTTCAGCTTGTCCGCCTTTGTGAGTACAAGTATGAAAGGAGTTTCAGTGTCTATCAGATAATTTATCATTTTAACGTCGTCCTTCGTGGGAGCATGACGCATATCCACCAGCATAAACACAAGCCGTATATCTCTGTCTGAATTGAGATAGCCGTCTATAAGCCCGGACCACCGTTCCTTTTCGGATTTTGCAACCTTGGCATAACCGTATCCCGGAAGATCCGCAAAATATATATTTTCAAGTCCGTAAAAATTAATGGTAGCTGTTTTTCCCGGAACGGAGCTTACTCTTGCAAGATTTTTTCGGTTGAAAAGCTTATTTATAAGAGTCGATTTGCCAACGTTCGAGTGCCCCGCGAAAGCGATTTCTATGCGGTCGCAGGGCGGTATTTGGGAGTATTTACCGTAAGAGGCTATATACTCGGCTTTATTGTAATTAAGTTTCATAACTCCCCCTTAGATAAGAGCCGTATCAAGAACGTCCGTAAGAGTTTCAGCCGTTACAAACTTAATGTTATCTTTTACGACGTCATCTACTTCCTCAAGGTCGGGTTTGTTTCCAACGGGGATAATAACCGTTTTGATGCCTGCTTTATAAGCCGCCATGGTTTTCTCGCGAAGTCCTCCGATAGGGAGAACCTTGCCATGGAGTGTTATTTCTCCTGTCATAGCCGTATCGGAACGTACCTTTCTGCCTGAAAGCGCAGAGATCAAAGCAGTCGTCATAGTAACTCCGGCAGAAGGACCGTCCTTAGGAACAGCTCCTTCGGGAGCATGTATGTGAATGTCCTTTTTAGTAAAAAATTCCGGATCTATACCGTATTTATCGGCAACGCTCCTTACGTAAGTTACCGCGATCTTAGAGCTTTCTTTCATAACATCGCCGAGAGATCCTGTAGTTTCCGTTTTACCCGAACCGTTCAGGATCATAACTTCCAGCGGCATAACAGTTCCGCCAACGGAAGTCCACGCAAGACCGTTAACAACGCCGATCTGGTCTTCTTTTGAAACAAGGTCGGAAAGATATTTTTTTACTCCCAGCCACTCATGAAGCTCCTTGGCTTTAATGGTTATCCTTTTTGCGCTGCCGTCGGCAATTTTTCTTGCAGCTTTTCTGCAAAGCGAAGCTATGCATCTTTCAAGTCCTCTGACACCCGCTTCCTTTGTATAGAAGCGTATAATACTTTCCAGAGTTTCGTCCTGAATTTTAAGCTGAGTTCCTTTAAGGCTGTGTTCCTTAAGCTGTTTTGGAAGAAGATGCTCCTTAGCTATATGGAATTTTTCTTCCGCAGTGTAGCTTGGCAGCTCGATAACTTCCATACGGTCAAGAAGCGGCGCCGGAATGTCGCCTACATTGTTTGCCGTTGTTATGAAAACTGCTTTGCTGAGGTCGAAAGGAACTTCAAGAAAATGGTCGCGGAATGTTGAATTCTGCTCGCTGTCGAGAACCTCGAGCATAGCTGACGACGGATCGCCTTTCATATCGCTGCAAAGTTTGTCTATCTCGTCAAAAAGAATGAGCGGATTTGAAGTTCCTGCCTGTTCGATTGCGGTGATTATACGTCCGGGCATTGCTCCTACATATGTTTTTCGGTGACCCCTTATATCGGCTTCGTCACGTACTCCTCCGAGAGAAACACGTACATATTTTCTGCCCATAGCCTTGGCAACAGATTTTGCTATTGAAGTCTTACCGATACCGGGAGGTCCTGCAAGACAGATTATTTGTCCTTTTATATCAGGGTTGAGAATGTGAACTGCAAGAAATTCAAGAATACGTTCTTTGACTTTTTTTAGTCCATAATGATCTCTTTCCAGCACGGATTCAGCTTTTTCCATTGAAATTTTTGCTTTGGTGTATTTTCCCCACGGCAGTTCAAGAACGGTATCGAGGTAATTCTTTATGACAAACGCTTCCTGTGACGCGGGCGGAAGCTTGCCCAGCCTGTCAGCTTCCTTCAAAAGCTTGTCACGGCTTTTTTCGTCTATTTTCAGTTCCATAATACGATTTACCGTTCCGAATACATCTTCGCTGTCCTCTTCGCCGAGCTGTTCCTGTATAACTCTCATCTGCTCGCGCAGATAATATTCTTTTTGTCCTTTATCAATACTGTTGCGTGTCTGTTCGCTGATAAAGCTTTCAAGCTCCAGTATTTCTATTTCCGAAGCAAGGCATGCATACAGAACAGAAAGCTTGTTGAGGATATTGGATTCCTCTAAAAGGGTTTGTTTATCGCGGTAATTCAGACTGCTGTTGAATGTGACTGCTTCGAAAAGGCTGAAAGGATTGTCCTGAGTCATTACGTCCTTCAGAAGCTCGTGCGGCATTTTCGGGAAAAACGAGGTATATCGCTCAAAAGCGTCTTTTACGGAGCGCATTAAGGCTTCCGCTTCGGTTTCATCGTATTTAGAGCGCGAATATGTCGGTACACGCTTGATCTCGGCACGAAGTACGTCTCCCTCGTCAATAAGCCGGACAAGATTAGCCTTATAAATTCCCTCGACAAGCACCTTTGCTTCATTATTGGGCAGTTTGAGAACCTGTTTTATTTCGGCAACGACGCCTACCTTGTAGAGGTCGGATGCCTTGGGGTTTTCCACATATGTTTCGTGCTGTGTAATTAAAAACAGCTTGCCGTTTTCTTTGAGAGATTTTTCGACAGCAGAGACGGTTCTGTCTCTTGAAACATCGAAGTGCATCACCATTTTGGGAAATGCAACGAGACCTCTCATGGCAACAGCATAAAAGATATTGCCGTTTTCTGTATTTTTACTGCTTTTGATAGTCTGTTCCATATCATATATCTCCACTTTTAGGTAATGATTTTAATCGTTTGCATACGATGCCGTCTGAAACATCGCTGTACTTAATTATACTATACTTCCGCAAAAAAAGCAAGTACTATTTCAAATCAGTTTATAATGGGCGAGCGCGTTATATATCCCGTCCTCAAGAAGAGGCGTTGTAATGTAAGAAACATAGGGATAGATCGACTCGGAACCTCCCATTGCAATGCTGTTAGGAACTGCTTTGAGCATGGGAAGATCGTTTGCGCTGTCTCCGATCGCATAGGCGTTTTCTATAGGAATATTCAGCTTGTCAAGAATAAATTCGATAGCCGTAGCTTTTGAACAGCCGAGCGGAACGTTTTCATAAAAGCCGCCGCCGCGGTCGATGATCTCAAAGTTTTTACCTATTTCTTGCCGGAAAAGCTTCATATCGCAGTGAGGATTTTCCCATACGACAAATTTATCGAAAATAAAAGCTTCATCTTCAACGCGTTTATCAATGGAAATTCCGTCTTCGACAAACGAGTTGAGAAAGTATTCAAGCTCGGCATTTTTCGGTGCAAAATCATCAAAGAAATATCCGTTCTTATGCTCGTAAACGGGAGTAAGACCTGTTTTTCGTATCAGATATGCCGTTTGTCGGCAGAAATCCGCGGAAAGCCTGTTATAAAAAAGCGTATTGCCGTTATACTCTATGTATGTTCCGCAGCCGCAGATTAATCCGTCGAAGCCGAGAGAACGAATTTTTTTATTGACATTGAATTCCGTCCGGCCTGTATTTACAAAAGTCAGACAACCGTTTTTTCTTGCTTTTGCTATTGCAGTCCGCGTACTTTCAGGCAGCGTCATAAGTCCGTCTTCGGAAATAAGCGTACCGTCAATATCGAAAAAAATTACGGATCTCATATTAATATCACCTTTTTATTTTTTATGCGTATAATTATATCACATGATATGAAAAAAGTCAAATGCCATTATTCAAGAAATATAGAAAGACTGTGAAAAAATTGCTTGACAATCCGCAATAAAAATGTTATAATGCAATTGAGCAGACTATACGGCAGCATGAACGATAAAGTTTATGAGGAAAGTCCGGGCATCATAGAGCAGGGTAGCTGCTAACGGCAGCCGAGGGCGACCTTAGGGCAAGTGCAACAGAAATAAACTGCCTGAGAAATCAGGTGATGGTGGAAAGGCGAGGTAAGAGCTCACCGGGGTGCGGGAGACCGTACTGCCATGTAAACCCTACCCGATGCAACGTCTATTGGTGCTGTGCATTTTAACGCCGGCTCGGCGGATGTACAGTAATGACGGCTAAAGCTTATCGGCGACGATAAGAGTAGATAAATTGCCGTACACGACAGAACCCGGCTTATCGGTCTGGTCATAATTAAGAGGGAGAACTTGCTTCTCCTTTTTATTTTAGAACCTGTGTTCATAAGAAATTATGCGCAAAAGCGTATGTATTTTCTTATGAACACAGGTTCTTATTATCTTTTTGTAAAAAATACAATATTAGTCAGGTTATTGAAATGGCTTGTTGTGAAAATTCACATAACAGAATGGACGACTTTGTGTATTTTCACGAATTTACAAAAAATTAACATTTCCTGTTTACAAATTGTTAATTTTGTGATATGATATACAATAGGTGAATTAAAAAATATTGAAAAGCTCTTTACTTTTTCACATTAATGTGATAAAATGGTTGTATGGATTTTTTGCCATTTGGCAGATGGGAGCTAAAAAATGAACGAAAAGATAAAATCAGAAAATATGGATAAGCTTTTTGAGGCTATACTGACGCTTGAAACTGTTGACGATTGCTACAAGTTTTTCGTTGATCTCTGTACGACTATAGAATTGAAATCATTTGCTCAGCGTTTTCATGTTGCAAGGCTTCTTGACGAGCATCGGGTGTATAACAGTATCGTTTCCGAAACCGGCGCCAGTACCGCAACCATAAGCCGAGTAAATCGTTCTTTACAGGACGGAAGCGACGGGTATAATATAGTTTTTGAAAGACTTAAGCAAAAGGGACTTCTATGAGACGATAATATTGGTCGTCTTTTGCTAAAAAATATAATGGACGTTTCTCGTCCGGAAAGGAATTATTTATGAAGAAGTTGAAGCTGTTAGGCAGATCTGCGGCAGTCGTTTCAGCGGCGGCAGTGCTTATTTCATGCTTGCCGACGGTCTCGAACGCCGCTGTAATTACTCCCGACAAGCCGAATAATTATCAGAATTTCGCTGAAGCTCTCCAGCTCGGATTGTGCTTTTATGATGCGAATAAGTGCGGCGATGAGGTTGCGGAGGACGGATATTATTCATGGCGTGCGGATTGTCATGTTAAAGATGCCGAAATACCGCTTAAGCCAATGACGCCGATGCCTACGGTAAATCACGGAAAACCCGTTGATGACGAAAAAACGGATGAAGATGAAGACGACCGGGGCGAATACAACGGCGAGGGAGACGGCGGTGCAAGTGCGGCGGAAGGACTTTATGAAGGCGTTAATATGTCTCAGAAATTCATTGATGCCAATAAGAAATATTTTGATCCGGACGGCAACGGGACGATAGATCTGACAGGCGGTTGGCACGATGCCGGCGATCATGTAAAATTCGGTCTTCCGGGAAGTTATTCCGCTTCAACTCTCGGTTGGGGGTATTATGAGTTCCCCGAAGCATATAAGGAGCTGGGTCTTGATAAGCATGTTGAGGATGAGCTGCGCTGGATAAACGACTACTTCATGAAAGCGACTTTTCTTGATGAGGACGGTAAGGTAGTCGGTTACTGCTATCAAGTCGGCGAAGGAGGAAACGATCACAACTACTGGTGTCCTCCCGAACTTCAGGTGGACGGTACTGTCGTTGCTTCTTCGTCCTGCGCAGTAAAGAGACCCGCATATTTCGCTACAACTGAGATGCCCGCTTCCGATCAGTGTGCAGGAGCTGCTGCTTCTCTTGCGGTGAATTATCTTAATTTTAAGGACAGCGATCCCGAATATGCTGAAAAATGTTTGAAGTATGCTTTGGCGCTTTATGATTTTGCCGTTGAAACTCACAGCGAAGAATGGGAACCCGGTATGACACCGACAGCTACCAGCCTTGGATATGACGGAGGTTTCTACACTTCAAGCTATGATTATGACGAGCTTGCATGGGCGGCTGTGTGGCTTTATTATTGTACCGAAAATTACGATTATATTGACGATATTATCGCCGTTGACGAATCCGTTTCCGGTGAAATGGGAGCTCACCCTTATACAGGCTATATGAAACGTATTATTACAGATACAGGCAACTGCTGGCAGAACATATGGGTTCACTGCTGGGATACTGTATGGGGCGGCGTTTTTGCTAAACTTGCGCCTGTGACCAATATATCCCGTGACTGGTATATCTTCCGCTGGAATCTTGAATTCTGGTCGGGTCTCGGCGAGGCTGATGCTGCGGCTGCGGATTTTGACGTACCTGTAACGTCTCATAAATATTTTGGACAGGACGACGTTATTTGGAACACAAAAATTACCGCAGAGGAAATTGCCGATCTTCCCACGGCAGACGGAGCATGGCTCAAAAAAACTCCGGCAGGCTTTGCGATGCTTAACGATTACGGTTCGGCTCGATACAACACCGCTGCCGGTTTACAGGCAATGGTATATGCCAAGGAAACGGGCGACATGACTTTTGCTGATTGGGCTAAAGGGCAAATGGAGTATATTCTCGGCAACAATCCTATGGGTTATGCTTATGAAGTAGGTTACGAAAGTAATTTTGCTTCTCAGGCTCATCATCGTTCTTCACATTGTTCAGCTAAGCAGAGCATGGACGATCCGGTAGTTCAGGTTCATACGCTTTGGGGAGCTTTGGTAGGCGGTCCTGATGCCGATGATTTCCACCGTGACGAAACAAAGGACTTTATCTATAACGAGGTTACAGACGATTACAACGCGGCTTTCTGCGGAGATCTTGCAGGACTTTATCACTTCTATGGTGCTAAGGGCAAGGAGCTTGAGGATAAGAACTATGTTATTCCCGATTTCAATATGTCCGAGAACGCTATCGGCTTCGATCAGATCGATGCGGACGGTAATCCGCTTCCTACAGGACTTTTTATTTCAGGAGGAAAATCTCAGGAGACAGATGCGGGTATTCAGATCAAGATAGTTGTTCATAACAGGACTGTAAATCCGCCTAAATTTGAAAGCAATCTTAAAGCAAGATACTATTTTAACATCAGTGAACAGCTTGAAAAAGGTGAGGATATAAGCTTTATTGAAACCCGTATCGACTACGATCAGGAGAAAAGCTTTACTGACGGAAAAAATCAGGCGCTTATTTCAGAGCCGGTAAAGTATGATGATAAAGGAAATTATTATATTGAAATTTCATGGCAAAACTGTGATTTCTATGGCAGCCGTGTTTATCAGTTTGGTTTGCTTAATAAAATGAATCCTGAAACCTACGATACTGTTTGGGATTCGTTAAACGATTACAGCTACAGCGACCTTGTAAGCTTTGAGGACGATAACGATGCCGCTGCAATTACCGATAAGATCACTCTTTATGCTGATGATAAGCTTGTTTGGGGAGTCGAGCCGAACGGAAAGTCTGCGGACTCTACAAATAGCACTGAGGAAGATATACTCGTGGGCGATGCGAACTG
The DNA here is from genome assembly GCA_910584195.1 of uncultured Ruminococcus sp. GTDB lineage: Bacteria > Bacillota > Clostridia > Oscillospirales > Ruminococcaceae > Ruminococcus. The sequence continues at coordinate 241,525 of CAJTYV010000001.1, read as the reverse complement.
CGACGGTAAGGTCACTATTGCAGATTCAACAGCGATTCTTCAGGCTTTGGGAAATCAAGACAAATACGGACTTTCAAAGCAGGGCGCACTTAACGCGGATTGCTGCAATGTGGGCGACGGCGTTAAGACAAGCGATGCGCTTGCGATCCAAAAGATTGATGCAAAGATTATCACCAAACTTCCTACAAAAGAATGATTCTGCTCTGCAAGCTTATCTGATGTTATTTCAAAAAATCAGTATATAATATGTATAAATAAAAAGAACTTCTGTATTGGAATGCAGGAGTTCTTTTTAATATTATTTGATTTAATTCTTACAATTGCTTCGTCAATTAAATCAAAGCAGCTTAAAAGGCAAAATATCAGGAAACCTCTTTTTTATAAGGCGGATTTTCAGCAATATATTTATCAAGAATTTCTGCCGCAGTTCTGACAAATCTGATACACGGACGAACCTTGTAGTATTGCTCGGTTCGCTGTTCGGGCATAGGGTCGGAATTGACTTTAAGTCCTTTCAGAAGTTCTAAGCAGTTTATCGTTTCATGCCGTTTCTTGAATTCATTTGCTAAGTATTGGATACGCCGGTAATGCTCGGCTTTTTCATTAATATCGTTTTTGGAAGTATAGCCGTAAAGTATACCGACGATCATAAACATTGCAGAGCAAGTACCGCAGGTCTTCCTCATGCGACCCATTCCACCTCCGAACGAGGAGGAAAGCCGCAGGGCAAGATCATCGTCAAGTCCCGTAACATCGGTAAAAGCTGTAAATACAGCCTGAGAACAGTTACGTCCTTCGGCAAAAAGTTTGCAAGCCTTTTCAGCGTGATTTTCAATCATATTTATCATCCTTTTTTATTGGAGTTTTACAGCAGCAAACACAGTAAACTGACGCCGCGCCGTTTTGACGCAGAATCTTTGTCAGTTCAGAAAGAGTGCTGCCCGTAGTACACACATCATCGACGAGCATGACATGCTTTTCACGGATAAGTTCGGGAGCCGTCAGTACAAATGCATCTTTCAGATTGTTTTTCCTTTCAGCTTTGGAAAGCCTTTTCTGAGGTTCGGTGATGCGGACCTTTTCGATACACTCGGCACAAACGTTTATATTCAGTATTCTCCCGACTTCCATGGCGATAAGCTCCGACTGATTGAAGCCGCGTTTTCTTTTATCGGAAGAATGAAGCGGGACAGGAATTATAATATCCGTTTTACGATGTATGCCGTGGCTTTTGATACACTGAGATACCGCATTTCCAAAGGCGTAAGGCGCATTGCCCTTGATGCCGTTTTTCATAAGGATTATGGCAGGAGAAATTCTGTCTGTATATTCAAACGGTGCAATGAAAGTTTCGGCATTCTCTATATTAAAATTTCCGTAATATTTCGGCAAATTGTCATGACATTCACTGCAAAAATCCTCATGCGGAAATATTATTTTGCCGCAAATCGGACATCTGACCGGATAAAGAAGCGCCAATATCCTTCTTTTAAACATGCTCTCCATCAGAAATACATATAAAGCTGACATTTTATCATGCCGTTATAGAGTTTTCTTCGTTTTTTTGCTTCTTCGCCGAAAAATTGTTCAAACTGTTCATGAGGGGAGATGATATAGCTTTGCCGATTTCCTCCGTGACCGAGAACTCTTCCCATTTTACGATAAATTTCCTCTGCCTCACGAAGCTCTAAAAGCCTTTCGCCGTATGGAGGATTGCAGATGACGATAGAGTTTTCGGGTTGTACAAATCGTGAAATATCCGCCTGTTCAATTTTAAGCCGCGACTTTATGCCTGCTTTGTGAGCGTTGTCGAGTGTGAGTGCAACTGCTGCATCGTCAATATCGAATCCGATACCGTGGAATGTGGCTGAACGGTCAACTCCGTCAATGGCTTTTTTTCTTTCCTCCTGCCATATTTTTGAATCGATTGACTGCCATTTTTCAGCGGCAAAGCGACGATTTATTCCAACGGGGATTTTCAGCGCTTTTAAAGCCGCCTCAATAAGCAGCGTACCGCTTCCGCAGAACGGGTCGCATACGACAGAATCCGGGCGCACTCTTGCAAGGTCAACAATACCTGCTGCAAGAGTTTCTTTAATTGGCGCGGCATTGGAGTTTCGTCTGTATCCGCGTTTGTGAAGTCCTGCTCCGCTTGTATCGAGATAAACGGTAACAATATCTTTCATTATACTAAACTGGATCTGCACAGGCGGTTCGGATTCGGAGAATCTGTTAACGCCGTATTTGGATTTCAGTCTTTCCACCGCTGCCTTTTTTATAATAGATTGGCAGTCGGGGACGCTGTGAAGCGTAGAATTCAGTGAATAACCTTTTACAGGAAATGCGTTGTCGATTCCGATGAATCTTTCCAGTTCGATAGAACGTACTCCCTGAAACAAGTCTTCAAATGTTTCAGCGCGGAATTCTATAAGTTCTATAAGAACGCGTTCGGCAGTTGAAAGGCATAGATTTGCTCTTGCCATGATATTTTCGTTTCCGGTAAAACTTATTTTACCGTCGCTTACCTTTAAGTCAGTCCCGCCTATTTTGGTTATTTCGTATTTAAGCACGCTTTCCAGACCAAAATGACATGGACAGCAAAGTCTGAGTTTATCGCTCATTACTTTCACCTCTGTAATTTTCTTTATTTTGAGTTAAAGCCTGCCCTAATCAAGGACAGGCTTATTGTTTTTACTATTGTTTTTTTACCATGTACCTGCACCGCCGTTGGGGTCGGACGAACCTCCGCCTCCGTTGGGATCGGACGAACCACCGCCTCCGTTGGGATCGGACGAACCTCCACCTCCGTTAGGATCGGCTGAACCTCCGCCTCCATTAGGATCGGCTGAACCTCCGCCTCCGTTAGGATCGGCTGAACCTCCGCCCCCATTAGGATCGGCTGAACCTCCGCCTCCGTTAGGATCGGCTGAACCTCCGCCATTGGGATCAACCGCAGGTGTTGTAGCGGTCTGCTGTGAAGGATTAGGAGCTACATAATGATTTCCATCGCAGTAAGGAGCGTTGGAAGATTTCCAGTAGCCGATCACTCCCTTAGGACAGTATTCTCTTGCTATCATTCCCGAAGCTTCGCATATCGGAGCTTGTATAACGGAATCAACCTGATCAAAATCCACGCCTGTATCAGGGAAACGAGTATTTGCATATTCTCCGATTATTGTGTTCCATACAGCAGCCGAATGAATGTTTGACGGAAGCTCCATACCCTCGCGTTTTTCCTTGTAGCCGATAGTGATTCCGCTTGCAAAGTCTCGTGTCATTCCTACAAAAGCAAGGTCGTACCAATCCTCGGTAGTACCGGTTTTGCCGACAACCGTTTTATTGTAAAGTTTAGCGTCAGTACCCGTACCGTTTTCTACAACGTTTTTGATAAGGCGGTTCATAACCCATGCGGTTTCATCTGAAACAGCCTGACGTGTGTTTCTGCCTTCCGTATTGTCAACGATAACTTGACCGTTGGCGTCCTCGATTTTTGAGATAATGTGAGCTTCATTGTAAACTCCCTTTGCGCCGTAGGGGAGATAAGCGTTTACAAGGTTTTCGAGGGTGATACCATAAGTCAGGGAGCCGATAGACAAAGGTGAATGCGCTTCGTCTGCATCGTCGAGCTTCATGCCGAGATTTTCCGTACAGAATTTAAACACGGCAGCAGGAGTCAATTCATCGCACAGCTGTGCGGGAACTGTATTAAAGGATTTTTGCAGAAAATAATATATTTTATATTCTTCGCCTAAGCCTTTTGCGCGACCATAGTTAAAGGGCCATGGATTTCCCTGTTCGTCCCGAATGTGATCGAGAGGTGAGTTCCGGTAACGGCTGCCCCAGTGGATATGGTCTGACTCAATACCAAGACCGTATGTGGAAATGGGTTTTATTGTCGAACCGATCTGTCTCGGTTCACGTACGGCATAGTTTGTTACAAGAGAGCCTGTTTTAGGACCCCATGTACCTACCTGAGCCATTACAGAGCCGTCGTAGCGCATAGCTATAAAAGCGACGTGAGGATATTTTTCCTCGTCGTCCAATTCGCCGTCTCCGTTGAGGTCAGTCCACTTTTCGACCCAGCCTTTCGAGATAATATTGTTAAGATCGAGAAATTTTTCTTCAACATAGTTCTGCATATTTTTATCAACAGTCGAGTATATTTTGTATCCTCCCTTGTAAATTCGGTTAAGAGCTTCGTTAAAGGATTCAATGTTGTATATTTCCTGCAAATAGTCGCACGCCTCATAAAGCATTGCGTCAACTTCCCAAGTATAGGCTTCTTCTTCGTTTTTGAGACTTTGCAGGTCAACTTCCGGATGAAGCTTTTTGTATTCATCGGAATCGGTGTATAAAATTTCTGTATTGAGATATTCCTGATACTCATCATAAGTAACGGCGCCGTTTTTATACATCTGCCAAAGAACATATTCTTTACGTTCTTTATTGTTTGCTTTGCCGTCAACAGTAAGGTTGTCGTCCTCATCATAATATTCAACGAACGGACCGTAGAACTGCGGACTTTTCGGAATAGCGGCGAGTACTGCGGCTTCGGGGACGGTAAGATCTTCTACGGTTTTTCCGAAATAATCTATGGAAGCAAGCTGTATTCCGTTTCTCGAACCGCCGAAACCGATGTAATTCAGATATTCTTCAAGAATTTCATCTTTGGAGTAAGTCTTTTCAAGCTGCATTGCGGAAAAGATTTCGCGTATTTTACGCTGAGGGGTTTTCTCATCGTCTTTTGTAATGTTCTTGATAAGCTGCTGAGTGATCGTTGAACCGCCCTGATCGGTATCGTAGAAATGCAAAAACATATTCAGGAAAGCGGTGAAAGTACGTTTGTAGTCAACGCCGTCATGAACGTAAAAACGCTCGTCCTCCGTGTAAACGAAAGCGTTTCTGACATGCTGCGGTATTCTGTCGATAGAAACGGGAATACGCTGGACATCGGTTTTGAATTCTCTCAGTACAACGGGCTGAGCCTCTCCGTTTTCGTCTATTTCCGTACCGTACAGGTAAGTATTGCTTCCCGATTCAAGCTCGGCAAGAGTGATGGTGGAGGACTCGTCCATAAAGTCCATTACATAAATTGTAAGAGCGGTGGCAACGATAGTACCCGTAATGACAATAATGAGAAAAAGTGACAGCAGAGTAGTGGCAATACACGCAAAAAGTTTTTTCAGAATAATCAGAAAAATATTTTTCTTTTTCTTCGTATGTTTTTTCTTTTTGTGCGTATTCTTACGGCTGTCCGGCTGCCGCAGAAGCTCCTTATCATGATTTGATTTATTCATTTTGTCTTTAGACGCGGTTATGCGCCTTTCTCCTTTCTGTTGAAATGTCGTATACTTACACACATTATATTATATCATAAAAAAACGTATTTGTTAAGAGCTTGGAAGAAATTTTTTTTAATTTGTATAATTTAGCAAAAACGGGGGAAAATATAAGCAAGATTTTAAGCAAAGGAGCGACAATATGATACGTTCACTCGACAAGAAAATATATTTAACTTTAATGACCGCTATAACCGTATCGGGATTTATAGTGATATGCACAATGGGTCAGTCACTGCATAGGCAGAGACTTGCGTCAAAGATTTCGGACATTCCTGCCGAGATGCCTGCCGCAGTGTGTACAGTTCGAGAATACAATGGGAGAATAGGAGTTTTTAAGGGAGACAGCATGATGCCTTACCGTGTCATAGATTATGATTTTTCTTTGCTTTCCGACTATGATAAGGAGCAGCTTTACGAGGGGATAGCTATTGAATCGGATTATGAATTGCAGCAGTTTATAGAGGATATCGCTACGTGAGCAATCGGAATAGGTTTTTATTTTTCTGATTTTTTAGGGGCAGTTTTTGTTTTATTCTTTTTCTTTTTTCTCACCGAAAAACCGAAGTCGCCGAGTTTGCGTCCCAAAGCGAAATACTCTCCGTGGGCGTAGGCAGTGAGACCGCATTGCTGCAAATTCAGTTTGCCCTTGCTGTCGATGTACTTTTCGTCTGCGTCAACGCCTATTATTTCGGCTAAGAACATGGTGTGGCTGCCGAGAAGCCTGCTCTCAATCACCTTACATTCAAGGCTTACGGGACATTCTTCAATAAGAGGGGCGCTGACCTTTACGGCAGGAATGGCATGAAATCCGCATGCAGTTAATTTATCAATGTCCCGTCCGCTTTTCACTCCGCAGAAATCAACTTCTCTTACCATAGATGAAGATGTCAGATTTATAACAAATTCGCCTGTTTTTTTTATAATATCATGGGAAAAGCGTTCGGGGCGAACTGAAATATAAGTCATGGGCGGACGTGTGCAGACAATACCTGTCCAGCCGATCGTCAGAACGTTCGGTGATTCTGCCGTTCCGCAGGTGACGAGTGCGGCAGGAACAGGGGCGAGAAGCGCGCTGCCCTTCCAGAATTGTTTCGGCATAGAAAACTCCTTTTTATGTAATAATGTTTATTGATTACATTATAACACGTTCAAAAAAATTTTTCAATGTTTTGCTTTAATTTTTGCAGGAATTTCAAGTACAAAATTTTTGCGGTCCTGCTGCTTTGCTTCGACAGTTTTTTTGATTATGCAGTGTTATAATATGGTTACCAATGACAAAAGCGCTGTCTGCTTGCTGAAAGCAGAGCTTTGAACGATTACTTTTTGCCAAAAAGGATATTTTGGGCAAGGGGCAGAGTTTACTGCTAAAGTTGCGGACAGTGATGACAAAAGGGGTGGATGAGCAATGAAAATCAGTATCAAATCAGAAAACGGCACGGCAATAGCGATGCTCAGCGGTGAGATAGATCATCATACGGCAAAGTCGCTGAGATCAGAAATAGACCGTTTTGTAATAACCATGCAGCCGGACAGACTTGCAATGGACTTTACCGGGATAACCTTTATGGACAGTTCGGGAATAGGACTGATAATCGGCAGGTATAAGCTTATGAAAGAATGCGGCGGACAGCTTGAAATACGAGGTCCGCAGCCATACATACGGCGTGTTCTCAAATTATCGGGCATTGAGCGGATAGTAAAAATAGTGTGAGGTGATACGATGGAAACAGTAAACGAAATAAAAATTATTCTGCCCTCTCATTCTGTTAACGAGGGGACGGCGAGAGCGGCGGTATCATCTTTTGTGATACAGTCTGACCCGACTGTCGAAGAGCTTTCGGATATCCGTACAGCGGTGTCGGAGGCTGTAACTAACGCTATAGTTCATGGTTACAGAGGGACTCAGGGAAAGATCGAACTGACGATAAAGCTTCTTGCAAGCCGTGAAATATACATAAGAATCAAGGACAGCGGATGCGGTATACCCGATGTTGAGCAGGCAATGGAGCCGCTTTTTACGACAGCTCCTGATGAGGAACGTTCGGGTCTGGGATTTTCCGTAATGGAAAGTTTTATGGACAAGCTGGCGGTGAAGAGCAAAGTCGGCAAGGGGACAACGGTAACGATGCGCAAGAGGCTCGGCGTTCATGGGGACTGAAGTAAAGGCTGAGGAAAATTTAGGGCTGGTTCATCTTTGTGCCAACCGTTTTCGCGGACGGGGAATCGAATATGACGATTTGTATTCGGCAGGCTGTCTTGGACTTCTGAAAGCAGTCAAAGCTTTTGATCCGGACAGGGGAGTAAAATTTTCCACATATGCCGTACCTGTTATTCTTGGAGAAATAAAGAGACTTTTTCGTGACGGAGGAACGCTTCGCGTCAGCAGAAGCCTTAAAGAACTTTCTATGAGACTGCAAAAGATATGCTCGGAATTTTTTCAGCGCGAGGGGAGAGAGCCGGCGATCAGCGAGCTAGCAGAACTTTCGGGGGAATCCGAGACAGATATATCAGAAGCTTTATGTGCGGCTCAGCCTCTTTTGTCATTGACGGCTTCTGACGACAGTGAGGGACAGCTTGATGTGCCTGTTGAAGCTCCCGATGAGCAGATATTAGACCTTCTTGCCTTGCGGCAGATAATGACAGCCTTGCCCGAAAATGACAGAATGCTTCTTGAATTGAGATATTTTAAAAATTTAACTCAATCAAAAACAGCAAAGATACTCGGTATGACGCAGGTGCAGGTGTCAAGGCGCGAAAAAAAGCTCCTTGTACAGATGCGAAAGGAGCTGCTTGATATTTAAGGCAGCACCGCACAATTTTTGTACGGTATCGCCCTAAAAAATAAGATATTCAATAACTGAATTAGACATGAGAAAGCCTTTTGGCGTAAGAGAAACTCTTTCACCGTCATATTTAACGTACCCTGCTTTAACAAGCGGGGGGATTTTTTTTTCGATTGCACTTCTATGGGGTTCAATATCTTTTAAATAAAGTCCTTCTGCAAGTCTCAGGCGGAGCATCGAAAACTCCTCATATCCGCAAGGAGAGCTGTCTGTTATTTTCGTCTGCTGAACAGGCGATGCGATAAACGCCGCTGCATCGGAGACTGCGGCAAAACGCTTACCATTATAGCATGAATGCGCCGACGGACCAATACCAATATAGTCAAGGCACTTCCAGTAACGGCAGTTATGGCGGCTTTCAAAGCCTGTTTTGGCAAAATTCGATACCTCGTACTGCAAGAAGCCATGTTTCCGAAGTTTTTTCGCCGCAGTCATGTACAGTTCAGCGGCAGCGTCGTCGTTCGGCAGAGCGTTTCGCATCTCCTTGCAGTCAAAGGGAGTGCCTTTCTCGATTTTTAGCATATATGCGGAAATATGCTGTATTGGAAGCTCCGCCATTGCATCAATGGAAAATCTCAGCTTTTCCGATGTTTGTTCCGGCAAGGCTATCATGAGATCACAAGAAATATTGCTGAATCCTGCTTTTTCCGCATCATAAACGCATCTTACCGCCCGTTCGGCAGTATGAGTTCGCCCGAGCAGCTTCAATTCGTCATCTATCATGGACTGGATGCCGACAGACAGCCGATTTATTCCGATTTCACGAAGCTTTGCCAGCTTTTCATACGTCAGGGTATTCGGATTGGCTTCAAGAGTTATCTCCGCATCAGCGGACAGCTTGAAGCTTGCCTTTATATCTGTAATAAAGCGTGAAATTTGTTCCGCAGACAGCAAAGACGGAGTACCTCCGCCGAAATAGATAGTATCGAGAACTGCGGTTTTGTCGGAATAATGCTTGATATTTCTCAAAACGGCATTTGTATAGGCGTCTGCATTCGCTTTTGTATAGCTGACGGAATAAAAATCGCAGTAACGGCATTTTTTTCCGCAGAACGGAACATGGATATAAAGTCCGAGGGTATTCATTTAACAGCGTCGATTCTGATAGCCGGAGCAAGTTTAAAGAAAAATGCGTTAACTGCTTTAGGAATTATGAGAATAGACAGGAACAGTCCAACGCATATAAATACTTCATAGTATGCTATCCAGTTAAGGGCTGTTCCGCGCCAGTCGGGAGTTTTCAGATAAACGACAACGATAAGCGCAAAAGCTATCAGGCTGTATACGGCGTTGAAAATAGTCGCACCCTTTCCGTTCACGCATTTTCTGCCGCATTCCATGCAGACCTTTCCGGGAGAATTGAGCTGTCCGGCAAATGCCTTTTTCCATGGATTAAAGGTTTTCTTTCCGCAGTGCGGACAATTATAGATATTGCTCATTTCATTCTCCTTTCGGTTTGAGTTCCGTAAGCGTGATGCAAAGCGGAACGGTGTTGAGTTCGGTTTTGATTAATCTTGTTTTGCACACTTTTTCGAGTCTGTCGGACGGCATATACATACGGCGCATTTTCAGTTTTCTTGCTTTTTTGTTAAAAAACATAATTTCACCTTACTGTTTTCTTTTTGAGTATTATATCATTTGGAAAAAGTTCAATATTTTCATCATGTAAATCCTGAATGGATTCCGCTTCATTGTCACACATGATTCTGTAAGATGCGAAACAGTTTTCCTTGTAAGGCAGACGCAGAAACTCAAACAGACCGGCATTTTCAACGTTGTTTTTTTCGAGCATATCAAGCCATTTCAATGCCTTGTCAATGGATTTGAGATTTTCAAGATTTCTGTTTCTGTCAGTATCTTGTTTTTTCAATTCATTTACAATTTCTTTTCTTTTGGCAGTCAATATGTCTATAGCATACTTCATGGAAAATCACCATTAATTTTTAGCTGTCAAGTTTAAGAACACTCATGAACGCTTCCTGCGGTACTTCGACAGTACCGAGCTGTCTCATGCGCTTTTTGCCCTCTTTCTGCTTTTCAAGGAGTTTCTTTTTACGCGTAATGTCGCCGCCGTAGCATTTCGCAAGAACGTCTTTGCGCATTGCCTTTACAGTTTCGCGTGCGATTATTTTTCCGCCGATAGCCGCCTGAATAGGTACTTCAAAAAGCTGCCGCGGAATGTTTTCTTTAAGCTTTTCGGCTATTTTACGCGCTCTGGCGTATGCCTTGTCCGCATGGATAATAAATGAAAGAGCGTCTACGATGTCGCCGTTGAGGAGAATATCGAGTTTGACCAGTTTTGAGGGGACATATCCCAGCATTTCGTAATCGAAACTTGCATAGCCTTTTGTGCGTGATTTCAGCACATCAAAAAAATCGTAGACTATCTCGTTAAGGGGAAGTTCGTAGTGCAGTTCAACTCGGGTATCGTCGAGGTACTTCATATCTTTGAAAACTCCGCGTCTGTCCTGACAAAGCTCCATGATGTTGCCCACAAATTCCGAGGGCGAGAGAATGCTTGCCTTTACCATAGGTTCTTCCGCAGTCTGAATAAGAGCAGGGTCGGGATAGTTGGTAGGGTTGTCGATATACTGTACTTCTCCGTTAGTCATTGTGACTTTGTAGATAACAGACGGCGCGGTCGTTATAAGGTCGAGATTGTATTCGCGCTCCAATCGTTCCTGAATTATCTCCATGTGGAGAAGTCCGAGGAATCCGCAGCGGAATCCGAATCCGAGCGCAATAGAAGTCTCAGGTTCAAATGAAAGAGAAGCGTCATTGAGCTGTAATTTTTCGAGGGCTTCACGGAGATCGCCGTACTTTGCGCCGTCAGCCGGATAAATTCCGGAGAAAACCATAGGATTGACCTTACGGTAGCCGGGGAGAGGTTCATCGCAGGGACAGTCGTTGTTTGTGACCGTATCGCCCACACGCGTATCGCCTATACTTTTAATAGAGGCGGCAATATAGCCTACCTCGCCTGCTTCGAGACAGCCGTTGTTCACCAGTGAGGAAGCGTCCATAAAGCCTGCTTCGACAACGCTGAAAACAGCTCCCGTAGCCATTAAACGAATATTGTCTCCTATTGATACCCTGCCCTCTTTGATGCGCACGTAAATGATAACGCCCTTGTAGGAATCGTAGTAGCTGTCGAAAATAAGGGCTTTGAGGGGTTTTTCGGGGTCGCCGTCGGGAGCGGGAACATCGGTGACGATGTGTTCAAGGACTTCCTCTATATTAGTACCCATTTTGGCTGAAATGCGCGGAGCATCCATTGCAGGGATACCGATGACGTTTTCAACTTCGGCGCATACGCGTTCGGGATCGGCGGAGGGGAGGTCTATCTTATTTACGACCGGAACAACTTCGAGATCGTGTTCGATTGCAAGATAAGTGTTGGCAAGCGTCTGAGCTTCGATGCCTTGCGAAGCGTCTACAACGAGTATCGCTCCTTCGCAGGCTGCAAGCGAACGCGATACTTCATAATTGAAGTCAACGTGACCCGGCGTATCAATGAGATTGAAGATATAGTCCTCGCCGTCCTGCGCTGTATATTTCAGACGGACAGCGCGCGCTTTTATGGTAATTCCCCTTTCACGTTCAATGTCCATATTGTCGAGGAGCTGATCTTCCATATCGCGGACGGCGACAGTCTCTGTTTTTTCGAGAATACGGTCGGCAAGAGTGGATTTTCCGTGATCTATATGCGCAACGATGCAGAAATTTCTGATTTTATTATTAGCCAAGTTCATTCCTCATTTCGGTTGATATTATTATATATTATAGCAGAAAAAATCCGGTTTGTAAAGCCTTTTCTTAAAAGTTGACAAAGTTGCTAATATGGTGTATAATAATGAAAATGGGGGATTTGTATGTTTCTTAAAATGAGTATTGTTGATATGGTTGTGGAATATTGGCTGTATTTTGTGGTTGGTGCAGTATTTATATATCTGCTGATAAACAAATCCACAAGGAAAATCGCTTTTAAGATTCTTTGGATAATATTTGCATTTGCCGTTGCAGTACTTGCATCAATTTTTATCTGCATACATATTTTCGGAAATGAAGGCATTTTTATAGGCAGCACTGTAATGTTTCATATCCCGCTTTTATGGGCTTTGTTTTCTGTTTCAAAACAACTGAATAGCATGGTCAGGCTCAATAAAAACGGTACACGTATTTTGGGTACTCTTGTAAGACGTTCTTTGAGTAGCAGGAGTTCAAGTGTTGTTGCATACAGGGTTGACGGTAAAGAATATAAGTGCTGCAGTCTTTCGCCTTTAAGAAAATATGAGGAGGGCTGTGATAAAGTACCCGTTATCTACGATACGGAAAATCCTGAACTTTCCTTTATAGAAAAACATGATTTCGTACCAATAATTGAACTTGTTATTACTTATGGTATCTTTGAAACAGGTGTGATTATACTGACAGTTTATCTTTGCTGTAATATATTTTCTTGATTTTTATTGCATATTGCTGTATAGTCTACATATATACTCCCCTCTGTTGCAACCTCCTCATATCTTTCGGCCATAATTTCGTCATCCTGCGTTGCAAATCCTCGGCAGGCGAAAGCCTGCCTTGCGGTTTGCTCCTTGTTTGACAAAATTTTATCCCGAAATCTATTGAAGAGTTTGCAATAGAGGCGAGTATAAATTATCTGAAACAAAGGAGGATTTTTATGACTCAGGAAAAAATAGACAGAATAAACGAGCTTGCAAGAAAATCGAAGAACGGAGGATTGACCGAATCCGAAAAAGCAGAACAGACCGAGCTTCGCAATGAATATCGGCGCGCTGTTACGGGCAGTCTTTCCGCAAGTCTTGAAAATACATATATAATGACGCCTGACGGAAAGAAGCGTAGGGTTACTAAAAAAGGAGAATGAAGCCATGTACGGTGATTTATTCAAAGAAGCTGTCAAGGCGGCAGGATACGCTTACTGTAAATATTCGGGATTTCATGTGGGCGCGGCTCTTCTTTCGGCTGACGGCAGTATATTTACAGGCTGTAATGTAGAAAACGCTTCGTATTCCCTTACGATCTGCGCTGAAAGAAACGCTGTTTTCAAAGCTGTTTCCGAGGGTGTGACAGCATTTTCCGCTATTGCGGTTGCAGGCAGTTCCACAAGCGATTTTTCAAGACCATGCGTTCCGTGCGGCTCATGCTTACAGGTTCTTGGGGAATTCTGCGGCAGGGATTTTCCTATTATATTGGCTGACGGTGAGTATAAGCTTTCCGATTTCCTGCCGTTCAGCTTCGGTAAGGAGTATCTGATATGAATTTAAAAGAAAAAATCGAAAAGCATTTGCTGGAGGTGCAGAAGCCCTCGCGCTATATCGGAGGAGAGGTCGGAAGTATCGTTAAGGAAAAGTCTAAAGTCGATGTACGTTTTGCATTCTGTTTTCCCGATACATACGATATAGGAATGTCGCATATAGGCATGAAAATTCTGTATTCCTTGAAAAATTCAAGGGAGAATTTCTGGTGCGAGCGTTGTTTTGCTCCTGATGAAGATTTTGAGAGGATAATGCGTGAAAATGAAATACCCCTCTACGCTCTTGAATCGCTTGACCCTGTAAAGGATTTTGATTTTATAGGATTTACCATGCAGTACGAGCTTTCGTACACTAATGTGCTGAATATGCTCGATCTTGCCGGAATACCGATATTTGCCAAAGACAGAACTGACGAGCTTACGCAGATAGTAATTGCAGGCGGACCTTGTGTCTGTAACCCTGAGCCTTTGGCGGATTTTTTCGACCTGTTCATTTTAGGCGAGGGCGAGGAAGTGAACCTCGAACTCATGGACATTTACAATGAAATGAAAAAGCATGGCGCGAGCCGTATGGAATTTCTGCGTAAAGCAGCTCAAATAGAGGGAGTGTATGTTCCGCGTTTTTATGAATTCGGCTATAAAGAGGACGGATCCATCAGCGGTATGACAGTATTCGAAAATGCTCCCGAAACGGTAAAAAAACGCATTATCAGGGATTTTGACGGTGTTTTCTATCCCGAAAACTTCGTTGTGCCGTTTACTGAAATCGTTCATGACCGTGTTTCAGTGGAGGTTCTCAGAGGCTGTATACGCGGCTGCCGATTCTGTCAGGCAGGTTTTATTTATCGCCCTTTCCGTGAAAAGACGCCTGAAACTATCTATAATGAAACGAAATGTCTTTGCGAAAATACGGGTTACGACGAAGTTTCCCTTGCTTCGCTCAGCACCAGCGATCATTCCGAAATTGACGAGATGCTTACGAGACTTATTGATTATACGGCAGGCGAGCGTATAAATCTTTCTTTGCCCTCTCTGCGCGTGGATAATTTTTCGGAATCGCTCCTTGAAAAAATAAAAAAGGTTCGCAAAAGCGGTCTGACCTTTGCCGCGGAGGGCGGAACTCAGCGGCTAAGGGACGTTATCAACAAAAATGTTACGGAAGAAGAAATAATGAATACCTGTCGTATCGCTTTTGAGGGCGGTTACAGCAGCGTAAAGCTTTATTTCATGATGGGACTTCCTACTGAAACCGATGAGGATATTGTGGGTATTGCGGAACTTGCCCAGCGTATACTCGATCTTTTCTACAGTATCGAAAATCGTCCGAAAGGACGTCAGCCTCAGATTTCCGTAAGCTGCGCTACTTTTGTGCCTAAGCCGTTTACGCCGTTTCAGTTTGAACCTCAGGATACTCGCCGGGAGATCGAACGTAAGCAAAAGCTTCTTTTGGATTCGGTCAAGTCTAAGAAAATAAGAGTAAGCTATCACGATTCTGATGTCAGTCTCCTCGAGGCTGTCCTTGCAAAGGGCGACAGGAGAATTTGCAACGTTATTTATACCGCATGGAAAATGGGATGTAAATTTGACAGCTGGAGCGAGCATTTCAAATTTGACGTTTGGCTTGAAGCGTTTGAAAAATGCGGCATAGATCCTGCGTTTTATGCTAACCGCCGTTTGGATTTTGATGAAATACTGCCTTGGGATCATCTCGATTATCTTGTAAGCAAGGAATTTTTTATCCGTGAGAACAAGACTGCTCATAAGTCGGTCACAACGCCAAACTGCCGTCAGAGATGTTCGGGCTGCGGCGTAAATAAAGCTGTGGGGAGGGAATGTTTTTGTTAAGACTTCGTGCTACCTTTGAAAAATCAGGACGAGCGAAATATATATCTCATCTTGATCTTAACCGCTGTATGCTGAGAATATTCAGGCGTTCAAAGCTGCCTGTGTGGTATACCGAGGGTTTCAATCCGCATCCTTATTACAGTTTTGCGCTTGCCTTATCGCTTGGTTTTGAGAGCAGCTGCGAGATAATGGATTTTAATATAACCGATGACAATATGTCTCTTGTTGAAATACGCGAAAGATTGAACGCCGTTATGCCCGAAGGTATGAGAATATTAGAGGTTGCCATTCAGCAGAAGAAGATAACCGCCATTGCTAAGGCTGAATACGAATTTTCTCTTATTTCCGAAGAAGTCACCGAACTTTTTAAATCTGTAAAAAAACTTATGGAACAGCATGAGATATTTATTGAGAAAAAAACGAAAAAAGGGATAAAAACGGTCGACCTTAAGCCCGATATGGAAATACTGCGCTGTGAACTTAACGGCGGTGCGGTTGATATGGCAATGCGTCTGCCGGCAGGAACTCAGACAAACTATAATCCCATGCTTTTTGTAGAAGCTCTGAAAAAAAACTGTTCTCTTCACTTTGAAACGGCAAATATCAGACGCACGAAAATTTTATGCGGAAATAATGAAAATTTTTCTTGAAAACACTTGCTTTTTCCAAAAAAGTATGATATAATAATAAAGCATTTGTAATCCGTTCGGATTTTTATCCGAATGAGGGTTAATGCCGAAAGACATTAAATCGAGCGGTCCGCTGCCCGTTAGGCAGGAGGCAACTTAGTAAGCTTCTATCAGATATGAAGCGATGCTTCTGTATTTTCCGCTGCCGCGCATAGCTGAAGCGCTGCGGTCGGTCGGGTATGAATGTTCGGAAATTTAGGAGGATTTTAAAATGGATGCACTCAAGCTTATCAGCGAATCAAGCATGAAAGAAAACGCGCCGCAGTTCAATGTTGGTGATACCGTTAAGGTTCACGTTCGTATCAAGGAAGGCGACAAGAGCCGTATTCAGGTTTTTGAGGGTACTGTTATTGCCAAGAAGCACGGCGGTATCTCTGAGACTTTTACGGTAAGACGTGTTGCTCACGGCTGCGGTATCGAAAGAGTTTTCCCCCTTCACTCGCCTGTTGTTGACAAGGTAGAGGTTGTAAGATACGGTAAAGTACGCCGTGCTAAGCTCTATTATCTCAGAGACAGAGTTGGTAAGGCTGCAAAGGTTAAGGAACAGATTCGATAAGATGCTTTTTGAGTTTTGGCTGCCGGAGTTCTTCCGACAGCTTTAACTCCTATCCAGCGGGGACTTAGCGTCCCTTTTTTGCTACATATTGAGAAATAGTGAGGACTTCTTATAATGGAAGAGAATAAAGAAACCATTGAAAAAAACGAGACAGAAGAAAAAGATATACAGACTGAGGAAAGTATTGATACGTCAGAAAATCCCGCCGATTCTGAAAAATCGGAAAATGCCGGCGATATAGCAGTAAAGGGAAATATCTTCGGGGATATTTTGGAAATTGCCGAATCTACGCTTATTACGGTATTCGTAATCGTTCTGCTTTTTACTTTTATTCTTCACCCTGTAAATATTGTCGGAAGATCTATGGTTCCGACTCTTAACGCTTCATATGAGGGAGTACGTGCCGAAAACAATGAAACTGATAAGGTTCTTATGAATACTGTGTTTTTTAATGTCAAGTACGGAGATATTTTGGTAATTGACAAGGATAAGAATTACCTTCTTGACGAAAACGGAGAGGTATACGAACCGAACATAGACGCTCCCATTAACGAATGCATAATAAAGAGAGTTATCGCTGTCGGCGGTCAGACTGTCGATCTGAGAGACGGAAAGGTGTATGTTGACGGTGAAGCTTTGAATGAACCTTATATAGCCGAAAATTCTACTACTGACGATCTCGGCGCGTTTACCGGACAGTATCCGATTACAATTCCTGACGGTTATTATTTTGTTATGGGAGATAATCGTAATCATTCTACTGACAGCCGTGCAAAAAGCGTTGGTCTTGTGAAAAAAGATCAGATATACGGTAAGGCTATTATAAAGTATTCTCCGCTTAATGAATTTGATATTCTTACAGATTCATGGAAGGGTGAATGAAAGCTTGAAGAAATCTGTTTTCGCTGTTATGCTCGGATTTATTGAACAGCTTTTAGCTACGCTGTTCGTTATGAGCCTGATTTTCACATATTGTCTCAGAATTGTTGATATTCAGGGCGAATCAATGGAGAATACGCTTCTGCATGAGGACAGGGTAATAATCGGTCTGCTTTATAATAAACCCAAGGCAGGAGATATTGTTGTTATTAAGCCTGACGAGGCTGTCACTCTCAGTGATGAAGGAGTTCTCGAATTCAGTGAAGGCATTCACAAAACTATAATAAAGAGAGTAATTGCCTGCGAAGGACAAACCGTGGATATAGATTTTGATAAGGGTATTGTTTATGTGGACGGCGAAAGACTGAAAGAGAATTATGTAACTCTTGGTATGACTCATATTGACGAGGGAGCGTTTACGGGGCAGTACCCTGTGACCGTTCCGGAGGGATATGTTTTTGTTATGGGCGATAATCGTCCTGTTTCAATGGACAGTCGTTCGGATAAGATCGGTTTTGTTTCAGAGGAAAGTATAACAGGCAGGGTTTTGATAAGAATTTCTCCGAAAATGGATTTTGTTGAATAGGAGGATAATTTGGATAATATTGATATGAAGGCTATTCAATGGTTTCCGGGTCATATGGCAAAAACCCGCCGCGCGATAATGGCGAATCTGAAGCTTGTTGACGCTGTTGCGGAGCTGATTGACGCGAGAACTCCAATGAGCAGCCGGAATCCTGAAATTGACAGCATGATGGCTTTAAAACCGAGGATAGTGCTGCTTAATAAATGTGACCTTGCCGACAGCGGCGCAACGTCAGCATGGATAAATTATTTAAAAAACAAAAACGTTACGGCTCTTGCTATTGATTGTAAGTCGGGAAAGGGAATAAATAAACTGCTGCCGACTCTTAAAGCAACTGTTTTGAATGAGCTTATGGAAAAACGGGAAAAAAACGGAATGTCTGGGGCTCCGGTACGTTTGATGATACTTGGAATACCGAATGTTGGAAAAAGCTCGCTTATAAATCGTCTTGCCGGCGGAAAAAGAGCAAGGGTCGAGGATCGTCCCGGCGTTACAAGAACTAAGCAGTGGGTGAAGCTTAAAGATAATACTGAACTTTTGGATATGCCCGGCGTATTGTGGCCTAAGTTCGAGGATCAGTCGGCAGCCGTGCGGCTTGCTTTTACAGGAGCGATAAGCGATGATATTCTCGATATAGAGACGCTTGCCATGAAGCTGCTTGCATTTCTTGCCGAAAGCTACCCTCATGCTCTTTTTGAAAGATATAAAATAGAGCTTGAAGATACGGACAATGGACTTTCTTTGCTTGAAAAAGTAGGAAAAAAACGCGGAATGGTAATTTCGGGCGGCGAAATAAATACAGAGCGTGCGGCTGTTACCGTGCTTGACGAATTCAGGAGCGGCAAGCTTGGCCGTATAACGCTTGAGCTGCCAGGGGTGAAATAATATGGCGCGTATTGTCCTTCATAAGGAGCTTTTTGATTATGATAAAGAACGGCGCGGAATTTCACCTGTTCTTTGCGGTGTTGACGAGGCCGGACGCGGTCCTCTTGCCGGAGACGTTTATGCCGCCGCTGTTGTTCTGAATAATGATATTCTTATAGATTATCTTAACGACAGCAAAAAAATTTCGGAAATACGCCGTGAAAAGCTTTATGATGAAATTATCGAAAAGGCGGACGCATACTGCGTTGCTTCTGCATCTGTGGCTGAAATAGATGAGATGAATATTTTACAGGCGACTATGCTTGCCATGAAGCGTGCAGTTGACGGACTGGGAATATGTCCAGATCTTGCTCTTGTGGACGGAAACCGTTTGCCGAATCTGAAATGTCCTGCCGAATGCGTTGTAAAAGGCGATGCTTTATCCGCTTCCATTGCGGCGGCTTCGGTTCTTGCAAAGGTTTCAAGAGACCGTTATATGAGGGAAATTGCTGAGAAATATCCGCAGTATCTTTTTGATAAACATAAAGGATATGGAACGAAGCTTCACTGTGATATGCTGAAAAAATACGGCGCAAGCGAAGTTCACAGAAGATCGTTTCTGAAAAAAATTCTCGGAGACAGCGATGAACAGCATTGAAATAGGCTCCATCGGTGAAGATGCCGTATGCTCATATCTTATTAAAATGGGGTATGAGATAGTTGTGCGCAATTACCGCATACGAGGCGGAGAAATTGACATTATTGCCGTTGATTCGGATTATATTGCCTTTGTTGAGGTGAAGTCCCGAAATCCTCACAGTATGGTCGGAGGATTTGAAGCTGTGAACAGACGTAAAAAGGGGCTTATTATAAAAACAGCTGAGTTTTTTTGCCGTAAGTATCCGAATATGCTCCAGCCGAGATATGATATCGCTCAGGTGATTATCTCGGGGAACAGGGTGATCGGCATTGATTATATTCAAAATGCTTATGATACCACGGATTTTCTGTGATCTGCGGTTTGTGGCTACTATATTTAAAAGGGTGATCATATGTTTTACAACAGTACAAGAAACAGTGAAGTAAAGGTCAGCAGCGCTGAGGCCATTACTCAGGGAATATCGGCTGAGGGTGGACTTTTTGTTCCTGAGAGTATTCCAAAGCTTACTCTTGAGGAAATTAAGTCGGTCGGAAATATGAAGTATGCCGACAGGGCCGCATTTGTTTTCTCCAAGTTCCTTACGGACTTTACTGAGGCTGAAATTCACTTCTGTACCGATAATGCCTATTCCGAAAAGAACTTTGAGACGGAAAGCATTGCGGAAATAGCTCATCTTTTTGACGGTACATATATGCTGGAGCTATGGCACGGACCCACTTGCGCTTTTAAGGATATGGCGCTTCAGATACTGCCGTACTTCCTGACAACTTCTGCCAAGAAAATAAATCTCGATAAAAAGATAGTCATTCTTGTTGCGACTTCAGGTGATACGGGAAAGGCTGCTCTTGAAGGCTTCAAGGACGTTGAGGGAACGTCTATCCTCGTTTTCTATCCCGAGGACGGCGTAAGTCCCATGCAGAAGCGTCAGATGAAAACACAGGAGGGCGGAAATGTCGGCGTTTGCGCTATCAAAGGGAATTTTGACGACTGTCAGAACGGCGTTAAGGCTATTTTTACGGACAGTGAGGTTAAGAACGCTCTTGATAAAAATGGTATGATGTTTTCATCTGCAAATTCAATTAACTGGGGACGTCTTGTACCTCAGATCGTTTACTATGTTTCGGCTTATGCAGAGCTTGTCAAAGACGAGGAAATAGCTTTGGGCGAAAAGATAAATATTGTTGTTCCAACAGGAAATTTCGGAAATATTCTTGCAGCTTACTACGCTAAACATATGGGAGTTCCCGTAAATAAACTTATTTGCGCTTCCAATATAAACAACGTTCTTACGGACTTCATAAATACCGGAGTTTACGACAGAAACAGGCAGTTTCATGCAACTGTTTCACCGTCTATGGATATACTTATTTCAAGCAATCTTGAAAGACTTCTTTATCTTATGTCAGGCAAAAACGATGCCGTTATAAATGATTGGTTCGGAAAGCTTGTATCCGAGGGCAGATATGAGGTTAACGAGGAGGTCAAGGCTAAGCTGAAAGACGAATTCTGCGCCGGCTTCTGCGATGACGAGCAAACTAAAGAGACTATACATGAAATTTACGAAAAGTATTCATACACATGCGATACTCACACCGCCGTTGCCGTTAAGGTATACAATGATTATAAGGCTTCTACGCACGATGAAACTAAGACTGTTATCGCTTCTACGGCAAGTCCGTATAAGTTCTCTGCGGCAGTTCTCGAGGCTCTCGAGGGCGGCAGTTCTGATATTGACGAATACGCAAAGGTAGACCGCATTGCAGAGCTTTCAGACATTCCTGTGCCGGATGCTCTTTCTGATTTGAAGAATAAACCTGAAAGATTCGGCGATGTGATCGAAAAATCAGAGCAGAAGAGATATGTTCTCAATACTCTCGGACTCTGATGAGCTTGTACGTTATGGGCGACCTGCATCTGTGCCTCAGCGTTCCCGATAAGACGATGAGTGTATTTGCAGGCTGGGATGATTATCAGGAAAGAATTAAGGAAAACTGGCTGAATACCGTAAGCTCTGATGATACCATAGTTCTTGCAGGCGATATTTCTTGGGGAATGTCCTTACAGCAGGCAGCTCCGGACTTTGAGTTTATTCATAAACTTCCGGGAAAAAAAATTATCCTTAAAGGCAATCACGATTATTGGTGGGTTACTATGAAGAAAATGGAGGATTTTTTTTCAGAAAACGGTTTTGATACAATAAGAATACTGCATAATAATCACTACGCTTACGAAAAATACGGAATTTGCGGCACGCGCGGCTGGGTAAATATGCCCGGTGAAACGCAGGACGAAAAGGTCCTGCGCCGCGAGGTTCAGAGACTTGAAGCTTCGATAAAATCGGCGCTTTCCGTAAATCTCGAACCCATGGTGTTTATGCACTATCCGCCTATTTTTGCCTCAAATTTCAACTACGATATACTTGAAATTCTTTACCGCTACAATATAAAGGATTGTTACTACGGTCATGTTCACGGTCGTCAGGCACATGGATTGTGTGTCACTAACACTTATGACGATATAAACTTTCATCTTATTTCAAGTGATTATTTACAGTTTGTTCCGGAAAAGGTACTGTAGAATTGTGAGATATGTAGAAGTATTCAAATAGTGTAGAAATATTTTTCTGAATATGGTATAATATTCCTGTTATGTTTTGAAAAACAATGCTTTCAGGCTTTCCTTAGCTGAGATCATGTTTTAAAATATGTATAATATAGATAGATATATGGAGGATCGATATGTTAAAATCATCAAACAAAACAGATGTGAACACTACTGAACTTGTTATCAGTATTGACGGTGAAGCTTTTGAGGCTGCTGTTGAAAAAGAATATCAGCGTCAGAGAAAGAATATCCAGATAAAAGGCTTCAGAAAGGGAAAAGTACCGAGAAAGCTTGCTGAAAGAGAATTCGGCGAGGGCGCATTTTACGAGGGCGCTATCAATATGCTCCTCGGACCAGAGCTTGATGCCGCTATCGCTGAGACGGGCATCGTTCTCGTTGACAGACCCAACGTTGAAGTTATTTCCGTTGATAAGGCAGCAGGCGTTGAGCTTAAAGCGGTATGTATTACAAAGCCCGTTATTGAGATTTCCGATTACAAGGGTATAAAGGCTGCGAAAATCGTCAAGGATATTACAGACGAAGATGTTGACAAGCAGATCGACATCATCAGAAAGAAGAATGCTCGCATAGTGTCGGTTGACGACAGGGCAGCTCAGATGGATGATGAAGTTATAATCGACTTTGAAGGATTCTTTGGCGATGAAGCGTTTGAAGGCGGCAAGGGTGAGGATCATCCTCTTAAGCTTGGCAGCGGTCAGTTTATCCCCGGTTTTGAGGATCAGATAGTTGGTCACAATATCGGAGATGAGTTTGATGTTGTTGTAACTTTCCCCGAGAATTACCATATGGCAGATTATGCAGGTAAGGAAGCTGTATTTAAGACAAAGCTCAAGGCTATCAGCTATGAGGAGCTTCCCGAGATCGATGATGAGCTTATAAAGGATTCCACTGAATTTGATTCCGTTGAGGAGTATAAGGCTGATATACGTGCAAAGCTTGAGGATGCTTCCGTTAAGCAGGCTGAGACTGCTTTTGATAACGCAGTTCTTGAAGCTATCATCAGCAAGGTTGACTCTCCTATTCCAAACTGCATGTTTGAGCAGAGAATAGACGAGCTTATCGGTGCATTTGACCGCCAGCTCCAGCAGCAGGGTATGAATCTTAAGCTATACTGTCAGTACACAGGTATGGACGAGGCATCTATGAGAGATACCTACAGAGAGCGTGCTGAGGGTGAAGTTAAGCTCAGACTTGCTCTTGAAAAGATTGCTGAACTTGAGAATATCGAGATTTCTGAGGATGAACTTAATAACAGTCTCGGTGAGATCGCCGCTGCAAATAATGTTGATATTGCTACAGTAAGACGAGTTATTTCTGTTGATGATTTCACAATGGATATGAAGGTTCAGAAGGCTGTGGAGCTTGTCAAGGAAAGTGCGGTAATTGACAATTCAACAGCGGAGGAAACTGCTGAATAAGCATATTCATAGATACATACTACTGTCCCGTCTATTACGGGACAGCAGTTTTTAATACTAAGGAATCATAAAGAAATAATTTGCACATTTCTGCTTGTCTGATTTGTCCTATGCCGCGCTGCACTTCCTTGAAATGTGTGGTCGCGCGTCTCAGACAGAACAAATTATCCTGTGCATAAACTAACAATTTATTTCTTTGCGATTCCTAATTCATTAAATGTCAGCAGACATTTCGTATGGCAAGGGGATAACGCACAGACGGAATTTCTGAAGCAAGGTTTGTTTGCTGTTATTTAAGCGATTAGTATATAATAACCAAATAAGAAAGGGCGATGAATTATGAGCTTTATTCCTTACGTTGTTGAACAGACCAGCCGTGGAGAACGTTCTTATGACATTTTCTCACGTCTGCTGAATGACAGAATTATTATGCTTTCGGATCAAGTCAGCGATACTACGGCAAGTCTTGTTGTTGCACAGCTGCTTTTCCTTGAAAGTCAGGACACGGAAAAGGATATTTCACTCTATATCAATTCCCCCGGCGGATCTATTACTGCCGGAATGGCTATTTATGATACAATGCAGTACATTAAGTGCGATGTTTCAACTATCTGTATCGGTATGGCGGCATCTATGGGAGCATTTCTTCTTGCGGCAGGCGCTAAGGGCAAGCGATTCGCCCTTCCTAACAGTGAAATTCTGATACACCAGCCGCTTATATCCGGCGGACTCGGCGGTCAGTGTACCGATATTAAAATTCATTCCGATCATCTCGTAAGAACGCGCCGCAAGATGAATGAACTGCTTGCCCTCAATACAGGCAAGCCCGTTGAGCAGGTTGAAGCAGACACTGAGCGTGATAACTATCTTACCGCTCAGGAAGCAATGGCTTACGGTATAGTTGACAAGGTTATTGAGAAAAGGTAGGTTCATTGAATGTCGGAATTCAGAATATGCAATTTTTGCGGACGTGGTGAAAACAGTGCGGGAGCGATGTTTTCCGCAGGCGCTTCAAATATCTGCGAGGAGTGTATCGTTTATTGCTATGAGCAGCTTTACGATGCTAATATGGTGAAGGCTAAACGTAAGGAAACGTCTCAGGAAAAGCCGGTTTCCGTTTCTCAGATGGAGCTTATGAAGCCCGTTGAAATAAAAGCTTATCTCGATGATTACGTTATTGGTCAGGACGAAGCTAAAATAGCCCTTTCCGTAGCTGTTTACAATCACTATAAGCGTTTGATGAGCCATGAGGAAAATGATGCGAACGATGAAGTTGAACTTCAGAAAAGCAACGTTCTTCTTCTTGGTCCTACCGGAGTTGGAAAGACGTTTCTTGCGCAGACTCTTGCCAAGCTCCTTAACGTTCCTTTTGCAATAGCGGACGCTACTACTGTCACCGAAGCCGGATATGTTGGAGACGATGTTGAAAATGTTCTTCTAAGACTTATCCAAGCTGCTGATTTTGATATTGAAGCCGCTGAAAGAGGTATCATTTATATTGACGAGATAGACAAGATAGCAAGAAAATCCGAGAATACTTCTTTAACGCGTGATGTAAGCGGCGAGGGCGTTCAGCAGGCTCTGCTTAAAATTATTGAGGGAACGGTATCAAATGTTCCTCCGCAAGGCGGACGCAAGCATCCTAATCAGGAAATGCTGCAAATTGATACGAAAAACATTCTTTTTATATGCGGCGGCGCATTTGACGGTTTAGAGCATCAGATACAGAGACGTATCGGTAAATCGTCCATAGGTTTTGGCGGAGAGATAAAGAATTTCAAAGAGGCGCGCAACAATATTTTCAAGCATGTAATTCCGAAGGATTTGGTCAAATTCGGAATGGTTCCGGAATTTGTGGGCAGACTTCCGGTAATATCGGTTTTGGAGGAGCTTGACGAAGATACGCTGGTGAGAATACTTACCGAACCGAAAAACGCTCTTGTCAAGCAGTATAAAAAACTGTTTTCTTATGATAATGTTGAGCTTGAAATTGAGGACGATGCTCTCGTTGAGATCGCTAAGAAGGCACTTTCGCAGAAAACCGGTGCAAGAGGACTTCGCTCAATTCTTGAGGGAATACTTATGAAGTCGATGTACACTGTTCCCTCTGACGGTACTATTAAAAAGGTAGTTGTAACAAAGGATTGCGTTATTGATAAGAGCGATCCCGATCTTATCAAGGAATAATAAAAACCCTTTGGACTGTTAAGTCCAAAGGGTTTTCTGATATTAGCCGATAGTCTGAGATCTTAATCTGCCTGACTTTCAGCGCATATCTGGTTTCAGCATCCACAGCCACAGCCGCAGTCATTGTTGTTATTGTTGCCGCAGCCGCAGTTGTTGTTGCCGCATCCGCATGAAGAGAATGCAAGGAAGATGAGGATGAGAAGGATGATCCACATACAGCTGTTACCGCCAAAACAAGAATTACACATAATTAATTTCTCCTTTGAGAATGTATTTGAAACGTTTTGTTTGCGTTTCATAGTACATAATATGCCATAGCTGAAAAAGTGTTACAACGACAGGCAGAATGATATTATGCTGCTGAAAAACTTTTTTTGGCAATTTTTCTTTTCGACTGTTATCGCACAATATAAGTGGCATAATATAGAAGTAGGACAAAAAGAAGTCACGGAGGAGATATTATGATAAACACAGACAACTTTACAAGGAAAGCTGCCGATATTATTGACGGAGCCGTAGACGCCGCTTCGGAACTGGGACATACCTATGTGGGCAGCGAGCATATTATTTTATCCATAACTCATGACGGAACAACGGCGGCCGCCCAGATACTTATGGACGGCGGCGTAGCTTATGATGATTTTTACCGTGAGATAATCAATCTGGTGGGACAGGGAACGCCTTCTATCCTTAGCCACAGATATTTTACAACAGCGGCAAAGCGCATTCTTGAGAACGCTTACAGTATTGCTCGAAGCGACAAAAAGAAACAAGCCGCTCCCGAACATATTTTGGCGGCTATTGTGCGTGAGGCTTCATGCAGCGCATGCACGGTCATTAAGAAGGCAGGGGGAAGCATGACTGATATTTGCAGCGGACTTGAAATTATTTCTTCCGCAAAAGTTAGAGGAGAACTTTATGAAGCAATAAAACCGAAAATATCTCATCTTCCTAATTTATTTCGTTATGGAAAGAATCTTACGGATGTTGCTCTTATAAAAAAGAATGACCCTCTTGTCGGCAGAATAAAAGAGGTGGAGCGTGTATTGCAGGTTCTTTCGAGGCGCAATAAGAATAATCCTTGTCTAATCGGAGAAGCGGGCGTGGGAAAAACCGCCATTGTTGAGGGTGTAGCAGAGTTGTTTGTTCGTAACCTGGTACCCGATTCTCTGAAAAATAAGTTTATTTTTTCTCTTGACTTCACATCGCTGCTTTCCGGAGCAAAATACAGGGGAGATTTTGAAGAACGTGTCAAGGCATGTATCGACGAGGCAGTCAATGCAGGCAATATTATCCTGTTTATTGATGAGCTTCATACAATTGTCGGCGCAGGTGCGGCGGAAGGAGCTATAGATGCCGCAAATATTATGAAACCTCAGCTTGCAAGGGGAGAACTGCAAATTATTGGTGCGACAACTTTTGAGGAGTACAGCAAATCGATTGAAAAGGATTCAGCGCTTGAACGGCGTTTTCAGCCTATACACGTTAACGAGCCGGCAGCAGAGGAATGTATTGAAATGATACGAGGACTGAAAAAAAGTTACGAAAGCTATCATGGCGTTGAAATACCCGATGAAATGATAGAACTTTCGGTAAACATGGCAGTCCGTTATATATCCGATCGTTTTCTTCCCGATAAGGCGATAGATGTAGTGGACGAAGCATGCGCACGTGCAAAGATACGCTGTAATTCGGGAATAAGGCGTACTGATTCGGAGTTTGTAGACTTAAGGGATAAGAATTTTACAATAAGTTCATTGGGTAAGCTCGTTGGAGGAGACGGGGACGCAGTTGTTTGTGCGGAGGATGTAATGTCAGTCGTATCGCTGAAAACGGGAGTTCCTTTGAATAAGATCACCGCTGAAGAGGGAATGGAACTGAGTTTTCTTGAAAAAACACTTTCGGAAAGAGTAGTGGGTCACAGCTATGCGGTAAAAAAAGTAACAAATGCCGTATGCCGTTCAAGATCGGGACTTCGTGACCCTGACAGACCCTCGGCATCTTTTCTGTTTGCAGGCCCTTCCGGTGTTGGCAAAACTGAAATGGCAAGAGCTTTAGCAGATTGTCTTTTCGGATCGGACAAAAATCTTATACGCATAGATATGTCGGAATATATGGAAAAACACTCGGTTTCAAAGCTCATCGGAGCGCCTCCCGGCTATGCTGGATACGATGATAAAAGCGGGAGCTTATGCGAGAAGATAAGAAGAAATCCGTATTCTCTCGTTCTCTTTGATGAAATAGAAAAAGCTGACGCAGAAGTTCTTAATATCATGCTTCAGATTCTTGACTATGGTACTCTTACCGATTCCGGTATGCGCAAGGTAAGCTTTAAAAACACTATAATAATTATGACATCCAACGTAGGGGCAGAGCTTTCGGGACGCAGCGGACTCGGCTTCGGTATTGAGGGCAGAGAAAACGAAAATCGTGTTCTTGAAGCAGTAAAAACACGGTTTACCCCAGAGTTTACGGGACGAATAGATGAAATAATCGTTTTCCGCAGTTTAGAGCGCGAAGATCTTATGAAAATCAGTAAAAAAGCTTTGGAAAATCTCCGTCTGCGAGCAGAGGCTCTCGGAATAGGATTATGTTACGGCAACGATGTTATCGAAGCGGTGGCTGCTGCAAAGGAAACCGATAAATACGGTGCAAGACCGATAAAACGCCGTGTGACCGATCTCATTGAAAACGAGCTTGCAAAAATGATAATAGGTTCTGCGCTTCACAAGGGTGAAACGGTTAAGCTCGAGGCTCATAACGGGAAAATAAAATTTTCTAAGAGCGTTGCTGTTTAAGTGTGGGGTTACCTGAAATCTGTTAAGGATAATAATTTTTGATTCTTATTGTAGGGACACGGCACGCCGTGTCCCTACAAATTCTGAAATAAAAAATGTATGTTTTATGCTAAAAATCGAGTTAACTCATCAAGCCTGTTCAAAGCAGTTTTTCTGCCGATGCGATAAACTTCCAACAGTTTATCGGGTTCATGTTCGATATGCCCGATTGGCAGAGGACAAGGCGGTGCAATTACAAAAGCTCGTCCTTCCTTTTCTGAACAGCGGACATATTGGAGCTGTTCGTTATACATTTTCGGGCGATTTACGTAACAGTTTATAAGTTGGGGATATTTTTTGTAGAAAAGTTTTACTAAGGATAAGCTTTTTCCGGTTTTTTTAGTATAGTCTCTTGGTTGAGTAAGTATAACGACATTTCGGGAACAGCCGTATTTTTCAATGAAGCGCAGAGGGATAGAGTCCGAAATGCCGCCGTCAAGGAGCTTTTTGCCGTCAAGCTCTACTATTCGCGATACAAGAGGCATAGATGCGGAAGCCCGCATCCATTCAAGCTCGCGTCTGTCGGCAGTTTTCAATTTTTTATAAACAGGTTTACCCGTAAGAATATCTGTGCATACGCAAAAAAATTCCATAGGATTTGCATTATATGTTTTATAGTCGAACAGGTCGAGTTTATCGGGGATCGTATGGTAACAAAATTCCGCGCCGAACATATTGCCTGTTTTAATAAGGGATTGAATGCTGCAATAACGTTTGTCACGGCAAAACCTCAGATTATATCGAATCACCCTGCCGTTTTGTCCGGATTTGTAATTGCAGCCGAAGCATGCTCCTGCCGATACGCCAATTCCAACATCAAATTCAATTCCGTTTTCCATAAGAACATCTGTAACGCCTGCGGAAAAAAGTCCGCGCATTGCTCCGCCCTCCATAACAAGACCTGTTTTCATAAAAATCTCTCCTATGTGATACACCGCCCTGTTCGGACGGTGTATTTGTTTATTATTTATACCAATAGCTGTGAAAGCCTGACATATAAATTTTTGCGTCTTTAGGTACTTGTACTAATGCATTGAATACATTGTAATAGTCTCCTGCACCCATTCCTATAGCCAAAGCACCAAGAGTTCCCAGAATGGTAAGATTCGGAAAAATCATGAAGATAATAAACGGAATAAATCCGAAAACTATGTTCGGGCAAAGACTCATCATAATAAAGCGTGTTTTGCTCATGTCCTCAGTACCAACAACAAACATCATACCATGCTTTAAATTTGTGTACATATAAACATCTTCCCTGAAACAGAGTGCGTGAAGAAATTCGTGCGGTACTAATGAAACAAGTGCAAGAATAATTCCTATAGAACTTAATCTGTCTCTTGATATAAAAGCAACTATAAATACAAGGATAAAAGTTACAATTAGTGCAAGTATATTAATCATAACAGCAAATTTTTTCATGCTTTCAGCTTCTCTGAACTGCACATAGCCTGACGGGTGTTCACGTTGCGGCAGACTGTTTTCATCGCCGTTGTATTTGCCTGCGTAATGAAATTTCATTATTAACCTCTTATTCGGATATTTTTCTTGCTTCAATATAGAATCTCTTGTCATCAGCATGACCCATAGAGAAAGTTTTTCTCGGCAGCGCGCCGTCCTTGATAACAGTCGGAAAAAGCTGCGATTTATCCATATCCGGAAGAATAAAGGCTATTCCGTTATGTTTTTCGGCAAGTGACTTAACATTGTCGATACCGTGAATATAGTCGATTTTACCGCCGTGTTCCTTAATATATCCGTCAAGATAATTCTGAAGAGAACCTACGGAAAGATTTGACGTTGCATTGTGGATATAAAGCTTTTTCTCTTGACCGCCGCAAACAATATTTACCCATTGCTCCGAAACTTCTTCCGAGAGAGCAAGAGATTCGGTTATTCCCGAAATGAGCTTATCGTTGTCTGCATCGTAAACAAGACGATATATAGCCTCGAACTTTAATGCTTCACTGTGCAGATTTACGATTTCCGCAAGAGCATACCGTGCAGGATGATTTGACATATCCTTATTGGGGTTAGCTTTTTTGAGCTGTTCGTAGAACTCCTTAGCCGTAGCGAGGGAATGGTTGCCATCGCCCATAGCGTAGAGGAGTACTGGAGAGTTTTCAAGATCGTATTTTTTATTGAAAGCTTCGGGGTCGGCAAGAGCTGAAAGCGCTGAATTTACTTTATCCTGAGCTGTTTGGTCAACGAGATAGCCGGAGATGCTTCCGCCGTTCTGCATAAGCTCGGTATCGTATAGCTTTTTCATGGAAGATTTATCCAACGCTTCGATGACTGTTTCATCCGGATCGTCAATAAGTATCATGATGTGAGGAAGTTCAAGAGACGCGCCCTGACGAACCTTTATTCTCGGAGGGATTCGTTCAATGACAGTTGCTTCCGTAGCGCGGACCTGAGAAGAACTGCCCTTTGAAAAATCATATTCTTCGAGGTCTATAGTTCCGATAATACCCTTTCTGATTATTCCGTTGCTCTGGATTCTTTCAACGTATATCATAGCGTCCTTATATTCAGTAAAAATTCCGTCGGAAATGTATTTGTCCATAGAATCGTGAATTGTATTGATTCTCTGTTCCACATCGCTTTCTTCAAGATAAAGCTCGGGAAGAATGAGGTTCAGAGAAGAAGGAGAATCGTTAACTTCCTGACGTACCTTTTCCCAGTATTCCGGTTCGCTAGTATACTGATCGCATGCAATTACCGCCCATTTTTTCATATTTGCCGTATTGTTGGGAATAAGTATATTTCCGCTGTTAAAAGCTGTTTGTTTCATGACTGACTCCTTTATAAATGAATAAATTTTTTAAGCGCTTGATTGAGCTTCGAGACGGGAAGTCCGACAACGTTGAAATAATCTCCGTTGATTTTTTCAATGAGAAGCGCTCCCTTACCTTGTATGCCGTATCCTCCTGCCTTGTCATATGGTTCTTCTGTGGAGATATACTCCGATATTTCATCGTCTGAAAGCGTTCTGAACGTAACGTCCGTCACAACTGTAAACGAAGAAGCTTCGGCAATATTGTTTTTGCTGATTATACAGCAGCCTGTAGCCACCTTATGGGTCTTGCCGGACAGCATATTCATAAATTCACGGCATTCGTTTTTGTTTTTGGGTTTGCCGAGTATTTTTTTATCGCATATTACCGTAGTATCACAGCCTATGACAATACTTTCGGGATAAAGCCCGGCAGCGGCTGATGCTTTTATTTTTGCCAGATATTCCGATGCCTTAATAGGTTCAATATTTGCGGGAAGTGTTTCATCAGCATCAACTGAAACAGCCGTAAAGCTTTCGGATATGAGTTTCATAAGTTCTCTTCTTCTTGGAGATGCCGAAGCAAGAATTATTTTCATAAATTTTTCCTCCCGAATAGACTATATTAATTTTATCATATTAACATCAGTATGTCAAGTTATTTGCAATAGAGGCGAGTATATATGTCCGTACTGTGATTATTTTGAGAAGATTTGGGCAAAATTAACATGTATCTGTTGAATTTATAGTTATGCTGTGTTATAATAAATGTGACATTCTTCGACAATTATTAAAGGGGCATTATGGTTTATGAATAAAAATTTAAAAGAAACTCCTGCCTTGCCGAGACGTATTGAGACATCTCCCGAACATGGACTCACTTCTGAGCAGGTGCGGCAGAGAATTGACGAGGGGTTGGACAATCATCCTCCTGAGCCACCGTCAAAATCGGCAGGTGAAATCATTGCGGACAATGTTTTCACCTATTTCAATTTTATATTTCTTATACTGACCTTACTGCTGATATTTGCCAGAAATTACCGTGATCTTACATTTTTGCCGATAATTATTGCAAATACGCTGATAGGCATCGTACAGGAGATGCGTGCCAAAAAGGTACTGGACAGGCTTTCAATGATGAATGCTCCGGAAACAGCGGTAATTCGGGATGGCATGGAATCTTTCGTTCCTTCGGCTGAACTGGTTCTCGATGATATAGCGGTATTCAGGGCAGGCAATCAGATTTCCGC
Source organism: uncultured Ruminococcus sp. (assembly GCA_910584195.1). Lineage (GTDB taxonomy): Bacteria > Bacillota > Clostridia > Oscillospirales > Ruminococcaceae > Ruminococcus. The sequence continues at coordinate 208,886 of CAJTYV010000001.1, read as the reverse complement.
AGATGCCGTGATAATAGACGGAAACGTTTCGGTAAACGAGTCGCTCCTGACGGGCGAATCCGATGAAATTGCAAAAGGCAGCGGCGCAACGCTTATGTCCGGAAGCTTTATCGTGTCGGGCTGCTGCCGTGCAAGGCTTGAAAGGGTGGGGGACGAGTCTTACATTTCAAAACTGACTCTTCAGGCAAAAAAGTCTAAAAAGGGCGAACAGTCAGAAATGATACGCTCGCTCAACAGAATAGTGAAATTAGCGGGAATCATGATTATTCCCATAGGCTTTATACTTTTTTATCAGCAGCATTTTCTTGAACATAATTCCGTCAGCAGCAGTATACAGGGAATGGCAGCGGCGGTTATCGGAATGATTCCTGAAGGACTTTTTCTGCTTGCAAGCACCACGCTTGCTATCAGTACAATGCGTCTTGCTTCAAGAAAGGTACTGGCGCATGACATGAAGTGTATTGAAACGCTTGCACGGGTAGATACATTATGCGTTGATAAAACGGGAACTATAACCGAGGGCAGAATGAGTGTTGTATCCGTTATACCGGCAAATGTTCCGAAAGATGAGCTTTTGCCGCTTATAAGTGATTTTGCATCGGCTCAGGCGGCGGATAACGCTACAATGACGGCTGTAAAAAATTATTTCCGCCGCCCTACTGGACAGCGTATACGGTCTTATACGGGATTTTCGGCGGAATTCAAATACAGCGGAACTGTTCTTGAAAGCGGTTCTTATATTCTCGGAGCGCCTGAATTTATTCTTAAGGATATTTCTGAATATGCTGCGGTTATTACCGAAAACAGCCGCAGAGGAAGCAGGGTCTTGGCATTTGCAAAATACAGTGAAATTCCCGATGGAAAGGCCCTTACGGGAGAAACAGAGCTTTTGGGATTTATTATACTGTCAAATCCTATACGAAAAAATGCTCCCGAAACTTTTAGATTCTTTGCCGAGCAGAATGTTGAAATAAAGGTAATTTCAGGGGATAATCCGCTTACCGTTTCAGAGGTCGCACGACAGGCAGGTATTGAAAATGCAGGGAATTATATTGACGCATCGACTTTAAAGACTGATGAAGCGATAGAGACGGCAGCGATAAATTATACGGTTTTCGGCAGAGTGACTCCCGAACAGAAACGGAAACTTGTCCGCGCCTTGAAAAAGGCAGGAAGAACCGTTGCGATGACAGGCGACGGCGTAAACGATGTGCTTGCCTTAAAGGACGCAGACTGCTCTGTTGCTATGGCATCGGGAAGCGAGGCGGCAGCTCAGGCGTCACAGCTCGTTCTTCTTGAATCGGATTTTTCAAAAATGCCCGATGTGGTCATGGAGGGAAGGAAAGTCGTTAATAATTTGGAAAGATCGGGAAGTCTGTTTCTTGTTAAAAATATCTTTTCTTTGCTCATGGCGGTAATGACGATTTTCTTCGGTATAACATATCCTCTGAAACCGGCGCATATTTCCCTTATCAGTATGTTTACGATAGGTTTGCCAGGACTTTGCCTTTCACAGATACCGAACAAAGATCTTATCAAGGGAAAATTCATGACGAATATACTTCTTAAAGCTCTGCCTGCGGGAATTACGGACGCTATTATCGTGGCTGTTATGGTATTTTTCGGAAATATTTTTGAATCCGGTCAAGACGATATTTCCACTGCTTCGACTATACTTCTGAGCGTTGTCGGAATGATGATACTTTTCCGTATATGCAAGCCTATGAACGCTTTAAAGTGGGGAATATGGGTGACATGCGGGCTGCTTCTGGCGTTCAGCATGATCTTTCTCGGAGGATTTTTCAGCGTTTCGGGAATGTCGGTTCAGTGTATTTTGCTCTGTGTAAATTTTTCTGTTATAGCGGAGCCTATGCTGCGCTACCTGACTGTATTCACGGACGGTGTAAAACGACTTTTTTCGGGTAATAACGTTAAGAATACCCATTCATAATAAGCTTCGTTTTAAATAAGTGGGGTTTCATCATTTGTTCAATGTCTTTTTTGCTCAATTAGTTTTTTATTATTAGATTTGTTATTGACAATTGCAGTGTTTTATGATATAATTAATGAGTAAAGTATCTAAATCAATTGAAATAACATTAGTCTTTAGAAAAGAGTTGAATTTGCATGAAAAGAGAGTATTGGATTGATGAATTAAAAGGAATTGCAATTCTTTTTGTGGTATTTGAGCATACAATTGCTCGTACAATTTATGGTCTTAATTTGGAATCATCGTTTTTGAATAATCTTGATTTTTTTATTAAGACTTTTCATATGCCTCTTTTTTTTCTTGCTTCAGGCTATATTTATGCCATGCATGAAAGGGAAAAATTGAAAAACACACCGTATCGTTCATTTATTAAGAAAAATTTTTTTGATTTGTTTTTACCATATCTTATTTTTGCGCTACCTGTTTGGTTTGGAAAGTATATTTTTTCTAATTGGGTAACTCGTACTGTTGAAGTAAAAGATTTATTTTTAATGTTTATCAATCCAATTGTTTTTTTATGGTTTATATATATTTTATTTTTTATTAAAGTAATTGTTGCTGGGTTAGATAAGCTGACTAAATATAAAACTGAAATAATATTTCTTATTGTTATAATTTCAGCATTTTCCCGGTGCTTTATTACAACAGATATAAAATTAGTTGATCGTGTTTTATATTATCCAATATGCTATGTATCTGGTATGATGTTTTATAAGTGTAGGTCATATTTTACAAAAATACCGGCATTAATTGCTTTAAGTATTTTGAGCGTTGTTGCTTGGATTCTGATTTTTACTTATCCTGAAAACAGACCATGTCTTATTTTTGTGAATGTTTCAAGTATCTTTATGATCACTTCGTTCTTTTATTTTGTTCGTTCTAAGTCGGATAAGAAGAATGTAATTTCTTATTTGGGTCAGATTTCTATTTATATATATATACTTCATCCTATAATCTTAAATGCGCTTCGAATGTTATTGATTAAAGCGAATATAGAAAATGTTGCGGTATGGTTTGTTATCTTGTTCTTTGGTGGTGTAGCATGTTCGGTGATTTACTATATGATTGCTGAAAAGGTATGGATATTTGAGTTGCCATTTAAGCCAAGAAGAGTATATGTTGATCATATTGCGCCGCTTATGAAAAAACGTAAAAAAACTGATTAATATAAATGGTTATCATTGTTTGATAGGGCGGTCATTGACCGCCCTGATTTTGATGTATTAATCTTTAAAAACCGTACAGATCTCGCGTCCCGAACATTCCGGGGCATAATCCCAGCGTTCAAGATGAGTGGAATCGGTAAAATATTCAAAGCTTCTGTCGGATTCGCAGTCTTCGCATACATCGACTATTACAAGCTTCAATTTCATTTTTTCGGGAATGATAGCTTTTATGTATACGCTTACATTCTGACCCGGACGAATATCTTCCCGAAGTTCGGCAAGTCCTGCCAGATTAGGAGCAAGTTCAACAAAAATACCGTAGTTTTCAACTGAACGTACAATACCGGAAACTGTTTCTCCCATTTCAAAACTCGAGGCGTTTTCCTCCCACGTACCAAGCAGTTCCTTGTGACTGAGACATATGCGCGAGCCTTCACGCGAACGTACGACTGCTTTGATAAATTGTCCCACGTTAAATCGGTCGGAGGGATGAGAAATTCTTGATACCGATATAGCATCGATAGGAATAAGGGACGGTACGCCGCAGCCTATGTCTACAAAGCAGCCGAATTGTTCAAGATGGGTTATCCGTGCGTCGATAACGTCTCCGAGATTCAGTTTATCTGTATATTCGGAGATGCATTCTTTTTGTGCTGCTGTACGTGAGAGTTCAACGGTAATTTTTCCGTTCTCGGAAGATGCGATTTTTATGACTTTGAAACAGACTATTTTATTTACCCGCGATATGATAGCAATATCGCGGGTTTTTCCTTCAGCTATGCCGACAGCTCCGTTTTCGCGCAGAATAATACCCTCTGCGCAGGGAAGATCAACGATAAGATTATGCGAGCTGTCACAGACTGCCGCGCGCGCTTCAAGTATTATACCCTTTTCCATTGCCTCAGTGAGACCGTCAAGCGAGGATATATACCTTTGATTTTCAGCATTTCTGAAAAGACAGCCTTCGGGTTTGTAATTATTCATTGTTTTTTACCTCCGAAATATTGTTTGGACAAAACCGTGACGGGTTTGCTTAATTAAATAGTATTCTGCTCGGAGGAAAAATATTCATGTCAGCGGCGTATAAATGTTATTGCCGCCCATTGATGTCAGAATAGAGCTTATTTTATTTGTTCCGCTTCCGTCGCATACAATAAAAACGGTAGTTTTTCGGCTTCTTGACGGCTCGGGAATAACATCTTTGGAAGCCGGAGATTCTAAAACTGCCGTAAGATAGTTCTGAGATGTGACAGCGGTAGGCAGTATAGTGTATATCGTGGCTCCTCGAAGCTTTTCCGCTTTGTTGGATTCTCTGTTATATACAAAGTTGGTGGAATAAACTCCGCGCACATTTTCCCTTATTTTTTTCAAAGCCATCTCAGCCGTTTCGGGGCCTTCAAATTCAGCTGTGATTCTTGTTACCATAGGTTAATACCTTCCTTTATTATTTTTGTCTGCATTACATATTTTTTTTATACGTTTTTATTATTTTTACACAAATTTTAAAAAATATGCGTCTGAAATATTGATTTAATTTTATTTTTAGGGTATAATTATACAGTACGATTTTTTTATTTTCAGAAAGGTGGAGAGCGCAGTGGATGTACGTCCAAACGATATACTTATAATGAAAAAGCAGCATCCATGCGGTTCGTCGGAAATGCTTGTACTGCGGTCGGGAATGGATTTCAGACTGCAATGCAGGGGATGCGGAAGAGAATTTCTCATACCCAGAAAAAAAATAGAAAGAAATATTAAAAATATCCGCCGTGAGACAGAGGGTTAGCCTTAATATTGAAATTATTATAATGTGAAGGGAATATTTTATGTTTGAAAAGCTTGCTTTAATGGAACAAAAGTACGAGGAAATAAGCAATAGAATCTCAGACCCTGAAACTCTCAGCGATAACAAGCTGTACGCTCAGCTTATGCGCGACTATAAGAACATGACTCCGATTATCGAGAAATACCGTGAATATAAAGCTTCCGAAAAAAGCTGCAATGATGCAAAGGAGCTGCTTGATGAGGGCGGACTTGACAGGGATTTTAAAGAAATGGTTCAGTCAGAGTACGAAGATGGCAAGGAAGCTATGGAGTCGCTCTTTCAGGAACTGAAAATACTTCTTCTTCCTAAGGACCCTAATGACGACAAGAACGTTATTATCGAGATAAGAGGCGGCGCCGGCGGCGAGGAAGCGTCTCTGTTTGCCAATTCGCTTTATCGTATGTATACAATGTATGCTGAGTCAAAGGGCTGGAAACAGGAAGTTCTTAACGCACAGCCTACCGAACTTGGCGGATTTAAGGAAATAAGCTTTTCTATTGAGGGCGATGGCGCATACTCGCGGCTCAAGTACGAAAGCGGAGTTCATCGTGTTCAGCGTGTTCCTGAAACCGAATCTCAGGGACGTATTCACACCTCTACGGTTACTGTTGCAGTGCTTGTTGAAGCGGACGAGGTGGAGCTTGAAATAAGTCCTGCCGATCTTAAAATAGATTATTTCCGTGCCAGCGGTGCGGGCGGTCAGCATATTAATAAGACTGAGTCGGCAGTGCGTATAACTTATCTTCCTACAAATGTTGTAGTAGAATGTCAGGATGAACGAAGCCAGCATAAGAATAAGGATAAGGCTATGAAAATACTTCGTTCCCGTATCTATGAGGCAATGCAGGAGGAACAGGCGGCTAAGGTCGCTTCCGAAAGAAAAATGCAGGTGGGAACGGGCGATCGTTCAGAGCGTATACGCACCTATAATTTTCCTCAGGGAAGACTTACGGATCACCGCATAGGACTTACTATATACCGTCTTGAGGATATGATGAACGGCAATCTTGATGAAGTTTTTGAAGCGCTTGCAACAGCCGATCAGGCGGCAAAGCTTGCAAGTCAGGAAGAATAAAAATGGAAACGATATTATTTAGAGATACCGCTGAGGACATATCAGCCGCAGCGGAGCTTATAAAAAATGGAGAGGTTGTGGGTATACCCACTGAGACTGTATACGGTCTCGGAGCAGATGCCTGTAATGAAAAGGCTGTAAAAGCTGTTTTTGCCGCTAAAGGCAGACCTGCTGACAATCCTCTTATAGTGCATATTGCCGACTTTTCACAGGCATCGCTTTATACTGCGTCTGTTCCGGCGCTTGCATATAAACTTGCTGAGAGGTTCTGTCCCGGACCTCTTACTATGGTACTCCCGAAAAATGAGAAAATACCGATGATCACATCGGGCGGACTTGACACTGTCGGTATACGTGTGCCGTCTCATCCTGTGATGCACAGTATAATCGAGAGATCCGGCTGTCCGATAGCTGCCCCCTCTGCAAATATTTCGGGACTTCCAAGTCCTACATGTGCTGAACATGTTATGGAAGATATGAACGGCAGGATAGCAGCCGTGCTTGACGGCGGAAAATCGGAATTCGGCGTAGAATCAACTGTTATTTCCCTTGACGGCGATGAATCGGTTCGTATATTGCGTCCCGGTGCGGTAACAAAAGAAATGCTTCTTGAGGTATGCCGTAATGTTATTATTGATCCGGCAATCCTCAGAGAGCTTAAGGATGGGGAAAGGGCTGTTTCTCCCGGAATGAAATATAAGCATTATTCTCCGAAGGCAGATGTTGTTATGGTTGAGGGAGAACTTGACGATTTTAAAAATTTTATTTCCCAAAATAACGGAGACGGTGTGTACTCACTGATATTTGACGGAGACGAAGCGGAATTTCCGTATCGGTATTTTACATACGGGGCAGACAGTTCCGAGCAGGCGCATTGGCTTTTTCAAAGGCTCAGGGAGCTTGACGAAATAGGTGCAGAAAAGGTTTATGTCAGGGCTCCGTTGAAAGACGGTATAGGGCTTGCAGTATATAACCGCCTTATAAGAGCGGCAGGATTCGAGGTGATAAGGATATGACAGGGTTTGAGGTGCTTGTGGTCGGACTGACAGGTCAGACGGGCGCTGGAAAAAGCACAGTATCAAAGGTGTTTGCGGAGAATGGTTTTGCAGTTATAAATGCAGATATGATCTCGCGTATGGTTGTTGAAAAGGGAACGAAGTGTCTTGAAGAAATTTCCGATATTTTCGGCTGCGGAATACTGAACTGCGACGGAACTCTTAACAGAAGGGCGCTGGGCGATGTTGTATTTAGTGATAAGTCAAAGCTTGAGGCGCTGAATTCCATAATATATCCTTATATTACCAGTGAAATATTGAATCAGATAAAAGGGTATTCCGATAATGGAAAAAAGCTTATTCTTCTTGATGCGCCAACCTTGTTTGAGAGCCACGCCGATGATTTCTGCGAGATAATCATATCGGTTCTTGCCGAGCCGGAAACAAGAGCGCTTCGTATAATAAATCGTGACGGAATTACGCCGAGACAGGCGGAGAACAGAATGAATTCTCAGCTTGATGCGGATTTTTTTGCGTCTCATTCTGATTATGTTATAGAAAACAACGATTCTATGGAGGTTGTGAATAGTATTTCCAAAGAGGTATCGGATAAAATCAAATTTTATTACTATGATATACGTACAGCAGAGAGCTTTGTATGAATCAAAATATGAAAGGAGTTTTTGATATGGAAGAAAACAACAGCGTTTCAAAGGAACTGAAAGAAAAGCTTTTTTTGCAGCGTAAAAACGGTTACCGCAGAATTGACTCCGATGAAGAAAAAGCAGTTTTTGCATTTGCGGAGGATTATAAGCAGTTTCTGGACATCGCCAAAACCGAGCGCGAGGCAGTTATAGAGGCTGTAAAAACTCTTGAGGCGAACGGTTTTAATGAGTACAAAAAAGGTATGAAGATTGCGGCGGGCGACAAGATATACCGAAATAACAGAGGAAAGGCGGTTATTGCCGCCGTTATAGGTACGGCGTCCATTGATGAGGGCGTACGGCTTTGCGCGGCGCATATCGACAGTCCGAGACTTGATCTGAAGCAAAATCCGCTTTATGAGGACAACGAGCTTGCTCTTTTTAAAACTCATTATTACGGCGGTATTAAAAAGTATCAGTGGACAACGATTCCTATGTCGCTGCACGGAGTTATCGTTAAGGCTGACGGTACGTCCGTAACGGTAAATATTGGCGAGGACGAAAGCGACCCTGTATTTTGCGTTACAGATCTTCTGCCGCACCTTGCGACAGAGCAAATGGGACGTACTGCCGGAAAGCTTATCAGAGGAGAGGATCTGAATCTTCTTATCGGTTCGATTCCGTTCCGCGAAGATGAAGCGAGCGAAGCCGTAAAGCTGAATATAATGAATCTTCTTTTTGAGAAATACGGTATTACGGAGGACGACTTTATTTCCTCCGAGCTTGAAGCAGTTCCGGCGTTTAAGGCAAGAGACATAGGCTTCGACAGGAGTTTCATAGGCGGTTACGGTCATGACGACCGCTGCTGCGCTTTCCCTGCATTGAGAGCTGTAGTTGACTGCGATGAACCAGTTCATACTGTTGTTACTGTTCTCACCGACAAGGAGGAAACAGGCAGCGACGGCAATACCGGTCTCTGTTCGGCATACTTGAAATATTTTATTGCCGATATTGCGGAAGCTCTCGGTTCAAGCGGCAGAGACGTACTCTCGGTATCCGAGTGCCTTTCAGCCGATGTAAATGCAGCGTTTGACCCAACGTTCCCGGAAGTCAACGAGAAAAATAACGCCGCATTTGTAAATAAGGGCGTCTGCATTACCAAGTATACGGGTTCGAGAGGAAAATCCGGAACATCTGATGCATCCGCAGAATTTGCCGGAAAAATACGCCGACTTATGAACAGCAGGAACGTTGTATGGCAGACAGGCGAGCTTGGCAAGGTAGATGCAGGCGGCGGCGGTACTGTTGCGGCGTATATAGCAAACCTTGATGTTGACACTATAGATATGGGCGTTCCCGTTCTTTCCATGCATGCGCCTTACGAGGTTATTTCAAAGCTTGATTTGTATATGGCGTATAAAGCTTTTGCCGCTTTTATAGCCGATTAACAGAATTCTTTAAAATCCCTGAGAAATCGGGGATTTTAATTTTATCAGCAACAGTGCATGTACTTTAAGTATAATATGTTGCTGATATTATTTAAGTTTGCAATTAAAGTTTTATTCATATTGCGCACACAATTATACATATTTACTTTTTGTTTGATCCGATTTATGCTGAGACTGCCATTTTTTGTGCAAATCAACTAAAAATATTTGAGATTTTTCTATGTTTGATTCCGATTTTTATGTTGCATATTAAAACGATATATGCTATAATTAAAGATACAAAATGAGACTTTCTGTATAATGCCGAGGACATTCGGTGTTGTCGAAATGTCTTTTTAAATATAAATATTTTTTTATGAAAGGACGAAGATAATGAAAAAATCATTGGGAAAACGTATTGTAAGCGGCGTTACTTCCGCCTTGCTTGCTGCTTCTGCTTTCGCGCAGTCAATTCCCTTGGGGAATTCTGGACTGCTAAAAGCGCGGGCGGCGACAAATTTAGGTGGTAACAGCGAAGTAGATGACGTTACGCTGCTTGTTGGGTCAAATCCAAGGGATCCTGACGGAAATCCATATGGAACTTTTGCATCTGTAGATGCTGCTGTAGCACAGTACGAGAAAGATTATTTGCTTGGTATAGCTGGTCGGTTTTGTGTGTTTGTAGCAGAGAATTTTGAGGTAGAAAATTGTGATGCTGAGGGTCGTGTAGCAATAGGCGGAAGTTTTTCTACACCTGGAAACGGCTATGAAATAGGTAATGGAGATTATGTTAATAAGGATTCTGTTTTAGATAAACTTTTAGATAACTCCGATTATGCACATGTTATTGTTAATGGTGAATCAGCAAAAAATTTACGACCTACTTCATGGGAAAAACGTGACGGAAATTATGTTTCAAAGAGATTTTGGATTTCAAATTCTACACAAATTGATGGTCCGGATAAAGATTATTTAAATTATTGTGATGCAGTAAAAGATGGCACATATACTGGAACTTATGAAGATTATTTCTACAAAGATTCATCTGTTTTTGATGTTGCTGCTCAAGTAGAGAAAATTAAAGATATATCGACTGCTTTGGCAGAAAAGGAAAATCAATTTAGTGTTAATTTTGAGGGTGAAACATTAACACTGACATATTCGGGAGATGAGCAAGATACTGTATACTGTAATTTGACTGATGAAGAACAGGAGTTATTCAAAAAGGCAAAATATATCAAATATGAAAATATTCCTAATCTGTCATCGCCAAGGAAAGTTGTTGGTAGCGATTGTACTGAAAAAGAATGGAAGTATGCGTATATTGTTATCAATATCGGAGGAGAAAGCGTTACAGTAGCAAATAATGATGTATATACGTTTATTAATGGAACATTAATAGGAAAAAATGTTTACAGCAATGATAAAATAAATTTACCTGCTAATGAAGGCGATATGGTACCTGGTTTTGAAGATTATACAAATAATGTTGTGTACAATAATCATTACGGTGTAACGAGTCTTTTGTACAATTATTATCAAGCAACAGATGTTGCTCTTGGTAAGAATTTTCAGGGTACGATTTTAGCTCCTAATGCAGATGTTCATGACGGTAACAATGGATATGGACATCTTTCAGGCGCTTTAGTAGCAAAAAGTTTTAAGGGTTCAACAGAATTTGGTTACAGACCATTTATGGGACCGAGTTCAATGCTCGGTCTTGAATCAAATTACACCATAGACCTTTATAAGCTTGACGATGAAACAGGACTTCTTCTTGACGGAGCGACTTTCGGCTTGTTCCCCGTCACAACCAAAGACGGCAAAAATGAAGTGGCAACGGAACCGTCGATTGAAGTACAGGTTAAGAACGGTAAAATAACAACAGAAATTCCTGTCGGAAGATATGTACTTAAGGAAATCAAGGCTCCTACAGATTATGCTCTTGATAACGAAACATCGTATTATATTGAAGTAACAGAAAATGAAAAAAAATCGGATGTAAAAATTAAGGTTGGAGAATCGGTAACTACAGATGCAAATGTTTATACATTTGGAGACGAGGCTGATGTATATACAACTGAAAGCGTTAGTGATGAATATATTCCAATTAGAAACCCTCGTGAAGAGCATTCGATAACAGTTGAAATAGGCGGAGAAACGTTACTACAGTTTGGCGTTTCTAAAAATAATGACGGCAATGTTCCTGATGATTTTTCAATTGACTCAATGACTCTTGTTCATACCGATGGCACAGCAGATACAGTTACATTTGGTAAAATAAATTACGCAAGTGATTGGCAAGAACTTAGTTTACCTGCAAATAAAGATAATGTGGAATATGCTATTATTAAAATGTCAGGTACTATTCCGGAATCAGCAGAAGACGGAGCGGTTATCAAAATATTGGCAGGAGAACCAAACTGGGATAACAAACATAGCGTATTTGACGGAGAAACACAAAAGATTAACAGCGAAAATTTTGATATAAGTACACAAACGATTCCATGTAAAAAATATTATAAACTGCGCGATGAAAAAGAGCCTGCCGAAATTATATTGGATAAAGATGGAGTCGTTATAGAAACTGTTTCGGTTGAAATAACGGATCTTGACGGAAATAAGAAATTTGTTGAAGGTACTAAAAAAACAACAGATAAAATTGAAACTCCTACTTACAGCGATAAGGTTGAAATCAAACTTTATACAGATTCAACTTTTTCAGAGGTTATTGATTCAGCGGCATATTCACCTCTAAACGGATTTGTAAGTGTGCTGGTATCTGGTGATGACAGATTTGATGTTACATTAGATGCAGACGGAAATGTTGTTGACGCAGCAATTATAGATGAAAACGGAAATAAAACCCCTGCTGATGTAAACAAATTTGTTGCGCATAAAGTTGACTTGGAGAATCCTTCTTATGCTGTAACATATAACGGTCAGATTATTCCTAAGCGTGACGGTGTTTATACTGTTAATGGAGATCAGTATATCATTGAACTTAACGGCAGCGAGATAAGTTCGGTAAAACGCATAATTGAAAAAGATGTATCAGATACATATGTTCAAAAAACAAATCTGGGTCCGGGCGCTTGGGGCGGTGGTTGGAATCAGGGTTCTATGCCGCAGAATGAATATTATAACATAAATTCAGACGGTAAAGTTACTCATATGGTAAGAGATTACTCTCAGCCTTTTGGTTATAATTATGTTGAAAAAGAAGTGCTTGAACCTGACGAAAATGGTCTTTATACTATTGACATTACTACCGGAACATATCCGAATACCACAACTACTAAGGAACTTTGCAGAATCACAACAGAAAAACAACCTAATGGAGATACACTTGTTACCAAGATAGAGCAGCTGACAGAAACAGTACCAAACGATACATTTGGCACAGCGGTTGCAGATTATCTTATATACTATAACAGCAAACTTCTTGGAACAAAAATTGACCTTACAGATAATCTCAAAACAAGGCTTGAAATTCGAAATTCACCTAAGGACGAGCCGGAGGAACCTACTGAATCAACAACTGAAGAAACTACAGAGGAAACAACAGAAGCAACGACTGAAGAAACAACTGAGGAAACGACAGAAGCTGCAACCGAAGAAACTACTGAAAAAACTGACATAAGCAAGGAAGTCAAGATAATCAAGGTTGACAGCGATAACAATCCGGTATCCGGTGCAGTTCTTCAGCTTAGCGGTACTGATGCCGACGGCAATGCAATTATTTTTGATGCCAATGTCGGCAAGGATATAACCGTAGCTGACAACGGAAAGTCTATCACATGGGAATCCACAAACGAGCCTAAGGTTCTGAAACTTCCGTATGGCAATTATACTCTTACCGAGGTTGACGCGCCTGACGGTTACGTTAAATCGGCAGAAACGGTTAAATTTGAAGTAACGAGCGATTCGGCATCGGTAGAGACGTCCGTCCCCAATGCTGATAAATATCCTAAGTCATATACTATAGAGAATATTCTTACAGATTATTGTATATTTGTAGAGGGAGATCTTTGCGGCGGCGTTTCTGCTGACGGCGAAAAGACAAGTACAAATCATATCGTCGGTGCGGTTGCAGTCGGCGGAGATGGATATTTAGGTCCATTTGGTGATACGGATAAAGCGAATACTTACGTTGCAAATCTGAAAACAGGAGGATACAACTGGAAAAAGGAAAAGTCATATTTAGCTTATTACGGAACTTCGGATAAAGAAGTTGACGAATCTAATGGCTGGAAACAAAACAGCGGATATATTGATTTTGCTAAGGCATTTAATGCAATATCTGCTCAGTCAGCAGCAATTGCAGCTGACGGTACAGAGTATACGCTGAAAACCATTGAAAATGGTTACCCTGAGACAAAGCACGTTATTCTTAATTTAGCAGATTATCCGAGCAAAAATATTGTAATTCCTTATGAGACTCTTGCTGAAATCGCAAAGTTTAACAATGATTCATTTGCAAGATACCCTAATGTTGGCGGTCACGTAGCTAACAGTGTTGATATTATTGTGGTTGATGAAAGCGGTAATTCAGTAGATATTGTAAAGCAGGGTTACACAATATCTGTTACAGGCGTGAACGACAAGAATATAGCTTTCCTGTTTGATGGTAAAACAACAACATTAGAGGAATCTGATCTTCTTATCTCAGTTAAATATAATAATGAAGAAAAATATACTGAACAAACATTTTTCAGCGGATTTAAAGGTGTAGCAGAAACTGATCTCAACGGAATGAATACTGTCTGGAATTTTCCGGATGCTGAAGGTATCATTCATGGCGGAAATGTAGTCGGTCACCTTGTAGCGCCTAAAGCAAGTGTTATAAAGGCTGGCGGAAATAGTAACGGCGGAAGCATCTGTAAGGATATGTATTCCGGTAATGAAGAAATCCACTACTTCCCGTATTTTGGGGAACTCACTAAACCTAAGGAATTAACTGTAAAATTTATAAATGAAAAAACAAAAATTACAGTTGATAAGCTTGATCTTACAAGTCAAGAAGAACTTGCAGATGCAGTGATAACAATAACACGCACAGACGGAACGTTAGATGGAAACGTAGTTAAATCAAATAACGATACATTCGAGTTAGATGATACAACGATTTCATTTAAATCAAAGGCTGATGGCAAAACGACAATTGAGGGACTTCCGGCAGGAAAGTACGAGCTTAAAGAAGTAACAGCACCCTCGGATGAGTATGAATCAGTTGAGCAGTCTTGGAGTTTTGAAATAACAGAAGACGGTAAGATCCAAGCGGTACATCCGACTGACGATGAAAAAACGGTATCTCATGTTGACTTTAAAGACAATGATATTGTCGTAAACGATAAGAAGAAAGAAGCTCCGATTCCTGAGAAGCCAACTGTTAAGATCAGTAAATGGGATATTACAAATGACAAGGAACTTGCAGGAGCAATACTTAAAATCGAGACGGCAGAAGACTTAACAGGCGTAACGGTTGACGGAAATGAAGTTGAAATTAAGACAGAGAATGAGAAGAACAGCTTCACATTTGAATCGAAAGAGACAGATTCAGTTATTGCAAATCTTCCTGCAGGTGAATACAAGCTTATCGAGGATACAGCTCCCCTTGGCTATACCACAGCAACCGAAATAACCTTTAAGGTTGACGAAGACGGCAAGGTCACTGTAAAGAATACAGACGGTGAATTTGTTTCCGCAGAGGACAACAAGCTTACGGTTGAGGACAAAGTTATCACAGCTTCAATAAGCAAGTGGGATATTGTTAACAAGAAAGAGCTTAAAGATGCAGTTTTGGAAATCAAATCGCTTGACAATAAGAGCCTTGAAAGCGTAACGGCAGTAAGAGACGGCAAGGAATTTGAGCTTACTTATAATAAGGAAGAAAATACGATAAGCTTCAATTCGGGAGATTCGTCTACAGAGTTTTCAAAGCTTCCGGCAGGAAAGTATGAACTTACTGAAATAACTGCGCCCGGCGGATATGTAAAAGCAGAAGCAATTACATTTGAGATCGACAAAAACGGTAAAGTTTACGTGATTAACGGCGAGGACGAAAACGGCAATACTATTTACAATGAAAAAACTGACAAAACAGTTGTTATGAACGACGATCTTTCTACTCTCAGCATTTCTAAGAAAGAGGTAGCTAAGTCCGAGGAACTTCCCGGAGCAACACTGAGACTTACGGCAAGTGATAAGACATCTTTTGAAAATATCATTGTAAAACAGGGCGAAAACATTCTTACCGAGAATGACGATACGCTTACTATAGGTGAAGATTACATTGAATTCGTTTCAGGTGAAAGCGATACTGTTATAAGAGGACTTGCAGACGGTGAGTATACTCTTACTGAAATGCTTGTTCCGACCGATAATGACGGAAATGAATCGCATCTCAAAGCAGAAGCTATTACCTTTGTTATCAAAGACGGCAAAGTTACGGAAGTTACAATGTCTGAAAAGGATAAGGGTAATTATTCCGAGGATGACAATGCAGTTGGAACCGGTGTTACCGGAATCGTAATGAGAGATAACACTACAACTACAATTTCTGAAACAACAAATGATACAACAAGCGAAACGACCAAAGCTACAACAAATGATACAACAAGCGAAACGACCAAAGCTACAACAAATGACACAACAAACGAAACGACCAAAGCTACAACAAATGACACAACAAGTGAAACAACAAAGGCAACGACCAAAGCCACAACAAATGAAACAACAAAGGCAACGACCAAAGCTACAACAAATGAAACAACAAAGGCAACGACCAAAGCCACAACAAATGAAACAACAAAGGCAACGACCAAAGCTACAACAAATGAAACAACAAAGGCAACGACCAAAGCCACAACAAATGAAACAACAAAGGCAACGACCAAAGCTACAACAAATGAAACAACAAAGGCAACGACCAAAGCCACAACAAA
>CAJTYV010000001.1:111306-192717 GCA_910584195.1 uncultured Ruminococcus sp. | reverse complement strand
CGACCAAAGCTACAACAAATGAAACAACAAAGGCAACGACCAAAGCCACAACAAAGGCAACGACTAAACCTACAACAACGTCGACAACGACAACAACAACAAAACCCACAACAACGTCGACAACGACAACAACAACAAAACCCACAACAACGTCGACAACGACAACAACAACAAAACCCACAACAACGACAACGACGACAACAACGACTAAACCCACAACAACGTCGACAACGACAACAACAACAAAACCCACAACAACATCGACAACGACAACAACGACTAAACCAACAACAACGTCAACGACAACATCGACAACTAAACCCACAACAACGTCAACGACAACATCGACAACCAAGCCTACAACAACGACAACGACAACATCAACAACTAAACCCACAACAACGTCGACAACGACAACGACGACAACAACGACTAAACCCACAACAACATCGACAACGACAACAACAACAAAACCCACAACAACATCGACAACGACAACAACGACTAAACCCACAACAACGTCAACGACAACATCAACAACTATGACAACCTATACTGTAAATATCAACAAGGTAGATGTAGGAGGAACAGAAGTAGTTGGTGCAAGACTTGAACTCAGCGGAAAGGATAAGGACGGAAACGTAATTATCTTTAAACAGGGTGATCTTACAGTCGGCAAGGACGGACAGCTTATAAACGGAGTAGGAGAAACTCTTGTATGGATAAGCGGTTCTGAGGCTTCTATCATTGTTATTGAAGACGGAACTTACACACTTCATGAAGAAGCTGCTCCTAATGGTTATCTTACAGCAAGCGATATTACGTTTGAAGTGAATGACGGCAGAGTAACAGTGAACGGCAAGGACGTTACTGAGATCATAATGGTAGATGAAAAGCAGCCTGTGACTACAACTTCTACAACTACTACCGAAACGACTTCAACGACAACAACTACCGAAACTTCTATAGAAACAGAAATTTCAACAACACATACAGGCAAGGTTCTTCCTGACGAGGATACAAGAACAACCACAACACGCACCGGAGGTATTGGCGATGATTACGATACACGTACAAAAACATCGTCAACAACAACATCAACGACAGAAGAAACAACAACGGAAACTACCACGACACACGTTGCAGACATCCATATCAGCAAGGAGGACATCTACGGCACAGAAGTTGTCGGAGCGGTTCTGACCCTTACAGGACAGGATGAGGACGGAAACAACATAAGATTCAGCAAAGATGATGTTTCGTTCGGTGCAGATGCTTCGTTTATCGGAGACGGCACGCAGCTTAAGTGGATCAGTGGAAGTGAATCAACATTTATCAGAAATCTACCCGATGGAACTTATCTTCTCCATGAAAATGCAGCTCCGGACGGATATGAGACTGCAACAGACATAATCTTTACTATTGCAGACGGAAAGCTTGCAGGTAACGAGTCTGACACGGTTGTCATGATCGACAGAAGAGTAGGCGAAGTGGAGATCAGCAAGCAGAACGTATACGGTGATGAAATTTCAGGAGCAGAATTGACTCTTACGGGCAGAGATGCAGACGGTAATGAAATAACATTTGATATTGAGAACGTAATTCCCGGAAAGGGCGCAGAACTTATCACAACAGAGAGCGGAACAGAGATTATCTGGAAGAGCGGATCGTCTCCCACCTTTGTAAAGAACCTTCCCGATGGAACATATGTACTCCATGAAATTGCAGCTCCGAACGGATACGAGGTAACTACTGATATTGAGTTTACTGTTTATAACGGTGAGATCAGCGGTGAAACAGGAGTTGAAGGAAACAGCATTACAATGATTGACAACATGATAAAGACAGACATAACTATAAGCAAGGAAGATGTCCTTGGAAATGAACTTGCAGGTGCGGAGCTTACTCTTACCGGTAAAGATCTCACGGGCAGAGATGTTGAATTCAGCGCAGACGATGTGAATTTCGGTACAGGTGCAGAGTTTGTATCTGACGGAAAACAGCTGACTTGGATCTCCGGTTCGGGCGAAACTCTTGTAAAGAATCTGCCGGACGGTACATACGTACTCCATGAAACGGCAGCGCCTAGCGGATATAAGGTTACAACGGACATCGAGTTCATAATCGAAAACGGTGAAGTTAAAGGCGATTCTCATGTTGATAGCAGCTCGGTGACCATGGTTGACGATATGTACACTGCGGATGTTGAAATAAGCAAGGAAGACGTATTCGGCAAAGAGCTTGCAGGAGCAACGCTGACTCTGACGGGTACGGATTCACAGGGCAGAGCGGTAGTATTCTCAGCTGAAAACGTTGTATTCGGCAAAGATGCGAAGTTTGTATCTGACGGAAACGAGCTTAGATGGGTATCCGGCTCGGAAGCGGCAATTGTAAAGAATCTCCCCGATGGAACATATGTACTCCATGAGATCGCAGCTCCCAACGGTTATACAGTAGCTACCGATATTACTTTCACTATAGTGAACGGCGAGCTTAAGGGCAGTGTTGGAGTTGAAAGCAACAGTGTAACAATGACAGACGATATGATCAGAACAGATGTAAATATCAGTAAAGAAAATGTATTCGGCAAGGAAATTGCAGGTGCAACCCTGACTTTGAACGGTACGGATTTCAGAGGCAATAAAGTACAATTCAGCGAAACGGATGTAAAACTCGGCGAAGGAGCAAAATTTGTATCTGACGGCGATGCGCTAACATGGGTATCCGGAACTTCCGAAACTCTTGTAAAGAACCTTCCTGATGGTACTTATGTGCTTCATGAGGTTGCGGCTCCTAATGGATATGCGGTTGCAACAGATATAACTTTCACAATTGAAAATGGCGAGCTTAAAGGCAGCGTTGGCGTGGAAAGTGATTCTGTAACAATGGTCGATGAAACAAATAAGACTGATATTTATCTCAGTAAGCAGGATACGACAGGCAACGAGCTTGCAGGAGCAGAACTTACTTTGACAGGTAAGGACTTCGATGGCAATGAAGTTGTTTTCGCAGAAAAAGATGTATTATTCGGAGAAGGAGCAAAGTTGATCTCGGACGGCAAATCATTGGTTTGGGTATCTGGTACAACGCCTACGCTTGTTAAAAATCTTCCTGACGGTACATATGTACTTCATGAAATAGCGGCTCCCAACGGATATACGGTTGCAACAGACATTACATTTACGGTTAAGGACGGTATAGTCAGCGGAAACGTTGGCGTAAGCGGTACTACGGTTACAATGCTTGATGAAGCGATTGTTCAGCCAACTACTGAGAGTACTGTTTCGACCACAACAACTACTGCAACTTCAAAGAAAACAACCGCAAAGACAACAAAAACTACGGCAAAGACAACAACTTCAAAGGCAGATGCTCCCAAGACAGGCGATGTAGGTGTGGCTATTCCCGTTCTTGCTCTCGCTATGGCAGCAGGTGCAGCATTTGCTTTCAGAAAAAAGCGCGATAATGATTAGTCTTGAGCTATTATGTCTTTCGCTTATCGCATAGCTTGATTAAAAATTCCACCTTGTTTTGAGTGGACGATAAAATGGTTTATCGTATGTAATAAAAGGCTGCGCAGGTTAACCTGCGCAGTTCAGCCTAAAATTATAGTTTTAACCCCTATTCTATTCGCAGAATCGAGGCTTTCTACAAACTGTAGTTACATATCATTATGAAAATGATAGGTAGACTAATATGTTGAAAAAAGTTCCTTCATACCATGTAGTATGAAGGAACTTTTACTTTATTATTCTCCAGATCTATTTTCGGAATTGGAATTTTTAGAACAATGTCGTTTACTTAATCTTTTTTACTCCGTTTTCATGACAGTGGAGAAATACACCACTGGTTTCGATTGATTTAACCTGTGAGAATTATGACCAAGTATAGTTTATATATTGAGCGGGAGCGCGTCCGAATATGCAGGTACACGCTGTCATTTGGGGAGGGTTCCGTTTTTAACACAATATAATTGAGATAGTCCTTGTCCGACAAAATGGTGTCATTGTGAATCAAATGATTTTCTTTTTTTCGGAAATATTATTCACAATGCAGTTCCTTTCTTAGGTACAAACAAGCCGTTCATATCGGCGTTTTCCAATGTCAGAAGCTGCACTTTTCTGGTAATACCTCCAGAATATCCCGTAAGACTTCCGTTTGTACCAATGACCCTGTGACAGGGAATTATAATCGAAATGGAATTGTGTCCTACCGCGCCGCCTACCGCCTGCGCTGACATTTTTTCAATACCTTTTCGCTTCGCAATACAAGCGGCAATTTCGCCGTATGTCATCGTCTTGCCGAAAGGAATAGTCAGCATTATTTCCCACACCGCTTTTCTGAATTCTGTCGTTTTCATATCAAGCGGAGGAGTAAATTCGGGAGCTTTGCCACTGAAATAAATATTAAGCCAGTTTATTGTTTGCTCGAATATCGGCAGAAGCTTTTCGGTATGCTCCGCAGGAAGCGTATCTCCGAAATATTTCTGACCGTCAAACCACAATCCTGTGAGATTTTCTCCGCTGCTTGCGATAGTTATTCCGCCAAGTGGCGACTCATAATGATATGTATATTCCATTTATCTAACCTCGAAATATTTATTTGAATCGTCTGGGGCTTCACTCCTGTCATTGTCCGTGTAAGTCCTGACCGCGGAGCATACCGTAATTTTGTAGTATTCAAAAAGGTTTTCACGTTCTTCCTTTTGACTTGATCGATGCTGTACGATAGATCATTCTTTTTTATGTTCGCCGCCGCATTTTCCGCCGCATTTCTTGGAATATGGACAGCCGATACATGTTTCGTCACGCCTTTTGGCGCGTATAAGATAAACTGTGATTCCTATGATGATTGCTGCCACTATCAAGATGATTATAATATCTTCCATAGCTTATTTCACCGATGACAATGCGTATTCCGCCTTGATGCTTTTATTTGAACGTGCGATAAGCGAACATATTACTGTAACCATTACGATAACAGCAGCAAGTCCTGCCAAAGCTGCGCCAACGTTGAGAGATGATGGGGATGTGATAAGCGTACCTATAGTATACACAAGATATGAAATTGTATATCCAACGCTGAGCTGAAGTCCGATTCCGCCCCAAAGCCATTTTGCACTTTTCATTTCAGAATTCATAGCTCCGATAGCCGCAAAGCATGGCGGAGAATAAAGGTTGAACATAAGGTAAGCCAGCGCGGCGACTTTTGTTATCGCCATAACTGATGCAACGCTTGCGCCCGCACCTTCCATAAGTGCAAGTTCTTCAGTATCAATAAGATTTTCAAGTCCGACAAAGCATACTGCAAGCGTACCGACAACGTTTTCTTTAGCGATGAAGCCTGTTACTGCCGCTGCCGCTAATTGCCAGCTAAGTACGCCTACTATCGGTACAAGGAGGTATGCAAACGGACTTGCGATAGATGCGAGGATAGATTTATCGGCTTCCTCGGCAACATGGAACGACCAGTCGAATGTCTGCATTATCTGTACCGCTGTGTTGCAGAGGAGAATGATCGTTGCCGCTTTAACTATGTAAGCCCAGCCTCTGCCGCACATGGATTTAAACGCTCCCCATATAGAGGGTATCTTATATTCGGGAAGTTCAATGATAAAGAAAGATTTTCTTGCTTTGAATCCCGTGATAAGATTGACGAGAAGCGCACCGAGGAAAATAAGCGCAATTCCTGAAAGGTACATGATCCAGCTTACCCAGCCGGCGTTATCAAAGAATGCTCCTGCAAAAAGGGCTATTACAGGAATTTTCGCACCGCATGGCATGAACGGAGCAAGCATGGCAGTCGCTCTTCTTTCACGTTCGTTTCGGATGGTACGGCTTGCCATGATTCCGGGAACGGCGCATCCGACTGTAATAACGAAGGGAATAACTGATTTTCCTGAAAGTCCGACCTTTTTAAATATAGGGTCGAGAACAACTGCCGCTCTTGACATATATCCGCAGTCCTCAAGGATAGCTATAAGGAAATACATAATCATAACAAGTGGAAGGAATCCGAGAACAGCGATAACTCCGCCGATTATTCCGTCTACGAGAAGTGCGGAAAGCAGGGGAGAGGCATTTTCAAGAAGTCCGCGTACCCATTCCTGAAAAGTTTCGAGCCAAGCTACGAGAGTATCGGCAATGAACGGACCTGCCCAAACCTGAGAGATCTGGAATACAAGCCACATTACAGCGGCAAAAATCGGTATTCCCACGATTTTATGAGTTATAACGGCATCAATAGCGTCTCCCGTGTTTTTATCCTTTGTGAGAATTTTACGCTTTTCAACTTCTTTTACGATATTGTTGACAAATTTATATCGCATACGATCGGCGAATTCTACGGCAGATTTATTTTTAAGGTCGATACTGTTCTGTACATAAGGTGCAGTTTGAGACTTTCCCGCCCTTTCAACGGCGGCGTTAATTACAGCAGAAAGTCCGTCCGACGAAGTTGAAACTGTGTCGATAACGGGGCATCCGAGCTTTTCA
This sequence comes from uncultured Ruminococcus sp., assembly GCA_910584195.1. Classification (GTDB taxonomy): domain Bacteria; phylum Bacillota; class Clostridia; order Oscillospirales; family Ruminococcaceae; genus Ruminococcus. The sequence goes on along the minus strand of CAJTYV010000001.1, from coordinate 186,223 downwards.
GAGAGCTTTTGTGAATCAATTGTAGTCTCTTTTTTCTTGTTGATGTCAGACTTATTGAGTGCGACTACCATAGGTATGCCGAGTTCCAGAAGCTGAGTTGTAAAGAAAAGGCTTCTGCTCAGGTTTGTTGCGTCAACGATGTTGATGATAACGTCGGGATTTTCTTTTTTAACGTATGAGCTTGTTACACTTTCTTCGCTGGTGAAAGGCGACATCGAATACGCTCCGGGAAGATCGACAGCGATAAGTTCTTTATTTCCGTTGTAATAGGATTTTTTGATAGCGTGTTCTTTTTTGTCAACGGTAACTCCTGCCCAGTTTCCGACCTTTTCGCTTCGTCCTGTGAGAGCGTTGAACATAGTTGTTTTACCCGAATTCGGGTTGCCTGTCAAGGCAATTCTCATATAAATTTCCTCCTTAGTCTGTGTTATTATTGACTAACTCCTTTTCAAAAAACACAGGCAGCCTTCTGCCTGCATTATATGATTTTTATTTTATTGAAATAGCTTCTGCGAGCTGATTGTCTATGCTGTATCTGCCGTCTTTTATAGAAACTACACAGCCGCTTTTTTTTCGCGATACTACTGTAATAGCTTCACCGCTGTAGCAACCCAACGAAAACAAAAAAGAATTAAGTTCTTCATCATCGCTGTTTATCTCTTTGATGATATATTCCTGTCCTTCAATTGCGTCTTTTAAAGACATCAAATCACCACGCTTTTCATCCTAAGTTTAGTTACTGTCTGCTAACTAATTATATTATATATTCTAAAGTCGATTTTGTCAAGTGCTTTTTATCATTTTTTTATAAATTGTCATTTTAAATAGAATTAAGTGTTATAAAGTGTGAAAATATATGATTAAATTCATAGTTCTTAAGCATAAAAAATCGCCGGCATAACATATTGCCGGCAATTTTTTTATAAAACGATCAGACACCGTATTTAGTTGTTGCAACGGGAACTCCGGGACCCATTGTGGAAGTTACTGTGCAGCTCTTAAGGTAAGTACCCTTAGCAGCAGCAGGCTTAGCCTTAACGATAGCTTCCATGAGTGTGGAGAAGTTTTCCTCAAGCTTAGCAGCGCCGAAAGAAGCTTTTCCGATAGGACAGTGGATGATATTTGTCTTGTCAAGACGGTACTCGATCTTACCTGCCTTAGCTTCGGTTACAGCTTTGGCAACGTCGGGGGTTACAGTTCCTGCCTTCGGGTTTGGCATAAGTCCGCGGGGACCGAGAACCTTACCGAGACGGCCTACAAGACCCATCATGTCAGGTGAAGCAACAACAACGTCAAAATCCATCCAGTTTTCTTTCTGAATCTTCTCAACGAGATCCATGCCGCCAACGTATTCGGCTCCTGCTGCCTGAGCAGCTTCGTACTTATCCTCTTTGCAGAAAACAAGAACTTTTACGTTCTTACCTGTACCGTTAGGGAGAACAACAGCGCCTCTTACCTGCTGGTCGGCATGACGTGAATCAACGCCGAGACGGATATGAGCTTCAACTGTTTCATCAAACTTTGCCTTTGCATTCTGGCAAACCAATTCAAGAGCCTCTACAGACTCGTAAAGCTTTGCATAATCGACAGCTTTTGCACTGTCAACATATTTCTTGCCGTGTTTCATTATATTTCCTCCTATTTAAGTGGTAATACCGAACGCCTATAGCTATTCGGTTAGCGGAATTTTCCTCCCACCAATAGAACTCTGAACGGGGCAGATCCCCGAATCATCATTCAGTTAATTAAAAATTAGTCAACAACTACAACGCCCATTGAACGTGCTGTACCTGCGATCATGCTCATTGCCGCTTCAAGAGAGCCTGCGTTGAGATCGGGCATTTTCTGCTCGGCGATCTTCTGGATCTGCTCTTTTGTGATGTTAGCAACCTTAGTCTTGTTGGGAACTCCCGAACCGCTGTTGATATTGCATGCTTTCTTGATAAGAACAGCTGCGGGGGGAGTTTTAGTAATAAATGAGAAAGAACGGTCTGCGTAAACAGTGATAACAACAGGGATTATCATACCGATGTCGTTCTTTGTTCTCTCATTAAATTCCTTTGTGAATGCCATGATATTTACGCCGTGCTGACCGAGTGCAGGTCCAACAGGCGGTGCAGGAGTAGCCTTTCCTGCTGCGATCTGAAGCTTAATGTAGCCAACTACTTTCTGTGCCATGTATTCGCACCTCCATAAATGTGGTAAATGGCGAGACTTTACAAGCCGGGAGCTAAGAATAAAACTCCGGCTATTCTCTCCCACTGAAGTCATGAGACTTCTTTTTTAATTTTAATGACCTTAACCCACCTCAACGACCTGACTTATAGGCAGGGTAGTGGGGGTTTCGCGGCCGAACATCGATACAAGCAGATCGACGGTGCGGTCGTCAAGATTAATGCTTTGGACAATGCCGATAAAGCCGTCCATAGCAGTGCCGGATATCTGAACTCTGTCTCCCTCCTTGAAGTTTACTTCAACTATCGGTTCTGAAACATCTATGCCGAAAGTTTTCATAACTTCTTCTTCCGAGAGGGGGGTAGGAACGGAAGCCGGTCCGACGAAGCCTGTGCAGCCTCTGGTATTTCTTACGATGTACCATGTATCATCGGTAACGACCATTTTAATAAGAACGTAACCCGGAAAGGTCTTTCGTTCGTATTCTTTCTCCTTGCCGTTGACAGTTTCAATAACCCTTTCGGTAGGAACTCTGACCTCTGGGATAAGCTCGTGAAGCTTACGGTTTTCCACAACCTTTTCGATATTCTGGGCGACCTTGTTTTCATAGCCCGAATAAGTGTGGATAACATACCACTTTGCTGCTTCTGACATAACAAATCCTCCTCCAGATTTCCGTTGATCAGCCCTGCTGGTAGATGAGACGCATCAGGCCAAGGAAGCCTGTGTCGAGCAATCCGACGAGAATAGCGGAAGCAACAACAACTGCGAGAACAACGCTTGTGTTATTGATAACGGTTTTCTTGGTCGGCCATACTACCTTATTGAACTCGATCTTCAAGTCCTTGAACCACTTTGCAACTTTGTTAGGCTGTTTTTTCTCGGACTTCTTTTCCTTTTTGTCCTTTTTTGCGGACGTTTCGGAAGCTGTATTTTCCTTGTCTTTTTTAGCCATAAAAATACTCCTTCCGATTACTTTGTTTCCTTGTGAAGAGTGTGCTTACGGCAGAACTTGCAATGTTTCATCATTTCGATCCTGTCGGGGTCGTTCTTCTTGTTTTTCTTGGAAACGTAATTACGCTGCTTGCACTCTGTGCATGCCAATGTAATTTTAACTCTCATATCGGCACCTCCTGATAAAATTACTTCCCTCACTGATAAAATCAGCGAAGATAGGTTGTTTGCCTCCCTCTAAAGGACATAAAAATAAACCCCAAAGAGGTGATTTAATTATATCACACTTTTTATGGCTTGTCAAGGGATTTTGGAAAAAATTTGCGGAATAAGGTGGAAAATCGGTTTCATTCCGCGGTTCTGTGCAAAAATTTAACTTTCATATTGACAAATTGAAAATATGGGAGTATAATTACACTTAGAAAATAAAGAATAGACCTGTTTTGTAACCAGTAGATACAGAGTTTTGTAAGACAAAGTCAGATTTACGCAGGAGTATTGTATGTATTGATAAGGAATTTTAACAAACAATACGGAAAATGATTGCAAAAGACAGCGCCTTTCATGTTGCTAAACGAGTCTAATATAATTTTTTGGAGGGGATTATGGATATTATTATCGTAGGAGGCGGAAAGGTCGGCGGCGCTTTAGCGGAGATCCTTTGCGGAGAGCATAACGTCACCGTTATCGACCCCAACGAAACGCGGATAAATTCCATTGTCAATGATTTCGACGTAAAAGGCATTGTGGGCAACTGTCTGCAAACTGCGGTTCTTGAAGAAGCGGGCGTTGAAAAATGCAAGATATTCATTGCCGTTACCGATTCGGATGAGGTAAATATTTTGTCAAGTCTTATCGCAAAAAAAATGAAAGCGCGTCATTGCATTGCACGAGTGAGAAATCCCGAGTTCGACAAGCAGCTTGTTTTTATGCGCGAGGAGCTTGGCATAAGTATGATGGTCAATCCCGACTATAATTCCGCCAACGAGATAGCTAAGGTTCTTCGTTATCCCGAAGCGATTAACATTGAATCATTTGCCAAGGGCAGAGTCGATCTTGCTGAAATACGTATTACAAGCGGCAGTATTCTCGACCATCTGGCGCTTACTCAGCTTTCAAGGAGACTTCGTTTGGACGTGCTTATCTGTGCTGTTCAGCGTGGTGAGGAACTAATTATTCCCAACGGAAGCTTCGTACTCCGTGCGGGTGATAAGATCCATATGACGGCTTCGCACAGCAATATGGTGAAGTTTTTCAAGAGCATAAGTTCGGCATATCGCGAAAAACGTGTAAAATCGGCAGTGCTCATAGGCGGAGGACGTGTTGGCTATCACCTTGCGCAGCAGCTCCGCGAGATGGGCGTTAAGGTCAAGATCATAGAAATAAATGAAAAGCGCTGTTTGGAACTCAGTCAGCGTCTGAGCAAGGTAAACGTTATCTGCGGAGACGGAACAAATCATGATATAATAAGAGAGGAACGCGTCTACGATGCTGATGCTGTCGTTACTCTGACAGGCATAGACGAGGAAAATATCCTTATGTCTCTGCTTGCAAAGAACAACGGAGTAGAAAAGGTAGTTACAAAGGTAAACCGCATGAATCTCATGCAGCTTTCGGAAACCTTGAATCTTGACAGTATAATTTCTCCAAAGTCTATCACGGTCAACCAAATACTTCAATATGTCCGAGCGAAGCAGAATTCAACGGGAAATAATATTGCAACCCTGTACCGCCTTGTAAACGATCGTCTTGAGGCTATTGAATTTGTTGTGCGCGAACGCAAGGATTATGTTGGTATTCCCTTGAAAAAGCTCAAGCTGAGAAGCGGTATTCTTATCGCCAGCATTGCTCGTGGAAACGAACTTATAATTCCGAAGGGGGACGATTGTCTTATGCTGAATGACAGCGTTGTGGTTGTTACCACGAACAGAGGCTTCGATGACCTTAAGGAAATTTTCGACTGATCGGAGCGGCACGGACTATATATGAATTACAGAATGATTATCTACATTATGGGACAAATACTTCGGATAGTTGGCATCTGCATGCTTTTGCCCATACTTGTAGGAGCTTTTTACGGAGAGGAGCATGTTATTGAATCATTTGCGATACCTGCTGCCGTAACAATATTGATCTCTATCGTTTTTACGATAAAAAAGCCGAAAAACCGTTCCGTATTTTCCCTCGAGGGATTTGTCAGTGTGGCGGCTTCGTGGATAGCCATGTCTGCTATCGGAGCAATGCCGTTTGTTATATCGGGAGAGATACCTCATTTTGTAGATGCGCTTTTTGAGACGGTATCCGGTTTCACAACCACGGGTTCTACCATACTCGGCGATGTTGAAAAAATGTCGCGTTCCTGTATGTTTTGGCGCGCGTTTACTCACTGGCTTGGCGGTATGGGCGTACTTATGTTCGTTCTTGCTGTGATGTCCAGCAATGATGTGAGAACCATGCACATGATGAGAGCGGAATGTCCCGGTCCTAATGTCGGGCGGCTTGTTTCGAAATCTAGTTTTTCCGCACGTATTCTTTACGGAATATACATCGTGCTCACCTTATCGGAAATTGTTATTCTGGCGCTGCTGAAAATGCCGCTGTACGATGCGGTTATCCATGCTTTTTCTTCAGCCGGAACGGGAGGATTTTCGCTTTGGAATGACAGTATAGGACACTATAACAGCCCTGCGATAGAAATGGTCGTGGCAGTATTTATTATAATGTTCGGCATAAATTTTAATTTATATTATTTTATCATAATACGCAGATTTTCACTTGCTTTTAAAAATGAAGAACTGAGGACTTACCTCGGTATAATCGCGGTCGCTTCAGTTGCTGTCGCTCTATGTGTCATAAGACAGTATGAAACGGTCGGGGAAGCTTTCAGGCATGCATTTTTTATGGTTGCGTCTACAATAACTTCAACAGGTTTTGCGACTGCCGACACGGGGGAATGGAGCAATTTTGCTCAGACGCTTCTTCTTCTTCTCATGTTTATCGGTTCGTGCGCAGGTTCTACCGGCGGCGGTCTGAAAGTTGCGCGTATACTTATTATAATAAAGACGGGCATACGCGAGCTTAAATACATTGTAAGTCCAAGAGCGGTCGCGGCGGTCAAAATAGACGGAAAACCTGTAGAAAGAGACGTTATACGAGGCGCGAGCAATTACTTTATATTGTTCATGATAATATTTGCGTTGTCGGTGCTTTGTATTTCGCATAATGATTTCACTCTTGAGGAAAATATTTCGGCAGTAACTACATGTATAAATAATATTGGTTTCGGTGTGGGACGATTCAGTCCGTCGGGAAATTTCGGGGGACTTGATGTTTTCTCAAAAATAGTTCTTTGTTTTGATATGCTTATCGGACGACTTGAAATTTATCCTCTTATTATGTTGTTTGCAGCACGAAAAAACTAAATTTCAACAGCATCATTTTACTATTTTAATTATTAATTTGGTATACGTCCCGAATTGTTTCGTGATATAATCAATTAAGAAAAGATTTTCGAGGTGATCTATCATGAAAAAATGGAACGGATACCAAAAAGGCGTGAATTTAGGCGGTTGGCTTTCTCAGGAAGAGCTTACGGAGAAACATTGCCTCAGCTTTATAACGCGCAGCGATGTTGAAAACATATGCCGCATGGGTTTTGATCATCTTCGTCTGCCTGTCGATTATAACCTTGTTCAGGACGAGCGAGGACGTTTTATTGAAAGCGGATTCGGCTATATCGATCGATGCGTTGAATGGTGCGGAGAATTTGGACTTAATATGATTCTTGATCTGCATAAGACTGCTGGATTTTCATTTGACGAGGGCGAGGGCGAAAATGGTTTTTTCCGAAATAAAGCGATGATTTCCCGTTTTGTTGAACTTTGGAGAGAATTTGCGCGGCGGTACGGTAAATTCAGCGAACGTCTTGCTTTTGAGCTTCTTAACGAAGTGGTAGACGAAGCCGACAATGACCCGTGGATGAAAATAGCTGAACATACTGTCGGAGAAATACGCAGATATGCGCCTGATATAAAGATACTCATAGGCGGATATATGAACAACGGCGTTACTGCGGTGAGCAGCATAGCTCCGCCGTTTGACGAAAATATCATATATAATTTTCATTGCTACGAACCGCTTTTATTCACTCATCAGGGAGCGTATTGGATAAATGGGATGCCGGGAAACTTCCGTATAAAATATCCGATAGGCAAGAAGGAGTTTCTTGAAAAGTCGGAAAGTATTTCCGCAGTAATTGAAACATTTGCGGATAAGATACCCTGCGGCGGTTTTTCTGCTGAATATTTCGAAAATCTTTTTGAGGATGCCCTAAAAACAGCCGATGAACGCGGAGTTATGCTCTATTGCGGTGAATACGGCGTTATCGAGCTTGCCGACAGGCGATCCGCTTTAAACTGGTACGGTGACATACATTCCGTTTTCAAAAAATATGGAATCGGGCATGCTTTATGGTGTTACAAAGGTAAGGATTTTGGATTTACTGATGGCATGCTCAGTGAAATAAGTGATGAGATATTTTGTTGATTTGCATAAAGTGACTAATTGAACATTGAAAAGCGCTTCTTCAATTGCCATTTTATCCAAATAAAATCGAAATATGAAGAAATTTCTAAATAATCCTTGACAAATTAGGATTAATGTTATATAATATATGAGTATGCTGTACAAGTTATAGGCTTTGCGGCGTACTCATTTTTTGAAAAAGGAGGAAGATTATGCCAACATTTAATCAGCTGGTTCGTAAGGGAAGAAAGGATCTTGAGACAAAGTCTACTGCCCCTGCTCTCCAGAAAGGCTACAATGCTAAGAAGAAGACGCAGATCAATCAGAGTTCACCTCAGAAGAGAGGCGTATGTACTGCTGTAAGAACTGCTACACCTAAGAAGCCTAACTCGGCTATGAGAAAAATCGCAAGAGTTAAGCTTACAAACGGCTACGAGGTAACTTCATACATTCCCGGTATTGGTCACAACCTTCAGGAGCACAGCGTTGTTCTCATCAGAGGCGGACGTGTTAAGGATCTCCCCGGTGTGCGTTACCACATTATCAGAGGCGCACTTGACGCTCAGGGCGTTGCCAACAGACTTCAGGCTCGTTCCAAGTACGGCGCCAAGAGACCTAAGCAGAAGTAATTTCTGAAAAAACAGTATTCGGCTTGCTGTGAAAAGCCGGGCATATTAAATAGGATAACTACTATCGCAGGATAAATGCGGAGTTTAATATATATTATTATACCTCGCATTGGTCTTGACGTTATCGGTCGGTGAAGCGCGGCTGCATATTGGTGCGGCAGTAATCGGCTGACACGAGTACCTATGAATTCATGAATCTATGTGAAGGAGGGAAGCGAAATGCCAAGAAGAGGTAATATCGCAAAGCGTGATGTATTACAGGATCCTGTATACAATTCAAAGCTCGTAACACGTCTCATAAATAATATTATGCTGGACGGCAAGAAGGGCGTCGCTCAAAAGATCGTTTACGGTGCATTCGAGATCGTTGCCGAGAAAACAGGCAAGGACGCACTGGAGGTTTTTGAACAGGCTATGGAGAATATCATGCCTGAGCTGGAAGTAAAGGCTCGCCGTCTCGGCGGAGCTACTTATCAGGTTCCTATGGAGGTAAGACCGGAAAGACGTCAGACTCTCGGTCTCCGTTGGATCACTAAGTATTCCAGAGAAAGAAACGAAAAGACTATGAAGGAAAGACTTGCAGGCGAGATCCTCGATGCTCTTAACGGCACCGGCGGTGCTTGCAAGAAGCGTGACGATACACACAAGATGGCAGAGGCAAACAAGGCGTTTGCTCACTACCGCTGGTAATCGTCGTTGTGAGAGGAAGATACTATGGCAAGAGATTGTTCACTTGAAAATACAAGAAATATCGGTATCATGGCTCACATCGATGCCGGTAAGACCACTACCACAGAGCGTATCCTTTTCTACACCGGCGTAAACCATAAGATCGGTGAGACTCATGAAGGCTCTGCTACTATGGACTGGATGGAGCAGGAGCAGGAGAGAGGTATTACTATTACTTCGGCTGCAACTACTTGCTACTGGGCAGGTCACAGACTGAATATCATTGATACTCCAGGACACGTTGACTTTACTGTAGAAGTAGAGCGTTCACTGCGTGTTCTTGACGGTTCTGTTACTGTTCTCTGCGCTAAGGGCGGCGTAGAGCCTCAGTCCGAAACAGTTTGGAGACAGGCTGATAATTACAAAGTACCCCGTATGGCTTATGTAAATAAAATGGACATTATGGGTGCTAACTTCTATCGTGTTGTTGACATGATGAAAGACAGACTTAAGTGTAATGCTGTTCCGATTCAGCTGCCTATCGGCGCAGAAGACGAGTTCAGAGGAATTATTGACCTCGTTGAAATGAAAGCTTACATTTATTATGACGATCTCGGAAAGGATATCCGCGTTGAGGAGATTCCCGAGGATATGAAAGAAAAAGCTCAGCAGTATCATGACGATATGGTAGAGCATGTTGCCGAGCAGGACGAAGAGCTTATGATGAAGTATCTTGAAGGCGAAGAGCTGACTCAGGATGAGATCAAGAAGTGCATTCGTTCAGCTACTATTGCGAACCACATGGTTCCTGTTACCTGCGGTACTTCTTATAAGAATAAGGGCGTTCAGAAGCTCCTCGATGCTATTATCGACTATATGCCTTCTCCCCTTGACGTTCCTGCTATTAAAGGCGTAAATCCAGATACGGATGAAGAGGTTGAAAGACCGTCTTCCGATGACGAACCTTTCTCAGCTCTCGCATTCAAGATCGCTACAGATCCATTTGTAGGAAAGCTTGCATTCTTCCGTGTATATTCGGGCGTTATTAATCAGGGTGACTCTGTTCTTAACGCTACAAAGGATAACCGCGAGCGTTTCGGTCGTATCGTTCAGATGCACGCTAACCACAGAAAAGATCTTACCACAGTATACGCAGGAGATATTGCTGCTGCTGTTGGTCTTAAAAATACAACCACCGGAGACACTCTCTGTGATGAAAAACATCCCGTAATCCTTGAATCTATGGAATTCCCTGAGCCTGTTATCCAGCTCGCTATAGAGCCAAAAACTAAGGCTGGTCAGGAAAAGATGGGTATCGCTCTGGCAAAACTTGCCGAAGAAGATCCTACTTTCAAGACATGGACGGATGAGGAAACAGGTCAGACAATCATCGCGGGTATGGGTGAACTTCACCTTGATATTATTGTTGACCGTCTCCTTCGTGAGTTTAAGGTAGAAGCTAATGTAGGCGCACCTCAGGTTGCTTACAAGGAAACTATCAAAGGCAACGCTGATATTGATTATAAGTACAAGAAACAGTCCGGTGGTTCGGGTCAGTACGGTCACGTTAAGATTCGTGTTGAACCCAACGAGTCGGGTAAGGGATACGAATTTAAGAATGCCGTTGTCGGCGGTTCTATTCCCAAGGAATATATTCCGGCTGTCGATTCCGGTATCCAGGGCGCTATGAAGTCCGGTATTCTCGCCGGCTACGAAGTTGTTGACGTTAAAGTTGAACTTTATGATGGTTCATATCACGAAGTTGACTCATCTGAAATGGCGTTTAAGATCGCGGGTTCGATTGCGTTCAAGGAAGCCCTCAAGCAGGCTAATGCTATCCTTATGGAGCCTGTTATGAAGGTTGCTGTAATTGTTCCCGACGATTACACCGGTACTGTTATCGGTGATCTCAGTTCACGACGCGGACAGATTCAGGGTCAGGAGTCCAGAACAGGCTCCGTTCAGGTTGACGCTCTCGTTCCGCTGTCTGAAATGTTCGGTTATACTTCTGATCTTCGTTCCAATACACAGGGACGCGGTCAGTATACAATGGAGCCTCACAGCTACCAGGAAGTACCCAAGAGCATTGCAGAAAAGATCATGGCTTCTCGTGCGAAAAACTGAGTTTTCTATATATTTCGGCAGAAAACAGCTTTTTTAATAAATTCTTGTGTTTTGGCAGAACTTTTTTTGCCAAAACACTTGAAATTTCCAAATTAATCTGTTATAATATATATACAGGCTTACTGTATGCGGTTATTCTTAACCGAATCGGTATAACAGATAAACGAATATAATTTAAGGAGGAATTTTCCAATGGCTAAGGCTAAATTTGAAAGAACCAAACCCCATGTAAACATTGGTACTATCGGACACGTTGACCACGGTAAGACAACTCTTACTGCTGCTATTACAAAGACTCTTGCTATGAAGGGTCAGGCTCAGTATGAGGCTTATGATATGATTGATAAGGCTCCCGAAGAGAGAGAGCGTGGTATCACAATTAATACAGCTCACGTTGAGTACGAGACAGACGCTCGTCACTATGCTCACGTTGACTGTCCCGGTCACGCTGACTACGTTAAGAACATGATCACAGGTGCTGCTCAGATGGATGGTGCTATCCTTGTAGTTGCTGCTTCTGATGGTCCTATGGCTCAGACAAGAGAGCATATCCTTCTTGCTCGTCAGGTTGGTGTTCCTGCAATCGTTGTATTCATGAACAAGGCTGATCAGGTTGATGACGAAGAGCTTCTTGAGCTCGTTGAAATGGATATTCGTGATCTTCTTTCTTCTTATGATTTCCCCGGCGATGATACTCCTATCATCAAGGGTTCTGCTCTTAAGGCTCTTGAAGCTCCCGATGATATCAACGATCCTGCATATGCTCCTATTATTGAGCTTATGAACGCTGTTGACGAGTTTATTCCCAGTCCTGAGAGAGATGATGCTAAGCCTTTCCTTATGCCTATCGAGGATACTATGACTATTTCTGGTCGTGGTACTGTTGTTACAGGCAGAGTAGAGCGTGGACGTCTTAACGTTAACGAGCAGGTTGAGATCGTTGGACTTTCTGAAGAAAAGCAGACAACTGTTGTTACAGGTCTTGAAATGTTCAGAAAGACTCTTGATTTCTGTGAAGCAGGCGATAATGTTGGTGCTCTTCTCCGTGGTATCACAAGAGATCAGGTAGAAAGAGGACAGGTTCTTTGTAAACCCGGTTCTATTCACCCCCATACAAAGTTTGCTGGTCAGGTTTACGTTCTTAAGAAGGAAGAGGGCGGTCGTCATACTCCTTTCTTTAATAACTACAGACCTCAGTTCTATTTCAGAACAACTGACGTTACAGGCGTAGTTACACTTCCTGCTGACAAGGAAATGTGTATGCCTGGTGATAACGTATCTATGGATGTTGAGCTTATCACTCCTATTGCTATTGAAGAGGGTCTTCGTTTTGCTATCCGTGAGGGCGGCAGAACAGTAGGTTCCGGCGTTGTTACAGCTATTAATGAATAATTAAAGCTTAAAAGCTTATAAAAATCCCACCTTTTAGGTGGGATTTTTGTTTAAATAAATTCAAATAAATTATAAAATTTTCCTGTGGAATATTTCACCCAACTGTGCAAATAATAACACCGCAAGCAAATTTATATTGCGGAGGTTAATTATGAAAGCAACAGGAATTGTTAGAAGAATAGACGATCTGGGACGTGTAGTTATCCCTAAGGAAATAAGACGCACTATGCGTATAAGGGAAGGGGATCCCCTTGAGATTTATACAAACAGCGAAGGTGAGGTCATCTTTAAGAAATATTCAGCTATAAGTGAAATGAGCGAAAATGCAGCGAATGTTGCAGAGGTAATGTTCAAGACTGCCGGATGCCCTGTTATCATTTTTGATAAGGATCATGTGGTAGCTTCATCGGGCTTACCTAAAAGAGAAGCAGCTGATCGGAAGGTTTCGGCGCAGTTAGAGGGAATCATGGAAAATCGTGGACAGTATTTCTGTCCCGATGGAAATAATAATAACTTTTATCCGGCGGAGGGACTTGACAGAACAGCTGTCGCGGCAATGCCGATTATCAGTGGCGGAGATGTTTCGGGAGCTGTAGCATTTATGACTACCGAAGGTCAAACAGACGCCTCCGACTTGCAGAAGAGTCTTATCACTGCGGCTGCGCGTTTCTTGGCAAAGCAGCTTGAATAATCCTAATTCTGCTGTGATTCAAATAATAAATCGCTGTCTGTAACGTATTACAAACAGCGATTTTGTTTTATTTTTTCTTTTTTATGGATTGAAGATCGCTTTCGAGGTACATGTAAACGCCTGCCGCAGCCGCAGCGCCGATAAGCGGTCCGACTATAAATACCCAAATACATGAGATAGGATCGGAATTGCCGTCAATAGCAGCCATAATTGCCGGTCCGAGACTCCTTGCTGGATTTACTGAAGTACCTGTAAGTCCAATTCCGAGTATATGGACAAGAGTCAGAGTAAAACCGATAACAATTCCGCCGAAAGAGCCGTGATTAGCTTTGCGTGAAGTAACGCCAAGAATAGTCATAACAAAAATGAAAGTCAGAACTACTTCGACAATAAGTCCTGCAAGTGGATTATCACCAACACCTGCAAGTCCATTTGAACCAAATCCTCCTGTTTTATCTTCGACACCGCCAAGACCAAAAATAGCCGCTAAAATACCGGATCCAGCAAAAGCTCCTGCACATTGTGAAATGATATAGCCGATGAAGTCATTGAACTTCATTCCTCCACTGATTAATACACCAAGTGAAACCGCAGGGTTTATATGGCAGCCTGATATATTGCCAACGCAGTATGCCATTCCCACAATGACAAGTCCAAATGCCAAAGCGGTAAGGATATATCCTCCGCCATTCGCCGCATCGCAGCCGACTAACATTGCCGTTCCGCAGCCGAGTGTAACAAGCGCCATAGTACCTATGAACTCGGCAACATATTTTTTTAAAGAATTCATTTATTTTCCTCCTTATAGTTTTTGGAAATAATATTTCCTTGTAATAAAATTTTACCACAAATTGAATGATATGTCAATAGTTGGCAGTTAGTTAAATATTAACAATTATTTATGTGTTATTTTGTGAATGTTTAATAATTGGCTGCGATTTATTTCATAGGCTGCTTGTAGATTTTAATTTGATCAGATAACAGTTTACTGTTGAACATATATGCTTATTTAAGGCGTTGTCTGGAACTGTTAAAATAGTTTTAAACGTATGTATTATAAGTTTTTTTTGGCGTATAATAATTTCAAAAGGAGGCGGTTTTATGAATATCACACCGCAGGTTTACAGCGAAATGAGTAAAAGAGCCGAACCAAAGTCAAAAGCAGCGGTAAATATATCTTATGCTTTTGCTGTCGGCGGAGGCATATGCGTAGTCGGACAGTTGATTCGCTCATTATTTGAATACGTTGGTTTTTCCACAGAAAATGCAGGTATTTGGACTTCCGTAATTTTGGTTGCACTCAGCGCTTTTTTTACGGGTCTTGGTTGGTACGAACGTCTGGCAAAGCATGCTGGCGCAGGTACGCTTGTTCCTATAACCGGTTTTTCAAATTCGGTAAGTTCTTCGGCTATTGAAGCTCAGTCAGAGGGACTTGTTCTTGGAGTCGGAACAAAAATTTTCAATATTGCAGGACCAGTAATTCTTTACGGATGCACTGCTGCATTTTTATATGGTATTATTTATTATATAGTTTCATTATTTTAAAAAATGGGACGGCTTTTGCCGTCCCGAATTTATTTTAATTATACTGTATGAAAATTAATTTTCTGCAATGAACTTTTTTAATGACGTACCTTTGCCGCCGGTCAGGGAAAATGCATAATATTTAAGAATTACCGCAGAGTCTGAGGCATCTACAGTATTATCATTGTTAAGTTCGCATGCCTTAAGTTGTGTTTCTGAAATCGTAGGAGACTGACCTGTTATAAGATTAGCGTACTGTACAAGTATCAGATTAGCGTCAGAGGCATCTATAGAGCCATCGCCATTAACATCTCCAAGACAGTAGTCGCCCGATACCTTTTTATATTCATTCAAAGCGTAGGCAGGGTAGCTGCCGGCATTGTCGAGTCCGCTGAAAACTAAGGATAGCAGTCCTCCGTCCTCGCGAGTTTCACCGAGAGTATTCAGAACAGTAGCTGCAATAGCAATATGTCCTGCCTGTGTTGGGTGAATATCGAGATTATCTCTGCCTGCTTGGATATTAGTAAAGTACCAGCCGTATTTTTGGGAATTTTCGTCAGTTGATGAGAAATCGGTGTAAACGTCCGCAATTTCAACTCCCTCTACATTTTTGAGCTGTTCGGCATACTTGGACGTTATATTACTGAAGAGAGTTTTAAACTGTATGTAAGCAGTGAAATAAGCGTTTCCGTAAGATGCTTTTAAATTTTCTTCATAAGACGCTTGCAGCTGAAGCGGATTGTATACTGTTTGAAGAACTACTCTTGCATCAGGATTGGCAGTTTTTATTTCGGAAACGATCTCATTGATATTGGGAATGATTTGTTTAGCAATTACCTGAGTACGATTTGCGCCGTTGGGGTTTGCATCGGTATAGGTGACATTCTGATATATATATGTCAGACGATCAGAAAGAGAACGTATGTTGGTAAAACTATTTGCAAAATTAATCAGAGCATCTTTGTCGATCAGCTCTTTCAAAGACTGAAGAGTTGGGCTTTCCGGAATATCGTCTGCCGTTTTTCCGTCTTTAAGAAGGTCATTGGCTTCTGCAAATTCCAAAAGAGAAGAAGATGCGTACTTGATTATATCATTTGCGCCTGTGGAAATAATAACTATATCGCTGTCGGCAAGCTGAGACTTTTGCGCGCTGTCAAAGCTGCGTATCTGTGCGAGAGTTTCTGCGGAATCATATCCGGAAACGGCATAATTTTCTACCGAGCCGCTCAAGTAATCAGCAACGATCTGACCGTAATTGTATTCTTCGTCCGAAAGTCCATAACCTGAGGCAATGCTGTCGCCAAGAATCGTAATATTAACGCTGTTTCCGTAGTTTTCCGCCGAAACAGGCAAAACCGATACTGCTGAAAAAAGCAATGCTGCTGATATTACAGCCGAAATAAATTTTTTCATAATGCTCCTCCAAATTTTAAACGCCTGATGTTTTCTCTGTATGAAAAGCTTTATACTTGCAGCAGATGTAAGTATAGCAGAATATCGGAACTTGTTTTCAGTGAAATACGCACATAATTTATATGCGGACATGTTCTGAAAATCCTGCCGAAGCTTTTATATTATTATATAATATTTCGTTTAATTTGTCAAGAAAGTTTTTTGGTAAATATAAGAACATGTCCACATAGCATATTACACGTGTTTTTTGTTAAAATTTTACGCTTGATGTGTTGAAAGAAAAAAATTCTCAAAAATTCGCACATCTTCCTATGAAAACAAGTTATGGAATGGAATTAATATGAAAATTTTTTTGTTTCCTGTTGACTTATTCACTGAAATAATGTACAATAATAAATGTGTGATTGTGAAAGCAAAAAGGAGTTTGGAGATAATTTAATTTGAATAGAAATAAAAAATGTATAAGCATTATTACGGCAGCTTTTTTTATGACTGCTGTAACGCTTGGATTTTCAGCTGTTTTGGGAACTGCCGAACCGAGCGAAAAAAAATATCCTGTGTTCGGCGTGGACGTTTCGAACTATCAAGGAGTTATCGACTGGGAGCGTATTGAAGATCAGGGGGTAAAGTTTGCCTTTATAAAGGCTACCGAGGGCAGCAGTCATGTTGACGAATCGGTCAGCCGAAATCTTGCGGATATTGAAGATACTTCCATTCTGCATTCGTGTTATCATTTTTTCAGCTTTGACAGTCCGGGGGAAACTCAGGCAGAGAATTATATCAAGGCAGTTGACAAAGATGATATAGATCTCCCTCCTGTAGTAGATATAGAGTACTACGGCGACAAGTATTCAAATAAACCCAGCCGCGAAGAAGCGGAAGAGATACTTTTGCCTCTGCTGCGCGGTCTTGAGGAACATTATGGTGTAAAGCCCATTATCTATACGACTATGCCGGTGTACTGCCGATATGTTAAGGAGAGCTTTTCGGATTATCCTCTGTGGATACGCTGTACTCAGTTTGACCCTGATTTTATCGACTGGGATTTTTGGCAGTACAGCGATAAAGGAAAGCTCGAGGGATATTACGGTGAAGAACCGTGTATTGATTTTAACGTTTTTTGCGGCACGGAAGAGGAGCTGTACTCTGAATTCTGTCTGAAACTTGAAAAGGCGGTGTCAGATTGATTATTAAACTGAAATCTGTAATAAAGGATTATATCTGGGGCGGAACCCGGCTTCGCGATGAATTCGGCAAGAGTTCCGATTGTGAACGTTTGGCTGAAAGCTGGGAACTGAGCTGTCATCCCGATGGATTGAGCGTTATTGACGGCGGTCGTTTTGACGGTATGACTCTTGATGAGTTTCTGCGCAGAGATCCAAAGGCTATGACGCGAAATTGTGCGGATTACAAGGAATTTCCAATTCTTATAAAGCTTATAGACGCAAGAGATAACCTGTCGGTTCAGGTTCATCCCGATAACGATTATGCCCGTAAAGTCGAGGGTGATAATGGTAAAACCGAAATGTGGTACGTTTTGGATTGTGAGCCTGATTCGTCTATAATCTGCGGATTCAAGGAAAAAATAACAAAAAGTCAGTTTCAGCGTGCGATAGAGGATAATACCCTTATGGAGAAATTAAACGTTGTTCCTGTTAAAAAGGGCGATGTATTCTTGATTGAACCGGGAACGCTTCACGCTATCGGCAAGGGAATACTTATTGCCGAAATTCAGCAAAGCTCTAATGTTACGTACCGTGTGTATGATTACGGGCGTGTGGGGAACGATGGAAAGCCGCGTATGCTTCATATCGGGAAGGCTCTTGATGTAACGAAGCTTGAACAGCCGACGGGAATTTTAGGGCAGCCGGAACATTTCAAATTGCCTGATTCCGATGCGGAATATTTTCCGCTGTGCAGCTGCGAATATTTTTCCGTAAGCCGATATGACATTGACGGAAAATTTTCGACGGAAAATCCCAACGTTTTTCTGCACATACTGGTAATTGACGGAGAAGCCGATATATCGGGAACTCCGGTAAATAAAGGTTCAAGCGTATTTGTTCCTGCCGGAACCGATACGATAAATATAAAGGGCAAATGCAGCATAATATTAACAAGGCTTAACAAAATTTAAGGAGGATTTTTAAATGAAATATTATGTAGGAATTGATTTAGGCGGAACTAATATAGTTGCGGGAGTAGTTGACGAGGATTACAACATTATAGCTAAGGCAACTACAAAAACAAACTGTCCGCGTCCCGAAAAGGAAATTGCCGGCGATATGGCTAAAATGGCTTTGCAGGCTGTTGAGAATGCAGGTCTGACTATGGACAAAATCGAATGGATAGGTATTGGAACGCCCGGTATCGCAAACAGCGAAACAGGTATTATCGAGTATGCAAATAATTTAGGCTTCAAAAATACTCCTATGGTCAAGTATATTAGGGAGACTATCGACAAGCCTGTATTTATTGAAAACGATGCTAATGCTGCAGCATACGGAGAGTATGTCGCAGGTGCGGCAAAGGGCGCTAAGAACGCTGTATGTATTACGCTCGGAACAGGCGTAGGAGGAGGAATTATCATTGACGGAAAAATTTATTCCGGCTCCAATTTTGCAGGTGCAGAGATAGGTCATACTGTTATAGAGGTTGACGGAGCGCAGTGTTCATGTGGAAGAAAGGGATGTTTTGAAGCTTATTCTTCAGCTACGGGACTTATCAGAATGACCAAAGAGGCTATTGCCGAGCATCCGGATTGTATTATGGCAAAAATGGCTGAAGAAAAGGGCAAGGTGACTGCGCGCACATCGTTCGATTCAATGAGAGAGGGCGATGAATACGCTAAGGAAGTTGTGGATAAATACATAAAGTATCTGGCTGCCGGAATTACAAATGCAATCAATACTTTCCAGCCTGATATTCTATGTATCGGCGGCGGTGTATGCAACGAGGGCGACCCTCTGCTCCTCCCGATGAAGGCTATCGTCAAGGAGGAAGTTTACACACGAAATTCCGAGAAAAATACTGAGATAGTTATCGCTCAGCTTGGCAATGATGCCGGAATTATCGGAGCGGCATTCCTCGGCAAGGCAAAATAAACAATAATTTATTGCTTTTGAATAAATAAAGAAATTTTGTTCATAATAATATCGCAGGGACATTTGTTCCAAGCTTATTCCGCAATACAGCGGAGAAAGGTGATATTATGAGCAAAAATAATTCTTCACAGTCAAATCATGACAACAAGTCCAACAAAAACTTTACCGACAGCAAGTCGAACAATAACTACAGCAACTCTAACAGTCAGCCTGATTTCGGCGGCAAGCCTGAGAAGAGCACATCTACAAGCTCCTCAAAGAATTCTCAGAACTATAACGACTGATTTTAAGCCAATAAAAAGCTCCCGATGTGATTCGGGAGTTTTTTGTTTTTGATTAATGTTTGTGAAGTTCTTAAAGTACATGCTTGTGAATATACATGTATAAAGATTTTTTTAGGAGGTCTGTTATGAATTTAAAGATCAACAGAGAAACTATTCCGGCAGGCGAGCTTGTTTACAGCGGAATACAGGAACAGGGTGTGGAACTGGATTATATTCTTCCCGATTACTGCCCTGATATTTTCCGTCTTGTGCGCTGCGAAGTTATCCCAGCCGCTTCAGATTATTCTGTTATGGGAAGTACGCTTTCCTATGAGCTTAGCTGTGAAATACGTCTTATTTACTGCGGCGAGGACGGAGCTGCTCTTCAATGTATAACCCAGAAGCAGCTTTATACAAAAACGGTGGATCTCGGAAAAGTTCCGAATTCGCCCGAAGTTACCCTGTCTCCCAAAACAGATCATGTGAATTTCCGTGCCGTTAACAAAAGGCGACTTGATGTGAGAGGAGCTGTTTCGGTAAAGATAAATGTTAAAGGTGAAGATTCCGAAGAAGTTATCAGCGATGCTTTCGGGCTTAATATTCAGCTTAAAAAAATGCCGATGCGATACGCTTCACAAAAGCTGAACGGCGACAAGGTTATCCAGCTTACCGAGGAAACCGAACTTTCCGCAGCACAGCCCGCTGTTATCGGAATTATACGCTGCGATGCAAGAGTAGGAGAGTGTGAGAAGAAAATTATTTCGGGCAAGCTTCTTGCTAAAGGTAATGTTTCGATCAAGCTTCTTTATTCATGTGAAAGCGGACTTGAACCGTTGGAACTTACCGTTCCGTTCAGTCAAATAATAGATATGGACGGCATTGACGAGACTTTTTCATGTAATGTAACAGCGGAGGTCGTATCCTGCAGCGTTACGCCCGCATCTGATAAAAATGGAGAAAATCGTTCTCTTAAAATAGAACCGGAGCTTAGAATATTCTGTCGTGCCGTTAAAATATCCGAGATAATGGTTGTTGCTGACGCTTATTCAACGGTATTTCCTTGTGAAACTGAATTTTCCGATATACATGCAGAACAGCCGCCCGTGACATATGCGGAAAGTTTTCGTCACAGTGCGAAGCTTGCAGAAGGCGAGAATGTTCCAAAGAAAATATTTGCGATGTGGTGCAGTCCTAAAAATATAAATACACGTCTTGGAAACGATGGGAAATCGGTTATAATTTCAGGAATGCTGACCTATTCAATGGCGGCGGAGGACGCTTCGGGTTCAATATCCATGCCTGACCGCGATGAAGCTTTCGAGGAAACAGTAAACATCGGAGACGATATATCAAAATCATCGGTTACTGCTGTTATAGGCGATATATCGGTGTCCTACAATATATCGGATCAAGGTGTGCTTATGGCTAAGGCAGATATACCCGTAAAAATTATCTCAGAGAGTTCGGACGGATTCAAGGCGCTTACGGGACTGACTGTTGACGATTCGGTAAAAAAGCAGCGTGACGGCGATTATGCTGTAAAACTTTATTTTGGTTCCGATAATGAAGATATATGGGATATAGCGAAGCGTTTCAGTACAGAAGCCGACGCTATCATGGAGGAAAACGAATTGACTGCCGAAAATCTTGTAAACGGCAGAATGCTGCTGATTCCGATAAAGGAATAATGAAGGGAGAAATTATGGCAAAAGATATTTATTCAAGCATTGCCGAGCGTACCGGCGGAGATATATACATCGGGGTAGTAGGACCTGTCCGAACCGGAAAGTCCTCATTCATAAAGCGTTTTATGGAATCTCTCGTTATTCCGAATATAAAAAGCGAATTTATGCGTGAACGTGCCTTAGATGAATTGCCTCAGTCCGCTGCCGGAAAAACTATCATGACTACCGAGCCGAAATTTATTCCTGAAGAGGCTGTGGAAATCAGTCTCGGAGACGGTGCGTCCTTTAACGTCCGGCTTATTGACTGTGTGGGTTATATTGTCCCCAGTTCTATAGGTTATATAGAAAACGAGCAGCCGCGTATGGTAATGACGTCATGGTTTGATGAGGAGATACCGTTTAATATGGCTGCCGAAATAGGCACACAGAAGGTTATTACGGATCACTCTACAATTGGACTTGTAGTAACTACAGACGGCTCAATTTCGGATATTCCGAGAGCCGAATACGAAGAATGTGAAGAACGAGTAATCAGCGAGCTGCGTGATTTAGGCAAGCCGTTTGTTGTAGTTCTGAATACGGTAAATCCTTCTGCTCCGGAAGCAAAAGCTTTAGCCGCGCGGCTTTCGGAAAAGTACGATACTACCGTAATTCCCGTGAATTGTCTCAGTCTTGATGAAACGGACATAAGAGAGATAATACGTGAAATTCTTTATTCATTCCCTGTTCGTGAAATTAATATCCGTACGGCAAGGTGGATAAACACCTTAGAAAAAGGACATTGGCTGAAATCCGAAATACTTGGCTGTATTCGTGAGGCAGCGAAGGATATTCGCCTTGTGCGCGAGGCTCAGTATGCAGCCGAAGCCATGGAACAATGCCCACATATTATAAGTGCGGTTACTACGTCAATGGATCTGGGAAAAGGTACGGTGACTATTACCGCAGAGCTTGATAACAGCCTTTTCTACAAAATTTTAGGGGAAACTACAGGTATTGAAATTGAAAGCGAAAGCGATCTGATGCCGCTGCTTATGGAGCTTAACGACATAAAGAAAAAGTACAGCCGTATAGCTCCTGCATTGGAGGAAGTCGAGGCTACAGGCTACGGTATCGTAATGCCGGAGCTTGAGGAGCTTACCCTGGAAGAGCCTAAGATAATCAAGCAGGGAGGAAAGTATGGAGTTAAGCTGAAAGCCTCTGCCCCGTCCATACATATGATGAGGGCGAACATTAATACTGCCGTAGCTCCTATAGTCGGCACGGAAAAACAATCTGAGGAACTTATAATGTATCTTCTTGACGGTTTCGACGACGATCCCACAAAGATATGGGAAAGCAATATTTTCGGCAAGTCGCTGCATGAGCTGGTAAATGAAGGTTTGCACAGCAAGCTTTATAAAATGCCTGTAGACGCGCGTATGAAACTTCAAGAGACGCTTGAACGTATTATAAATGACGGATGCAGCGGACTTATCTGCTTTATATTGTAATATAGGGAGACAACGGTTAATTACCGTATTGCTCCGTTATGTAATTATGCGTTTGATTAATGATTACAGACAATAATTTTAGAACATGTGTTCATAGCATAAAAACGGCGAACCGCATTTTTAGGGTTCGCCGTTTTATT
The DNA here is from genome assembly GCA_910584195.1 of uncultured Ruminococcus sp. Classification (GTDB taxonomy): domain Bacteria; phylum Bacillota; class Clostridia; order Oscillospirales; family Ruminococcaceae; genus Ruminococcus. The sequence goes on along the minus strand of CAJTYV010000001.1, from coordinate 163,443 downwards.
GTTATTTTTCAGTGATTTCAGGAAGTTTGGCAATAATCTTGGCATCTATTTTCTGAATCGCAAGAGCATCGCTGGGACGAACCCCGTCGCCCGGATCACAGCAGTCTGCGTTGATCGCACCCTGTTTGGAGAGACCGTATTTATCAGGATTTCCGAGAGACTGTAGGATTGCCGTGGAATCGGCGATAGTTACCTTGCCATCGCAGTTTGCATCTCCTAAGTAGTAAAGAGGTTCATCCGAGGGCTTTGTTGGGTTAGGTGTAGGATCTGTAGCAGGTTCTTCCGGCTTCTCAGGAACCGAACCGTCCGGCTCAACACCGCCTACGAAAACGCCGTTATCGTAAACACAGATACCCTCTGCCTTTACTTCGTTGCCTGTTCCGAAGAACGCATCGTCCTCTTTAAATATAGTCAGACCGTCATAGCTCGGATCGTTTGAAGGATCCCATTTATCGCCGTAGTACATTCCAACGGTGAACTGATATTTTTTGCCTGAATTAGCGATAGTGTAATCGTCAAATTTAATTTCAACATAGTACGTATCGTCCATTTTGTCGTACTTGTGTATACCTGTGATAATGCCGTCGGCAGGAGCTGCCTCTACAGCTGCCTGATCGTAAAGCTCCGAAGCCTTTACGCTGCTTACGTCCGATATTTCTTTAGAGTTGAAATAGTAACGTACAGAAATATTTTTTGAAGCTTTAGTCGAATCGGTCATTACCATGAAAGAAACCTTTGTAACGCCGCAGCCGTCCGCGTTGAGGTCGTCTATACCGCAGGCATTTACCCAGTAATTATTACCGCCGCCTTCTCCGCCGCTGAATTTTGGATCGGGGGGAAAGTTTTTGGTAGGCTGCATTTCGTCGGTGCCGAAATATTCGTAAAGTCCCGCACAAGCGCCTACGAAAGCTGCATTGTAGTCGATAGTTACTTCATTGTAGATGTAGTCTGAGGTTATATCAATATGGTTGTCGCTTCCATCCGGACCTCCTGCAAGCGCACCGTAGAGAACATAGCGATGCTCATCGGGATCTTCACATTTTGTAAGACCCGAGCATGCTCTGTGGTGAGGATATTTAACGGAATTTTCATTATATCCGACTATATAAGAACGTCCCATCGGATTATCGCCCATGATGTATTCCATCTGTTTTTTAGCCCATTGGCTTGCTTCGCCCGGTTTGCCGTTATTGGTGTATTTGTCATAAACAAGGCAGATAAGCTGCATTGCCGTATTGTATCTTGCCGAACCCCATTGATTGAGATACGCATATCCTCCGGGAGTTTCAAGATTCTTCCATACAGGGAAACATTTTTGTACTTCGTCCCAGAAGTTGTCAAAAACGTATTCGTTTTTACCCTGAGCCTTTCTGACGATATTCACAAGATCAAGCTCAGGATGTTCCTGATTAATTCTTGCCCAAAGACATGCAGTTCCGCTCCATACGTCGTTCCAGCAGTAGCACCAGCCGCTGGGAGCGTAATAATCGTAGTAAGGCGCAGCGAGTTCCAACGGTTCTTTATCGCCTGTGCAAAGGTAAAGCCATGCAGCGGCCCAACAGTAATCGTCTTCCCATTTTTCTGAGCGATAGTAGCCTTTCGGTCCGTCTGCGTTGTCGCTTAATTCGAGTGGATTTGCGTTGGCAAAATCCCAAAGAGCCTGTGCATAGTCGAGGGATTTTTCGGCATATTTTGGATCAGTGTCCTTGAAATTAAGATAGTTTATCGCAAGTGAAGCGCATGCGGAAACAACATAATCCGTCTGCGGCTTATCGGCAGTCAGGAAAAATGCTGGTCTGCCCATTTCATCAACTTCCGGTGAATTCCAGTAGCTGTGGTCAATGTCGCCGTCCCCAACCTGATAGCAGTGGGCGATGACCGTACCGTTTTCATCGCGGAAAGTACATTTCATGAGATAGTCGTTGAAACATCGCAGAATAGTTTCTATATGATCGTCCTGACCAGTTTTTTCGTAAGCGTCTCTGAACTCGTAATATCCCCAGCCGAGAGTAGAAGCGGCATAGTTTTCGGGCATTCCGAATTCCACGTGATCGCCGGCATCGTGAAAACCTCCGGCAACATCTACACAGTCGTCGCCGTCCGGGTCAAGAATATCTTTGTACTTGTCGATAAATTCTTGTGAAAGGTTAGTGCCTACAAAATCCGTGATGCCTGCCGTAAGCTTTACCTGTGCATCGTATGTATGGCAGTCTCCTCTCCATTTATAGGCGTTGTTTTCGTCTACTTCGGTACCGCACATATTTGCATCGTAAAAATAGATTGAATACTGCAATGCACGGGCAAAATCTACATCAAGTCCCGAATCGTTTGCCAGAGAATCCGCAAGTTCTTCGGCAGCGTTTCCGACAGGGATAAACGCTGTAAGCTGGGACGCGGCAATTACAGTACACACAGCCGCCGAAATAAACTTTTTTAAGCTGTTCATTCCAAATACCTCCATTTACAATTATTTGTCTCAATTTAATCATCCCTTGATCTTTAATTAATAAAATGAGACAATTCAACATTTGGTATATTTATCATAACACATTTTTAGGTAAATTGCAATAGTTTTTTTGCGGAATTTTTAAATTTATGTCATTATTTGCGATGTGTTTTTTTTCTTAATGAGAAAACGGTGAGCAAAAGAATGAATAGACCGCCTATCATCAAAAATGTTGAAGGTATGGATACTTTCTGACCGTTTATGCGCTGTATTGCGAAAGCGTGTACGGCGTCATCGGCATTTTCAAATGTAATAGCGTTTTCATCTGCATATGTTTTGGCGTATGATTTCTTTCTGCCCAATATCGTAAATCCCTCTATCTGCGAAGCTCCGCTGTCTGTGGGTGTGTAGCCGATCGAATAAGCGCCGAGATCCGTAACGGACGATGGTATGTAAATGGAATCGAGACTGCTGCACATATAAAAAGAACAGTCCCCCAAAGCCGTTACCGAGTCACTGAGCGATACAGAGGAAAGCGAAGTGCAGCCGCTGAAGCAAAAATCTCCTATTTCAGCCGTATTTTGCGGTATTTCTATGTTTTTGAGATTTGTGCAGCTGCGGAAACAGGATTCGGGCAGTCTTGCGATGTTGTCGGAAAGCTCAGCGGAAGTAAGGGATTCGCATCCGCAGAAGCAGCCCATGCCAAGCTCTTTGACAGAATCTGGGATAGTTATGCTTTCAAGTGAAAAACAGGCATAAAAAGCATGGTGTCCGATTTTTTCAATAGTGTTCGGCATGGTAATATGTCTGAGCGTTCCGCATTCATAGAATGCGTTATCTCGTATTTCCGTGACGCGGCAGCCTTCGACCGTTTCTGGTATTTCAATGTAGACCGGATCGCCTTCAAAACCTGTAACAGTAGCTTCGTTGTCTATTATCGTATATACGTAACCGGGTTTGTTTTCGGCAGCGGACGCCGTATGCGGCGGCTCGCAAAGAGAAATCTTGAATAAGATAATTGACATAAATACAGGGATTATTGACTTTTTCATATGAACATATCTCCTTTTGCAGGTCTACAGGGGATATAGTTCCCCGTTTATTAATTGGCAACTGTTTGGGTATTTTGGTTCTTTATATAATTGTATAAATTATTCGCAGGATAGTAAAGTCAAAAAATATGATCTGTTTACCGTGAATTCGGGGCGCTTTTTCGGTTTTCGACTGAAAAACAGCGTTATGGACTGTATTCTCTGCCGAAATATCGGAATTTTGCTTGAAAAAAAATTACGATATCCGGAATATTTTTTTGTATAGGGTCAATTATGTGAACGAGGTGATCTTAATGAAAAAATATACAAATTTTATTTTGGGCGGAGGACTTATTCTCAGTATACTTATATCAAACGCAGCAGCCGTTATTCGGGACGGAATGAGACTTGAAAAGCTTAGAAACAGCGTTCTTAGACTTCATATTCTTGCGGAATCCGACAGCGAATACGATCAGTCGCTCAAGCTAATGGTACGTGACGGACTTCTTGAAATGGGACTTTTTACCGAATCAAATTCGCTTAAAGAAGCGGAGAAAACGGTATCTGAGAATTTGAGTGAAATTGAAAAAGCCGCAGAAAGCATACTTAGAGCGGAGGGCTGCGAACTTCCAGTAACTGCCGAACTGGCAGACATTGTGTTCGATGAGAGGGTTTACGGCGATATAACCATGCCGGCGGGAGAATATCGTGCTTTACGCGTAAAAATTGGCTCTGCGCAGGGGAAAAACTGGTGGTGTGTGATGTATCCTCCGCTTTGTATTCCCGCTGCCTGTGAAGAAATTTCGTCTGCCGAAAAAATAGATGAGGATAAATCAGCCGAAGTTCTTTTTGATGATGATGAACTGGACATATTGTATCATCCGAAAAAATATGAAATACGTTTTGCTGTATGGGACAAAATAAAGAGCATTATTGATGACAAATTAGTGAAAAATGACGAAAAGTAAATTTACCCTTGACAATTTCGGGAAAATGGTGTATACTAAATCAGTAAGAAAGCAGAACAAGTCCGTTCTCACCGTCAGGCTAAGCTTAAACGGTCAATATGTCAGTAACCGAAATGGATATATGCGTATTGTGTGAGTGTGGATGTTTCTGCACTCACTTATTTTATGTCCGGAGGTGCTTGAACATTAGCAAACAGGAACTGCAGATCAACGAAGATATTCGGGATAAGGAATTGCTCGTTATCGATGACGAAGGGAAAAAGCTTGGCACTATGTCTGCCAGAGACGCACAGAAATTAGCCTACGACAAGGATCTTGACCTTGTGAAAATAGCTCCGCAGGCTACTCCTCCCGTATGCCGAATCATGGATTACGGAAAGTATTGCTTCGAGCAGGCTAAGCGTGAAAAGGAAGCAAGAAAAAATCAGAAGATAGTTGCTATCAAGGAGATACGGATGTTCTCCACAATTGATACCCACGATTTTGAAACCAAGGTCAATCAGGCTGTCAAATTCCTTCAGGGAGGCGATAAGCTTAAAGTTTCCGTAAGATTCCGCAAGAGAGCGATCGCTCATCCGGAATTGGGAGCGGAACTGCTTGACCGCTTCAAGGAGGCTGTTTCCGCAGCAGGTTCTGTTGACAAGCCGGCTAAAATGGAGGGACGCAGCATGGTTATGTTTGTAAGTCCCAAAAAGAACTGACAGGTTCTAATTAAGGAGGAAAAATAAATGGCAAAGGTTAAGGTTAAAACTCATTCCGGCGCTAAAAAGCGTTTTAAGATCACAGGAAGCGGTAAGGTAAAGTACCAGCACACAAATAAAAGACACAGACTTACTCAGAAGGATACAAAGCGTAAGAGAATTGCACGTAACGCAGGCGTTGCAGGAAGCGCGAATGCTCCTACGATCAAAAAGCTCGTTCCCTATATGTGATCGGGGACCTTGTCCAGAAACGTTTAACTATATTAATTCCGGAGGTATAAGATTATGGCACGTATTAAAGGTGCAATGATGACTCGTAAGAGAAGAAATAAAACTTTGAAGCTTGCAAAGGGATACTGGGGCGCTAAGAGCAAGCACTTTAAGATGGCTAAACAGGCTGTTATGAAGTCCGGCAATTATGCTTACATCGGCAGAAAGCAGAAGAAGAGAACTTTCAGACAGCTTTGGATCGCAAGAATTTCCGCCGCTGCCAAGATAAACGGCATGAATTACTCTACGTTCATGAACGGCTGTAAAAAGGCAGGCATCACTCTCAACAGAAAGATGCTCTCGGAGATCGCTGTGAATGACGCCGCAGGATTTACCGCTATCGTTGAAAAGGCTAAGGCTGCTCTTTAATTTACGATTACTTACGACAACACGTTCTTGATAAAGAGCGTGTTTTGTTGTAATACTATTAAGCGGATTCTGATATTGACCGGATCGGCAAGTAAATATTCGGGGGTTCTGATTATTGGAAAATATTATTACATCTAAGGAAAATCCTATTATCAAGCTGTATCAGAAGCTGTCTTGTTCAAAAAAAGAAAGGCTTCAATACGGCTTATTCGTGTTGGAAGGGTTACGTATCGTTGAGGATGCTGTCCGCGAGAGCGAAAGTATAACTCACCTTATAATGAGCAAAAATGCCTGTGAAAAATTTGGCAATACTCTGTTTCAGGCTGATTTGAGAAATACAAAAACGCTTGTTATTTCAAATGAGCTTGGAAATAAGATCTCATCTACCGATACTACTCAGGGGATATTTGCAATTTGTAAGATACCAAACGAAAAAAAAGTCGTTTTTCGTGACGGCGGTAGATATGCCGTTTTATACGGACTTCAGGATCCGGGAAACGTAGGAATGATAATCCGTACGGCGGATGCGCTCAGTATGGACGGAGTTATTCTTTCGGGAAGCTGTGATCTTTACAGTCCAAAGGTAATACGGGCTACAATGGGTTCGGTATTTCGCATGAAAATTTTTGTGGAAAACAATACGGACAGATTGTTTGAACTGCTTGAAAGCGGCGGTGCGGAAACCTCTGCTGCGGTGATAGACTATGATGCGGAAAAAGTGACCGAATGCCGCTTTGACGGTATTCAAGCTATATTTATTGGCAATGAGGGAAACGGGCTTCCGAGAGATGTGGCGATGCGCTGTGACAGACGGGTGACTATTCCCATGAACGGATCTATAAATTCTCTTAATGCTGCTATGGCTGCGGGAATACTTATGTGGGAGCTGAAAAAATGAACGAGAAGAAATACTGGATATGGCTCGGTATGGTGTTCGGAGGCGGATGCCGCCGACTATGGCAGCTTATGAATATCTTCGAAACGGCAGAGGAGGTTTGCTGTGAGATACTTTCCGGCAGCAGGCTTCTTAACCTTACTGACGGTGAAAGAAAAAATATAAATTCCTACAGCTTGAAAAATGCCGAAGATCTTATTGCGGAATGCAGCAGAATGGGTATTGGTATTGCAGCTTATTCAGAAAAGGAGTACCCGAATCAGCTCAGATATATTGCCGATCCTCCGCCTGTGCTTTTTTATAAGGGTAATATCGGCTGTCTGACGGGAACAAAGACAATTACTTCGGTCGGTACAAGACGTGCCGGAGATTACAGCATTTCAGTATGCCGACGGATATGCTCCGAACTTGCTTCGAAAGGCTTCGTTATCGTAAGCGGATTTGCTGTGGGGATAGATATAACTTCTCATATGGCAGCGGCAGAGCTTGATCTGCCAACCGCTTGTGTTCTCGGATGTGGAGTAGACGTTGATTACCCTAAAGAAAATTTTAAGTTCAGGGATAAAATCCTTGCTTCCGGAGGCGTTTTCGTTTCGGAGTATCCACCGGGAACTCGTCCTCACCGCGGCAGTTTTCCAAAAAGGAACAGAATACTTTCAGCCCTCGGAAGAGCGGCTATAGTGTTCGAAGCGGCAGAAAATTCAGGTTCTATCATTACTGCAAAGCTTGCCGCCGAGCAGGGCAGGGAATTGTTCGTTCTTCCGCCGGCAGATATTTTCAGTTTTTCATATGGCGGAAATATCCGTCTTTTGAGGGAGGGCGCCGTGCCGGTAATGAGCGTGGACGATATAACGGATTTTTTTAAACCGGGTTCTTCTGCGGACGCCTATATAAAATCAGATGCCTTTGCATATATAATTGACTCTAAGCCAATACAGCATACGGAAGCTCCGAAGGCATCGCTTGAAAATGAATTTTTAGAGCAGAAGAAGGTAAATCCGACTGATAATAGAAATGATTCGTTATTTCAGCAGAGACATGACGATAATAATAAATCCGACGTCCAAATAAGTTTTGACAGCATTCCCGAGGGACTGGCTCGCGATATTTCGATGCTTCTCTATAATGAAGGCAGGCTTCATGCGGACGTTATTTGCACTAAATTGGGAATAAATGCCGCTGAGCTTATGATTGAACTTACAGAGCTGGAGATAATTGGTGCTGTCAGGTCATGTCCCGGAAGATTATATGAATTTGTTTCATGAATATAGATTATGAGGTTATCAAATGGCAAATTTAGTTATAGTTGAGTCGCCTGCAAAGGCAAAGACAATTCAGAAATATCTCGGCAAGGGTTATGAGGTAGTGGCTTCGATGGGTCATATCCGGGACTTGCCGAAATCTAAGCTGGGCGTTGATGTGGAAGATGATTTCAAACCCCAGTACATTGATATGAAAGGAAAAGGCGACGTTATCAAGGACTTGAAAAAACGTGCTAAAAAGTGCGAAAAAGTTTACCTTGCTACCGACCCTGACCGTGAGGGAGAGGCTATTTCATGGCACATTGCGCAGCTTCTTAAACTCGATCTGAACGATGATATTAGAGTAGCTTTCAACGAGATTACAAAAACTGGAGTAAACAGCGGAATGAACAATCCTCACAAGATAGATCTCGATCTTGTGAACGCACAGCAGGCGCGGCGTATTCTTGATCGCCTTGTTGGTTATAAGCTCAGTCCGTTTCTTTGGAAAAAAGTCAAGAGGGGACTTTCTGCCGGGCGTGTTCAGACGGTTGCGGTAAGTATCGTTGTTGACAGAGAAAACGAGATACGCGTTTTTGTGCCTAAGGAATACTGGTCGATAGATGCAAAATTCACCGCACCCGGTTCGGGAAAGGTCTTTGACGCTGCTCTTTTGTCGGTAGACGGAAAAAAACTGGAAATTCCGAATCAGGCTGAGGCTGATAATCTGCTGAAGCGTCTTGAGGGCGCTGAATACGAAGTAACGGCAATGAAAAAGCGAGTTACTAAAAAGCAGCCTGCACCGCCGTTTATCACTTCCACAATGCAGCAGGAAGCGTCTAAAAAACTGGGATTCACTTCAAAGCGTACAATGAAAGCCGCTCAGGAGCTTTACGAGGGCGTTGACATCGAGGGTATCGGCGCAGTTGGTCTTATAACCTACATGAGAACGGATAGTCTGCGTATATCGGACGAGGCGAAAGCCGCCGCCGCCCAGTATATCGAGACGGTCTACGGAAAGGAATATCTGCCCGATAAGCCGAGAATTTTCAAATCAAAAAGCAACGCTCAGGACGCGCACGAGGCAATACGTCCGTCTCTTTCCGATCTTACTCCTGCCCGTGTAAAATCGAGCCTTACAAGCGATCAATATAAGCTTTATGAGCTGATATGGTCAAGATTTATCGCAAGTCAGATGGCTAACGCGCTGCTTGATACCGTATCGGCGGATATTTCGGCAAACGGGTGTATATTTCGCGCTTCAGGGTATTCCGTAAAATTTAACGGTTTTACTGTTCTTTATGAGGAATCTGCCGATGGTAAGGAATCGGCTAAAAAGGAGCTTCCTCCCCTTGCCGTCGGAGATAAGCCGAAACTGAAATCGATCAGCGGAAATCAGCATTTTACTCAGCCTCCGCCGAGATATACCGAAGCTTCTCTTATCAAAGCGCTTGAGGAAAACGGTATAGGCAGACCGTCCACCTATGCTCCAACTATCTCTACGATCATGGCTCGTCAGTATGTTGAACATGAGGGCAAGCAGCTGAAGCCTACTACTTTGGGTGAAGTCATAACAGAGCTTATGAAAGAGCATTTCAGAGGAATTGTGGACGCTAAGTTCACTGCCGATATGGAAAGCAGTCTTGACGAAGTGGAAAAAGGCGATAAGGACTGGGTTACAACGCTTCACGAGTTCTACAAGGATTTTGCTGCTGACCTTGAAAAGGCAGAAACGGCTATGGAAGGTAAGCGTGTGAAAGTGCCCGATGAGGAAACCGACATCATATGCGAAAACTGCGGAAGAAATATGGTTATAAAGTACGGCAGATACGGAAAATTTCTTGCCTGTCCCGGATTCCCCGAGTGTAAAAACGCCAAGCAGCTTGTAACGGAATCGGACGGCTGCTGTCCGAGATGCGGCAAAAAAATGCTTTTGAAAAAATCCAAAAGAGGCAGAAGTTTCTACGGCTGCGAGGGTTACCCGGAGTGCGATTTTATGACATGGAATGTTCCAACCGCCGAGAAATGTCCGGATTGTGGAAAAACTCTTTTTAATAAGGGCGGAAAATCCGGAAAGCTCATATGTGAAAACGAAAGCTGCAATTATGAAAGAGAGCTGAAAAAATGAACGCTACCGTAAATGTTATTGGAGCAGGACTTGCCGGCTGCGAAGCTGCATGGGCTTTGGCAAGTTACGGCATAAATGTACGGCTTTATGAAATGAAGCCGAAAAAGTTCAGTCCTGCGCATAAATACAAAGGTTTTGCGGAGCTTGTCTGCTCAAATTCGCTGAAAGCTTCAAGACTTGAATCGGCTGCCGGTCTGCTGAAAGCGGAAATGGAAATGCTCGGTTCTCTGACTGTTCCCTGTGCAAAGGAAAATTCCGTGGAAGCAGGCGGAGCTCTTGCGGTGGATCGTGAGAGATTTTCAGACTGCGTTACTGCGAAAATTCGGGAAAATCCGCTTATCGAGGTTATTGAAGAAGAAGTCGCGAAGCTTCCCGACGGAATAAGCATTATTGCTACAGGCCCCCTTACCGGCGGTGCAATGGCTGATGTGATAAAGGAGCTTTGCGGCGAGGGATTGAGCTTTTACGATGCGGCTGCTCCCATAGTGACCTATGAAAGTCTTGACAAGGAAAAGGTTTTCTTCGCTTCAAGGTACGGAAGAGGCGAGGCGGACTATATTAACTGTCCTATGAATAAAGATGAATATACCGCTTTTTATCATGAGCTTGTAAATGCTGAAAGGGTACGGCTGAAAGATTTTGAAACTCATCCGTTCAGCGTTTACGAGGGGTGCATGCCTATAGAGGTTCTTGCTTCAAGAGGGGAGGATACGATGCGTTTCGGTCCTATGAAGCCTGTGGGAATTACGGATATACGCACGGGAAAACGCCCTTATGCCGTGGTTCAGCTCAGACGTGAGAATAAAGAAGCAACGCTGTTCAACCTTGTGGGTTTTCAGACAAATCTGAAATTCGGCGAGCAGAAACGTGTGTTTTCTATGATACCCGGTCTTGAAAACGCAGAATTTATGCGGTATGGCGTTATGCATAGAAATACCTTCATAAACAGTCCCGAACTGCTTGATTCTGATTTTTCAATGAGAAATAATAAAAATATTTATTTTGCCGGACAGATAACGGGTGTCGAGGGATATATGGAGTCCGCAGCAAGCGGTATCATAGCGGGTACGGCGGCGGCAAGACGTATACTTGGACTTGAAGCTTTGAGTTTGCCCCGTGAAACGATGATCGGCGCTTTGACCGCCTACATAAGCGACAGATTCAACAGCGGCAAATTTCAGCCTATGGGCGCAAATATGGGAATACTTCCCGATATTGGCGAAAGAATACGTGACAAAAAGGCAAAATACGGTGTATATGCAAACCGCGCCGTTGCTGCTTTGAAAGGGGAGCTTGAAAGAATTGGAAAAAATTATAGTTGACGCTTTCGGGGGCGATAATGCTCCTCTTGAAGTTATCAAAGGATGCGAAAGAGCAGTCAGAGAGCTTGGTGTGAAAATAATCCTTACGGGCAGTGAAAATAAAATAAAAAAATGCGCTGCCGACAACGGTATAAGTCTTGACGGAATGGAGATAGCTCATACCGATGAAGTTTTCGATATACACAGCGAACCGACTGAAATTATAAAATCGGGGAAGAATACTTCTATGGCTCTCGGAATGCAGCTTCTTGCTGAAAATAAGGGCGATGCCTTTGTTTCAGCCGGAAGCACGGGCGCATTGGTAATGGGGGCGACCTTTATCGTAAAGCGCATCAAGGGCATAAAACGTGTCGCTCCTGCGCCGCTGCTGCCTACTGACAAAGGCTCGTTTATCCTCCTTGACGCAGGTGCAAATACTGAATGCCGCCCGGAAATGCTAATGCAGTTTGCAGTCATGGGAAGCGCGTATATGGAGAAAGTCATGGGTATAAAATCTCCGAAAGTCGGACTTCTTAATATAGGTGCGGAGGATTCAAAGGGCAGAGAGCTTGAGCTTGAAGCGTATAAGCTGCTTAAAGGCTCGGGACTGAATTTTGCCGGAAATATCGAGGCGAGAGCTTTGCCGGACGGCGATTGCCATGTAGTCGTAACGGACGGTTTTACCGGCAATATCGTGCTGAAGCTTTATGAGGGCATGGGATCGTTTTTTGCAAGGAAGTTGAAGTGGATATTCTCGGGTATAGGCAAAGTCGGCGCAGTTCTTTCGCTGGGCAAAATAAAGATTCTGAAAAAACAGATGGATTACAGAGAGACCGGCGGTTCGGCTCTTATGGGCGTGAAAAAACCTGTTATAAAGGCTCACGGAAGCTCCGATGCAAAGGCTTTTTTCAATGCGGTGAGGCAGGCGCAGAAATGTGTGAATGGCAAAGTTATTGAATCCATCGAAAAATACGTAAATTCCCAAAGGAATGATAATAATGAATGATATTGAAAATATTTCGGAATTTGAAAAAATTATCGGATACAAATTCAGAAATAAAAAACTGATAATCAACGCGTTATCCCATTCTTCTTATGCCAATGAAACGAAAAATCCCCGCGGCAGTAACGAAAGACTGGAGTTTTTGGGTGACAGCGTACTTTCCGTAGTGGTTTCGGATTATCTTTACAAGCATCTTAATACTGTTGCAGAGGGTGATCTGACAAAGCTGCGTGCTTCTCTTGTATGTGAAAAGAGCCTGCACGTTTTTGCTCAGCGTATTCATCTTGGTGAGTACATTCTTCTCGGCAAGGGCGAAGAAAATACCGGCGGACGTGAAAGACCCTCCATTTTAGCTGACGCGTTTGAAGCAGTTATTGCCGCTGTGTACCTCGACGGCGGTATCGAAGCGGCAAGAAAACATATTCTGAAGTTTATACCAAGCGACCTCGTTCACGGTGCGAAAATGGCTTTCGGTGACTTTAAAACGGTCTTACAGGAGGTAGTTCAGAAAAATCCCGAGGAAAAGGTGGAATACGTTCTTATCGGTGAGGAAGGTCCCGATCATAACAAACGTTTTGTGGTTGAGGTAATGCTCAATTCTCAGGTCATAGGCAAAGGCAGAGGCCGCAGCAAAAAGGATGCTGAGCAGCTTGCGGCAAAAGAAGCTCTTGAACTTATGGGTTATAATACAAGCGTATGAAACATGCTAATATTTCTATATTTATTCCTCACATTGGATGTCCTCACAGATGCAGTTTTTGCGACCAGAGGACTATAAGCGGCACTCAGCGTGCGCCGTCAGCTAACGATGTAAGGTCGATATGCGAAAAGGCGCTTTGCGAGGTGAAATCTCCCGAAAACACGGAGATAGCTTTCTTCGGGGGAAGTTTCACGGCAATTCCGCGCGGCTATATGACTGAGCTTCTCGAAACTGCAAGGGAGTTTATCGGCACAGGAAAATTCAGGGGAATACGTATCTCAACGCGCCCCGACTGCATTGACAGCGAAATTCTCGGGATACTGAAAAAAAACAGCGTTACGGCGATCGAGCTGGGCGCGCAGTCCATGTGCGATGACGTTCTTGAAGCGAATGAACGCGGTCATTCGGCGGAGGACGTTGCTGATGCCTGCGCTTTGATACGGGAACACGGCTTTGAACTGGGATTGCAGATGATGTGCGGATTGTATGGAAGTACCGAAAAAAATGAATTTGAAACTATTGACAGGATCATAGAACTCAGTCCCGATACGGTCAGGATCTACCCTGTTGTAATCCTGAAAGGTACTAAGCTTGCGGAACTTCTTGAAAGCGGAGAATATAAGCCTTTTGAATTTGATACGGTTCTTGATATATGTTCAGATGCCATTATGCGTTTTTCGTATGAGAAAATAAAAGTAATAAAATGCGGACTTCATGCAAGCGAATTTGTGGAAAAGGATATGGTGGGAGGATTTTATCACCCTGCTTTCCGTGAGCTTTGCGAAAATCTTATTTACAGGCGGAGAACAGAAGAATTTATTGCATTTCATGAGCCGCGGGACAATATATATAAAATTGCCGTAAATCCGTCATGTATCAGCAAAGCAGCGGGACACAAACGGTCAAATATCGAGTATTTCAGAAAAAGTCATACGGAAGTGAAATTTATCGGCGATGAAAATATTCCAATTTATGAAATAGGGGAGGTGAAATAATTTGTATCTTAAATCATTGGAAATACAGGGATTTAAGTCATTTCCCGACAAAGTGAGCCTTACCTTTGACAAGGGTCTGACGGCGGTGGTAGGACCCAACGGCAGCGGAAAAAGTAATATCGGCGATTCAGTTCGCTGGGTGCTCGGAGAGCAGTCTACAAAGACTCTGAGAGGCAACAAAATGGAGGACGTTATTTTTTCCGGTACTGTTGCGAGAAGACCTATGGGGTTTGCCGCCGTTACGCTGAATATAGATAATTCTGACAGCACGTTATCCGATATGGGCGATGAGATAGCAGTCACACGAAAGCTCTATCGAAGCGGAGAGAGCGAATATATGATAAACGGCAAAAGCTGCCGTCTTAAAGACATAAACGAGCTTTTTATGGATACGGGCCTGGGACGAGATGGATATTCTATCATCGGTCAGGGACGTATAGCTGAGATCGTTGGCGCAAAAAGCAGCGAACGCCGTGATATTTTCGAGGAAGCGGCAGGTATCTCGAAATTCCGCTACAAAAAGTTAGAAGCCGAGCGTAAGCTTACTGCGGCTCAGGAGAATCTGCTCAGGCTTTCGGATATATTGTCCGAGCTTGAAAATCGTGTGGAACCTCTGAGGGTGCAGTCCGAAAAGGCGCAGAAATTTATAAAGCTTGCGGAGGAAAGAAAACGTCTTGAGCTTTCGGTTTGGATAACGCGGCTTGACGAGTTAAAGGAAAAACTTGATAAGCTTGACGAAAAGATACTTCTCAGCCGCGGAGAGTATGAAAACACGGAGAACGATATTGCCCGTGAAGAAGAAAAGCTTCAGGACAGCTATCGGGAAATGCAGAGATGTACCGCACGATCTGACGAGTTAAGGCAAAGAATGCTTAAGGAGGAACAAGACTCCTCCAAGAAAAAGTCTGATATTGCCGTATTTGAAAATGACATAAACCATTGTGCAGAGGCTATACGCAAGGCTAAAATAAGCATGGAAGATTCCGAAGAAACAAGACGTGACCTGCATCTTCGTATAAAAGAAACCGAAAAAAAGATCGTCGTGCTTGAACAGAAGAAATCCGAGCTTTTATTGGAAGCGGAATCGGTCAAAAAAGAATTTGAAACGGCTGAAGAAAAAAATACAAAGCTCGGTGATTCGGTTGAGAGGGCAGGAAGTGAGATAAATGACCTTTATATTAAACGAAGCGAGCTGAATTTTGCCGCGGAAGCTGCAAAACAGCATGCCTTAGATGATGAAAAGCGTTTGCGCGAACTGCTTGACAGTACAAACGATATTGAAGCTGCTGTCGGCGGATATAATGAGAAGATCAAAAAAAATACATCTGAACTTGACAGTAATTTAAAAAAATCAGAAGAATTGAATAATAAGCTCAGCGGTCTTGAAAAGCTTTACAGTTCGCGTAAAGAGGCGTTTGAACAGGCTAAAAGCAGTTTTGAGAAAGTTCTGTACGAACTTAAAAACTGCCAGCAGAGACGCAAGATACTCATAGACCTCGAAAACAGCATGGAGGGATTCGCAGGCAGTGTAAAACAGATACTGAAAGCTTCAAAACAGGGCAGACTCAGCGGCGTGTACGGGACGGTTGCTCAAAATATCGGCGTTGAGGGAAAGTACGCTCTTGCTGTTGAAACGGCTTTGGGCGGTTCTATGCAGAATATCATCGTTGAAAACGAGGATTCCGCAAAAAGAGGAATAAGATTTTTAAAGGAGCAGCACGGCGGACGCGCGACTTTTCTGCCTATAACTTCCGTAAAAGGCTATGAACTGCGTGAGAACGGTCTTGAAAATTGTACGGGATACGTTGCCAAGGCAAGCGAGATAGTCACGTACGATGAAAAATTCAGCGGAATAATTGCTTCGCTTCTGGGACGTATAGTAATTGCGGAGGATATTGATTCTGCCGCAAATATAGCCAAAAAATACGGATATAAATTTCGTATAGTCACCCTTGACGGACAGGTCGTGAACGCAGGCGGTTCTTTTACCGGCGGTTCGTCTCAGAAATCTGCCGGAGTTATTACACGAAAGAATGAAATTGATAAACTTGATTCTGAAATAAACTCCCTTACCGTACAGCGCGAGGAATTTAACGCTAAAATAGAGAAGCTCCGTGCAGAATCGGAAAAACTAAGATATGACAGGGAATCTGTAAAATCCGAACTTTCCAGGTGCGAAGCTGCTCGTATACGAATAAATGCCGAGTTGACAAGTCTTAACACGCTGGTCGAGCAGTTAAAGGCGAGCGCGGAAAACTCCGACCGTCAGCAGGCTGAATTTGAAAGCCGTATTTCGGCTTCAAAAGAGGCGGAATCCAACGCACGCAGCGAAGCTGAGGCTTTGGAAGAAAAGATAAAAGTCGCAGAACAAAGGCTTGCTGAGGGACAGAACAGCCGTGAAAAACTGCGGCTTGAACGAGCTGAACTTTCAGAAAGGCTGTCACAGCTTAAAATCCGCGATATGGAGATCTCTAAGGATATTCAGTCGCAAAAATCAGATGTTGAGCGTATTAAATCAGAAATTGAACTTCTTGACAGCGGCAGCAGCCGTTTTGAGGATGAAATTGAACGACAGAACAGAATAATTTCCGAAAAGCGTGAAGAAATTGAAAGATTAAGCGCCGAGCTTGAAAATACAGGAAGAAATGCGGAGAGGTATTCGGCAGAGATCAAGCGTTATCAGGAAGTTCATGCCGAGCAGAACCGTCTTGCGGGTGAGATCCAGAAAGGTATGAAGCAGCTTAACGAAGCAAAAGAAAAGCTTTCGGGAGATATAACGCGTCTTGAAGAACGTCATGAAGCGGCTGAACGTGATTCCGACAGTATTATCCGTCAGCTTATGGACGTTTATGAAATGACACACTCCGAAGCTCTGAAAAATGCTGAAAAAACAGACGATATTACTGCTTCGCAGGCTGAGCTTGCGTCCGTCAAGAACAAGATACGCGCTTTGGGCAGTGTAAATGTTGATGCGGTTGAAGAATACAGGGAGGTATCAGAACGGTATGAATTCATGTCGTCACAGATTGCGGACGTTCAGAATTCAAAGCGTGAGCTTGAAAGGATAATTTCCGAGCTGACTGAGGAAATGTGCCGTATTTTCGCTGAGAGCTTCCGTGTGATAAATTCAAATTTCAAGGAAATATTCGTCGAGCTTTTCGGCGGCGGAAAGGCGGAGCTTATCCTGTCAGATCCCGAGAACATCCTTGAATCGGGCATCGAGATAAGCGTTGCACCGCCCGGAAAGGTGATAAAAAATCTTATCTCGCTTTCGGGAGGAGAGCAATCCTTTGTGGCTATCGCTATATATTTTGCAATTCTGAAACTTCGTCCTGCTCCTTTCTGTATATTGGACGAGATAGACGCGGCTCTCGACGAGGTGAATGTCAGAAAGTATGCTCAGTATCTTAAGAACTTTACTGATACTACGCAGTTCGTCCTCGTTACTCACAGGCGCAGCGCAATGGAGGAGGCAAACGTTCTTTACGGCGTTACGATGCAGGAGGACGGCATTTCAAAGCTTCTGAAAATGGAACAGGTGGATTTTCAGGGTGACACAGAGGATATTCAATAGACCATAAATGGAGGAAATTATGGGATTATTTTCTAAAATCGCAGAGGGTCTTAAAAAGACGAAGGACAGCTTTCTCGGAGGACTTCAGCGGGTATTTAATTCGTTTACAAAAATAGACGAGGAGCTTTTCGAGGAGCTTGAAGAGCAGATGATAATGAGCGACATCGGCGTTGATACTTCAGTTGAGATTTGCAGCCGTGTACGTAAGCTTGTCAAAGAGCGCGGCATTACCGATCCCAACGATATAATGGAGCTTATACACGAGGTTATTTCGGATATCATGGGTGACGATACGGGGCTTGACCTTTCGGTTTCTCCTGCCGTTATAATGGTCATCGGAGTAAACGGTGCAGGAAAAACAACGACTATCGGCAAACTTTGTCATCAGTTTAAACAGGAAGGCAAAAAAGTACTTGTAGCTGCGGCGGATACGTTTCGTGCTGCGGCTATCGACCAGTTACAGGTGTGGACCGACCGTGCCGGAGTGGATATTGTAAAGCATGCCGAGGGCAGCGATCCGGGGGCTGTAGTGTATGATTCGCTTGAAGCGGCAAAAGCGCGCGGATGCGATGTTGTTGTTATAGATACAGCCGGCAGACTTCATAATAAGAAGAATCTTATGGAGGAGCTTAAAAAAATTAACCGGATCATCGACAGTAAAGCCGCGGAAAGCTCGCGCGAGATACTCCTTGTTCTTGACGCTACTACCGGACAAAACGCTGTAAGTCAGGCAAAGCTTTTCAGCGAAACTGCTCCCATTACGGGAATAGTTCTTACAAAACTGGACGGTACGGCAAAAGGCGGAATTGTTATATCAATTAAAAATGAACTTGGCATACCCGTAAAGCTTATTGGAGTAGGCGAGAAAATAGACGATTTGCAGCCGTTTGACAGCCGCATGTTTGTGGACGCTCTCTTTGACCTTGACGAAGCTAAGCGCAAAGCAGCAGAAAAATCGGAGGAGGTTTCCGAGACTAAGGAAGAAGCCATTGTTGAGGAAGTTCCTGAAACTGAGGAAGAAGCAGTTGTTGAGGAAGCTCCTGAGACTGTGGAAGAAGCTGTTGTTGAGGAAATCATCGAAGTTGAGGAAGAAACAGACGGTGAGGAAATCTTTGAAATTGAAGAAGAAAAGATAGTTGAAAAAATTATCGAAACCACAGCGGAAAACGCGGCAGAGGAAATTACAGAAGCTGCGGAAGAAGCTGTATCTGAGGAGGTTTCCGAAACCGAAGAAGAATCTGTTGCCGAAACAGTTTCCGAAAAGAAGAAAAAGAAAGGTTTCTTTAGCAGGCTTTTTGGAAAGAAAGGTGACAATGATGAATAAAATGGTGTTTGCAACAAATAACGAAAATAAACTTCGCGAGGCAGGAGAGATACTTTCTCCCCTCGGTATAAAAGTAATTTCTCAGCGCGAGGCAGGAGCGAATTGCGACCCCGAAGAAAACGGATCAAATTTTGCCGAAAATGCGCTCATCAAGGCAAGAGCGGTTTATGAGAGAGTGAAAATGCCCGTTTTTGCCGATGACAGCGGACTTTGCGTTGACGCGCTCGGCGGCAGACCGGGAGTTTATTCGGCGCGCTACGCTGCAAAGGGGCAGGAATGCGGAAAGCTTTTGGCTGAAATGCAGGACGTTCCCGAAGAAAAAAGAGGCGCGGCTTTTGAGTGTGTGATTGCATACGTTGACGGCGAGACTGAGTTTACCGTAAGCGGCAGATGTCAGGGAAGTATCGGATATGAGGAGCGCGGAGCAAACGGCTTTGGCTATGACCCGATATTCATATGCGGCGGCAGAACAATGGCGGAAATGACCTCCGAAGAAAAAAACGAACTGAGCCACAGAGGAGCGGCTCTCAGAGAATTGTATATGCGTTTGGAAAAGAAAGGTGAATAATATGCTTACAAGTAAACAGCGAGCATACCTTCGCGGTATCGCAGCGGAATATGAGACGATTTTTCAAATAGGAAAGGGCGGTGTTACCGAACAGCTTTGCAAGGAAGTGAATGAAGCTTTGAGAAAGCGCGAGCTTATAAAGCTGAGAGTTCTTGACAACTCAGGCTGGAGCGCAGAAGAAGCTGCGTCAGCCGTTGCAGAGCAGACGGGCGCAGACGTAGTACAGGTCATAGGAAGTAAATTCGTGCTTTTCAAGAGAAATCCAAAAGAGCCTGTTATAGAGAATATCCCGAAATCAAAATGAGGATAGGCATATACGGCGGAAGCTTCAATCCCGTTCATAACGGGCATATCCATTTGGCAGAATCAGCGGCAGAAGAGCTTGCTTTGGACAAAGTGTATCTTGTTCCGTCGAGGATAAGTCCGCACCGTTCAAGTGATGAATATGCGTCCGGCGAGGATAGAATGAACATGCTGACTCTTGCGTGTAATGGTCATGAGCGTCTTGTTCCGTGTGATTATGAACTTAAAAACGACCGAAAAAGCTATACCATATATACTATTGAGGAGTTCCGAAAACTTTATCCGCATGACGAGCTTTTTCTGCTTGTGGGAAGCGACATGTTCATGTGCTTTGATAAGTGGCTCTGCTTTGAGAATATACTCCGAGAATCATATCTTGTTGTCGTTTCAAGAAATAACGGCGAACGTGAGCGGCTTGAAAAAAAAGCGGAAGAACTGCGAAAATTCGGGAAAATATTTATCTGCAAAGCGCTGCCTGTAGAGTTATCTTCCACGGAGATCAGAAAAAAAATTGCAAAAAATGAAAATTTCTCTTGCTATCTTGACGAAAATGTAGTACAATATATATCATTAAGAAAAATTTATCTAAATTAATTTGAGGTGATTTTTTGTTTTACAACACCGATGAGAAAAAGAAATACCTTAAAGAACATCTCACACAAAAGAGATACCAGCATTCTTTGAACGTTGCATCAGAGTGCCGCAAACTGGCGGAAAAATACGGTGAAGATCCCGATAAAGCTTATTTTGCAGGACTTCTTCATGATGTGTGCAAGGAGCTGCCGGCGGAGGAACAGAAGCGTCTTGTTACGGAAAGCGGATTTTCCGTTTGCCGTGAGGAGCTTGAGACTCGTTCGCTGCTGCATGCGGTTGCAGGAGCGTATTTTGTAAAAAATGTTTTCGGAGTTGCGGATATAGATATATTGAATTCTATTCGTTTTCATACAGTCGGAAGAGCGGGAATGACGAGACTGGAAGAAATAGTTTATTTAGGCGACCTTGTTTCCGCGGACAGAAGCTACAAAGATGTTGATAAAATGAGAAAAGCTGTATACAGCGATCTGAATGCTGCCATGCTGGAGGCTTTCAATTTCTCCATTAAAAATGTAGTGAAAAAGGGTGGACTTTTACCGGTTTGCACCGTTGAAGGATATAATTTTTATACACGGCTGTTAAAAGAAGATAAAAAGAAATAGCAATAAGTTCCTGAGTAAAATTTTATTAAACTTTTTGCTGAAAGCAGAGCTTAGAAACGCTTGCAGCAGAGTTTGGCTTATTTATAATATTGAAGTTATGCGTTTCAGTATAAGTTCGATTTTACCGACAGAACGAAAAGAGGATGAAAATGAAAAACAATGAGTTTCATTCGGGAGATAATGGACCGAAGCCGCTGAAAAAATTGGTTAAGGCAGATAAAGGACAAGAGCCGTATCATGGAAGATACGAAGCGGTTCACTCGGAATATCATGGTAAATACGAAGCGGAATCGTCTGAATATCATGGAAAATATGAAGCGGAGCCGTTGCCGCATCACGGTAATCATGAGCCGGATGCGGGAGAATATCACGGCAGATATGAAGCTCCGCCAAAGTCCGGATATTCCGTACAGTCTCATAAGAAAAGTATGTACGAACCGTTACGTGAAGCAAAAGGCAGAAAGCATAGAAAAAAGTCTAAGAAATCTGCGGTTTTGGTAAACGGTCTTATTAAATTTGTTTCTGTAGCGGCGGCTTTGGTTCTTTCGTTTACGCTTACTCTTAATTTGCCGATACTTTCCGACAGAGACAGCGGCGGAAATATTTCCATAATCAATTATATCAAAAACCTTAAGCCGGCTGCTAAAGAGGGCGAACTTGATAAGTCGGGAATACAGAATAATTTGAACATTGATCCGAACGCCGTTAACATTGATTTTAATGATGGTCTTGATCTGCCGCAGCTTATCGAGGGGCAGTACAGCATACTTGTTCTTGGTTTTGAGCCGGATGAGTATAATACGGACGTTATGTGGGTAGTGCAGTTCGATATAGGTCATGGAAGGCTTAATATTCTTCAGATACCGAGAGACACATGTCTTCCCGACTATACAAGCAGCGTAACTCGTAAGTTCAACAGTATCTATACAATGGGCGATCCGAATATAAATCCGCCTATTCAGCGTACCGTTAATGCGGTTCAGGAAAACTTCGGAATACCTATTGACGCATACGTTACCACGACTTGTCCCGATATTGTGGAAATTGTAGATATTATTGGCGGAATTCCCATTCATATTGATAATGAGATCGTATTCGAACCCGATAAGGTCATTCCGGCGGGCGATGTTACGCTTAACGGCGATCAGGCGGTATGGTTTATGCGATTCAGAAAAGAATGGCTTACGGGCGATATCGGTCGAATGCAGAACCAAAGACGTTTTATGGCTGCGGCGATGAATAAGCTTATGAATATCATTGAGGACGAGGGGCGTCTTAAGCTTTACAGCTATATCAAGGAGATTTATGAAAAGGATCTGATGTATACCGATCTTTCGGTAGGAGATCTTGGAAAAATAGCTGATTTTGCATCTACGATCTCAATGGAGGATGCGCAGGTGAATATGGTTCCCGGAGAAGATGCAAGATTTTATGCAGCCGACGGAAACGCTTATTCCGTGTATTCCGTTCATAAGCAGGCAACTATAGATCTGCTTAATAAATATTACAGACCATATCAAACGGAAATGACAAGCGCTGATACGTCTATCGTTGAGCTTGTAACAGACTATGAATACGAACTGTATGATGATACGGGAGCTACTCTTGAAGAGCTTGAAAGCGCTACAGAGCCTGTTCGAGACCCGAATGTTATACCATGGCGAAAGGAAGAATGAATATGACTGAGCATGAAAGATTGGAACTTATAATTAAAACTCTTGACAGCAAGAGAGGCGAGGATATTCAGGCAATAAAAATTGCCGATCTGACAATACTTGCCGATTATTTTGTTATTGCGAACGGTACGAGCAATACTCATTCGCGCACCCTTGCGGACGAGGTTGAATTTCAGCTTTCACAGCATGGGATCGAACCCGAGAGACGCGAGGCTGATACCGGAAATACTTGGATAATCCTTGATTACGGCGACATTATAGTACATGTGTTCTATAAGGACACGCGTCATTTTTACAAGCTGGAAGGTCTGTGGGCTGACGGAGAGCGTCTGGATATCAGCTCAATGCTGACCGAGGAGGGAAATAATGAGAACTAATAACGAAAGAGGCAGAACATACGTTATTATTGTCGGAGCGTATCTTATTTTTAAATCAATACTGAACATGATTATAGGCGGCGGTTTGAATATCGGCGATCTGATATTCGCTGTGATTGCTTCGGCAGCTATGTTCAGCGGATTGCAGTATTTGAATATTGCCGTATCGGCAATACTTGCTGTTACGGTTCTTACGAATCTGCCTCATAACTTAACGCATCTTCCGGGTACGCTGATATATTTAATAGAAGCGGCAGTCGATGCGGGCGCGATAGTTCTTCTGCTTTTACAGAGCGATGTTAAAGAACACTTTACTAACAAGTGGAGCGAGTTATCAACGCTTTTCAAAAAGTGAGCGGATACTTCCAAGTATTCGGCTGTACGGTGGAAAGCCGCAGACAAAGTTTTCGGATTGATTCCGTAAACCGTCTGTTCGCTGAAAGCATAGATTTGAAAATAATTCATAAAGAGGATTGAGTATAATGGCAAAATATGATTTTAAATCTGTCGAAAAAAAATGGCAGAAATTCTGGGAAGAAAACGATACCTTTAAAGCATCGGACGACCGCAGTAAAAAGAAGTTCTATACTCTTGTGGAATTTCCGTATCCCTCCGGTCATGGCATGCATGTAGGACATATAAAAGCTTATTCCGGACTAGAGGTAGTCAGCAGAAAGAGACGCATGGAGGGCTATAACGTGCTGTTCCCCATTGGTTTCGATGCATATGGTCTGCCAACGGAAAATACGGCTATTAAAGAAAATATTCACCCGAGAGTAGTTACGGACAGAAATATAGAGAAATTTACTCAGCAGCTCAAAACGGTCGGTTTTTCATTTGATTGGTCAAGAGTTGTCGATACGACAGAGGAAAACTATTATAAGTGGACTCAGTGGATATTCCTGAAAATGTTTGAAAAGGGACTTGTTTTCCGTGATACTACAAATGTAAATTACTGCCCAAGCTGTAAGGTCGTTCTCTCAAACGAGGACTCACAGGGCGGCAAGTGCGATGTATGTCACAGCGATATTATCCAGAAAACAAAAGAGGTTTGGTATCTTCGAATTACAGAATATGCCGATAAGCTGCTTCAGGGTCTTGACGAGGTTGATTATCTGCCAAATGTACGGCTTCAGCAGGAAAATTGGATTGGAAAGTCAACAGGAGCGTTTGTTAATTTTAAGATAAAGGAGCAGGACGAAACGCTCCGTATTTATACTACACGTCCCGATACGCTTTTCGGCGTTACTTTTATGGTAATCGCTCCCGAACACCCAATGATTCAGAAGTATCGTGATTCTATTGCGAATATTCAGGCTTTGGACGATTACAGAAATGAATGTGCAAAGAAGAGCGAATTTGAGAGAACTCAGCTTGTAAAGGATAAGACGGGAGTAAAAATCGAGGGGCTTACTGCTGTAAATCCCATCACAGGCAAGGAAATTCCAATTTATATTTCAGACTATGTAATGATGGGTTATGGAACAGGCGCAATTATGGCGGTTCCCGCACATGATACAAGAGACTATGATTTCGCCAAGAAATTCGGTATAGACATAATCGAGGTAATAAAGGGCGGAGATATATCCAAAGAAGCGTATACCGGAGAAGGCGAGCTTGTTAATTCGGGCGAATTAAACGGAATTTCCAATAAAAAGGATGCTGTAAATAAGGCGCTTGAAATACTTGATAAACTCGGATGCGGTGAAAAGGGCGTTCAGTTTAAGATGAAGGACTGGGCGTTCAATCGTCAGCGTTATTGGGGCGAGCCGATTCCTATAGTTCACTGCGATTGCTGCGGAATGGTTGCAGTACCTTATGATGAGCTTCCGCTCAGACTTCCGGAGGTAGAAAATTTCGAGCCGGGTACGGACGGAGAAAGTCCGCTTGCAAAAATTGAAAGTTTTGTAAATTGTAAATGTCCCAAATGCGGAAAGGATGCGCGCCGTGAAACTGATACAATGCCTCAGTGGGCAGGTTCTTCATGGTATTTCCTCCGTTATTGCGATCCTCACAACGATAATGAATTCGCTTCAAAGGAAGCTTTGGAATACTGGATGCCCGTTGACTGGTACAACGGCGGTATGGAGCACGTTACCCGTCATATGATCTATAGCCGTTTTTGGCATAAATTCCTCTATGATAACGGTCTTGTGCCGACCTCTGAGCCTTATGCAAAAAGAACCGCACAAGGACTCATTCTCGGACCTGACGGAGAGAAAATGTCCAAATCGCGCGGAAACGTTATTGATCCGAATGATGTTGTTGAGGAGTACGGCGCAGACGTTCTCAGACTTTATGTTCTCTTTATGGGCGACTACGAGAAAGCCGCACCATGGAGCGAATCAAGCATCAAAGGTTGCAAGCGTTTTGTCGACAGAGTGTGGGGACTTCGTGATATTATGGCAGATGTCGATGATTACAGCGACAAGCTGAAATCGGCTTTCCATAAGACCATTAAAAAAGTAACAGAGGACATTGAGGCTATGAAGTTCAATACTGCAATTGCTGCTATGATGGCTCTGATTAATGAAATTTACACTGCCGGCAGCATTACTAAAGCAGAACTGGGAGCTTTTGTTACCATTCTTTACCCGTTCGCTCCTCATATATCAGAAGAACTGTATAGCATCACGTTTGGAAAGACTCTCAGTGAGCAGCCATGGATAACGTATGATGAAGCTCTCTGCAAGGACGATACGATCGAGATAGTTGTTCAGGTAAACGGAAAGCTGAAGTCCAAGCTCAGCATTGCTGTTGATTCCGATAAGGACTCTGTTATTGCTATGGCTATGTCCGACGAAGCTATTATGAAAGCTATTGACGGAAAAAATGTTGTAAAACAGATATATGTACCAAATAAACTTGTTAATATTGTTGCAAAATAACGAAATTTACAAATCCTCAAAAAATACTTGACATAAATGTGAATGTATGGTAAAATAAGATTATATTCGTAAATGTATGAGGTATTTGTTAGCAACACTCATTATGAGTGATTGGTATATAGCCCGGGGTTTCCTGTGGGCAACCTCTGAACAAGGGAGGGAAATGATAGATGGCAGAAGTTCGCGTTGGCAAGAATGAGTCTCTTGACACAGCTCTTAAAAGATTTAAGAGATCATGTGCTAAGGACGGCGTAATTGCTGAGGTACGTAAGAGAGAACACTATGAGAAGCCTTCGGTAAAGCGCAAGAAGAAGTCTGAGGCAGCTCGTAAGCGTAAGTATTGATCTTACTGTATATGGAATAAAAGCGGACGGATTCGTCCGCTTTTTCATTATTTTTCGGATATATACAGAGTTTTAAAAGTCAACTTTCAATTTTTAACAAGCAGACGGCTTACTGTGTCTGCGTTTATGTATTAAGGAGTTTCATATGATAAAAAAAATATTGGTAATTCATGGTCCGAATCTTAATCTTCTCGGAGAACGCGAACCGGGCGTATACGGCAGCGCCGGTATTGACGTTCTTAATCACAACATAGTTGACCGCGCAAAGGAAAATGGTCTGGAATGCGAGATATTTCAATCCAACCATGAGGGCGCTATCATTGATAAGCTTCATGCCGCACGCACCGCTTTTGACGGCGTTATCATAAATGCCGGAGCATATACGCACTACAGCTACGCTATCAGGGACGCCATTGCAGCTATAAAAATACCCGTTATAGAGGTGCATATAAGCAATATTGATGCGCGTGAGGAGTTCAGAGCGAAATCTGTTATTGCGCCTGTTTGCAGGGGAAGTATATGCGGATTTGGCTTTATGAGTTATTATCTTGCGGTTCAGGCTATGGCGGAGCTATGATATGAACAGATTAGACAGACTTTTTGAAACGCTTCCGAAGCGTATAAACAGCGTACTTATAACTTCAGATGTAAACAGACGTTATTTTACAGGTATGAAGTCATCGGCAGGCGCGGTTCTTGCTTTTCGGGGCAAGGCATATCTGCTTATAGATTTTAGATATATAGAGAAAGCACGTGAGACTGTAACTGCGGCTGAGGTTATCGAGGCAAAAAAGCTTTACCCGCAGATTGCTAAGCTTCTTTTGTCTCATGGAGCGAAAAATATGGCGATAGAAGCTCAGGATGTGACGGTCAGCCGTCTTAATAAAATGAAAAAAATGCTTAAAGGTTTTGATATAATTGATACAGACACTTTGAGCAATGCTGTTAATGATCTTCGCATGTCGAAAGACAGCGATGAGATTGCATGTATAACGAAAGCACAGGAAATTGCAGAAGCCGCTTTTGACGGTATTCTTGATTTCATCAGAGAAGGGGTTACGGAGCGGGAGATAGCCCATGAGCTTGAACGTCTTATGATGGCGAACGGAGCAGAGGGAATATCGTTTGAGACTATTGCTTTGGCTGGTGAGAATACATCTATGCCGCATGGTGTGCCATCGGATAAGAAAGTTCGTCAGGGAGAATTTGTACTTATGGATTTCGGTGCGGTATATAACGGTTATCACAGCGATATGACCAGAACTGTATGTGTGGGGAAGCCTACCGACGAAATGGCAAAGATCTATGGAATCGTTCTGAAAGCTCAGCAGTCAGCCATTGAAGCGGCTCATGCGGGAATGAACGGTCAGGAGCTTGATTTGATAGCAAGATCTATTATAGATGAAGCCGGATATGGCAAATTCTTCGGTCATGCTCTTGGTCATGGAGTTGGATTAGATATTCATGAGCTTCCGAATGCCGCTCCTTACTATAAAAAAAGTTTGAATACAAATTCTGTTGTGACTGTTGAGCCGGGAATATATATTGCCGGAAAATTCGGAGTTCGAATAGAGGACTTTGTCATTTTAACTGAAAATGGATGTATAAATCTGACAAAAAGTGCAAAAAATATAATATCTTTGTAATAATATCGTTTTAGGTATTGCAAAAGTATTGAAAATATGTTATAATAATACATATTATTATAGTTAAGAGTTAAGCTGTGCAGAATGATGATGTGAAATTTTTAACTCTTAGTCTTAACTAAAATATCGGAGGTATTTTTTATGATTTCAGCAGGCGATTTCAGAAACGGCGTAACCTTTGAACTGGATGGACAAGTTGTACAGGTAGTTGAGTTCCAGCACGTTAAACCAGGAAAGGGCGCTGCTTTCGTACGCACAAAGTATAAGAACGTTATTACGGGTTCAGTTGTTGAAACTTCTTTTAACCCTACAGCTAAATTCCCTACGGCTTTTGTTGAGAGAAAGGATATGCAGTACAGCTATAACGATGGCGACCTTTATTATTTCATGGATATGGAAACATATGAGCAGCTGCCGATAAGCGCGTCTGTTCTCGGTGACAGCTTCAAATTTGTTAAGGAAGAGATGATTTGCAAAATTCTTTCTTATAAGGGAAATGTTTTCGGTGTTGAACCGCCTAACTTTGTTGAATTAGTTGTTACTCAGACGGATCCGGGTTTCAAAGGCGATACTGCTACAAACGCAACAAAGCCTGCCGTTCTTGAAACCGGTGCGGAAATTAAAGTTCCGCTGTTCATTGACGAGGGCGAAAAGATTCAGGTTGACACGCGTACGGGAGAGTATATGTCAAGAGCATAATTCATATTTTTTAAAATTATGAATTAAATATTAATTATGAATTAAAGGAGGGAAAGCTTGTTATGAAGCTTACTGAGAAAATGTCTTATTTACAGGGATTGCTTGACGGTCTTGAGATCGATAATTCTACTAAGGAGGGCAAGGCGCTTCTTCAGATGTCTGATGTAATGTCGGATTTGGTAGCTTATGTTGAAGATCTTCAGTCACAGGTTGATGAATTGACGGAGCTTTGCGATATTCTTGATCAGGATCTCGGTCAGGTCGAGGAGGATATTTATGATGAGGACTGCGATTTTGAGGAATGCGGCGAATGTCTTGAGGACGATGATGAGGATTATGATTTCGATGAGGACGAAGAGCTTTATGAGATTACTTGTCCCTCCTGCGGCGATACTATCCTTATTGATGAGGGCATGATTGAAGAAGGCTCTATTAATTGTCCAAATTGCAATGAGCTTCTTGAGTTCGATTGTGATGATCTTACAATTGAGGACTTTGAGGGTTCTACTGAAGTTGATGAGGGCGAAAAGGAATAACTGTAAATTCAGCGGACGGCTTGCACGTCCGCTTTTTCTGATATTTTAAGATTTTTATTTTAAATATTTGTTTATTCCCTTGACAAACTTGAATAAATGTGATATACTTATTAAGTAATGTGCGGATATGGCGGAATAGGCAGACGCGCTGGCTTCAGGTGCCAGTCGGGGTAACTCGGTGCAGGTTCAACTCCTGTTATCCGCACCACAAAAGCTTTGGAATTTTTCCGGAGCTTTAATTTTTTACAAAGATAAATTTATGGCGTAAGTTTATATACGTTAAAGTTCGGAGGGATAAATTATGAGAAGAAGAGACAGAGAAGTAACAGATGTAAACGATATTCAAAGTATTATAGATAAATGTGATGTCGTTCGCATTGCTATAAACGATGATACATACCCTTATATAATTCCTGTGAATTTTGGATATGAATTAAACGGCGATAAGCTAACATTGTTTTTCCATAGTTCAACCGAGGGGTATAAACATAAGGTCATAGAAAAAAATAATCATGCCTCTTTTGAAATGGACTGTTCTCATATGCTTATGCCGCCGATAAACGAATTTGTTTGCACGGCAAGCATGGCTTACGAAAGCGTTATCGGTCAGGGCATAATTTTGACAGTAGGCGACAGTGAAAAAGAAAAGACACTTGGTAAAATTCTGGAGCATTATAATATTCACGGCGGAAAATTTAATCCTGTTTCACTTCAAAATACAAAGGTATACAAAATAGAAGTACAGTCTTTTACAGCGAAAAGAAGAAAAAACGAAAGATAGTTAAGAAGCAATTTCATGCAGTACAGAATGAAAACGCATCAGCTTGATAAAAATCAGATAGAATCTATAATGAACAGAGTGCATACGGGCTGTCTTGCTACCGTATCTTCAGACAACACCCCTATGTTGTTCCCGTTCACTTCGTTTATTTTAACGAGAAAATTTATATTCACGGTTTGGCGGCAGGTGAAAAAATTTCAAATATAAAAAACAACGCTAATGTTTGTTTTACCGCATATGAAATGGACTGTCTTTTACTTGATAGTGAAAATAAGCCCTGCGATACTAATACGAAATATCAGAGTGTTGTTGCCAAAGGAACCGCCGTTATATTGGAAGATATATCGGTGAAAAGAAGTATATTAAATAAGATCGTAAATAAATATACGCCTCATCTTGAAAATTCACAATTGCCCGAAAATATGGTTAAGGGTACTGCTGTTATTGAGTTAAACGTTACACAGATCACAGGCAAGTTTTACGAATGATAAACAAGTGCGGCATAAATATAATAAAAAATCAAGCACTTTAAGGGGAAAATAAAAATGAAACAATATATTTTAGACACATTTACAGAACGAATATTTCACGGGAATCAAGCCGCCGTATGCGTACTTGACTATTGGCTTTCGGATGAGATGATGATGAATATTACCAAGGAAAACAACTTTTCCGAAACTGCATTTACCGTAAAAAATGCTGATGGGTACGACCTTAGATGGTTTACTCCGGGAGGAGAGATCGATCTTTGCGGACACGCAACTCTTGCCGCTTCCTATGTTTTATTTAAATTTTATGAAACGGACAACGATAAACTTATATTTCATACCACAAGCGGCGATCTATTTGTAAGCAGGCAGAACGATTTAATTGCTATGAATTTTCCTGCTTATCATTGCCGTGAAACTGCCGTTATCTCCGCTATGACGGACGTATTTGGCATAGCTCCGATAAAAGCTTATATAGATCGTGATCTGCTTTTGGTTTACGAAAACGAGGAGATCGTTCGCAGTTTGAAACCTGATTTTGAAAAAATGGTACATCTGGAAGGACAAGGCGTAGGGGTTACCGCACCTGGAAAAGAATATGACTGTGTATCTCGTTTCTTTGCACCAAAATTAAAAGTAAACGAAGATCCTGTGACAGGTTCCGCACATTGTATGATTGCTCCGTATTGGGTAAACAGATTAGGAAAAAGTACCATAAACGCATATCAGGCTTCCGAAAGAGGCGGTGAACTTATATGTGAAATGAAAGGCGACAGGGTAGTTATTTCAGGAAAAGCCGTTCTTTATTCGGTATCTGAATTAAATTTATAATTTCAATTTATTATATCAAAAACACAACGGCTGTAAGCATTTGTCATCTTACAGCCGTTAATTTTATGCCGTTTCTAATTTATCATTCTCCCCCAAATACATTCGCCGACCCGTTAAAATCCCCATTCATCTCAAATTTAACATCAAGGCTCTTATCCTCATTTTGGTGAATCAAGATTTTATTTACGAGCATTCTGAGATTAACATCTGAAATTTTGCCCTCAGATAAGATTTCATCAAGTATCTGGGTTGTACTTTTCAGATGTTCTTTTCGCTGCTTACAGACCTTGTCATATTCTTTGAGCTCCGATATCTTTTTTTCAAGGGATGCTATTTCTTCCTCACGCTTAGCGATCATATTGTTGTAGACCGTAGCGTGTTCTCTGTCGCCAATTCGCTCTATAATCAAATCTTCAATCTGCTGTTTGAGCGATAGAATTTTATCATTATTCTGTTGAATCTGTTGCTCATACAAAGGCTTCTTTCTGAGCCAATCCCTGACTATTTTATCGTATTTATCGCTCTCCGCCAAGATGCTATCTCTAAGTGATTTTACCTCATTTTCTACAAGTTCGTCAAGCTGATTCTCTCTTATGGTGTGTGGAGTACAGTATTCCTTTCCGTATCTGTGGCAGCTATTGCAAGTGTATTCAACGTATTCATTTCCACGCCATTTTCGAGTTCGTGCAGTAAATCCCGAGCCGCAATCGGCACATTTTATCAATCCTGCATAGCGATGAAGTTTACGACCGTTTTGTGAGCGTGGATTGATTTTTGAACGCTGTTCCAGTAAAAATTGAGCCTGTTTCCAAGTTGTTTCGTCTATGATAGGCTCGCAGAAATTCTCATGCCGATACTGTTCATCCTGCGGTATGAATGTCTTGGTCTTGTAAATCTTACTTGTTACAGTCTTGTGATTTACCATCGTACCGATGTAAAGTTCGTTAGTCAGAATACGCTTTACGGCGGTTTGTACCCATAAGTACTTTTTTGAAATATCTGGTTTCCAGTCGGCAAGTTTTCGATTGAAATAATAATCAGGCGATCTGATACCGTCAGCATTCATCTTTTTGGCAATGGTAGTCAGTCCGTATCCGTCAACGTAAAGTCTGAACACCTCACGCACTATCCATGCCGTTTCTTCATCAATTTTTACTTCATTAGTGTTGCGGTCAAGGTAGTAACCGAGCGGCAGCGTGAGAACCAGACCTTTGCTTTTCTGTTTCTGACGCATTCCAGCCTTGACCTTTTTACTGATGTCTTTAGCATAAAAATCATTAAAAATCTGCTTGAATCCTATTAGTAAGTCATCGTTTTCATTGGCAGAATCAATGCCCTCGGTAACGGAATACACTCTGACATTATTCTGTCGCAAGTGATCTATGAACAGTTCTGTTTGGGTACGATGACGCCCTAATCTTGATAAATCTTTGACCAGAACCACATCAATTTTACCCTCATCAACAGCGATTTCAAGTTCACCCAACCCTTTTCTGTTGAACGTCATTCCCGAAACATTATCATCAAAGCTCTCACCAACGATTTCATAACCGTTCTGCTCAGCGTAGTCAACAAGTATCTGTCGCTGATTCTGTAAGCTGTTCATCTCCTCATCCTCGTCACGGGAAAGTCTGTAGTACAGCCACGCTCTCATCATATCAACCTCCTTTGAATTTGTGTAGTGGGCAGTCGCAGCACCTTGCTTGGTGCTACGACAACCATATCACAACCGTTTCTGAAAGTCCAGCAATCACGCCGACTTTGTAATTTTATCTACCTTACCAACAAATTCGGGAGGCGCAGATTTGGCTATACTACACGAATTCAAGTAATCCAAAATCATGGACTCCATAAAAATTTCAAAGGATTTTTTATCGCCGTTGTATGTGACAATGACTGAATTGATTTTGGGTATCGCTCTCGGCCTTGGCATATGTTTAT
Organism: uncultured Ruminococcus sp.; assembly: GCA_910584195.1. GTDB lineage: Bacteria > Bacillota > Clostridia > Oscillospirales > Ruminococcaceae > Ruminococcus. Next base: position 130,223 of record CAJTYV010000001.1, on the reverse strand, counting down.
CGACCTCCTTGTTGTTTGAATCAGCATTGAAAAACAGGAACTATCCGCAAAATGTAATATTTCATTCTGACAGAGGTTCTCAGTACACAAGTGATGAATTCAGAAAAAGACTTGATAAAGCAACTTTTATTCAGTCGTTTTCTAAAAAGGGACATCCTTATGACAACGCTGTGGCAGAAGCCTTTTTCAAATTTCTCAAACTTGAAGAAATAAATCGTAATTCTTATCATTCAATCGAGGAAGTGGAACTGTCTGTTTTTGAGTATATTCATTTCTACAATTTCAATCGTCCTCATTCCGCTAATAACCTTTTGGCTCCTGTCCAATTTGAATCGCTTTTTTAATTTTTCTGTCTACTTTATTGACTATGGTCCAATGGTACTCACGCAGAAAAAGTCCGCACGGTTGCATTTGGCAGAGGTACAATTTTCAACTGTCGATTTGAGGAGATCATTTCAGTTACACCACCTGATGAAACGATGTTTCAGATAACAAAATTCAGCTATCCCTTTACAAAAGGTTACAGATTTGATACGCTTAAAGATTATATGTGGTTCATTTTTATAAATGTTTTGCAGCATGATGTAAATTTGAGTATGTGCAGATATTGCGGACACTTTTTCATTCCCAAGACCAAAAGAAAAACACATTACTGCGACCGTGTGAGAACAGAAGACGGCAGAACTTGCAAGGACATCGGACCAGCATTCATGAAGAAACTCAATGCAGAACACTCTATTGTGCTGTCTGAATACGATAAAGCTGCAAACCGCAATTTCAAACGTGTAGAGCGTTTTGAGGATAAGCTGTCAGATGAAAAAACAGGCAAGGATTTGGATTACAATGACTACGCTGAGTGGCATAGCAAGGTGCGTAAAGCTCGGAATCTATGGAAAAATGGCGGATTGAACGATGAGGAGTTTTTGAGATTGATTCATGAGTTGGATTAGAATAGAAGAAATCTTGCAATCTTCGATCAAATATGGTAAAATATTTATATGGGGATGTGATAATATAGAAATAGCAATATGTGATGCTGATATTATGTTCATTAACAAAGTAAAAAAAGACATTCTGACCATGCAAACATTAGATAACGAATTTATTATGATATTTTCTTGCCTTTTCTCTCTTTTTGTAGTATAATATAAATGGAATATTGTAATCGAATTGGAGTTGTAAACATGAATGTTATCAGTTTATTTTCTGGTTGCGGCGGCCTCGATTTAGGATTTGAACGAGCCGGATTTAAAATACCAGTGGCAAATGAATATGATAAAACAATATGGGAAACTTTTAAGGTCAATCATCCTAAGACACATCTGATAGAGGGAGACATCAGAAAAGTAAATGAAGCTGATTTTCCTACTGATGTTGACGGCATTATAGGAGGTCCACCTTGTCAGTCGTGGTCAGAAGCAGGTTCTTTGCGTGGCATAGATGATGAACGTGGACAGTTATTCTTTGATTACATAAGGATATTGCGCAGAGTTCAGCCCAAGTTCTTTCTTGCAGAGAATGTCAGTGGCATGCTTGCTAACAGGCATAATGAAGCAGTACAGAACATTATCAAGCTCTTTGAGAAGAGTGGATATAACGTTACCCTGACACTTGTAAATGCTAAGGACTATGGTGTTGCCGAGGAACGCAAGAGAGTGTTCTATATCGGTTTCAGAAAAGACTTGGGCATAGACTTCAAGTTTCCTATTGGCTCAACGGCTGATGATAAGAAAAAACTCACGCTGAGAGATATTATATGGGACTTACAAGAAACGGCTGTACCGTCAGCTGAAAAAAATCATCATAATCCGTCTGCAATCAACAATAACGAGTATTTCACGGGAGAATATTCGCCGATCTTTATGAGCCGTAACAGAGTGAAGTCATGGGATGAGCAAGCATTCACGGTACAGGCTTCTGGTAGACAATGCCAGCTTCACCCACAAGCTCCAAAGATGATTAAAGTCGGCAAAAATGATTGTAGATTTGTTGCAGGGAAAGAGCATCTCTATCGCCGTATGACGGTCAGAGAAGTCGCAAGAGTGCAAGGATTCCCCGATGATTTCCAGTTTATCTATGATAGTGTGAATGACGGCTACAAAATGATCGGCAATGCAGTTCCTGTGAACCTTGCGTATGAAATTGCATTGGCTATCAGAAAAGAATTGGAGGCAGTACAATGAGTTCTAAGAGCAACGATCAGGGCAGAGCATTTGAATATGCTTGCATTATAGAACTGAAAGACAGAATTGAAGATGTACGACCTGTTGTGATTGATGAAGAATCTGTTGTGGCAGCTCATAGAGCCTGGGATACACAGAGCGAAACTGAACAGCATATGTATCTTCGTGCTGCGAACGCTTTTATTGATACTTTATTTTCAGCAGAACCGCTTATTCTTGAATGTGACGGAGATGATGATATTGTTGTCCTCTCTATCAACAAAGATTCCGATGCCGAGGGCGGAGATGTTCGTGACATCGTAATTACGAGAAAGTCTATTCGCTGGGATATTGGTCTTTCCATGAAGCATAATCATTTTGCGGCTAAACATTCTCGTCTCAGTTCCACGATTGATTTTGGTGCAAAGTGGTACAATCATCCTTGTGACGATAGCTATTGGAATGTAGTAAAGCCGATATTTACAAGGTTGAAATCTATCAAAGAAGAAAAAGTTGCTTGGCATGATATGTCTGATAAGGAAGATGCTGTGTATTTCCCTATAGTTGATGCTTTTATCAAAGAGATGAACCGAGCATATACAGCCGATAGTACAATACCTGCAAGGCTTATTTCATATCTGCTTGGTATCCGTGATTTCTATAAAGTGGTAGCTATCGACAAGAAGCAGCTCACGGAATTTCAGTCCTTCAATCTCCGAGAAGAGCTGAACAAGGACGGTAAAAAGACGAAAGCGACACTGATTATCCCTAAGGCTGATCTGCCTACAGAGATCATCTCTCTGCGTTTCAAACCTGATTCTAAGAGTACGGCGGAACTGTATCTGAATAATGGTTGGTCGCTGTCCTTCAGAATACATAACGCTTCGACTATTGTAGAGCCTTCGCTGAAATTTGATATTCAGTTTCTGGGTGTGCCTGCTAATATTATTACAGTTAATTGTATGTGGAAATAAATTTATGTATAATCATATTTTCGGGAGGCAATAATGGCAGAAAGGTTAATTAAATGGATAGCTTTTTCTATCGGTTTGACAATACTTCCTATATTACTATCTTTAATACTTCACGGAACATTTAATTTAGAAATCCATTTTAGCGATTATACAAGCGAATTGTTATTCATGGCCGTAACATTAGCAGCCACAGCAATTGGTGATGTTTACGAGATAATTCATAAAGGTGTAAACGGCATACATATAACATTAATCTTTATTTCTTTGATATTTATATCGCTAATATGCATATTTCTATATGAAATACCGATTATTGCAAACGCCTTGTCATTATCAATTAACAATACACTGATAAATATTTCCACAATTATCGGTTGCTTATCGAGTTTAGGACTTGGTATAGCCTGTCAAGTCTTTTTAGAAAGAATCGAGGGTAGTAGTCCATGAATACAGCAATAATTATTATAATTGTAGTTACAGTAGTGTTCACTATCTCTATAATAATGTATTTGATATATGCGATTAAGTCGAAGTCATACTTGTCTTATAGACAAAAACTTAAAGCATTTGAAGAAAAAAAGAGGCGAATAGAAGCGGACCTCGAAAATGATAGAAAGGATTTCAAACATGGCTCTTAGAGATTTTATTTATATTGATAAAAACAGAATGTATTCCCTTTACTCACAGCTTTTTGAGGGAGTAGTAGAATCGCTGGTTAAAGCTGTTTCCTATTCAAGCGAAGAACAAAAGAAAGAAAAGAAGTTGGAAGAAACGATTATTGACGCTTCCGTTAAAGTCAAGAATGTGCTTCTATTTGATCATATCTATAATACATTGGAAGAAAAAATGATGCCCCATATATTAGTTATAGATAAGACAACTACTAAAGATGCTATAAGACCTACTTCAATTATAAAAGTATCTGGATATGTTACCATTGAGGACTATGAGCATCTTTCGTATCTTATGGGCAATTTCAATGAAATAGGTTTAGCATTAGCAAATATGCAACTTAGGAGTAAAGAGGAAAAAGGCAAGCAATCAAATAATTCAATTGAAAAGTATGCTAAGGACAATGGTTTATCTCTCGATAAAAAGTTTACATCAAGTATTGTTACAATTATTGAGAACTTTCATGGAAACTCAATGGAGATATTAGTAGAAACGGATAATGATGAACTTAATTTATGCTTTAAAGCACTTCTCGATCAAGAATTTTTAAGGCTGCCACAAAATACATTAAGAAATCTTTATGGATATAAGTCATGTATGAAATGGACAATGGTTGGAGAAGTTACAGATATTTCCTATATTTCCGGAAGGCATCAAGGAAAAGCCAAGAGTGTGTTCACAGAGATGTTTAAACATCTAAATGATGTGGATCAATCATTTTCAAAAGCAACTCAAGATTCATCAGATACTATTAGAGTTGCACCGATAGCGGTTTATATCGAACATGAAAGCATAACGGCTGCACCCGAAGGTACAGCCGTCTAACCACAAATATAAACCATACACTCAAACACCGCTTCTCTCGCCATATAGACGAAGCAGTTCTTCAAACCGAGCATCTTCTCGGAATCACTGCTGAGGACAGCTTTCTGATAATAGCTATCGGACTTCTTCCAACGCTCCACTTGACGGGCGATAGCTTCACCGACTTTCAGTTCGAGATCATCAAGATACTCAATAATTTTGCCCTCATTGACAAGCCTGTCTGGATACTTACGGTCAGAGTAGTAAAAGTGATACTTGATGTAATCCGTGTGATAGGTCTTGCTTTCCTAGATAAGCGTAACTGCATTGAAGTGGGTAACAATCATTGTATCTATTATCCAACTTCTTAATTATTGGAAAGTAAGAAATGCTATAAAAATTTATATTGGAAAAACTAATTATGGTGAGAATATGAAATTTTATGTTTTAAGTCATTATCCTTCGGAATTTGAAGATTACAGAAGATGTATATTGTTAATTCATGATCATTGGGATGATTGGTTTCAATATGAAACACAATGTTATGTACATTATGTTCCAAATAGTGGTGATACAATTTACATTGGAGAAGTAAAAATCGGACAAATTAATATGGGTGAAAAGCAACGAACTGCAGCTTATCCAAATCAGTTCACTTCACTTTCTAATAACTTTTTTTCATTAGGTCAAAGCGAAGATTATTATGATAAAATAAAATCTATTTTTAATGATAAGGAGCGCATGGAATTTTATAGGGCAATGCGTGATGTTGCATTTGATTTGGAAATGTTCAAACGCATAAGAAATCTGAATGTAACTAAAGTGTCATTGATGAGATCAGTATCAGATTTTATGATTAAACAACAGTTTCATAGAATAGCAATAGGAAACGCACGTTTGACTTCTTATGATATTAAGTATACTTATCCATCAAAATATAATGATGATCCTCCGACATTATCCTTCCACGTTGAACCCAATTCGTGTCCACCCACTAATATACATGTTGTTATAGGTAGAAATAACGTTGGAAAAACATATTTAATTAAACATTTGATTGCTGCTGCATATGATAATACTTCAAATGCTAAAGAAAATGGTGTATTAAGAGCTACTAATGTGGATACAGGAAGACTGGTTAATTCTAGAAGGCAAGCATTTGCTAATATTCTATGTGTTTCATTTAGCCCATTTGACGATTATAATGAAATAATACAATTACATAAAAGCAAGGAAAAAGCAATGCCATTCTCTTTCATTGGCTTGAACTATAACGAAGGAACATTATTTGCAAAAAGCTTTGTCCAAAGTTTAGTGAAGTGTCAATGTAGTAATAGAAAAATGCAATTATTGAAAAACGCTTTAAATGTTCTTGAAACTGACCCGATTTTTGCACAATCTAAATTACATGAAATGATTGAATTACAATGTAATAATGATAATGAGATAAGTAAATCTAAGGAAAATCAAACTGAAGTGCAAAAAATCTATGGCAGACTGAGCTCCGGACATCAAGTTATTATGATTTCCTTAATACAGTTAGTTGAACGAATAACAGAAAGAACATTAGTTATTTTAGATGAACCTGAAAATCATCTACATCCACCGCTTCTGTCCGCCTTTATACGATCGTTATCCGAATTATTAATTGAACAAAATGGTGTTGCTATTATCTCAACTCATTCTCCAGTTATTCTTCAAGAAGTGCCCAAAAGCTGTGTATGGAAGATTAATCGGAGTGGATATGAGGTTTCAGTTAGTAGACTGGAGATAGAATCATTTGGGGCCACAATTGGTGCTTTGACCCATGAGGTGTTTGGATTAGAAGTAAATAATTCCGGATTTCATAAGATGCTGATAGATGAAGTTAAAAGTGGTTCGGATTACAATCAAATTCTTGACAAATTTGGTGGAGAATTAGGTGATGAAGCCAAGGCACTTTTAAGATCAATGATTTTTGAGAGAAGTAGATAAAATGAGAAGGGTAAAAAAACCTAATTTTTGTGTTAAAGAAATTGTGTGTGACTGTGCTGAATCACTTCGAGATAGTGAAAAAAAACAATGTATAATTGCTGCTTCAGATGTGATTGATATGAAAAGTCAAGAATATGATGTTCTTGCTGAAAATCAGTCATTATCACAAATAACAGAGCATGATATAGTAGCATGTAATGTTACTAAAAATGAAATGGTGTATTTGTATGATAAAAAGTTTGTTGCAAGAAAGGAAGTACGGAGTAAATATTACGATAAAATCATGGTATTAACAAATGGGATATGTCCTATTTGTAACTTAGGGCATGTTCGAAATCTCGATCACTATCTCCCTAAAACGTTATTTCCTACTTATGCTGTAACTCCATATAATTTATTACCGATTTGTAGAGATTGTAACTTTGATAAGAAAGATTATAGTTTTCAAACCGACGATGAAGCTACATTACATCCGTATTATGACGAAATAGATAACACAATATGGTTACAAGCAGAATTACAGATTGTAAATGACGGAATTGTTGTGAGTTATTCTGTTAATGAGAAATCAGCAGACGAGTTTTTTATTCACAGATGTATTAATCACATGAAAACATATAAATTGAATGAGAAATATTCAATCGAAGCTGCTAGAGAAATATCAGATAACATTTTAATGTGGAAAAAAGAACTTGATCAGTGGGGAGAAGACGAGTTTTTAAGTTTTATAAACGAAATTATTTATTCTTTGGAATCTGTTCATAAAAACTCGTGGAAAGTTGCTCTTTATAGAGCTTTAGCCAATAATGTTGAGATTCTTAATGATATATAAATGCTCTGAATGAATATTATCTCATCTAAAAATAGCTGCATCCATGGTTATAGCCATTCCGAGCTTAAATATAAACCATACATTCAAATACAGTTTCTATCGACATACCAACAAATCAGTTTTCAAGACTGAGCATTTTCTCGGTGTTGCTACTGAATGCGGCAGTATATCTGACTACTTTCCAAGTTTGACCTTGCGATTAATAGCTTCATCGGTTTTCAGCTCTCAATACATGATAATCTTTACCTCATTGACGAGTATATGAAGTTTATCAGGGTAATTGCTGTCTAAATAATAAAGACAATAACTGATTAATTGCTTAACAAATAGTTTATTTTTCACTAACATGACGTTACCTTCAGGTGCTAGTCTTCGTAAAGAGGTATGGGTTCAAGTCCCTTCACCTGCACCATTGCGAAAGTATGATTATACGGGCTTTTTTCTTAAAGGAGCGATCATAATGGACAAAACTATATTTGTTAAATATTATTGTGCAAATTACAAAATACTTGAAAATAAAGTTATTGAATCATTTGATTATGTCAGTATGGACCCCGATAACTATGCTACATTTTCAGTAAATTATATATTACTTTTATTATCAATTTGCAGTGAAATAGATTTTGTATCAGGTGAATACTGTAAGCTCATCTCCTCTGATTATGGCAATGTTGGCGGTATAATCCAAAAAATCGAATTAATTATATCCAAACAACCTAACTTACACAACAAACGTATTGATACAAAAGCACCTTTTGAAAAGCAGTCGTTTGTTCCGTTCGCTAAACTAGAAAAGGACAATTCTTCATGGTGGTCTGACTATAACAAGATAAAACACAATCGAACCGGAAAAGACAACAACGGACGTTACAATTATAAGAAAGCTAATCTCAAAAACGTGCTCCATGCCATTGCATCTCTGTATATTTTATTGTTTCTTATTGGCAAGGAGTTCGGTTATGAAAACATGCCGCCTCTTGATTCCCGATTGTTTGAAGACTATATCATATGAAAATTGTAGCCGCAGGTATCCCTCTGCGGCTATCGCTATTTTAGTCGATGATATCAAAGTATACCATGCTCGTATACTTTAAGTCGCCTTCAGCGTTACATCATGGCTGCCGTTCTCGTTTCCTTGGACGTTTATCTTTCGAACGCGCAGTCTTATGTTGGTATCGCTGATATAGGGTTAGATCAGTTTCTAATTTATTCAAATTATCAATCCACCTTTCTGAAGTTTATTGTATTTCAACTGTGCGGCGCACAAAAGATTATTCTGCGGCGCATTGATGAAATATTTTTTATCACTTCTTTATTGCATGATTACTGCACAACAAAAAGCCCGCAAAGACTCTTAAATCTTTGCGGGCAATTTCTGCTATGCTCCAAATTCTATGGTATGTCATTTTTAAGCGTTTGTCAAGGCTTTTGGAAGTATTTTTCTGTTTTGCATATATATTTTTTATTTGTCATATGGGGATGTTGTGGAGTTTCGCCTTGTCACTGTGACATAGGGGGTGTGTCAATTTACAACAGACTTGTTTTTTGTAGATACTATTCTATGTTAGTATCTTCACCTTCATAATCATTTTTATTTTCTGTTACTTCACACTCTTCTATGTCATCTTTTGCACTTGCATCGTCAATTAAATCACTTTCTGTATCATCTTCAATGGGATCAGGCAATTTTATGAATTCAAGTTCCAATGTGTCTTTATTTACAGATGCAATTGCTCCGTCTGCAAATTCAAACGTGTATGCAGCCTGTCCCCATTTAAAGTTGCTGATTATGAGCGTATCTTCAGTTCCGTTAATCGAAACAACAAGATTTGAACCCCACTGATCTGTAATCGTTACCTCATCAGAATTGATGTCAGTCAGCTTCACAATGCTGTGATCGCTGCCCCACTCATTTATAGTGTCATTACCATATCCCTTTGCAAAAATATATGTATCTGTGCCGTTTCCACCGTTGAGAATATCGTTGCCAGCACCGCCGTCAAGAATGTCGTTGCCATCGTTTCCGTAGAGCGTATCATCTCCGTCCTCGCCGTAAAGCTCATCGTTTCCGCTGCCGCCGCCGAGTCCATCATTTCCTGCACCACCGTGAATAATTCCATCATCACCATTCTGAATTGCAAGCCAGTCATCGCCCTCTGTGCCATAAATTGGAGCATATTTTGCTTTAATATCATATTGCCCGAGGAATGTTCCATCGTCAAATACAAAATTGAAATCACGATTGCATACTATCGTATGTTACACCGAAAACAACCACTTTTGCAGTTTTTAAATTTATTTCTTTAATTTTTTCTTTTTCTTCAACCGGTACAGGGTCAGGAACGAGAACGGGGTCTTTTTCGGGACGCGGTTCTAAACGTTCAAACCAATAAAATATTAACCCATTATTTTCACATGCATAGCTAATTTTATATAAGCCTATTATAAAAGAATCACTTAATATATTAATGTCGTAAGTATTACCATATCTGTAACTTGGGTCGCTATCTACATATCCTGATAATTGTGAAACTGCTGAATACAATTTTGGCGGAAACGCATAAGATAATGGTTTAAGTTCCCATATATATGTGTAATCGCCAACTCTTTTCCATAAATCAGCTCTTCCTTTTTTCCCGTTTTTATAAGTAATTGTTAATTCTTTTCGAGGCATTTTTTGATCTTTATTTCTGATGTGATTTTGTACTGCATTGTGAAAATATCCCCAATATAAACCGTCCTTATAAATAGCAGTTCCCCAGTCACCTGCCGGACTTCCGGAACTGTAATCTTCCTTCGCTTCTTTAATTACCTCTAACTGTGAAGAAGCGGCATTGGCGTAAATTCCAGAAGTGGGTATAAACGAAAAAAGTAAAGTTAAAGTAAGTAAACATGATATGAGTTTTAAAACAGCCTTTTTCATTTTTGTTTTCCTTTCAGTTTTTATTATTAAAGTTTAGTCCGTAAGCTTGTAATTTCTCAATATTAGCTTGTCGCCTCCTTTCAAGTTCCTCCATTACCTGTTGATATACTACAGGATCGTTGTAGATCGCATCGCGCTGACTTATTAACTTTGTGCGATATTCTTCTGAATCGGCACATCTCATTGCAAGAATAGAATCATAATGTCTGTCTTTTCTTATAAATTTTTTGGTAACTTCCAGTGATTTTTTAAATTCACTAGTCATGTCGCTGTGGTCGTCAATTTTAAAATACAATAAACCCTCGTTGTTACCGAAATGAGCAGTTTCATCAGGTAGAATGCAAACAATTGTCGAGTATATCAAAAAATGCTCAATGCAGTCTCTAAGCGATACGATACTGTCCAGAACCGGAAGAATATACTGCTTTGCCTGCTCTAACGCCTTTATGAAAGTCTGTTCAATAGAATCGTTGTCGTTAGGCAAATAGGAATAACCTCTTTCGCGAAAAACCGTATCATCTTTGGAATAGTCTTTGAAACTATATGCATAAAACTGTGCCGTGTCATTCATCGCATTAAGATTATCTAAAAGATTCTGATCAAAATCAATTTTCTCTCTGTATACTGTTGCAATTCCGCCGAACACGCTGAATTCACCCGGATAGTCTTTATCAAAAGTAATGATGTGAAGTATTTCATCGTTCACAACACGCACGAAATAAGGATGTTTGCTTTTGATCTTCACAAATCCAAGCGGTTCAAGAGCTTCGCCGAATACCTGCTTGAAAGCGGCATTTAACGTAAGCTTCTTAGTTTTTTTTGTACTTGCCTTTTTAAAATAAAGAAAGCAAGTATTTTCATCGGATTCGTTAGCATCTGCGGCTTCAAAAAGAATATTTCTGCTGTCCATATTGATAAGCGGAGCTAATTCCGACAATCCGTCCTCAACAAAGATGTAATCGCCTTGTTGAACTTCTACAAAACGTTCCCATGTGCTGTTTGCACTGAGAAGTGCAGACCATACAGTCCTTTTAGGTGTAGGAATATTATCACCAAGGTAATCGTCAGCTCGTCCCATAACAACAGTGTCCAGCTTTTTCCCAGTATTTGAATACATATCAAGCATTGCAAAATCACTGTCTATCACAGTAACATTAATACAGCAAGTATTCAGCATTTTTGCAATATTCCTTGCATCTTTCTGAACAGTTGCATTTCCCTGTTCATAGACCTCAGAACCGACAGATACCCATTTACAGTTATTCGCAAATGCCAGTGCGTATGAAATCTCATGATCGTCTTCATTTCCGACAACAAATCCGTTTTCTTTCATTTTGTTACAGAACAGCTCAATAAACTGCTCTTTGCCTAGTTGCTCAGGATTGTGTATTTGTATTGATGTGAAAAAATTACCCATATAATAACCTCTCTTATAAGAAATAAATGATAACATTCTATGTTTATTATAATTTATAAATATACTTTTGTCAATAATTTTCTGAAAACTATACATATAAATTTAAAATATTAGGCGTTATTCATATTTTTATTATATTTATTGAAAATAATTGTAAATAATGTCGATATACATATAAAAAATCACTTTAGATCACTTCTGGAAAATCATTAATTCACTATCGTTACTCTATCCTTAGGTTCTATTTTCAAGAGAAGTTCAAGTCCTGTCAGGCGCACTGATGACAAAAGTCCCGATTTTTCGGGACTTTTTAATATCAATTTTAAAGGTTCATGCTGATTCTTGTGAGGTGCAGTATTCCTTACCGTATCTGTGGTGGCTGTTACAAGTGTATTCTACCCGTTCAGTATCGCGCCAATGTCTGCGTTTGGCAATCAGTTACCGTTAAAATCTGCAATTAATGCCAATCGATCCAATTGCCATTTGAATCATACTCGCCGTTGATTCCTGATTGATGTTCAGATGTTGTATACAGGTCGGGATAATAAGTTTTAGGGTAATAGAATTTCTTGTCACCTTTAGTAAATGCATATTGAAAATCAATACCATCACTTTCTTGTGGAGGATAAGTCGAATTAATTACAATATTAGTTAACGGGATGCCATAATAAAGAAAGAGTTCTTCGGGTGTGAAAATTTTTTTTATCTGAGAAATACCAAGTGCTGTTGTATATGATTTATCACATTCTTCAAATAATTTTGGAACTATAATGTTATCATTTTTATCTGTTTTATAGATACTTTTCAACGCGTCTTTAATTAAGATATTTCCGTTTGTATCAGATGAAGGTATTTTCGAAATATCAAATCCCGCTGGCAAACCCGCTATAAATTCGTTTTTGTTTACGGACTTCTCATTATCGTATGGCAGATTCCCAAACATATGAAATCTATGTGTTGTATCTTCGCGCCAAATATCATTGTATACACAATATATAAAACTATCAAGCATTGACTTTGAGTAGACATTAAATTCATAGTTGTCGCACAAATCTTTAAGATAATCAGTATATCTGTTATTATAGTTTTCTTTTGCAAGTATAAAACTTAAATCCACATTATTTTCCTTTACTGAATCAAATAGTCTTTTGAAGTTCGGAGTTTCAGTTAAAATGCTGTAACCGTGAGTTGTGTTATTATGATTGTAATCGGAATCTGATATAATGAAAATGTGTTTGTTTTCACAAGAATTAGTGAAAATATTAGAGTCAGGGGAGGAAAATGTTTGAGCTAATGACATTGCGGCTAAAATGTTACTATCTTTGCTTTCAGTTATCGGACCGACCTTATCAAGAATTTTTTCAACTTCAGCAGAGTTTCGACAAACACTCTGTGATGGGAAAGTAGCAGTATTATTTCCATAATATGCAGCAAATGAAACAGTAGAATCTTCAGTTGTATAAAAAATCAAATCACAGAAATCGCGGATACTGTTTTTGGTTTCTTCAACTTTACCATCAAGGCTTTTTGAAAGATCAAGAATAAACAGTATCTCATGTTTTTTATTTGAAATGTTTCCGTCTGCATTTTTCTGAAAAATTCCGGTTTCATCCAGAATTTTCTTATATTCGTTAATATCTATAACACAGAAAATACCTGTTTCATCAGATGTAGTAGATACCACTCCGTCTGCATATTGGGTTTCAACAGGAAGCAGGTAATTTGTTTCTGGGAAAAATCTGAAAATCATATAGTTTGAGTCAGCTTTGTTTTTATTTTCGATCAAATTGAAGTTGATACTAATTGAATTGACAGGAAGGTTTGGATTGTACGTAATTTCTATTGGTTCGCCAACGAGAGAATTGTTTTTTAGTAATTCTCTGTACTTACTTGTATGTACTTTAACAGAATTTGCTGCGTAACCTGCTGCATCTATTTCAAGACTGACCGTATAATTTTCATTATTCTTATTTATACTGCTTAATGTTTCACTATCAGAAGCAATTTCCTGATGTGTGATTAATTCGCCGTCATTTGTTATGCCGTCAGTAGATGCAGCATTTGGGTCTAAATTGAGTTTTATTTCATCTCCGTCATTTATATTATCTTTATCTGTATCCGGAGCGATAGGATCTGTTTTGGAAATATTGATTTCATAATCATCTGTAAGACCATCGTAATCAGTATCTTCGTTTAGTGGGTTTGTTTTCAGCTCATATTCTTTTTTGTTTGAGATAGTATCAAAATCTGAATCGTAATCACCATCATTAACTTTTGCATCGCAGGAGTTAGGATTATTAGGATCTGTAAATGTAGCTGTAATTTCATAATAATCAGGGAGATCATCTCCGTCTGTATCCGGATTATCTGGATCTGTATTATAGTATTTGATTTCGACCAGATCACAAAGTCCGTCTTCGTCAGCGTCATCGCTTAGATATGCAGTGAAAAATGAATCTTTGCCAAGGAGATAATCGCTAAGTAAAGCGAGGTCGTTTTCATTTAAACTTCCGTCGTTATTAAGATCTGATTCGTTATCATATTCTTTGTTGTTAATTTTTTCTCTTAGTAAGATCAGGTCAAATACATCCAACATATCATCTTTATTTAAGTCGCCATATATTGTATAATCGGTTCGGAAGGAATCTGCATTAACCGTATCTTTTAAAGCAATATATGATAAAGTGGAAAACAATATAGTACCTGTAGTGACTGCGCTAAAAATTCTGACAGATTTTTTATTCATTTTATGTTAACCCTCTTTCTTGAATTAAAAATATTATTTTTATTTTATCATACTATTTTATTTTTGTCAATAATTTACTGAAAAATTTTTCTCTAAAAATAGGTTGATATTTACATTGCCGCATAATTTTTTCTTTTGTATAAAAACATGTTAAAATAATAATGTAATATAGATTAATTTGTTAAAAGTAACAAATATAATTTTTTTTGGAGGAATTTTTCTCAAACTACATTGACAAAATCAATTTTTACCAGTATAATATAATAAATAACATTAATTTTAAATGAATTATGAGGAGTTAATATAATGAAAATAAAAATAAAATTTGCTGCTATGCTTTTAAGCACTGCATTGACTGCTTCATATGGCTCTATGAATGCAATGGCTGTAGATGACAGCTATTATTATTACGATGTTAAAAAAGCAAGTGATTATGCGTTGACGTTTTGCTGGGCTGATCCATATTTAGGAGAAGGTGAAGCATATGAAAAATATTATACTCCTCAAACCAATACGGATTATATTAATTTAAAGGATCTTGAAAGTGCTAATTGTACTAATTATATTTCTCAGATACTATATTACGGCGGTTATAAAATGCGTGGAACCCCGGAGAGTGATAAACTTAGCAAGTGTGGTTCTAAAAGTCCTGAGAAATGGTTTTACTATTGTCTTGAGGATAATTGGGGAACTGAAAATGATGTGTGGTCTGCAAGTTGGGTGACAGTTGATAAAAATATGATGGCTATTCAAGAACAGGGAATTTATCATTATTTTACTGGAGATTTTGGAAATAACCAAATTTATAAAAGTCTAAACGAAGAATATTCAAGTTACCTATGTTCTTATGAAAAAAAAATTAAGTATTGTGAGGATTTCGCTGAAAAATATAATCTTAAACGTGGTGATATTGTTCAGATAGATTATCAAGGAACTGGATGGCAATATGATCATACTTTATATGTTTGGTGTACCGAACCAGAAATTAGATTTTGTTCAAATTCTTCTGATTACTTTGGAAAGTTATTTTCAAAAATTCATGAAGATTATCCAAAAGCTTATTATCGTATAATTCACACAACAGATCACGCAATAGTCAAAAGCGCATGGTAAGGTGGCAAAATGAAAAAATCAGTCAGTAAAAAAGCTGTTAAAATATGTTTGATATGTTTATTATTATTTACGGCAGTTGTATATTTTATATATTCATTAAAATATCCTGTAACTGCAAAAATCCAAGAAGTAAGTATAGGCACATTTTCGGATAGTGATAAGCATGATGTTGAATACGTAAAGAGCTATTTAGATTGCGAACAAATTTTTTATGATTCAGATACGGTTTTATCTGATAATGTAAACGACTATGTTCATATTATATATACTTGCAGAGTGAAGAGTAATTGTTTTTCACCTATAACTCTTATATATTGTTTGGTCAATAAGGTTCCTGAAAATGACAATGCGTATATTACTGCTCATAAACAAGATTTCCCTATGCAAACGGCTATGTATATGCCAACAAACACAGGCTGTCATGTTCTGATGAATAGAAGAGGATTAACAGATGAAGAACTTTATGAAAAAATAAAGTCAGTAGAGCTTGATGTCATATATAAGCATAAAGGCGAAGCGGGTGAAGTTGAAGTTAAAGGAATTGATTCTCTTGACTTTGACGACATAGTGTGGCGCAAGAAGTGATAGTTCAAATTCAGATGATTATTTTGCTAAAGCTTTTTCTGATATAACCGAAAGAGAAGATTATGTTTACCGCATAATCCACACAACAGATCATGCAATAGCCAAAAGCGCATGGTAGTATTATCGGAGAAAACTATGAAAAAAATAAGATTAAAGCACATTGCAGTTATATTAATTTCAGTTTGTTTTTTGATTATAACATCTGTATTTATATATTCAAAAATAAAACCAGCAGAGGCAAAAATTGATCATGTATTTGTGAGTTCCATGGATGAGAGGTTTCTAAACAATTATTTAAAGCAAGCAAAGAATAATATCGACAATCTTCAAGTGTTTTGTGATATGGATCATATTCCTTCAGAAAATGCATCTGATTATATTTGGGTAATATACTCGTGCAATTTTAAGATAAATAGTTTACTGGGTGCAAATGAAATACGTTCTATAGTAGAATTTGTTCCCAAAAATGATACATCATATGTTTTATCCATTCCTCCGGATTTTTTGAGAGAAAATGCTGGTTTTAAGGGGATAACTATATATTGTGATGTTTTTATTTGCATAAAGGGACTTAGTGAAGAAGATATTGAAGAAAAAATCAGAGCAATTGATATTTCAATTATATATAAAGAGAATAATGAACCTAAAAAAATTAAAGTTGAGGGTATTGAATCTTTGGAATCTGAGGATATTGAATATGAATTAAAAATGTTTTAAATTTAAGTAATCAAAATCTTTTAGTCAATATTACACAACGGACCACGCAATAGCCAAAAGCGCATGGTAAGGCGACAAAATGAAAAAATCAGTCAGTAAAAAAACTGTTAAAATATGTTTGCTATGTTTATTATTACTTATGGCAGTTGTATATTTTATATATTCATTAAAATATCCCGTAACTGCAAAAATCCAAGAAGTAAGTATAAGCACATTTTCCGCTAATAATGCGGATGACGTGAGATACGTAAATACCTATTTGGAATACGAACAAATTTTTTATGATACAGATACAGTTTTATCCGATAATGTAAACGATTATATTCTTGTTACATATGATTGTGAAGTTAAAAGCAATTGTTTATCATCTGTCGATCTTATATATTGTATTGTAAATAAGATACCTGAAAATGACAACGCATTTATTTCTGCACATAGATTGGATTTTTCTAGACGGGCATTTATATATATGCCTATTGGTACTGCATCCTTTGTTTTAATGAACAGGCATGGCTTAACAGAAGAAGAACTTTATGAAAAAATAAAGTCAGTAGAACTTGATGTCATATATAAGCATAAAGGCGAAGCGGGTGAAGTTGAAGTTAAAGGAATTGATTCTCTTGACTTTGACGACATAGTGTGGCGCAAGAAGTGATAGTTCAAATTCAGATGATTATTTTGCTAAAGCTTTTTCTGATATAACCGAAAGAGAAGATTATGTTTACCGCATAATCCACACAACAGATCATGCAATAGCCAAAAGCGCATGGTAGTATTATCGGAGAAAACTATGAAAAAAATAAGATTAAAGCACATTATATCAATACTAATTGCGATTTGTTTATTGTTCATAACATTTGTATTTGTATATTCAAAAATTAATCCCGCAGAAGCAGAAATTGATCGTGTATCCGTTAAATTTTATCCGTGTGGTAACTATAATAATGTGAAACATATAAACGGTTATTTTGAACGAGCTAAAACAAACGATCGATTTCAGGTATTTTGCGATTTGGATCATCTTCCTTCGGAGAATACAGATGATTATGTTCAGGTAACGTATTTGTGTAAATTTAAGTATAATGGTTTATCATATACAAATGAAATCCAAGCTATGGTTGACGCTGTTCCTGAAAACGATACATCATATGTTTTATCCATTCCTCCGAATTTTTTGAGAGAAAAAGCTGGTTTTAAGGGTATAAACATATATTGCACTGTTTTTATTTGCATAAAGGGACTTAGTGAAGAAGATATTGAAGAAAAAATCAGAGCAATTGATATTTCAATTATATATAAAGAGAATAATGAACCTAAAAAAATTAAAGTTGAGGGTATTGAATCTTTGGAATCTGAGGATATTGAATATGAATTAAAAATGTTTTAAATTTAAGTAATCAAAATCTTTTAGTCAATATTACACAACAGATCACGCAATAGTCAAAAGCGCATGGTAAGGTGACAAAATGAAACGCTTAGTCAATAAAAGAACTGTTAAAATATGTTTTATATGTTTATTATTATTTACGGCAGTTGTATATTTTTTATATTCGGTAAAATATCCTGTAACTTCTAAAATAAAATGTATACGCATAACCACATTTACAGAAGATGATAAAGATAATGTAAGCTTTGTAAAAAACAATTTAAAAAGCGAACAGATTTTTTATAATGAGGATGCAGTTCTTTCAGATAATGCAAGTGAATATGTTTTTGTTGCTTATGAATGTAAAGTGAAAATTAATTGTTTATCATCTGTTGGTCTTATATACTGCATTGTGAATAATGTGCCTGAAAATGACGCTGCATTTATTTCAGCACAGAGAATGGATTTCCCTATGCAAACAGCTATGTATATTCCTACTGATACTGCATCATATATTTTAATGAATAGAAAAGGATTAACAGATGAAGAACTTTATGAAAAAATAAAATCAGTTAAACTTGATGTCATATATAAGCATAAAGGCGAAGCGGGTGAAGTTGAAGTTAAAGGAA
>CAJTYV010000001.1:181-111206 GCA_910584195.1 uncultured Ruminococcus sp. | reverse complement strand
GTGAGTTCCATGGATGAGAGGTTTCTAAACAATTATTTAAAGCAAGCAAAGAATAGTATCGACAATCTTCAAGTGTTTTGTGATATGGATCATATTCCTTCAGAAAACGCATCTGATTATATTCAGGTATTATATGCGTGCGATTTTAAGATAAATAATTTATTGGGTGCAAGTGAAATCCGTTCTATAGTTGAATCTGTTCCTGAAAATGATACGTCATATATTCTAACCATCCCTCCTGATTACTTAGCTACATCTAATCCTTTTAAAAATCAAACTATTTTTTGTAATGTTTTGATTTGCATAAAAGGACTTAGTGAAGAAGATATTGAAGAAAAAATCAGAGCAATTGATATTTCAATTATATATAAAGAGAATAATGAACCTAAAAAAATTAAAGTTGAGGGTATTGAATCTTTGGAATCTGAGGATATAAAATATAATTTACAGATGTTTTAAACTTAAAAAAGCAAATAATACAACAGATCATGCAATAGCCAAAAGCGCATGGTAAGGTGACAAAATGAAACGATTAGTCAATAAAAAAGCAATAAAAATATTGGCAATATGCTCAATATTAGTTATAGCAGTTGTATGTTTTTTATATTCATTAAAATACCCTGTAACTTCTAAAATTGATTATGTATCTATAGATTCATTTTCCGCTAATGATGCTAAAGATGCGAGATACGTAAATACCTATCTTAAATACGGACAAATCTTTTATGATTCAGATACGGTTTTATCCGATAATATAAGCGACTATATTCTTGTTATATATAGATGTAAAGTAAAATGTAATTGTATATCATCTGTCAACCTTATATATTGTATTGTAAATAAGGTACTTGAAAATGATAACTCATTCATTTCCGCTCATAGGTTGGATTTCCCTATGCAAACATCTATGTATATTCCCACTGATACAAGTTGCTATGTATTAATGAACAGAAAAGGATTAACTGATGAAGAACTTTATGAAAAAATAAAGTCAGTAGAGCTTGATGTCATATATAAGCATAAAGGCGAAGCGGGTGAAGTTGAAGTTAAAGGAATTGATTCTCTTGACTTTGACGACATAGTGTGGCGCAAGAAGTGATATTTGAGATCATATAAAACTAAAAGGAGGAAATATGATAAAAGTAAACAATGTTACTAAAATTTACGGGTCAGGTGAAACAGCATGTAAAGCTTTGGATAATGTCAGCCTTAATATTGGAAGTTCTGATATTGCAGCTATTATTGGACCATCAGGCTCGGGAAAAAGTACGCTTATAAATGTAATGTCAACACTTGATTTACCTACCGATGGAGAAATTTTATTTGATTCAGAAAAAATATCTTCTATGAAAGAAGCAAAAAAATCAGATTTCAGATTAAAAAATTTCGGATTTGTTTTTCAGGATTTTTATTTAATGTCAACTCTTAATGCAAAAGAAAATATTATTCTGCCGATGAATTATAAAAGCAAAGTTTATGATAACGCACTTTTTGAGGAACTTGTGAATAAATGTGGAATAGGAAACAAGCTGCTTAACTATCCTCATGAATTATCCGGCGGAGAACAGCAGCGTGTTGCAATATGCAGGGCATTGCTTATGAAACCAAAGGTGATTTTTGCTGACGAACCCACAGGTAATCTTGATTCATATAATTCAAAAATAGTATTTGATTTGCTTATTTCCTATGCTAAAAGCAACAATAGCTGTCTTGTTTATGTTACTCATGAAGAAAAATATGCCTCTCTTGCTGATTACAAAATTGAAGTTTTAGACGGAAAATGCACTAATATTTCAAATGATACGGGGGGAGAAAATGCGTGATAAATTACTTTTAAAAAGCTTTAAGAAACCGTACAAATATCATATTATTTTATTTCTGGTGATTTTTATATCAGTTATCTTCACGAACACAGTAACTTTGTTTTATGAAGCTCTCCTTGATATGAAATATAATAATACAAAATATGGCACATATCATGGAGTGTTGTATAATATGGATTCCGATAAAATTGATAAGCTTTCGGAAGAAAGATCGGTGGATAGAGTTATTGGTTTTGAAAGAAACGTATTCAGTTCGACCGATGGAACGGGTTTGTATTTGGATGCCGTACCTAAGGATTATTTTGATTTTACAGAGTATTACCTGACAAGCGGCAGCTTCCCAAAAAATCATAGTGAAATATGTTGTGAATCTTCATTTCTTTTTATGCGTGGAATTCCTCATGAAAATTTCATAGGAAGTAAAATTCAACTGGGAGATGAAGAATATACGGTAACAGGTACATTTAAATCGCATCGTTTGTGGTCTGCTATGTCTAACTACTACGTACAGTGTTTTACTTCTTCTCCTGTAAAAATGAATTCAGCTGCGTTTTCATTAAAAAATATTGACCGTTGTGATGCTGTTGTGTCTAAATATGAAAAATATTCAGTATATTGCGAATATAATATGAATCAGTGGGCAATTGAACTTAATTCTTATCAGAATCGTAAACTTTATGTACCGCTGCTTGTTGTACTGCTTGCAGTTATGACATCTATATTTATTCATATTGTATCAATGATGCTCATGTATCATAATACTAATATAGGTGTGGCTGGATTCATTGGAATAAATAAGAATTCTATAAGAAAATGTATATTTATTAATGTACTTAAGACCATTTTACTCTCAGGAACATTTGGAATTTTATGCAGCTTTATTTCTGTCGGAGCTATAAAAGAAATTTATAAATATACATATTCATCTGATGTTACATCATTCGTTTATAAAAGAGGTTTTTTAATAGTTTTATTTCTTACAATTATATTGATTTTATTATATATTGTTTCATTGCTGTTTATCATCATACTTAAAACAAGAAAGTTAAATATACAGGATGTGAGAAACGAAAAATCAATTAATGTGAGAAAACGTGTTTCAATTAATAGAATAACAAATTATATCATAGCTAAACGTCATATAAAAAATGCTAAGTTATCAAATATACTTACATTCATTACAATTTCTTTTCTTATATGTCTGATTCCTGTGTTTAAGTTGTATTTTTCATCAGTAATACAAGATGTGACAAAATATGAAGGATATGATTATGTTGCAGAATTAGATGAAGATAAATTTAGAAGTTACAATAATCTAATCGTTAATAATTATGTACGCAAAATTGCTGCGCCATACATTGATGGGTGTGTTTCTGTACCGATTTATAGTAAGAGCTGTAATTTGAATGTATATAAGGATACTATATCAGATGAATATGCTGAGCTGCTAAAAAAAGATTATCAGTATGAACTCAGCAATAATTATTCTGATACTATGCAGATTCCATTTATAATGGTAGGCATTACAGACGAACAGCAAAAGCAGCTTAATATAGATTTAAAAAAATATGAGGCAATTGCTTATAGAAATATTATCAATAATAGTAACAATATTGTTGGGGTGAAACTTGAAAACTACTCAAAAATACAATTAGATGAGGAAAATTCACTTGAAATAATAGGGGTAAAGAATGAATATGATGATATATTGCCTTCATCACAAGTTGCCAATGTATTAATGATAAATATGGAGACATACATTGAACTTTTTGGTAATGATCCAATTCCATCACGTATATTCTACAAAGTTTCCAAAGAAAGTACAAACGAACTAACCGCTCTTTTTTCAGGAAAAAATTTTGTGAAATTGACGGACATTTCTCAAATAGAAGGAAATAACAGGCATTTGAAAATTTGCAATTATATTAATATATTTTTGATTATGCTGACATTCTTTTTCCTGTTAATAAATAGCTGTATTACTGCGTATATAAGTATTCAGCGTAATATAAAGGAATATGCGATAATGTCAGCAATAGGTATAAGTAAATATAATATTTCGCTTATGGTTATATATCAGTCTTGTGGTGTTATACTGAGTTCACTTATTGTATCAGACGTCTTAGCGCTTATAATTACTAATCTGTATTATAATGAACTTATGCTTCTTTCGAGAATACAAATACCAATGCCATATATGGAAATAGTAATATCTAATATAATTGTAATATTTGCTTGTGTGCTGATTTGCAAGGTTTTTCTATATCATTTTTGGAATATTGCATCTAATAAAAGATTGCGTAATATGTAACTTAATAATTAGTACTATTTAAGGCAACACCGCACAAAGCACGCCTGACGGCTTTGCACGTCATCTGCTTGCATATTTTCCGTCATATCACACAAATTTTCCTTGTAATACGACAGTATTGCTGCGTCAAATTTATGCAATCTGACGAAATATCTGACTGCGCATCTGCCGCACAATCTTTGTGCGGTGTTGCCTTAAGTATTATGCCATAATATCAAAATAAAATTATTGAAATGGAAAAAATAATACGTTATACTTAAATCGGAATGATTTCCGGTCAGGTATGACGTATTTTTTATTTAGAAGTGTTATAATGAAGAAAAAATTGACAGAGAATCCCAAAAATGTATTTTAATAACAATTTTTGGGATTCCTGATGCTAACGTACTTAGAAGTGAAGTCCAAAGTCGCAGAACAGATAGAATTGAAACTTGCTTAAAGATACAAAAAACTCCCTGTGTAAAACAGGGAGGTATATATGGTCTTTATTAGTTGTCCAGAAGCTGACCAAACAGCTTTCTGAACTCTTTGAAATAACGGTACATAGCCAAATAATTGGTATCTGATTATCTCTTTGAGAACTTAAAAAGCTGGACTTTAGGAGTTTTTAAGCCGTTTTGTTAGTTACTCTCTCAAGTTTATTGATTTCTAATAACACGTTATGAAACTGATGTAATTATTATATATTTTCAGAAATATAATCAAATGTATCTTTAATATAGTTTTCTATCAAGGAGTAATTCAAATCATTCAAACCCAAAGCTGACTTAACACCTGCTGTTGCGGATTCCACAGCAATGGTAATTTTCTGTCTGTCAGGAATGTTTTCCTTTAAAACACGTCTGCAAGTCTCATTACTCAATATACCGTCAGTAAATATATTTCCAGTACTTTTATTTATTCTTGGAATACCTGAAGCGATAAGTATTTCACCAGTCAATCTGTCACGAATTATGCATATATTCTGATTATGCCTGTCTCCGTTGAATAATAATGCATCGTAGAATACGGTCATAACATACTGCTTTATGAGTTTTTCAGGTAATCTTGGTATAATGAAATCAAGCTCCTCATCATCACTGAAATAATTGCAGAATGGTTCAAAATCAACCTCTGCATTATTTGTGAAATCCTTTGACAGCATGAATGTAGTGCTTAGACCTGTTTCCGTTGATTTAATAATCTTTATACGATATTCAGCCACATGAAACTGCATTGCCTTTAAAAATAAATATGAGTAATATTCGCTTACCAGTTCCTGAATTCCACCCTGCTTATACATATACCAGGAGTTTCTTTCAAAACGCCATGCCCGATAGATATTAATTCGGCTGTATTTTCAGAATTTCGCAATCTTAAAGCTTTAAAAAGCTTTCTGGAATGTGAACGATGCATATCTACGCATCTGTTGTCCAGCCATATATACAAAGGCATACCCACAACAAAACAATTCGGACATAACGCTTTATTTATTATTTCAGTTATATTTTCTTCATCTGCCAGTGCTATTACTTCGGTTTTGTGCATTATTTTGTACATAGTGGGCTGCTCCTTTCTTTTGATTTTTTCTCCTAATGAGAGTTTTTCACGCTTTTTTTTATCATGCATCGTTTCCCCTCAAAAGCAATACCATATTTGATAATTTTTTTGTAACCCTCATTTGCAAGACCAACTTCATATTGTCTGTCCTCAATCTGTTTAAGGGCAATGTCACACATACTGTCAAGAGTTTCATTTTTGTCAACTGATTTTATCTCAAGTACGACAGCAATTTCACGAGTGAGAACATTTTTAATCACAATGTCATTTCGACCCGTACCACTCTCACGATTTGATTCAACAAGATATTCGTCCGAGTATTCCAGAAGTCCCACAAGAAAACCGTGATAGAAATTCTCATAGCCGTCATGATAGCTGATACTTTTCAATAACCATCTGTTGACCTCAAGTTCAAAGGTTTCGGCATCGCCGTCAAGAACAGCTTTAAGAAGCACGATTTTATCTGCAACTCTTATTGACTCGTCAAACCACTGTCTGAAAGTATTTTCGTAAATTGTCACTATTTCAAGATTCGGAATCACAGCAGAAAAATATGTCTGTATGCCTTTTTTGTAAATTCTAATAGGTTTAAGATAACCAGTATGAAGCAGAAAACTCCATATATAATCGGATTTCACATTCATATTTACGTAGGTGATATCCTGATAAAGAGGATTTTCAATTGAATCCCCCTTGATAAGTTTTTCTATATCTTCACGGATTCTTCTGTCGCCTTTTACAACAAGCTCATGAATAATGTTGTTTGAACTTGTATTCACCCAATAAGCATCTGGAAGACGACTATTATTAAACAATGAAAATTGCACATATTTCAGCACACTCCATGGATTATAGATTTCTGTTTCACCAAACATATAACCGTCATACCAGGTTTTTATTGTATCAAAACAGTCTGAAAGACCATAATAATCCGCAAGCTGTTTTACTTCCTGCTCCGTAAAACCAAAATACTGTGAAAACGCATTGTCTGTAACAGGATAAACATTCAGGTTATTCAGTCCTGTAAAGATGCTTTCCTTAGATATACGCAGACAACCAGTCATAACGGCGAATTCAAGGGAATCATTGGTTTTAAGCACGCTCTCAAAAACTGAACGTATCAGATTTATCATTTCGTCGTAAAATCCATTGAAATATGCATTTTCCAGCGGTACATCATACTCGTCTATGAGGACTATCACTTTTTTCCCATATACTTCATAAAGGCAATCCGAAAGAAGTTTCAATGCAGTATTATATACAGCATTATTAGCAGTATCATCGCAAATCATTTCAAGTTTCTTTCTGTTTAAAGGCATAAGTTTATCAGAAACTAATAATTCTTTATGTCTCCATACTTCTTTAGAAATCATATTCTTAAATTCTGAAAAAGCCTCTCGATAATCCGACTGCTTCATACTCTTTAAAGAAATGCTGATAACAGGGTACTGTCCTATATATTTACAGTATTTATTCCCTGATTCTGCTATGGCAAGCCCGTCAAACAAATATGAGTTATCCTCTTCCGTTTTCTCAAAGAATCTTCTGAGCATACTCATATTAAGAGTTTTACCGAATCTTCTTGGGCGAGTATATAAATTAACCATACCCTTCATATCAATAAGCTCTTTAATCATTAACGTTTTGTCCACAAAATAATAGCCGTCATCAATTAGCCTCTTAAAATCTTCAATTCCAATTGGTACTGGTTTAAAATCTGCCATAATATCACCTCGCAGTTTTCTGTTAATTCTATTATACCATAAAATCGCAGAAATGTCCAGCACATTATATGAAGTTTTTCATTTGATGTGCTTTTTCTTTGATTTTATGGAACTTTCTGAAACCCTTTCAAAATCATATAATTGACTTCTACCAGAAATTTCTACCAAATTTTCTACCAAAATCGCTCTTTTTTCAAATTTTCTATTTCATCCTCAGTCTTGTCACATTATATTATATAATTACACAGCTACGGTATGTGACGTGTCCGCAGGAGTGATGTTCTTCTTTTTTCTGCCACGCTTTTTCGGCGCAGGATTGTTCGTTGTCTTATTACTTGCAGATTTTGTATCTGCGGACTTTGTGGATGCCGATTTATTTTCAGACTCGTCAGATGAATCTTCCTTCTTGCTGTCAAGAACTCTTGCAATCGTTTCCGCAGAAATAACTTTAGCATTATATTCCAAATGGCTGTAAAGATTAGCCGTAATAGAATAGTTTGAATGTCCGAGCCATTCCTGAATCGCCTTCATCGGAATATCATTTGCAAGCAAAAGGCTGGCACAACTGTGGCGGAGATCATGGAAACGAAGCAGTTTCAGACCATTCTTCTTGATAACATAATGGAAGTCATGTGTCACCATGTTCGGACTGATAAGCCTGCCGAACGGGTCACAGCACACAAAGCCCTCAAATTCGGTATCGTAATCCTTACCGCCAAGTTTCTTATAGTGCTTATCCATTTTACGCTTTTCAAGTAGCATCTCCTCAATGTGCGGAATCAGCGGCAATGTTCGTCTTGTAGAGTTGGTTTTGAGCCTTGTTTCCACATAAAGCTTCGGATTTCCGTTCTCGTCATAATCGCTTATTACCTTACGCTCGATAGAAATTGTTTTCTTCTTGAAGTCGATAGAATCCCACTTCAATCCGAGTACCTCGCATCTTCTCAAGCCGTAGTATGCTGCTATATGCACGATCAGTTCAATCTTATGTCCCTTGAACACCTCAAACAGTTCATTCAGTTCTTCTTCATTATAGAATACTGCTTCGTGTCTTTCGGCTCTCGGAACAACAAGCTTGTCCATCGGGTGCTGAGATAAAATTTCCATCTTCACAGCATAGGCAAAAGCAGAATGTATTGCAAGGTAATACTGTTTGACTGTACTGCCCTTTAATCCCTTATCCATATTGTAGTTGAGAAATGCCTGAATATGGGAGTAGTTCAATTCTGCAAGCGTAACATCGGGATAATGCTCGCTCATATAGTCCGTAAATCGTATCATGATTCTTTTGTAACATTGAAATGTGGTGCGGGCAGCATTTGCTTTAATAGCTGTCAGCCACTCGGAAAAGAAATCACTAAGCTCCTTGTTGATAACAACAGGTGCGGAATTGTCCTCACCGCCGTCACTTTTGGACGTATTGTTCAGTACTACCTGACGATTGTTCCAATTCTCAGCAAACTCGGCTACGATTCCCTCGACCGCTTCATTCAGAGCTTTCTTTGTGCATTTCTCAGGCAGTCCCGTGGACACCCACTTACGTTTACGCTTTCCTGCTTTGTCCTTGTAATCAAAAACAACATACTGTTTTCCGTTTTTTACGGAAGTAATATATTTATAAGGCAGACTTGCTTTCATTTTCTTATATCCTCCTTTGAATTGAAAGCGGCAGAAGTCTGCTGTTGACGATTCAATTATAGCGCAAATCGTAATATAATGCAAGACTCAACAACCGCAATCCTGATATTTTCGGCGCATTATCCGGTTTTTCACACCTTATTTTGTGCGCGTTGCAGAACGTAATTGATGAAAGATACAAATAAAACGTACCCTTTCCCACCGAAGAACGGATACTCCCGACAACGTTTCCGCTGTCATTCAAAAAGAAAGGAATATTATGAATTAACGCCGTTCTGTTCCATAAGAGGAAGAATGCCATGCTCTTTCAAAAGTTCATAAATGAATAATCTGCCTTTCTGCGTCCAATTACGACTTCATTCATTTCTCTTACTTCCTTTAGTTCTGCTCTGCAAATGTTCATTCGCAGTCTTTATGTAGTACAAAATGAGCTTTCAGGAAACGGCACAGCTTGAAAATGGACAAAAAGCTGCACCGTTTCCTTAGCTCAGAGGATATGTGTAAGGGAATTTTTATACCGCCGTCTGCCGTTGGCAGTACAAACCCCTCTATGTATCTACCGAGGAATTTGAAAAAGTGGGGTTGTTTTTTGAAAATTTCTTTTCTCAAAAAGAAAAAATCGGCGTTTCAAACAATATTCAACATATATTTTCGTACAGAATAATATACTGTTTTAGTTTCTCTTTTGCGGCTCTAAGCCGATAGCGAACTGTATCGAATGACAGACCATACCTGTTAACAAGATATGTCAATGTCACATTATCACCGCTGAGATAATAGTCATAAATCAGCACATAGCCTTTATAGTAATTCTCTTTGAGCATTTCCAATGCAAAAGGCAGAATCTCCAACCTTTTTCTGTACCTTTTTTGATTTTCTTCCTCTATTTCATTTATGGGGAGACTGTCGGGATCAGGCTGCATAAGAAGCACATCATCAAAGTCAGGGTATACTCTTCCGTTTTCGATTTCTTTCTCGTCAAGATACTTTTCCTTACGAAGCATCTTGTTATACTCTTTTTCGATATAATCAGGTACTTCATCATCAAAGTGTATGTACATAAATCTGCCCATTACTTGCTGCCCTCCTTGTCAGAGATCAGACTTGTAAGCGTATTGACCTTAATCGTTCGTTGCAGGCAGTCAGATTATATCGAACATTGAAAGCACATCCGTCAAGATATGCCCTGATGATATATTCACTTTGCCTGCAAATACTTGTTTCACACGGCATAGCGTATCGCATAAGTGTGAACAAGTGCCGTTGTCTGCTGGGGTGCAGCTTAAGTGCGATACATACCGCACACAGATAGTCATAGCGAATCTTTCTTTTGCCTGACAGATACCGTGAAATTGTTGAGGGTGCAATTCCTGTCAGCCTGGAAAGCATTTTTTGACTAATATTGATTTCACGCAAATATCGGTCTAATGCCAGACCAAAGCTGTCATGATGCAGTTTGTTACAATCACTTGTTCCATAGATATAAATTTCAAAGTTTTGCGGCTCCTCCAGTTCACTAAACAATAAAATCTGAGGAGTATGTATTACTGTATTCATTTTCCGTCCTTTCTGTCGGACAGAAATCAGCAAATGAACATAGTTAGCCTGTCATTCGGTTTTTATCCGTCCGACAATCAAACATTACCCGTTCATTTGATTGTTCCATATTCAATTTCTATACAGTGATCGAGTAACCCCTGCGCAGTAAGGCTCACTATTAGAGAATCGCAAATATGTAACCATGCGTTCTATTCTATTATGTACCATTGTGACAGAAAAAGCAACTTTTCATCGTTCCCTTTCGGGAACGATCCCATTGACTAAAACGCCCTTATTTCGGTGTGATTCAAAAGATCTCTGTTTT
This sequence comes from uncultured Ruminococcus sp., assembly GCA_910584195.1. GTDB lineage: Bacteria > Bacillota > Clostridia > Oscillospirales > Ruminococcaceae > Ruminococcus. The sequence continues at coordinate 100,307 of CAJTYV010000001.1, read as the reverse complement.
TCAACATTCTTCTCGTGTATCTTTAAAATTGCCTTTATGTATTGAAAAAAGCCACGATTGTGCAACATTTCTTTGCGGCAACTTTTCACAATAATTTTATGTTCCCATCACATTTTTCCACAGAAAAAGGCGGTCTGATATGCTCAGACCGCCACAGAGTGGTGATAAAAGAAAAGAGCCGTTGCCGAAGCAACAGCTCTCATATGTACCTTGAAATCATTGGAATCAAAGTTGTTCTATTGTTCGCATTTTCCACAATTACTGCACCCATTGCAAGTCGGACGCATACCGCAGCTTTCACACTTTTCACGGAAATATGGTTTATATCTATCCTCCTCAGAAATTGGATAGCCGAGGCTGTCATATAGGTCAAAGTGTATCGTTTTTCCCTGAAAGCTCATTCCCGATTTGTAAGCCTGCCGGCTTTGCAGACCGTTGCCCTCTATCTTGTAGAGCTTATTGTCCTTGACGAACCGTCTGCCTGTACCGCAGAAAACAAAGGTCACATTGTTGTCCACGCACTCTTGCCGCAACAGCTTTACCCAATCAAAATGGCAGGGGCGAGCGCCGTCATAGTTCTCACCGTCACACAGCACTTGCTCGATCTGTCCCGTTTCAAGATATTTCCGCATACTGACCTGACCAATAAACGGCGCACACATCACGCCCTTGTGCTTGAACGGCAGATCAAGCAGTATCGGAATGCGTTCATCGGCACGGCGCTGATTCTCGGCGGTCACATTGAAGAAGATGTTATCCCAGCCGTCACCCCAATCCTCCGGCAGATGCTCCGCCACCCGTTCAGGACGTTTAGTCAGCAAGAAAAAGATAACATCGCTTCTGATCCGCATAAGCTCCCACGCTTCATCACGCCATTCGTCCGCTTCTGCAAGAAAGAAATCAGAGGTCATACACACCCGTATCATCTCACCGCTTTGTATCTTGTAATTGCCTTTTCTGTCTTTCTGTATCGGATAGCTGAAACCTGTCTTGGTACGGTATATCTTTGAGCCGTCCATGTCACGCATACGATCAAGGAAGTACATATAGCAGTTGTCGCAGCCCTCGCTTTTCTTGATACATCCGTGCCACGGATTCCATATATCGCGCATGATCTCACCTCAGATTCAGGGAACGAGTTTGTATTTCTTCACATATTGAGCCACATCAACACCGCTTTCCATATATCGCAGCAGTATCTCTGCACAGGCACGGCTGTCGCTGTCGGCTTGGTGGTGATTGAGAGCGATACCATAGTGATCGCACATCACATTGAGATTATGTTTCATACCGGGCAGAATGCGTCTGCCGATCTGAACGGTACAAAGATATTCCGCAGTTGGTTTCCATGAGATACCATAATCGCGCAGACACGCACGGAGAACGCACATATCAAATACAGCGTTATGAGCAACGAGTATGCCTTTGCTCATGATAGGCTCTATTTTCTTCCAAAGCTCCGCAAAATTCGGAGCACCCTTGACTTTCTCTGCATCAATGCCCGTGAGCTGCGTATTAAAGCGGTCGAAATGTGTTTCTGGATCGACAAGCGAGAAAAAATTCGCAGCGATTTTGTTATCCTTGATTGCGGATATGCCTATCGCACTCATACGGTTGTTTGCCCGATTGGGCGTTTCAACGTCAAAAACGATGTAAACTGCCATTCTATTTTCCTTTCAGCGCACAGTTCAGGCTGTTTGGAACACCCCTTGCGCCTCTGACCGCAAAGATGCCGTACTCCGATTTCAAACGTACAAAGGTGAATTGATCGGGCTTATACCGCTTTTGCAGTCTGATCTTCATCAGTTTTGTGATAGTCAGCTCCTTGCTGCGGTAATCGCAAGGTATGTCCGTTTCTATGACCTTACACTGATAAAGAATAGCCGACACAGGCGCACCAACATACATAAAAACAGTATCGCCCTTTTTCATGTCCGAACCCTGTTTCCAGTCAATCATATCCGTATCATCAAAGGCATGAACAATATCATAGTATTTCGGATTGGCAGGGATTTATGTTCAAATTGTGCTGATGCTGATTTACAGCGGAGTAAGAGTTTCAGAGCTTCTTGACCTCAAACGTGAGAATGTTTACATAGACGAGCATTATTTCAAAGTTGTAGAAAGCAAGACAGACAGCGGTGTCAGAGTTGTTCCGATACATGACAGAACTTATCCTATTTTCAGAAAGTGGTATGATGAAGGCTGCGAGTACCTGCTTCATACTCCTGATGGAAATCATTTTACATACCGCAACTATTACGATTCATACTGGACATCTGTTATGGAACTTATCGGATGCTCTCACAAGCCGCATGATACCTGTCATACCTGCGTTTCAATGATGACAGCGAAAGAAGTTAATCCTACGCTGATAAAGAAAATCGTCGGTCATTCAGGTGCTATGTCGCTTACTGAAAAAGTATATACGCATATTAATGTACAGGAACTATTGAAAGCTATTAATAAGATATAGGTAAAAAAATAACCGCTGAGGGAAGTAATCTCTCAGCGGTTTTAGTTATTAGCAATACGCTCGGATTCATCTTTAATGGCTTGTGAATCAATGCCTTTGATAATCTTTATACATGAATATATATACGCCTGAGCATCTTTAAGATGATTTCTATCACTGCTACTTATATATTCTTGTATTTCTTCCTTACAACCAATGAATTGATTGGTTAATTCTTCATGTTTCGGCGGAGTATCAGTTATGCACTTATTTAATTCATTTGTTATCAATTGACATTGGTTAAATAATGCGCTTTGTTTCACACCTTTTTTACCGTGTTGAAGTAATATGGTTGATATTTCTTCTTGAATTCTAGAGATAATACTTGATAATTTAGATAAAGTTTGATATTCTTTGATTAAAAGAAGCTCATTCATGCTTTTTTGGGTAGATTTTACTCTTGATTTTAGAATAAATAATTCGATTATTGCCCATGGAAGTGAAACAACCCCAATAACATCAGCAATATAGCCAATGATTTTGAAAAAATCCGCCATCTCTTATCTCCTCAAATACGCATATTTGGGTAAATCGCCATACAATTCCCAAAAAACCTCTTCCCAACGTCGATCTTCCATAAATGCTCTTGTAATATTTTCACAGAAATGATAATTGCCATTTAAATTATCAGGGAGAATAGCATACATTTCATCTTCGAATTTGCTATTGTTTACTTTAATATGACGTTCAATTTTATGTCTATATTCATCCATTAAATCCATTATGTCTGAATATTCAGAACGAGTAATTTCATTTTCATATAGAATATCGCTTGTCGCATCTCTATAAAAAAGCAAATCCTGCCTGAATTCGATAAAATCAAGGCGATCATTAATGTTAGCGAATCTTCTCATTTTTAACCCTCCAAGCAAATCATTTGGGACAAATTAAATTATACAATAAGGCATTCACCAACCGATGAATGCCTTGAATACTTGTTTGTTACCCGTTAGTTACGTGTTAGTTACCGTTCGAAATCCACCATATTTCAGATAAACCCAAACCGAGCAAAACAACGTAAATACGAGATTTTCGCCAGTATAAAAAGGCGATTTCTTATCTCTTTGAGAACTGAGGAGCACGACGGGCTGCCTTGAGACCGTACTTTTTTCTTTCCTTCATTCTCGGGTCACGAGTGAGGAAACCTGCTTTCTTAAGTACCGGACGAAGTTCTTCGTTGAAAGCAAGGAGCGCTCTTGAAACGCCGTGACGGATAGCGCCGGCTTGACCGGTAACACCGCCGCCTGTAACAGTGCAGACAATGTCAAATTTATCAAGATTATCGGTAAGGGCGAGAGGCTGACGAACAATGAGCTTGAGCGTTTCAAGACCAAAATAGTCGTCGATACTTCTGCCGTTTATAGTTACATTGCCAGAACCGGGATATATTCTTACTCTTGCAACGGAGTGCTTTCTTCTGCCTGTTCCGTAGTAGTATTTTACTTTTGATTCGTACATTTTAAAGCACCTCCTTAAAGTGTGTATGCAACGGGCTTCTGAGCCTCGTGCTTATGCTCCGCGCCCTTGAAAGCTTTCAGACGCTTGATCTGATTTCTACCTAGGGTATTGTTGGGCAGCATACCGTTGACTGCGATCGTCATAGCTCTGTCAGCCTGCTCAGCCATCATATCCTTATAAGAAATGGACTTGAGACCGCCGATCCAGCCTGTGTGCCAGTAATATTTTTTCTGATCGAGTTTCTTTCCTGTGAGAACAGCCTTATCACAGTTGATTACGATAACAAAATCGCCGCAGTCAACGTTGGGAGTGAAAGAAGGCTTATGCTTACCTCTGAGGATATGAGCAGCTTTAGCAGCTACGCGTCCGAGAGGTTGACCGGCAGCATCAATAATATACCATGTACGGCTAACTTCTGCCGGTTTTGTCAATGTAGTTGACATATTTATTTCCTCCTGTAATAAATTTAAGATATTCAGAGGAGGGAAACCGTCAAATATTGGTTTATGACCTGCCTCTGAAAGCAACAATAGTTATTATACAGGAAAGATTATAAAATGTCAAGAGTTTTTTTGGATTTTTTTCAATCTATACAAAGCTTTCTTATTGATTCTCTTTGTTTTTCTCGTTTTCTCTTTGATTCTTGTGTTTTGTTTCACGAAAATCATGACGAAAAAAATTGACTATTTTTACGCTAAAATGTTAAAATATGACTATGGCTTATGTTTATCATTTATGAGGCGCAGCCGCCACTTAGTAGAATCTCCGGCTGAATCTGCTTTTCTGCCATAAGTTGTCTTTTGTCGAAAGCAAATTATTGAAGATACTTTCATGCGGCAGATTTATGATTTCTTTATAAATTGACGCTTGTTATTCAATCGAAAAAGCTGTATAATTAAATAGTGAAGATATACAAAACTATAAATGCTGTTTTGTGGAAATTCACGAAATTCAAAAAGATTGCCACAAATTGATCTTTTTCTGACACTGTATTACTGAGTCAATTGATTTGAAGTGCATATATGCATTAAGGAAGTGAAGGAATGAAGCAGGATTTTACAGAGAACGTGAGACTTGCCAGAAATGGTGATTCGGCTGCTTTCGCGAGGCTTTATACATTAGTGTATAAAGACATGTACAGGATCGCTCTGTACAGCCTCAGAAGCACGCACGATGCCTGTGATGCGGTAAGCGATACGGTGCTTGACGCATTCTGTAATATAGGCAGACTGAAAGATGAAAAAGCGTTTCGAGGGTGGATAATGCGGATCCTGTCTGCAAAGATTAAGCGGAAGCAGCGTGATTATTTCCAAGATACGGTAGAATTTACGGAGGATATAGAACCGTCGGTTGATTTTGACTGTGAGGTTTCTGAGCTGAAACACGCCATGGAAAACCTTGAACCGCGTTCACGGCTGATATTATCGCTTACCGTACTGGAGGGCTACAGCAGCGGTGAAGTTTCCGAAATTACCGGCATAAAAGCAAATACAGTGCGTTCTATACTTGCAAGGACAAAGAAGAAACTCAGACTTGAATTAAGTACCTGAAAGGAGTAAGACATGAAAAGTAATGATGAAAGGGCAAGAGAAATACTTAATAGTGTTGAAATTCCGGAGGAAGTATCTCCCGGTAACATGAAGAAAATGCTTGACGAAAAAGCGCCTGTTAAAAAGCGCGGCGGTATAAGCATAGTTGGACGTATCACGGCAGCGGCGGCGGCATGTGCGGTCATAGTCGGAGGAACTGCCGGAGCTATGAAATTTGCGGAGCGTTCTGATAATACGAAAAATAAGAAACAGAGTATAATTGAGGATGGTAATGGAGAAAGCAGTTCCGAAGTTTCCCAAACTATCGAACAGGTTAAAGCTCCATACATGAGCGGTGCGGAAAGCTATGAGCAGGTTTATAAGCTTCTTGAAAAAGTGAATAAATCTGTTTATAATGAAAGAGGCATATACGGAGCATTTGCAACGGGCGCTGAGAAACAAGAAATGGCTGAGGATGAAGTTGTATCCGAGAAATCTGTATTGACGGACGAAAACTATGGCGCAGCAGACGGAGGAATGGGCGGCGGAGAGCCTGAAGAACCTGATTTCACGCCCGTCCCTGATGAGGATTTGCCTGAATCGGAAGAAGTTCCCGGAACTGAAACTCCGAACGAAACAGAAGGGTCTGAGAAAGATCATTCCGAAACCTACGATCAGGAGGAGGGCGTCCTCGAAGCCGACATTGCAAAGACAGACGGAGAACGTATTTACTATGTGTATAATGCATATGATGATGAAGGCATGAAGCCGAAAATGAACATTGCTGCTGTGGATAACGGCGTTTTTACGGAGACTTATCAGCTGGACATCAATTATGCCGAAGTTCCGGAGGAAGACGGTTGGATTACTGATATTCAGGTAAACGATATGTACCTTTACAATGATCTTATAGCGGTCATAGGTACGACTTATTCTTATCGGAACGAATACACCTTATATGGTGATAACTATAAGGGCGAAAGTTTTTTTGAAGATGAAAACACATGCTTTGTCAGCTTCTATACAAAGAGTAATGAACCGCAGCATATCGGTACTTACAATCAGGACGGCGGATACAGCGATGTCCGCATAGCCCCTGACGGTTATATGTACCTTATGACAAATTATTATACTCCGAGCTTAGAAGAAATAGGCGGTGCGGAATGTATAGATGAATATATTCCGAAATGCGGAGTGGGCGAAAGGGAATGCATTCAGCCTTCCGATATACTTTTGCCCGGCGATACTCTTGACAAATTATCTGATTTGGGGTATACTGTAATTGGCAGTATTGACCTGACATCTTCCGGCGAATTTTTACCCTGCGATACAAAAGCTCTTGCAGGCTACAGCGGAACTCTTTACAGCTCGGCGGATAATCTTTATACTGCTGTTGGCTGGGAAAATACTGATATTACCAGAATTTCCGTAGGCGGAGGACAGATAGTCCCCGAAGCAAGCGGAACAATAGAGGGATATGTTAAGGATCAATTTTCAATGAGCGAATATGACGGTTACTTCCGTGTTGCATCAACCGTTGACAAGTGGACCGATAACGGAAACTTTATAACGTCTATGCTTGATATTGACGTTGAAGCGGAGCATATCTCCGATAACAGAGTCTACGTTCTGGATATGGATATGAATATCGTGGGAAGCGTAGGCGGATTCGGTGAGAACGAGACTATCAAATCTGTAAGCTTCAGCGGAAATATGGGTTATGTTGTTACCTATGAGCAGACAGATCCTCTTTTTGCAATAGACCTTTCAGACCCTGCCGAGCCGTTTATTACAGATGAATTTAAAATACTCGGCTACAGCACGTATATGCAGAAGTGGGACGACGGGCTGCTTCTCGGATTCGGTGCGGACGCCGATGAGAACGGCGTCGAAACGGGCGTTAAACTCGTTATGTTCGACAACTCAGACCCTTACGACCTCAAAGAAGCCGGATTTTTCCCCATAAATGCAAATGTAAATGATGAAAACGAATATATTTATTCTGCTGCTATGAATGAACGAAAAGGACTGCTCATAGCTCCTGAAAAAAATTTTATCGGCGTTCCGATCGTGAAAGACAATTGGGGCGGCGGCGATTATCGTTCGGAAAGCAAATATATGTTCTTTTCTTATGAAAACGGCGAATTTACGTTGAGAGGTGAGATCTCGCGTGAATCTGGTTTTGATAAATTCGGTTCGTACGTGTTTGATCGAGCGGTATATATAGGCGATTATGTCTATACGCTTTCGGGCGAATGCTTTGTCTCGGCTGACATTGAAACATTGACCCGTACAGACGAGGCTTATTTTAATTAATTTTATGCTGTACACAATTTAGCAGCGGGGGACTGAGTCCCCCGTTATAAGTTATAACAGCCGTTAAAAATAGAAACGCCGTTTTTGACAAGTGTTTAACTGGAGTTGATATTATGAAAAAAATAATATGTATGATTTCTGCTTTTACGTTATTAACGGCAGCTTTTTCGGGCTGCGGAAAAGATAAACCGAAGCAGCCGCCTGTTTTGGACGACGGCGATGGCGGCTTTGTCATTGCCGAAACCGAACCTGTTACGACCTTGCCGAAGATAAAACCAAGTCGCACCGAGACAGAGGAGGAAACAGAATCGAATAGCTCTGACGAGACTTCAAATGCAAATAATACTGTTTCGGGCGGCGATACTTCTTCTGATTCGAACGAAGGCGATGTTCGCGAGCCAAACAACGGTTCTTCCGAAAATGCCTCCGATGAAAGCAAAACAACGGAAAATAGGCAGGATCAATCCTCTGCTGTGCAGACGGGCACGGTTGCGGAGGAAGTATATTATCTGGAAGGAATAGTTTATAGCGTAAGCGATAATGCAATAATGCTGAAAGACCCCGATATTGGCTGGGTACGGGCAGGTTTCGACGGAAAATCGGCTTTGAAGAACGTAAATGTCGGCGATAAGGTGCTTGTGAAACACGATGGTGAAATAAAAGAGGCTGTTCTTGCCGTTACTAATAAAACGTACGGTATTGAAGTAACTGAAAAAGCACCCGAGGAATGTAATCTTCAGCGTTTTGAATGTAAGAATATTGATTATCACCTAAGTTTTTCTTTGCTTGTTCCGAAAAGCTGGAACAGCAAAAATATCGACTATCCGACTGAGGGAGATTTTACAGACTGGGGCATGCGTATTACTCCCAAGGACGAGACAAGGGGACTTGATATAAGCTGGCACAGTTCCTTTGCTATACTTGAGCCTTACGATATTACTCCTATTGCAGTGAACGGTAAGGATGTGGACCGCTACAGTAAAAACGGTAATTGGCGTTTTTATGTTTACGATAACGATTATATAGCTGCAAACACGTTTTATAATACAAGCGGCTATGAAGAATACACCGATGATATTGAATTTATGCTGGAAACTCTTGAGTTTGAAGAGTTACCATTTAACGAATGATGCGCCTACAGTAAAGTAAAGCTTTTCGGAAATTACATTTTCCGAAAGGCTTTTTTTGGTTATATTTAAAGATCTCAGATAATTAAATAATGAAAAAAGAAGTCCGAATAAATTCGGACTTCAAATCAAACAGAAAAAATAAAAATGTGTAGAACAAAAGAAAGGAGACAACAAAACGAGTGATAAATAATTCAATAAGTATTTACCACTATGAATGAGTGATAAATAGTTCAACGGTATTTATCACCATATACATTATACCGCATTTTGGATTTACAGTCAAGAAATTTTCAAAAAAAAATCTTCAATTTGTAATTTCCTACAACTGTTAGGGATATTTTTTGAGCATAATACACAAATAAATTATAAATATAGTTTTATAAAACTAACATAAAACTGTGCTATATGCTAAAAAAATGTTTACAAAGAGGGTAATTTGTGGTATAATATGAGATGAAGTTATGTGCTTGTTTGATACAGACGATTTAATTTGTTATGTTTTTAACAGGCAAAACTGAAAAATTTTTTAATGGAGGTCATTACCAATGGCAATCAAAAGAAAAATGAAAACCATGGACGGTAATAACGCTGCTGCATGGGTGTCATATCCCTTTACAGATGTAGCCGCTATTTACCCGATCACTCCCTCGTCAGTTATGGCAGAGGTTACTGACAGCTGGTCTGCAAAGGACAAGAAGAATCTCTTCGGACAGCCCGTAACAGTTGCAGAAATGCAGTCTGAGGCAGGCGCTGCCGGTACAGTTCACGGCTCGCTTTCAGCGGGTGCGCTCACCACTACATACACAGCTTCTCAGGGACTTCTCCTGATGATACCTAATATGTACAAGATCGCAGGCGAACTTCTTCCCAACGTTATCCACGTTTCCGCTCGCTGCGTATCTTCACACGCTCTTAATATCTTCGGTGACCATTCCGATATTTATGCCTGCCGTCAGACCGGCTACGCAATGCTTTGCTCCGGTTCTGCTCAGGAAGTAATGGATCTCGGCGCAGTTGCTCACCTTTCAACTATCAAGGGCAGAGTACCTTTCCTCCACTTCTTTGACGGTTTCCGTACTTCTCACGAGATTCAGAAAATCGAGACATGGGACGATGAAACTCTCCTCGGACTCCTCGATAAGGACGCTGCTCAGAGATTCCGTGACAAGGCTCTTCACCCCGAGACACCTGTTCTCCGCGGTTCTGCTCAGAATCCTGACATATTCTTCCAGGCACGCGAGGCTTGCAACAAGTACTATGACGCTCTCCCTGCTATCGTAGAGGACTACATGAACAAGGTGAACGAGCTTATCGGTACGGACTACAAGCTCTTCAACTACTACGGCGCTGCCGATGCAGAGCATATCATCATCGCTATGGGCTCTGTAAACGAGACTATCGAGGAAACTATCGACTATCTGAACGCTCAGGGCGGCAAGTACGGTCTTGTTAAGGTTCGTCTGTACAGACCTTTCGTAGCTGAAAAGCTCGTTGAAGCTATTCCCGACAGCGTAAAGAGAATTTCCGTTCTCGACAGAACAAAAGAACCCGGTTCACTCGGCGAGCCGCTTTACCTCGATGTAGTAGCAGCTCTCAAGGGAACTAAGTTCAACGATATTCCCGTATTTACAGGACGTTACGGTCTTGGTTCAAAGGATACTGTTCCGGCTCAGATCGTTGCCGTATTCAAGAATACAGACAAGCCCCGTTTCACTATCGGTATCGAGGACGACGTTACAAATCTGTCGCTTCCTCTTGAAGCTAACCCTGATTCAGCTCCTGCCGGCACAACAGCTTGTAAGTTCTGGGGTCTCGGCTCTGACGGTACTGTCGGCGCAAACAAGAACTCTATCAAGATCATCGGCGACCACACTGATCTCTATGCACAGGCTTACTTTGCATACGATTCAAAGAAATCAGGCGGCGTAACGATCTCTCACCTCCGATTCGGCAAGACTCCTATCAAGTCCACATACCTTATTAATAAGGCTGACTTCGTAGCTTGTCATAATCAGAGCTATATTGACAAGTACGATATGGTTTCCGACATCAAGCCAGGCGGCACGTTCCTTCTTAATACTATCTGGGATATGGACGGCCTTGAGGCTAATCTTCCCGGACAGGTAAAGAGATATATCGCACAGAACAATATCAATTTCTATACTATCAACGGCGTTAAGCTCGGCGAAGAAACAGGCATGGGTACTCGTATCAATACTATCCTCCAGTCTGCATTCTTCAAGCTTGCAAACATCATTCCTTTCGAGGAGGCTGTCGGCTACATGAAAGCTGCTGCTGAGGCTTCCTACGGCAAGAAAGGTCAGGACATCGTTGAGAAGAACTGGAACGCTATCGACGCCGGTCATCAGAATATCGTTAAGATCGAAGTTCCTGCCGCATGGGCTGACGCTGCCGACACTCAGATGGGTATGGCTGCCGTTTCCTGCGAGAACAAGGAGCTTCAGGATTACGTAAACAATATTCAGATCCCCTGCAACGCTCAGAAGGGCGATTCTCTGCCCGTTTCTACATTCGTAGATATGGCAGACGGCACATTCCCGCAGGGTTCAGCCGCTTTCGAGAAGCGCGGTATTGCAGTTAAGGTTCCTGCATGGCTTCCTGAGAACTGTATCCAGTGTAACCAGTGTGCTTATGTTTGTCCTCACGCTGTTATCCGCCCCGTTGCTATGACACCTGCTGAGGTAGAGGCTGCTCCGGCTGCTGTTAAGTCTCTTGACTTTAAGCCTGCTATAGGCGACCTCAAGTTCGTAATGACTGTTTCAACTCTTGACTGTACAGGCTGCGGCGTTTGTGCTAACGTTTGTCCCGCCAAGGAGAAAGCTCTCGTTATGGAGCCTATCGCTTCTCAGATGGATCAGCAGGAAGTATTCAACTACGGCGTAACTATTGATGAAAAGCCCGAAGTTGCAGCTAAGTTCAAGGCTGATACGGTTAAGGGCTCACAGTTCAGACAGCCGCTCCTCGAATTCTCGGGTGCTTGTGCAGGCTGTGGTGAAACTCCTTATGCTAAGCTCGTTACACAGCTCTTCGGCGACAGAATGATGATCGCTAACGCTACAGGCTGTTCATCTATTTGGGGTGGTTCAGCTCCTTCAACTCCTTATACTGTAAACAAGCAGGGTCGCGGTCCTGCATGGAGCAACTCGCTCTTTGAGGACAACGCTGAGTTCGGTTACGGTATGTATCTTGCTCAGGAAACTCTGAGAAAGAGAGTTACAGATAAGGTACTCGCTATCAAAGAAAAGGCTGAAAAGCCCGAGGTAAAGGCTGCTATCGACGAATACCTCGACACATACAATGACGGTGCAGCAAATGCTGTAGCTACTGATAAACTCGTTGCTGCTCTTGAAGCTTGCGGCTGCGATGACGCTAAGGCTATCCTTGCTGAGAAGCTCTATCTCTCCAAGAAGTCTCAGTGGATCTTCGGCGGTGACGGCTGGGCATACGACATCGGCTTCGGTGGTCTCGACCACGTTATTGCTTCCGGCAAGAACGTTAATATCCTCGTATTCGATACAGAGGTTTACTCAAATACAGGCGGACAGGCTTCCAAGTCCACACCTACAGGCGCTATCGCACAGTTCGCTGCTGCCGGTAAGGTAGTTAAGAAGAAGGATCTTGCAGGTATCGCAATGAGCTACGGTTATGTTTATGTTGCTCACGTTGCTATGGGTGCAAACATGAATCAGTGTATCAAGGCATTTGCCGAGGCTGAGGCTTACGACGGACCGTCTATTGTTATCGCATATGCTCCTTGTATCAATCATGGTATCAAGACAGGTATGGCTACTGCTCAGGCTGAGGAGAAGAAGGCTGTTGAGGCTGGTTACTGGCATCTTTACAGATACAATCCTACACTTAAAGAGCAGGGCAAGAATCCTTTCATTCTTGATTCCAAGGCTCCTAACACAGACGAGTACAAGAACTTCCTCATGGGCGAGGTTCGTTACAACGCTCTTGCACGTTCTAACCCTGAGCGCGCTGAGAAGCTCTTTGACGCTGCTGTTGCAAACGCTAAGGACAGATACGATTATCTTACACGTCTTACTACACTTTACGGACAGGACTAATATACTTTAAGCTAAAAAATTTCGGACATGGAATTGCTGCGGCTAAAAGGTTATTTAAGATAAACACGTTCTCCTTTTGGATTATATCTTTTAAAATTGTATGGACAATACAAACACCCTTTACGGTGCAATATTAAATATTAATCAGCAAACTGACTTCGCATTGCAAGCGAAGTCAGTTTTGTTTTATGTAAGAGCCTGTTTAGTATCTCACTGTGCACGCCTTTTCGGCAAAATTTGCCGATTACTGCGTTGAAAAAGCTCACCATACGACAGTATGCTTTCACTTTTTCGCCTTGTTCTCGTCAAATTTATACTCAAAAATCCGCACACATTGAGATACTAAACAGGCTCTAAGAGAAATCCCCGCTTCTTTAGGCGGGGGAGAATGTGACAATTTTTCAAGTGGATCTAAGGGTACGATGTTTTCACAAGATGAGCATTTTATGTATTATCATTCAAGGAATCGGTATTAAGCGCAACGTTTTTCAAGGTGCGGTTAATGGCATTTGTACGTGTACCTATGAGAGCTTCAAGGTCTTTGTCAGCAAGTCTGAGTCTGTTTCGGGCAGATTCAAGCACGCTTTCAAAATTGCCGAATTCAGCTTTCGCTTTTTCAAGAATAGTCCAGACTTCGCTGCTTTTTTTCTGGATAGCAAGCGTGCGGAATCCCATTTGCAAACTGTTGAGCATTGCGGCCATGGTAGACGGACCGGCAATATTTATGCGGTAATCCCTCTGTAAAAGCTCTACCAGCCCCATATTCACTACTTCGGCATATAGTCCCTCAAACGGCAGGAAAACTACTGCAAAATCGGTAGTATACGGCGGTTTTATATATTTATCGCGAACGCTTTTGGCACAGCGCTTTATTTCTGTTTCAAGAGCGTTTCTTGCAAGCTTCAGTTCGGCGGTGTCACCGTTTTCATACGCTGAAACAAGACGTGAATAGGTATCGCCGGGGAATTTCGAGTCGATAGGAAGAAAAACGCATCCATCTTCCTCGCTTCCGGGAAGTTTTACCGCAAAATCAACCCGTTCCTTTGAATTCGGTACGACTGCGGTTTGCTCAGCGTACTGTTCGGGAGCGAGGATCTCGGAAAGTATCGCGCCAAGCTGAATTTCTCCCATGATACCACGGGTTTTAACATTGGAAAGGACTTTTTTCAAATCTGAAACTCCCGAAGCCACGGCTTTCATTTCGCCCAATCCCTCGTAGACCTCGGAAAGTCTTTTGTTAACGGTTTCAAATGAACGCGATATACGATCATCCAGAGTTTTCTGGAGCTTTTCGCTTACAGTATGATTGATTTTGTCAAGATTTTCATTATTTTCACGTCGCAGCTTTTCCATACTTTCTGAATTTGATATGAGCAGTTTTTCGAGACTTTCGTGACTGCTTCTTTCAAGGATTTTCATATCAGCTTCAATTTTCTCCAGAGCTTCAACGGCGTTTTTCTGCTGTGATTCCTGAGACTGCCGCAGTTCTCTGCCGAGGTTCGATATTTGATTTACTACCGATTCGCTCATTCTCACGGATTGTTCCATTGTGATTCTGTTTTGAGTTTCGGCAGTTTTGGCAAGAAGCTCCAGTTTTTTTTGAATATCTGACATATCTTTTTTATTAGATCCCCGATTTCCTGCCGTTTTTGCTGTCAGAAGTATAAGAAAAACAATAAAAATTAAATTCAGCGCCGCTAAAATTATTAATATTTTATCCATTTTTTTACCTTTCCTTGCATATTAAGTTTTGTTATTCGGAAATATCCTATTTATTCTTATGAAGCGAATCGAGCCATTCATCTTTTGTTATGCTGCTGATGTGTCCTGTCCGGTATTCATTTACTAAGGGAACGAACAGATTTTCCGTAGTATGTCGGTATGTTAATCCGCATTTTTCCTGAACGCGCTTTGATTTTATATTTCCGTCATAATAGCCGCACCAAACGGTCGTCATGTTTAGATCCTCAAAGCCGCGGCGAAGCATTTCCTTAACGGCTTCGGGGATAAATCCCTGTCCCCAGAACGGTTTGCCGATCCAGTAGCCAAGCTCACATTCATCGTCCCTTTCAGACATATCATTATGACCGTTTAATTTCAGTTCGATGCAGCCTACGGCGATATTGTCTTTTTTCATACATACAGCGTAGCATTCCTTGCCGCAGAATACATTTTTTATTACGTCCAAGCTTTCGTCGATATTTTTGTGCGGCAGCCAGCCTGCGATAGGTCCTATGCCGGGATCTCTTGCATATTCGTAAAGCGATTGTGCATCGCTTTCCTCCCACGGACGAAGGATAAGACGTTCGGTTTTAAGTATCATTCAGTACATGCTCCTTTCATAAATATACGCATTATTTCTTTTTATTTTTGCGGTAAATAATTGTAAGTCCTCGAATAAGCAGATCGTTGTCTATATGTATTTTTTTTCGACAGAGAGGAATTACAGTCGCTGCGAGACCTCCGGTAGCCACAGCTGTACATTGTTCGCCCAGCTCGTCTTCAATACGTCCGATAATTCCGTCTATAGCGCAGGCGTTTGAATAGAGCGCACCGCTTTTCATACAGTCAATGGTATTTCTGCCGATTATATTAGGCGGAAGTTCAAAGTCGATTTTAGGAAGCTGGGCAGTATGGTCAATAAGGGCGGCGGCGGCAACTCCCATACCGGTCATAATAAGTCCGCCAAGATAGTTTTTGTTTTTATCTATTACCGAAACAGTTGTAGCTGTACCCATATCAATTATTATTAAAGGAACAGGGTAGGTATTTATAGCGGCTACAGCATCTACTGCCTGATCGCTGCCAAGCTGTTTGGGGTTATCTATAAGAATATTCAGACCTGTTTTAACTCCGGGTCCCGCTGTCATTGCTTCAACGCCGAATAGCTTTCGTACAGCCTCTTTTATTGTATTCGTCACTGAAGGAACGACCGACGACATTACGGCATCGTCAATATCCTCACAGCGAAAACGGTTCATTTCAAGGATATTTTTGATAAGAGAAGCATATTCTGTTGAAGTTGCGTTGTGATTTGTGGAAATTCTTTCGGATACAACGATCTCATTATTATCGTTTACGCAGCCGAAAACTACGTTTGTATTGCCTATATCTACTGCCAAAAGCATAAAAGTACCTCCAAAATAGTATTGCAGAATAATTATATCACATTTTTGGAAAAAAAGCTATAGATTTATGAAAAAATATTAGAAGCGTGTCGCTGCACCCATGTTCACGCTGGAAAAATAAAATTCCGAATTTCCCTCCGCGTGTGTTGATTTTTAGGGAATTATATGATATAATGGTATTATTGGAATTTACGGAGGAGAAAAAATGAATAATAAAATTGGTTTTGATAATGAAAAATATCTGACAATGCAGTCCGAACATATCCGCAAACGCATCGAACAATTCGGGGATAAACTGTATCTTGAATTCGGCGGAAAGCTGTTTGACGATTATCACGCTTCCCGAGTGCTCCCCGGCTTCAAGCCTGACAGCAAGCTGCAAATGCTGCTTCAGCTTAAAGACGAGGCGGAAATAGTCATAGTTATAAATTCGGATGACATTGAAAAAAACAAAATTCGCGGCGACCTCGGTATAACCTACGATGTTGACGTTATACGGCTTTTTAATATATTTACAAAAATCGGACTTTATGTAAGCTCAGTTGTACTTACGCGCTATGAAGGTCAACCCACTGCCGATGCTTTTCAAAGCCGTCTCGAAGCTCTCGGAATAAAGGTTTACCATCACTACAGCATTAAAGGCTACCCTTCGGATTTAAAACACATAATCAGCGACGAGGGTTACGGCAAAAACGATTATATCGAAACGTCGCGAAAGCTGGTCGTTATTACCGCACCAGGACCCGGAAGCGGTAAAATGGCTACCTGTCTTTCCCAGCTGTATCACGACCACAAACGCGGGATCAATGCGGGTTATGCTAAATTCGAAACATTCCCTATTTGGAATATCCCTCTACGCCACCCTGTAAACATTGCCTACGAAGCAGCAACCTCCGATCTTAACGACGTTAATATGATCGACCCGTTCCATCTTGAAGCTTATGGTAAAACTACCGTAAATTACAATCGTGATATAGAAATTTTCCCTGTCCTCAACGCCATGTTCGAAAATATTTTAGGCGGCTCGCCTTACAAATCTCCTACCGATATGGGCGTAAATATGGCAGGAAACTGCATAATTGACGATGAAGCTGTATGCAAAGCATCGTCCGATGAAATAATCCGCCGATACTATGTTGGTCTGTGCGACCGCCGAAAGGGTCTTATTTCCGAGGACGAAGTAATGAAGCTTTCTCTCCTTATGAAACAGGCAAATATTACTCCCGAAAGCCGCAGAACCGTTTCTGCAGCTCTTGCCAAAGAAGCTCAGACAAACGCTCCTGCTGCCGCTATGGAAATGCCCGACGGAACTATCCTCACAGGCAGAACTTCCGAGCTGCTCGGCGCTGTTTCAGGTCTTCTCCTCAACGCTCTTAAATACATGGCTGGACTTGACGACAGCATTCTGCTCATGTCTCCTCACGTTATCGAGCCTATTATGGACTTAAAAGTAAATCATCTCGGCAACAGCAATCCGCGCATACATACGGACGAAACGCTTCTTGCCCTCTCTATCTGCGCCACCACGGATGAAAATGCAAAAAAAGCTATGGAACAGCTCTCAAATCTCCGCGGATGCGAAGTTCACTCCACTGTTATCCTCTCGCCCGTTGACGAACGTATCTTCAAGAGACTCGGCATAAATCTCACCTGCGAACCAAAATATAATTAAAATTATGCTGAACGGGTCTATTGAAATAAAAGTATTATTTATAAAATTATGAACAAAAGTCCACACAAGATTTTTTCTGTGTGGACTTTTATTTCACGAAAGGCATTTTAACTTGTCCAAAATAACATTTGCAGCATCAAATTTTGACATTAGTTCAAGTTCTTCTTCTCCGTTTCGGGTAATTATCGTAATTATGTTGGTATCCGTGCCGAATCCCGCTCCCGACTTTCTCAGGGAATTAGCGCATATCATATCACAGTTCTTTGACAGTAGTTTTTTCCGAGAATTCTCGATAACATTGTCCGTTTCCATAGAAAATCCGCATACTATCTGACCGTCGCGCCTGTTTTCTCCGATATATTTTAAAATATCCACAGTTCGTCTGAGTGGTATGTTCATGTTTCCATCGGACTTTTTTATCTTGCTGTCCGATGTTGTAACAGGCGTATAGTCCGCTACAGCCGCCGCTTTAATAATAATATCCATATCATTCATAAGCTGTTTTACTGCATTAAACATGTCCGCTGCCGATCGAACCTTTACAGTATTCACAAACATGGGCGGTTCAACGTCCGTATGAGCTGCTATTACCGTAACTTCCGCACCTCTGAGCATTGCGGCTCTTGCAAGAGCAAACCCCATTTTTCCGCTTGAATGATTTGTAATAAACCTTACCGGATCAATGCTTTCGCGAGTTGCTCCTGCTGTTACAAGAACTCTTTTACCTGCCATATCTTTTTCAAAAGCAATTTCGTAAAGAACATGTTCAATAAGAATTTCTTCATCGGGAAGCTTTCCGTCACCTGTATCACGATTGGCAAGCATTCCGTTAACAGGCTCGATAATTTTATATCCGTATTTCCGGAGTTTTTCGATATTCTCCTGAACAATTGGATTATGCAGCATATTATGATTCATTGCAGGAGCTATAAGCTTAGGACATGTACACGCCATTATCGTTGTAGTAAGCATATCGTCTGCGATTCCATTAGCGATTTTACCTATAATATTTGCCGTTGCAGGCGCTATAAGCACAACGTCAGCCTTTTTTGCAATTGCGACATGCTCGACACTGTACTGAAAATTGCGGTCAAACGTATCTATAAGGCACTTATTTTGCGTAAGCGTCTCAAATGTCAGAGGATGTACAAAATTCGCAGCATTTGCTGTCATTGAGACATGAACGTCCGCACCGAGTTTTGTCAGCATACGCGCGGCATTGCACATTTTATATGCGGCTATTGAGCTTGAAATTCCCAATAAAACAGTTTTTCCCTTTAACATAGAACTCCTCCTAAAAACAGGTACAATATATTATATCATATTATGTTTAAAATTGCAACAGGCGCGAAAATAAATTTCAGTTAAATATTTTTTCAGCGTGAACATGGGTGCAGCGACACGCTGCTTATATAACATAATTAGTAAATTTGCAAGAACCAATTTCATTTTCACAAAGTTTTAAGAAAAAAGAGGCACACTTTTCGGTGCGGCAAAAATTTGATATAGGAAAAATTCAGAACCTGTGTTCAATTTTTATCCTATGAATTCATGTTCTAAATAAAGAAGTCTCTGCAAAATTACTTCGCAGAGACTTCTGTTTGTCCCGTTATGCCGGAATAAAACCCTGTAAACGCAAGTTTTGATAATTTTCTCCTATTTGTGCAGACAGAGAGCTTTAATTATTGATAAGCATACGCTTCATTAAACAAAGGTCAAATACGTCAAGTACGCCGTCTTCACATAAATCTGCCGCTTTCCAGTCGGCGAGCTTAGTATCCGGCACAGCTAAAAGCCATTTCTGAAGAAGTACAGCATCGGCAATATCGAATTTTCCATCTGAATTTACATCGCCCTTGATCGTGGCTGCGCCCTCTTTGGCAAATACAATGTAATTTACAGACTCGTTCAGACCGCCGCCGGTTCCTAAAATCAGTTTCTCATTCATTTTAATAACTTTTGAATATATATTCAATGTTAAATCGTTTGAGGTTGAAATGCTTGAATTGGTATCTGTCCAATCTTTCAGCCATTCAGGAAGAGGAGTTACACGGGTATCTATTGCTGTAAAGATTGTCATATCTGCTCCTGCTGTCATTTCGGCAAGATCATTGACAGAGAGCTTGGAATCGCAAGCTGTACGGATATATTCGGTGCCCTCGAGCATTGAAGGTATTTTGGTACAGGTAATATCGCGGTCGCCAAATATTTTTACATTATTTTCAAAGTTATTTTGTATAGACCAATCTGCTGCGTTTTCACTATCGTAAACAAGAAGATTTTTGATAAGTTTTCCGTTCATGATCTTTTCCTCGGGTTTTGCAAGAACGAAATAATTTGTATTGTCACCGTTTCCGCCGTTCATACCGAGTATGACTTCTTCGCCGGATTTGAAATCCTTTTTGTAAAGTTCAAATGTCAGATCGCTTGTTGATGTTATTTTTAATTCCGTTTTGCTCCAGTCTTTCAACCATGTCGGGATAGGGTTGACTCTTGAATCAATTGCAACATAAACGGTAATATCAGCTCCTGCTGCAAAGCTTCCAAGCGTATCGCCAAACATTTTAGAATCGCAGGCAGTTCTGACAGCTTCGGAACCAATTAAATTTTGAGGAATATCTACAGCGGTAATGTCGCGGTCGCCGAACATAATAGAGCCTTTTTCAAACTTATCATTGATATTCCAATCAGCGGCATTTTCCTTGTCGTTCACAACCAGATTTTTTATCAACTTTCCGTTAAGCGGCTGAACCGTGACTGATGCATCGCCAAAATCGCCCTCTATCTTAAAATTATCAAGATAAAGCGAACAAGGAAGCGCCGCATTGGCTTTCAGCTCGATCTTATTTTCTCCTGATTTTAATGTGATGTTCTCGCTGATTGTTTTCCAGTCGTCGTAACCTGTACCCTTAGGAAGCGAGAGTGTTTTTACCTTAGATCCGTTCACATACAGATCCACGCATTTAACATCGGATGTAGCTGAATATCGGAGAGTCCATTTGAATGTGCCTGCTTTTGAAGTTTTGACGGTATCCTTAACGGCGGCTGTGTCTTTTGTGCCGAACTTTACAAAACCCATGCCCTGATATTTTTTCAGACCGCTTCCGCATCCGTTAGTAACGTTTCCCTCAACATTTTTCATATCGAAGTTTTCGCCTTCGTACTGACGTGCGCCTGTGTAGAAATCGGGGAAAGAAGGCTCTTTTTGTACAGCCTGAGGATATGAGGCTGAGCGTTCTGTTTCTTTACCCGAACATTTTATTGAAATATCTACAGGTCCGTTGTGTTTTACAGTAAGAGTATATGTTCCGTTGTTCCAGTTCTCTGTTACAACGCTTGCCGTCTGATTAACGCCTCTGTCTTTAGCGGTAAATGTTGGTTTAGAGGTTGCTCCTGCAATTGTAATGGATTCAGTTTTAAGAGTTGTCGCCGCATCTTCATCATAGTTACTCAGGTATACATTTATGTGGTCGGAATATTCGTTTATAAGCGCTGAACCGTAAAGCTGATGCTTAATATCAAAAGATTTACAGGTATTGTATTTAAGATCGAATTGTGCGCCTCTGTCCCCGTCGCTTACCTTGCTGTTGTAATAAGTCATCCATGTATTCTTATTATTTGCAACATAGCAGTTTGCGTAATAAGATTCGGGATAAAGCTTATTGAATTCAGCCTGCTTTTCTGCTATGGTTTTCCAGCGTGAAGCTATTGTGGATTGTTTTATCTGAACCGGAATTGATTTTGCCAAATCATCTGCCAGCGCATATACAGTCGGGATCGTCTGATAGCGTCCGGTACTTTTATAAGGATTATGATTATCTTTATAGTTACCGTCTTTATCGGCGCGGTACAATCCCTCAAAAAGCGTTTTATACGAACAATACTTATCATCGTTGCTGCCTGAATTTACGTCTTGAATGATAACGACCTTTGTTCGGTCTATAACTTCTTTTCTGTCGGGAATACGCAGAGAACCGTCAATAAATTTACGCATCAGATCAACGTTGACATTTTTGCATTGATCGTAGAAATCCCACTGACGGTATTTATAGCCTTCGCTGTCCGTGCCGTCAAAAAGACCTTTAACGCAGTCTGCCCAGACAAGTTCCGGACCGTCGATAACGGTCATACCGTTCATAGCCATACGTTCAAAATACACCGGAAGACTTGTTGACAAGCGGTACTGTTTTTTTGTCTGCTCGTCAAAATCTCCGCCGTTCCAAGGGTAATCAGACCAGCCGGTATCGTCCCAGCGAACGCCGTAGTTTCCGCAGTATCCTGATATATATGCGCCGTAAACTTCACTTTCAACGTCAGCGATATAACTTAGCTGTGTATATTTTTCTTCCAAAATAAAGTTTTGTGAATAGGTACGGCATGCTTTTTCCCAGTTTGCGTTTGTTTTCAGCATAGCCACAGGATTGAGTGCGGAACCCCATTGATTTTCGCACCAGCTTACATCAAGGTAACCGCCGTATTTATTGCATAGTTTCAGAAGTGCGGCGAAGTGGTCGTAACGCTGCTGATATGTTACGGGAAAGTCCTGTGAAGCGAAGCCCCAGAACTGTTCGCAGTAATTATATCCGATAAAGTTTGGATAATCTCTGAAAAATTCTCCGAATATCGTATTGTCCAGATCATAGTCAGCGGAATAATCGGGGAAGTGGCACTGTCCTCCAGGCTCTTGTTTGTTCCAATGATTATATGGCATTCGGACTTGAGGATGAATTTACTTCCAGAAATATCAGGATTGAAAATTTGTTCACTGTTGTCGGCTTTGATTTTTCTATGGATCGTTTAAATCATACTCCTTTGCTTACAAGCTATCGTTTTAATCGAAAGCAGCTTGGACGAGATGCTGTAAATATTTTGTGTAAAAAACTTAGTTCAGACAGCGATATTGGATTTCAGCCGCCTAAAGGAAAGATGGTTTATGGTTTAAGCTGCCCGTGTGATCTGGCGAAGATAAATTTTAAAGAGGAGCAGGAATATTTAAGAACCAATATCCAATATGAAAAATTGCTTCTTAACAGTAATATGGATCAAAAAATCACAAGCAGCCACACATTGGACGAGCTGCTGGAAGTTGTAGGAGAATTTCAATATCTTATACGCTGTGTAAATAATATTTTCATTTGCTTATATGAGAACTGGTATGAACGCAGAGCAGATATTCAAAGCGAGCATATGTCATGCCGTAGTATTATGCCATGGCTTGATACATCAGCATTTAATCTCAATAAAAATTGCCTTACAGATATTATTTCAAGTTATGAAAGTCCTGCCGCATACTATTTTAGTCCGCTTGTATTTGATAAGTGTCTTTTTGGTTATGTGATTCTTAAATACGACAATTCGGATTCCTATGATAATACGTTTAAAAACTGGGTAACATCGGTTGCAAACGGTCTTGAATTACTTCGTCTGAAAAATGACATAAATTATCTTTTGGAATGTCAATCGCTTAACAAAACTCACGATATAATGACAGGCTTAAAAAATGATATTGGAATAAAGAAGTCGTTTTATGAATCGGTATCCAGAGCTGATGAAAAAAATACATATTTTATTATGATAAAATGCTGCTTGTTTCAAGGAAATTTCGACGATGTTGAAAAAAAAGACAAAATCTCCGCTATTCTTGATATTGCAAATGCTTTAAAACAGTTTGCGCTGATTATCGGAGGAACCTGTGGAAGGCTCAATGACAACACTTTTGTATGTATTCTGAATACAGGAAATATGACTGCTGAAAATATTGAAGATCTTCTTGTTTCCTTTATAACGCAATGTAAAACATATCTGTTGTTTTACGGCATAAATTCTTTTTTGTATTCTGTTTTAACATTTGAGGAAAATAATTCATATACTGATTTGAAACAAAAATGTATGCAAAACATAACAAATCAGATTAATAATGTTTTTGAATTATACAAGACAAATCATTATGGTTTAATGCTGGAAATAAGAACTGATTTTTTTATGAATCCTCAGAAAGAATTTACAACAAAGGAGCTTTGTATGAAATATTCGTTCAGTCCGAGCTATCTTAGAATAGTTTATAAAAAAATCTTCGGAGTCAGTCTTATTCAAGATCGTATAAACGGCCGCATATACAGAGCTAAATATCTTCTTCTTGCTACGGATATGAAAACAGCAGAGGTTTCCAAGGAGTGCGGATACGATGATCCGAAATATTTTCTGCGTCAGTTTATGAACTGTACCGGCATGACTCCTAAACGTTATCGGGAAAATTATTGTAATTTATGAGAAGTTCATTAATAAGAACTTGTATTCATAGGCTAAGTTGCATGCGATTCTGTTTTTTGACAGCTTGAGCGAACCTATAATTACAGGTTCTGAAATTAACGCAAAATTGATTGGTGAAATTTTGGATTTTCTATTGACAAAATAAGAGTTTTGTGGTAAAATAATTGTATTGCATTCAGGGCTTTTGCTCAGAGCATGATTTTGACCACTCCTTGCGGAGTTAGTGCCATACGGACAGCCGGTCAAATGCCGATTTCCGAATTTTTCGGACGGCAACTTCTGTTGCCTTATTGAAATTTTTTTCAAAGCTCTGCTTTCAACAAGCAGACGGCTTACGGCAGTAAGACGGATTCGGTCGAAGATCATACTTCGATTTGATCTGAAAGATGTTCGCGTTAAAAGGGCGGGGAACATCGTCTGCGGTTATAAGTGACACAGCTTGTGAAAGGTCAATAAGAGTGGTAAAAGAGGTATTTTTGCTCAATATAGCTCTGAAACCGTGAGGTTTTATATCTGCTCTTAACACGTACAGGCTGAAGAATGTCTGTACGTTTTTATTTTAGAGGTGCATTATGGAAAATAAACTTAAGCTTTACGGATTTAACAATTTAACAAAATCTCTGAGCTTTAATATATACGATGTATGTTACGCTCGTATGCCCAAAGCTCAGATGGACTATATCGCATACGTTGACGAGGCGTACAATTCCGAACGTATCACCGATATTATGACGCATCTGACAGAGATGATAGGCGCGCAGGTACTCAGCGTTTCGCGTCAAGATTACGACCCTCAGGGGGCGTCCGCTACTTTTTTAATAGCCGATGATACTATGATACCGGCGGGGGGGAGCGAAACGGTGGCTCACCTTGATAAAAGCCATGTTACGGTACACACATATCCGGAGTACCACCCCGATACGAATATTGCAACTTTTCGTGTTGATATAGACGTTGCGACCTGCGGAAAGATCACTCCGCTTACAGCTTTGGATTACCTTATAGGAAGCTTTGACAGCGATATTATCACAATGGATTACCGTGTCAGGGGATTTACGCGGAATCTCAGCGGCGAAAAGCTTTTTATCGATCATGACATCACCTCCATTCAGGATTATATTGACGAAGCAACGCTCGATAAGTACGATGCCGTTGACATAAATGTCTATCAGGCTAATATGTTTCATACAAAAATGCTTATCAAGGAAATAGAATTGCAGAATTATTTGTTCAATACCGATGTGCGCGAGCTTTCTCCGCGCAGCAGACTTGATATTACCAATGCTCTGCGGCGTGAAATGATAGAAATTTTCAGCGGAAGGAATGTGTTCAAAAATGGCTCTTTCTCAGGTTAATGCGCCAATATACGAAGCTCTCAGGCGATTCAGAAGAATGAGGGTCGTTCCGTTCGACGTTCCCGGTCATAAGCGCGGCAGGGGTAATATGGAGCTGACAGAGTTCCTCGGCGAGGACTGCATGAATGTAGATGTAAACTCTATGAAGCCGCTTGATAATCTTTGTCACCCCGTGTCCGTTATCCGTGATGCCGAAGAACTTGCGGCTGACGCATTTAAAGCTGCAAACGCATTTTTCATGGTAGGCGGAACTACTTCGGCGGTGCAGAGCATGATAATGTACGCCTGCAAAAGCGGCGATAAAATAATCATGCCTCGAAACGTTCACAGAAGCGCGATAAACGCTCTTATACTTACAGGGGCAGTTCCGGTTTACGTTAATCCGGAAGTTAATTCTAAGCTCGGCATAGCTCTCGGAATGTCTGTAGAGCAGGTGGAAAAGGCTATACGCGAAAATCCGCAGGCAAAGGCTGTAATGGTGAATAATCCCACGTATTACGGAATTTGCTCCGACTTAAAAAAAATTGTGGAGCTTGCTCATGAGCATAATATGCTCGTTCTTGTGGACGAGGCTCACGGCACACACTTTTATTTCGGAGAAAATTTCCCGATAACCGCTATGGAAGCAGGAGCAGACATTGCTTCCGTGAGCATGCATAAATCGGGCGGAAGTCTGACCCAAAGCTCATTTTTGCTTATGGGAAAAAATATCAACGCTGATTATATGAGACAGGTCGTGAATCTTACTCAAACGACAAGCGCGTCTTATCTGCTGCTGTCAAGTCTTGATATATCGCGGAAAAGACTTGCCCTCAGCGGCAGGGAGATCTTTGCAAAGACTGTGGAAATGGCTGAATACGCACGTTCCGAGATAAATTCGATAGGCGGCTACTATGCTTACTCGAAAGAACTGATAAACGGCGACAGCGTATATGATTTTGACGTATCGAAGCTTAGCGTGTATACTCTTCCGATAGGACTTGCAGGAATCGAAGTATACGACCTTCTCCGTGACGAATACGATATACAGATAGAATTCGGCGACATCGGCAATATTCTTGCTTACCTTTCCGTAGGGGACAGAAAGCGCGACATCGAACGCCTTATAAGCGCAATGGCTGAGATAAAGCGGCGTTTCGGAAGAACGGGAGCAGATATGCTTACGCAGGAATACATTTCTCCGATTGTTGCGGAAGCTCCGCGAAAGGCGTTTTACTCGGATAAAATTTCGCTTTCTCTCGATGATGCGGCAGGACGGGTATGTACGGAATTTGTAATGTGTTATCCGCCGGGGATACCGATACTTGCTCCGGGAGAGCTTATAACGGACGATATAATAAAGTATATAAAATATGCCAAAGAAAAGGGCTGCCAGATGACGGGAACTGAAGATATTAATATCGAGCGTTTGAATGTACTGATATAGAAGAAAGACTTCGTAAATTTGCCTGCGGAGGCTCTCCGCTGACGGGTACGGATGATATTAATATAGAAAGGCTGAATGTTCTTATATAAGAATCTGTCTTCACAAGACACAGCATGTCTTTTTGTCAAATTTTATCGATTACTGCGTTGAAGAAACTTATCATACGACATATGCTTTCGCTTTTTTCCTCGCCCTCGTTAAAATTATGTTCGAGAAAACACGCACTGATATTGTGAAGACAGGTTCTAAAAATTCAAAAGGGAATAATTTTTAATTTATCAGTAGTATCAGGGGATAAATTCATGAAACATAATGTATTTTATTGGTTAGTTGTAAACTGTTTGATTCTGACTTCATGCAGTCAGAACAAAAAAGTTCATGGTGATTGGGAGCAGAATAAAGTATATAAATGGAACGACTATTATAAAAGTAACGAATGTTTCAGCGTAGATTTTGAATCGGAGCTTATGCTTGATGTTTTTCCCGATGTAAAGTTTAAATGGACTCGATTGTCTGTTACAGCAGAAGAAAACGGAATTGAAAAGGGTTTGATCTCAGGTATGCCCGTTTTAAATGTATATTTCACGGATCTGACAAATGACGGTTTTCCTGAAATATGTTCAACTGTAAATTTTGGAAGCGGTATCATTGATTCACATATAGAGGTTTATGATTTAAAAAATGATAAAAAATATACTTTGTGGGAAAGAATGGAATATGATTATAATCTGATTATGGAAAATGATGAGCTTTTGGTTGAAAAAAGACCGTATATATGTAATGAAGATTACAGCGCAGAAACAGGTAAGCTTATTATGGAAGATGATATGCTGAAATTCAAACAATAGACTTGCTCGTAAACTAAAAAATACTGCGTCATTCAGCATATTTTAGTTTCCGAGCAAGTCCGGTAAAAAGGGAGGAAAAATATGGAATTATGGTTTACGGAGAGGCATACTCCGAATGTAAAGTTTTCGATAAAGGTTGACAGGCAGCTTTATACGGGCAAAAGTGAATTTCAGCGTATAGACGTTTTCGATTCAAAGGAATTCGGCAGATTCCTCACTCTTGACGGTTATATGATGCTTACGGAAAAGGACGAGTTTATTTACCATGAGATGATAACTCACATACCTATGGCGGTTCATCCGAATCCAAAAAATATTCTTGTTATCGGAGCAGGTGACGGAGGAGTTATCCGGGAACTCACACGTTATCCGAACGTCGAGAGCATCGACCTTGTGGAGATAGACGAGCTTGTTATAGAAGTCAGCAGAAAGTATCTTCCCACGACCGCATGCCGTCTCGATGACGAGCGAGTTCATATTTACTATGAGGACGGAGTGAAGTTTATCCGACGTTGTGAAAATAAATATGACGTTATTATAGTTGATTCCACAGACCCTTTCGGACCGGGCGAGGGATTGTTCACCAAGGAATTTTACGGCAGCTGCAATAAGGCTTTGCGTGAGGACGGCATTATGGTAAATCAGCATGAAAGTCCCTTTTATGACGAGGACGCGGCAGCTATGCAGCGTTCCCACAAGCGCATAGTGGAGAGTTTTCCCGTCAGCCGCGTGTATCAGGCTCATATACCTACTTATCCGTCCGGGCATTGGCTTTTCGGGTTCGCTTCAAAAAAGTATCACCCCGTTCACGACCTGAAAGCGGCAAAGTGGAACATGCTCGGTATGAAAACTAAATATTATAACACCAAACTTCATGCAGGCGCGTTTGCCCTGCCAAATTACGTAGAGGAGCTGCTTAAAGATGTTGAGTAAAAACGTACAGACATTTATCGCCTGCGACGGCGAATACGATGAATCGAAGATCGTCCTTTTCGGGGCAGGCTTTGACGGTACGACAAGCTTTCGTCCGGGTACAAGATTTGCGCCGTCCGCCATTCGAAGCGAGAGTTTCGGTATCGAGACGTACAGTCCCTATCAGGATAAGGATATGACCGATCACTGCTATTTCGACAGCGGCGATCTCGAGCTTCCGTTTGGCAGTGTCCGCCGTACTATAGCTGATATTGCCATGCGTTCCGATATTATCCTTAAAGATAACAAGCTGCCGTTTATGATAGGCGGAGAACATCTTGTGACGCTCGGTTCTGTAATGGCTGTCAAGGAAAAATACGACGACCTGTATATCATTCATTTTGACGCTCACGCCGATTTGAGAAACGATTATCTCGGTCAGCCCTTGTCCCATGCCTGCGTACTCAGAAGATGCCATGAACTTGTGGGCGACGGTCATATTTTTCAGTTCGGCATACGCAGCGGCGACCGCGAGGAATTTGTTTTCGCATCCGAGCATACGGAAATGCACAAATTCGATTTTGAGGGTCTTGAAGAAACTGTTGAAAAGCTAAAGGGTAAAAACGTTTATTTTACTCTCGACCTGGATGTTCTTGACCCGTCCGTGTTTCCCGGTACGGGTACTCCCGAAGCGGAGGGCGTTACGTTTAAGGAGCTTCGTGAAGCCGCTACACTTGTATGCTCTCAGCTTAATATAGTTGGCTGCGATGTAAACGAGCTTAGTCCGGTTTACGATCAAAGCGGCGTTTCTACCGCCGCAGCATGCAAAATCATAAGGGAAATGCTTTTGGCTATGTCGTAAATCGCTGTGAGGAGAAAATATGCGTATGACTTTTTATCGAACAAATAATCCTAAAATAGTCGGAATAACGTTTATATTATTTTCTGTTATTTTTTTGATTATCGGAACGTGTGTTTCAATAGCTCCGAAGGTGAAATCAAAAAGATGTACGGAATTGGTAAATGCAGATGTAATTGAGAATATTCAGTCGGAAAGCCGGAGAAAATCAGGAAACGGACGCCGCCGGGACAGCACGTTATATGCTCCCGTGTTTCAATTTGATTATAACGGTAAGAAATACACTGTCAAAAGCAGTACTTCATCTGATCCGCCTGCTTATGAAGTGGGAGATGTGGTAAAACTAAAAATCAATCCTGATGACCCGACTGACTTTTATGCGCCTTCCGATAAAACTTTGAATATGATCGGAATAATTTTTTTGATAATAGGCGCATTTCAGTTGAGTTTTGGAGCGGCATCGGTAATTTTAAGCAGGAAAAAAAATAAGGATCTGTCCGCATAGATAGTTACGAGTGTAATTTTAAAATATTTTATGAAAAATCTAAAGGAGTGTTAAATAATGGGAAAATGTATGATAATCGGCTGCGGAGGAGTTGCATCCGTTGCTATTCACAAATGCTGTCAGAACAGCGAAGTTTTTGAGGGTATCATGATAGCAAGCCGCACAAAGTCAAAGTGCGATTCTCTTAAAGAAAAGCTTCAGCCGACTACAAAAACAATTATTGAAACAGCTCAGGTCAACGCAGATAACGTCGATGAGCTTATCGCTCTTATCGAAAGCTATAAGCCTGATGTTGTGCTGAACCTTGCGCTGCCGTATCAGGACTTGACTATCATGGACGCTTGTCTTGCCACAAAGACCCACTATGTCGATACGGCAAACTATGAACCTCTCGATACGGCTAAATTTGAGTACAAGTGGCAGTGGGCATACCGTGAACGCTTTGAAAAAGCGGGTATCACGGCTCTGCTTGGAAGCGGTTTCGACCCGGGAGTTACGGGAGTTTTCTCAGCTTACGCCATGAAGCACGAGTTCGATGAAATAAACTATATTGATATTCTTGACTGTAACGGCGGCGACCACGGCTATCCGTTCGCAACGAATTTCAACCCTGAAATAAATATCCGTGAAGTCTCTGCAAAGGGAAGCTACATTGAGGACGGCAAGTGGATAGAGACCGAGCCTATGGAGATAAAGCGCGTTTACGATTTCAAAGGAGTCGGTGAAAAGGATATGTATCTGCTCCACCATGAGGAGCTGGAGTCTCTTGCGCTTAACATAAAGGGAATAAAGCGTATCCGCTTCTTTATGACTTTTGGTCAGAGTTATCTTACACATCTGAAATGCCTTGAAAATGTGGGTATGACCTCGATCGAGCCTATCATGTACGAGGGCAGAGAGATAGTTCCGCTTCAATTTCTGAAAGCTGTTCTTCCCGATCCTGCATCGCTTGGTCCGAGAACTGTCGGCAAAACTAACATCGGCTGTATTTTCCGCGGCAAAAAGGACGGAAAAGACAAGAACTATTACCTTTACAATATCTGCGATCATCAGGAATGCTATAAAGAAGTAGGTTCTCAGGCTATCTCGTATACTACGGGCGTTCCTGCCATGATAGGCGCAATGATGATAATGACAGGCAAGTGGAGCAAGGCAGGAGTGTACAATATCGAGGAATTTGATCCCGATCCGTTCATGGAAGCGCTCAATAAATGGGGACTTCCTTGGGAGGAGGATCACGATCCTGTGCTGGTAGACTAAGGTGACGCGTATGAAGTTAATAGAAGCTGTACAGCGTTTTTTGAACCGTGATTGCGTAGTCACTACACGCGAGGACGAATACTGTGGTATTCTTACCGAAATAGGGGAGGATTATATCTGCCTTATTGACGGAGAAAGCGATTGCCTTATCAATACAGCGTTTGTTGAATCCATAGCATCTGACTAATGAGTGGGTCGAGTGCAGAAAAATTATTTATGGAACAAGTTCTTAATGAAATTAGAGGCAGGAACTTTTCACCGCAACGGTTTTTTCGTGAGAAATGCGTTAAAGAAATAGACGCTCAAAGGAAACGATGATCTTATGAATGGAATGAAACGATAATATGGAAGATATAATAAAATTACCAACGCCGTGTTATGTAATAGACGAGGCACGGCTTATACATAATCTTGAAATTCTCGAAGGAGTTGAAAAGCGAACAGGAGCAAAAATACTTCTTGCACAGAAGGCGTTTTCCTGCTATCAGCTTTATCCGCTGATTAGCCGGTATGTTTCGGGAACAGCCGCGAGCGGACTTTATGAAGCTCGGCTCGGTCATGAAAAAATGGGCGGAGAAAATCATGTTTTTTCCGCCGCTTACCGTGAAAGCGAGTTTGAAGAAATACTTTCATACAGTAATCATATTGTCTTTAATTCATTCAGTCAGCTCGGTAAGTTTCGCGACTATGTGCTGAGAAAGGGAAAGAAAATCGGTCTGCGCATAAATCCTGAGCTTTCTACACAGGAGGGACATGAAATTTATGATCCGTGTTCGCCAAGCTCAAGGCTTGGAATTGTACGCAGGAATTTCCGTGCCGATGACCTCAGAGGAGTAACGGGACTGCACTTTCATACACTTTGCGAGCAGAATTCGGATGACCTGAAAAGGACGCTTAATGCAGTTGAAGATAAGTTCGGCGATATACTGCCTGAAATGGAGTGGATAAACTTCGGCGGCGGACATCATATAACTCGTGATGATTATGATATTTCCCTTTTGGAGGACTGTATAAGGCACATGCAGAAAAAATACGGGCTTGAGGTATTTATTGAGCCGGGCGAAGCTTTTGCTTTGAATGCGGGCTGTCTTTTGACGGAAGTTCTTGATATAATTGAAAACGATATGCCTATCGCAATACTTGATACTTCTGCCGCCTGTCATATGCCTGATGTATTGGAAATGCCTTATCGTCCGCCTCTTTTGAATTCGGGCAGACCTTATGAAAAGCCTTTTACATATCGTCTTGGTTCGCAGACTTGTCTTGCAGGGGATGTTATTGGAGAATATTCATTTGACGATCCACTGACTGTCGGTGACAGGCTGATTTTCGGCGATATGGCAATATATTCCATGGTAAAGAACAACACGTTCAACGGAATGCCGCTTCCTGCAATATGGTTAAAAAAATCTGACGGTGTGCTTGAACTGATTCGGGAATTCGGTTATGAAGACTTTAAAAACAGGCTTTAAGAATTGGATTGCAGAGTCAGCTCTGGTGGTGGGCAAAGTCTTGAATATAGATGTCAGGGATTCTGCAAGAGAGCGCGTTCCCTTATTTTGTCAGACTTTATCAACAAGCTAAAAAGTGTTCTCCCGTATATGGGAGAACACTTTCTTAGTTATTATCTTTTTTAAGTACGTGAAATATAGTCTTGAAGATTATCTTAATATCTACTCCCCATGACCTGTCCAATAAGTATTGTCTGTCAAGCTTGATCTGTTCTTCAAGCGAAAGCTTGTTTTTGCCGCCTATCTGCCAGTAGCAGGAAAGTCCCGGCTTTACGAGAAGCCTGTCCGAAGGAAGGTTAGCCTGTTCTTCGGCAATAAATGGTCTCGGGCCAACGATAGACATTTCGCCTTTGATAATATTAAGCAGCTGTGGAAGCTCGTCCACCGAAGAAGTTCTTAGTTTGTGACCTATTTTAGTGATTCTCGGATCGTTTTCCATTTTAAAGTTAGCGCCCTGACCATCACTGCGGTCTACAAGCGTTTCCTTAACCTCATCTGCATTCATTTTCATTGAACGAAATTTATAGATCATAAAAGTTTTTCCGTTTTTGCCTATACGTTCCTGCTTGTAAAGCGGAGGACCGTAGTCTTCGCGGACAATAGAGATCATAGTTCCTATCATAACAGGTGACAGTATCACAAGTGCAAGAGTCGATGCAAAGATGTCAAATACACGCTTGACAACGTTGTATACAGGTTTTTTTGGAAGATTGTCAGCTGTGATCTCTTTGAGCAGCAATTCTTCCTGCGGTTCGATATCGACGAGTTTGTTCATTGATCTTTCCTTGTAAACGATATTATCCATATTCCCACTCCCCAACAGTACTCACCTAAACTGAATTATTTCCGAAAAATTCGGCAATGCAGAGATGAGTAAAATTTGTTTCATTAGACGCTTAACACTATTGTAAAGCTTACTATTCGCCTTAAACGGTTTCATTAAGCCTTTCAATAGTGTTTAGTACAATCACAGACGGCTTAGTGCCGTAAGCCGTCTGTGTAATAAAATCAAAGTCATGAATTGGTTGTGTTTTTCTATATTCTTATTATATAATACCAAGTGAGATTTGTCAAGCGGAAACAAAAGGATACAAATTATTTATAAAATCTCCACAAATTCATTTTTGTTTTATTTTTATATTTTATATATTTTTTTGCTGAAAGATAAAAGACTTTCCCAAGGCATGAAGTTTTTTCTTTTTTAATTATTTTGATTTTTTATTTTTTCCTTGGACAGTTTTTGTCAAAGGCGGGATTGCAGGCATAGAAGTTCTTTGAATTTAAGCGATCTGTTGTCAGTCTGAGCGCTTCGCCAAATCGTTGATAATGTACGATCTCCCTTTGCCTGAGAAATTTGATCGGATCGCGTACATCAGGGTCGTCTGCAAGCCTCAGAATATTGTCATAGGTGGTTCTGGCTTTTTGTTCTGCGACAATCCGCCATAAGCAATTAAAATTTCCAGTTGATTTCAATGGGTATTTCCTTTGTTTCGGGGTCACGTTTTCCAACGATGATACAGTCTATCAATTGATTTACAATATCATGTGTCAGATGCTCCAAAGACAGATATTCTTCAAGCTGTTCTTTGTTGCTTGCCGTATTTGTTTGTTTTTTTTCAATTTCTGCAATCTGTGAGGATAATTCACTTATTAAATTTTCATATGTGCTTTTATCCTTGTGCAAATCAGCAGATAATTGAATAAAATCATCTTCGGTTAAGATACCTTTAACTTTATCAAGATAAAGC
Source organism: uncultured Ruminococcus sp. (assembly GCA_910584195.1). Lineage (GTDB taxonomy): Bacteria > Bacillota > Clostridia > Oscillospirales > Ruminococcaceae > Ruminococcus. The sequence goes on along the minus strand of CAJTYV010000001.1, from coordinate 65,774 downwards.
GTTTTGATACCTGTCGAGCAATTAACCATTTTCGCTTGATATTCTTTTAACTGGTTTTCAAGAATTTGTTTCTTTTCGTCCAGTTTTTGATTAAAAACAACATTCTTTTCAAGTTCGTCCATATCAAGATATTTTGCAGACAGATTTTTTAATTCTGACAGCACATATTCTTCAAGAACAGAAACGGAGATAAAAGAACCGATACAAGCGTCTTTGCAGGCATTCTTGGTTGCACATTTCAGATAACGTCTTTCATGAGATTTTGTAGAACGCATAACGTAACCACAGTACATACATCTTGCTTTTTTTGCAAAAATTCCTATTTCACCATTAGAAAAAGGTTTTGCTTTTTGTTTAATCATTTCTTGAACCGTATTCCATAAATCCATATCAATAATCGGTTCATGAGTTCCCTCTACCCTAATCCATTGTTCCTTTGGAATAGGCTTGTTTTTCTTACTTTTATAGGAAACGCTCCCATACTTACCTTGAACCATGTTGCCGATATAGATTTCGTTAATGAGCATATCTGCAACAGCAAAATATCTCCATAGCGTACTTTGTTTAGTTACAGGTGGTTTATATCGCAGACCATGTAAACGTTTGTACTCTGTAGGATTTGGAATACCTTTTTCATTTAAGTATCTTGCAATTGAACTCTTTCCCATACCTTGCGAAAACAAAGTAAAGACTTCACGAACCACCTGCGCTGCTTCTTCATCAATTATCAGATGCCCTTTTTGATTAGGGTCTTTTTGGTATCCATACAGTGCAAATGCTCCGATATGTGAGCCGTTGCGCCTTTTATTAGTCAGAACGCTTTTAATGTTGTCGGACATATCTTCCAAGTACCATTCGTTAATAAGTCCGTTTATCTGACGGGCTTTTTTGTTGCCTTTGTTTTCCGTGTCGGCATTGTCTACAATACTTATGAAACGTATATTCCATATCGGAAATAATCCATGTATGTACTTTTCAACGATTTCCAGTTCTCTTGTAAATCTTGATTGTGTTTTGCATAACACAATGTCAAACTTGTGTTGTTCTGCATCTTTTAGCAATTGATTAAACGCAGGTCGGTTTCTGTCTGCACCCGTGTAATCGTCATCGCTATAAATGTTGTAAATTTCCCACTCCTTTTGTACCGCATATTCAATAAGCATAGATTTTTGATTTTGAATACTTTCGCTGTCGTCTTCTTTTGAAAGCTTATTTTTATCTTCCTCAGAAAGACGGCAATAAATTGCTACCTTCATTGCTTCATCTTCTCCTTTCGGATTTGATAAAAACAAATCGGTTCGTATGTATCTATAATACAATATTTGAGCCGATTTGTAAAGGGAACTATTTGAACTTTTTGTTAACTTTATCAGCTTCATTTTTGTTAATAATATTTATCCATTTATTAGTGTAATTTTGTGAACGTTCCTTTTCGTTTTTACTTTGAAATGTATTTTTTACATTTATAATTTGTTTTCTTGACAATACAACTCCCTCCATTCTCTGTTGTATTGTTATGTAATACTGCTTGTCTTTTATTCAAAATATTTACTAAATTGCTGATTATACTTATTTTCCCTGTTCCACCACCCCATTACAAAAGTGTACTAATCACAAAAGACAGAGCATAAAAATAAAGATATAACGAGAAAGCCCACAGTTTCGGCGAATTACAATTGCCGATGTTATAGTGGGGTCTCCTATTTCATACGAGACCCCACTATAACATCGTGCAATACATATAATAAATTATATTTGCAATTCACCGAAGCTGTGAGCAAGTTATAATATTTATTTTTATTTATATTCTTATTTTTTATTATATTCTTATTTTTTATTATTATTTAATTATATATAAGAGGTGGTGGAACAGGTGAGATTAACAGAAAGAGACGAGTTGATTTTAAGAGAAGTTGACCGTTGGAGAGCGTGTGGAAGTAAACACATTAGATGGTTAGCCAATTTTTCGGGACAGAGAGCGACAGACCGAAGATTAAAGATTTTAATTGAAGCAGGATATTTAGAGCGTAAAAAATTTTTGTATGGTGTGCCAAGTATTTATTTTTTGACAGCCAAAGGCAAATCGCTTATACAAGTTGGAACAGGTACGGAAAAAGTCAAAATTGAACAAATCGTACATGACAGGACAGTTTTAGATACGGCAATTTATTTCATACATAAAGAAAACTTGTCCTTAAACGACATCACAACGGAAAAGCAATTGCACCAGTCGGACGGTTTTGGAATACGCAGACACAGAACCGATTTTATTTTTACAAAAGACGAACAGACAAATTGCGTAGAAGTCGAGTTAACAAAGAAAGCAAACAACCGCTTGTTAAATATTATTAAGGATAATTTCATGGAATATGATACGCAAATATGGGTCGTTCCCGATTATCAGACGGCAATTTTAAACGTTTTGAATAACAGTCAGAGATATTATACCAACATAGAAATACTTTCTTTACAGAAAATCACTGACTATATGCAAAGTCTGAAATAGCGATTATATGTTGAGATTTCAAACTATATATGATATACTTTAGGAAAATTTAACGTTGAAAGAGAGGGAAAGTAAATGAATACAGATGAATTAGTAAAACAATATTGTAATTTGATTCAAAAGGACAAAGAATATTTTCAAACATATCAAAAAGCCGACCAAAATACATTTGAAGGACAATTGAAAAATGCTCTTTCTATGCTATATTTATGGAGAAGCATTCCAGAGAATAATCAACTGGAAGAACTCAAACAATGTTTTGAAAACGCTAAATCTATAAAAGCACTGTTAGATATCAGAGAATACTACTTTGAGGAATTGATAGAATTAGAAGAATCTGAAAACAAAAACTATCATGAACTATCCTCAAAAAGTCTACAAAAAGTTATGCTTCAGCAAAATTGTAAAAAACAATTAAAAGATTGTATTGAACTATATTTAATGAGTGATACAGTGTGCGAACAAATATGTAATCTATCATAAAAATATAAAATTAATAGAAGTGATGTTAAACATTACTTCTATTTTTTATACCTTGTCCCACATCATACAAGCCTATTTTTTAGCATATAATGTAACAAACCAAATTAATGCGAGGTGACAAGCTATGATTTTTAATCTATTTGAACGGACTTAAAAAATATGAAATAATTATAAAAATTCTGATTTTTACAGTTCCAATCTGTATTATTATCCACGGTTGCAGACAAACTGTTTTTATGCGAAAGCTGTTTAATTTTCGCCGTGATTTTAAGAGGGTGAAACACAGAATGAAACAGAAAAACTTAAATGAAACCAATTCCGCATTATTGGGATATAACGGCAGAAAGCCGATTTTTTCTCCTGATAATGCAAAGCATATTTTTATTTGCGGAACTACCGGAAGTGGAAAAACCGTTGCACTCAGCAATTATATGCAAAACTGTATGAAAAAAGACTTTCCCATGCTGATTGTAGACGGCAAAGGAGATACAGGAAAAGGCAGTATTTTAGATGTTTTAACACAGTTAAATAAGAGTTACCGCAAGAAAATTTACTGCATTAATTTAACAAATCCGTCCTTATCCGATACATATAACCCGTTTTTTAATACCTCTCCTACTGTTGCAAAGGATATGCTTATCAATATGACGGACTGGTCGGAGGAGCATTACAAAGTCAATGCGGAACGTTACTTACAGCGATTGATTTTGTTGATGAACAAAGCAGAAATTCCACTTTCATTCCAAACGATTGTCAAATATATGGAACTGGATAAATTTTCGTCACTGTCAATGCAGTTGGTGAAAGAAAAAAGAATTTCCAAAGAAAAGCATTTGGAAAATCTCGAAATCGCCAAAACTTCGGGCAAAATTGCAGAAAATTCAATTGCAAGATTTTCAACCGTTGCAGAAAGCGAATTGGGAGAACTATTTTCCGATACAGGAATAGATATTGCAACAGCGTTAAAAGAAAAAGCAATTATTTTATTTATTTTGAATCCGCTTATTTATCCCGAAATATCTCCCGCTTTTGGTCGATTGGTCTTGATTGACAGTAAAAAAGCGATAAGTCAGCGTTTTCAAAATGGCAACCGAACATTTTTCTTGTTCGATGAAATCAACGTATACGTTTCAAAAACGCTTATTGACCTTGTAAGTAAGTCAAGAAGTGCGAATGTGACTTGTGTTTTGGCAACTCAAAGTCTTTCCGACCTTGCAAGCGCAGAAGATGAAGATTTTACACAGCAGATTATTGAAAACTGCAACAATTATCTTGTTTTACGTCAGAACAGCGCAGTAAATTCAGAAAATTGGGCGAATATTTTAGGCACAAGGCAGACCATGGAAGTGACCTATCAATTGCAACAAAAAGGACTTGACACAACGCAAACGGGTTTCGGTTCAGCAAGACGAGTGCGAGAATTTTTATATCACCCTGATGAGATAAAGCAGTTACAGACGGGATATGGCATTTTTCTTTCAAGAGACGAATATTTTCACAGCAAACTGCACGTTTGCAAGCCATTTTAGAGGGAATTGCTATGATTGACAGATTCATTGATGATATAGAAAGAAGTGTACTTTTTCTTTTTCAGTTTTGGAAAAACAACCCTATTTATCTTGTTTGTTCCATATTCTACTATGTAATTTCATCACTGCTTTTAGGAGGTACGGCAAAAAGCTTTTTGATAGTATTTGTGGTTTATACAGTTTCGCTAATGATTGGATTTAGTCCGTTAGGCGAGAAACTTTTGCGGTTATTAAACAGAGTTCGACCGCTTGAAACGAAACGGGAAACAGAATATTTACAGCCATTATTTGAGGAAGTTTATGAACGTGCCAAAGAGAAATACAAAAAACTCAGAAAGATTGAAATTTGCGTAATAGACAACATGACAGTCAACGCTATGGCATTAGGAAGAAATACGATTGCAGTCACCAAGGGAGCAATGCAGACATTCACCGAAGATGAACTAAAAGCAGTTATCGGGCATGAAATTGCACATCTTGTACATGGAGATACAATGGCATCTATATATGCTATTGTCGGAAACGGTATTCTTTCCGTGTTTGTACTCATTGCAAGATTATTTTTGTTATTATTAGATTGGGTTCAGAGTGCATTTACTGGAAAACGCAGTATTTTTTCCGCATTAATGCTTTTAATAAGGCTTTATTTTGAGTTTTCTATTTGGTTTTTGAATTTCGGATTACAGGTGATTTTGTCGGTAAACAGCCGTAAAAATGAATTTAAAGCGGATTTGTTTTCTTACTCAATTGGATATGATACCGATATGATTGAAGCGTTATATCTCCTTGAAAAAATATCTTTGGGCGATAACAGTTCCATTATTCAGAAAATGGTTGCCAGTCACCCGAGAATTACCCTCAGAATTAAACATCTTGAAGAATTTGACGAGTTTGCGAAGTAAAGTTTTCCTTAACCCCTTAATGACCTACAGTTAAAAAAGTCCCCGATATGTTTTAAAAGAACATATCGGGGACTTTTTTGATATGATGTTTTTTAGGGGATAGGAATTTTAATTTAATTTTTCTAAATTGCCACTTTGATTTGAAGAATTCTTAAATCTATCCATCAAAGGAAGCATAGAAGGAGATTCAACAAATAATGGTATATAAATTTCATTATTTTCAAAATCAAGATATAAAAAATTTATAGCATCACTATTATAACTACCTTGATAATAACAATCATCGCAAATAATAGCTAAAATATGTTCATCTATTAATTCCCAATTTCCAGTTGTTTTACCATAATAATCGTAATCAGAATTATTAGTAATACTCCATGTTTTATTCTTATTAAATTTAAATTCAATATTATCAAGTATTAAATCATCTATTTTTTGACCAGGACGATGAATATAGTCTGTTTTATTGTTATTTATCACGTCAAAGTTAGAATATTGTAATGTGAATTCATCTAAATTGAAAATTTCACCAAAAGAATACCCCTTTTGTTCCGCAATGATATAATTATCTCTTATCTTTGGCTTAACTGCATTATCATGTGACCCAAGAAAAGAAAATTTACATATATCAAGATTATCATAATAATCTTGATAGCCTGGAGAAGGTAATTCGTTAAACCAACCACAACAATTTGATAGAGCAACAGCCATATAATTATATTCATTTGCATTTGATAATCGATGCATATATGCTTCCCTTGGACCATTGTTAAAATCATATTTATAATCATTGTCCAAAACATTTTCTTCAATTATATGTGTAGTAAAATCATCAATCTTATCTCCATAAAGATAGCATTTCTCGTATTTAAAATCAATTTCATTATTATCAAGTATGCGATAATTTCCGCAGCAATATTTCACATCGTTATCATTATTAAACTGTATAAAATCACCGTTTTTATCTAAGTATAATGTATCTTGGTGTGTCAAAACTAACTTCAATCCATATTCATCAGAAACTGATTTACTTTGTGAATTAAGATATGCATCTCCCTCAGAAACTAATTCTTCATCTCTTATAGTAACAAAATTATCATAAACATTTATATAAGCTGTTCCATTATAATCACTATCGGTGATTTTGGGATTAGGTTCTGTTAGAACTTCTGTAATTTCCACAGGTTCAGACGATTGAATTTCGTCTTCAATGGAAACTGTTTCAGCGTGTTTTTCCTTTATTTCTGCACTGTCTTTTGCACCACGCCGAGCAGGGTTACTGCTTACTTCCACTTCATTAAATGCTTGTTCTATAACTTTTAGGTTATTTTCAAGCAATACTCCCTCTTCTATTAGTTTTCTTGCAGATTTTTCAACCGCATATCTGCAATCGGAAAAATCTTGAAAATGCATATCTTTAAGATATATCAATGAACCATACCATAATTGAGCTAATTGGTCATAATCAAGGAGAAATTCAGCATCATACTTTTTACTATCATTACTTTTACTCATTAAATATGCTGTATGTGAAATAATTGTGCTATTCTTATGCACAACATCTCCACTATTCTCCCATTTACTATATTTTTTAATTTTTGGCTGTTTTAAATTTCTATCAGTACTACCATCTACAGCTATTTTCTCTAATAAATTACAATCTACATTTTGAATCCAATCAGTTGTTCCAGTTGATTCCTGTTCAATTAGTTGACCAAAAATATCTGAATATGCTTCCATTAAAGCATCTCGTTCATCGCTATGTCTACTGATATCGGTGAAGGCTATTGACAATGTAACGGAATGTGTGTATTCATGTGCAACAATATCTAAATATGCACTTTTTTGAGCTTTATTTTTATTTGAAGCTATGGTAAAGATTAAATTTGCCTTATTTCCATCTGCTTCATATCCACCTTTTGCACTGTCTTTTTCAACTTTTCCATTTTCATCTAACTGATTATCTACATTAACATAAATGTGAGTAGCATTAAATTCTTTACTAAAATGTCTTTTGAAATATTTAAACGCTTCATATGTATTTGCCATTCCGTCAATTGCACTTTTGTTATTATTAGATTGTATATCTTCCAGAGTAATTGCATTTCCATTATTATATACAAAAATGTTATATTCCCTATTCCAAATTAGATTTTTTATGTTCCGATTTTCATCTTCATAATCATCATAAAAGATTTGATGACTATCTCCGTTTTGTCCCTTATATTCAGCTGAATTTGCAACTAATGTACTACGGGAGGTAATCACATTTCCATTTTCAGCATTGATAATGCATACCCAAAAATTAACCTCAATACAATAAGCAATTAAATAGTTATCTTCTATTTCAAAAATTGTAAGTTCTGGATTAACTTTAGGTTTTTCAGACAGTAAATTATAAGATTCAAAAGCTTCTTCTCCCAAAGTTTCTTTAGCAATATCAAGTGCTTCATCTTGCGTAATTTTCGGATTTGTACTTATATTACTTATTTTTTCAACATCAACTCCACCCGTCATTAATACATCTGCACTATTATCACTATAAGTAATTACACTTACTCCTTTCCCTTTTACTGGAATATTTTTATAGAGTAGTTTAAAAGAATAAGAAGCACCCATATATTCATTTTTTCTTTCAAATTCAAAAGTAAAATTCTTATCTGAATATCCTAATTTATCTCTATTGACCTCAATAGAATCCAAAGCTACCTTTTCATCTGTTATTGGCTTATCATAGAAATTCTCAATACTTTTTCCACTTGGAGCAGATGAAAGAGATTGTGCAATATTATTGTTTGAATTATTCTTTGTCTTTTCAGATGATAAATTATTCCTATAGATAAGCAACGAACCTGCAAATCCTAACAACACAACAATAACCACAATCAAAATCCCAATAGTTCTTTTTTTACTTCTCATAAAACCATCTCCAAACTTGCATACTTCCCACAAAAAGGGTTATCATAATAATGACCCAAATCGTGAAATCAGTTCGCTTAGTTAGATACTAAGCGACTTTTTATGAGTAAACAACGCAAAATAGGGATAATTTCAAATTGCCTGACCACAATTCTGACCCCTAATAGAAAACGGCAAGCTTTTCAAGGTTCATTTTCTTATGCTCGTTTGACGGGTGTACATAGCGTTCCATGGTGAATTTTACACTTGAATGTCCTAACATTTCGCTGAGACTTTTAATGTCACAACCTTGCTCTATTGACCTTGTTGCAAACGTATGTCTTAACGCATGAAAATTTATATCGGGTATTCCTGCATTTTCAAGACAAGTTTTAAATTTTTTCTGATAAGAACGTGGCTCAATATAAGCTATTGTATTGGTTAAAATGTAAGATTTACCGCATGATTTGTACTCTTTCAGTAATTCAAGCAGAAACGATGGTATCGGAATATCACGGATTGATTTTTGACTTTTGGGAGTATCAATCACAATTTTTGTTTTAGTTTTCGCATTTTTATCTAAGTTTTTCAGCCTTTGCATTGTTTTACCGATATGGATTGTTTCGTCCAAAAAATTCACGTCCTCCCATTGTAACGCACAAATTTCTCCCAGTCTGATACCCATAAATAGCGACAATAAAATGCCTGTTTTCTGTACCTCAAAGTTTGTCTGTACATAATTTACAAGCTTTATAAATTCGGAATTTTTCAAAACAGGCAGTTCGTCATTTTGTGATTTTGGATATATAATTGAATCAAAATCAAAGTAATTTATATATTTCTTTGATTGCCCATATTTTATTATTTGAATTAAAAGTGAAATCATGTCGCACACAGTTTTGGGCGAAAATTGGCTGTTTTTTGATATAAAATCTTGTACAAGCTCACTTGTGAGGTACATTGCTTTTACACTTTTGAAATGCGGAATAAAATGTTTGTCTATAAGATAACGATATGTTACTTCTGAGGATATTTTAATTGATTTTTCCTTGATATAAAGCCATTCTTTGAATAATTCTTCCATGTTGATTTTATTGCTTATATTTTGACTGCAAAGTTTTTTATTCAACGATAATTTTTCTTTCACTTCTGTATATGTTCTTCCGTAAACAGAACGGTAAACGGCTTTTCCTTCGCTTGAATATGCTTCGATATATCGTCCTTCCCATCTTCCGTCTGCTCGTTTTCTGATGTTTTCTCCACGTTTTGCCATGTATATAACCTCCTATGCGCTGACCCATATTCTGACCCCTAATAGAAATAAATCTCATATTTTATTGGTTACTATACTTAAAAACCAACATTTATATTTATAAAAATTGTAGATTTTTCAGACTTGACTTATGTTTTTTCTTGACTTTTTTACTAATTCCGTGTAAAATAAAGATAGAATTTAGTTGAAAATAGTCAGTCGCTTAGTATCTAACTAAGCGACTTTTTATGGGTCAATTTCAATAATATGCACTACTATTAATACATCTTATTATATACTATTCACATATCTTGTTGCTATGACTATAACTCCTTAAATTTGCACTTCCATTTTAATTCATAAAAAAATACTGTCAAGGGTAAATACACACTTTGTGCCCTTGACAGTATTTTTTTATGAATTTCTTTGCAATTAAGCAAATTTAAGGATTATACTTTAAAATCAACAAAAATAAGTATACGAATCCGTTTGTTTTTATCATATTTTACGTACGTTACCCATGTGAGATTGTAGCAATGGTAAGGCATGTCCACTTTTTAAACTCTAAAACCACGTAAAATAGGCACTTTTGAGACTTGTAGCCTTTGTATGATAGTACCATCTGCGGCAAGATCTTCATGAAGGTCGGTTATAATGTCTCCTTTTGACTGAAAATATGTTGCAGTAAAAGGAGCGCCTGATGCCGCAACCGGATAGATGCCGGTAGTATGGTCAACAAAATAAGTGTCGAATCCGCTTTCCTTTATTTCCTCAATTGACAGATCTTTAGTGAGCTGATACAGTATTGCAGAGATCATCTCAACATGCGCCAATTCTTCAGTTCCTATATCAGTAAGAACTCCCTTGACTTCAGAATAAGGCATAACGTATCGCTGATTCAGGTATCTCAGTGATGCGGCGAGTTCACCGTCCGGACCGCCAAGCTGTGAAATAATAACTTTAGCAAGTTTAGCGTTGGGTGTTTTAATATTTACAGGGTATTGTAATTTATTATAATATTCATGTTGTTTATAATAAGAACCTGTATTTAAGATGAGCTGCACATCTTTCTTATGAATACAGGTTCTTAGTTATGGTTTCGTATTGGTGGCAATTTTAGCTAAACTTTTCCATATCTCTTTATATGCAGACTTCGGTCATAAGAAATTCACATACAGAGAAAGATCGGAAGCATGCTTGTTTTTGCACATTCTTACGGTTTTATTATAATATATTTTTCTGACGGCGCTGTGCAGAAGTCTGTTTTTTTCTTCGGGATCAGACGAATTAAAATTATCTATAACGTATTTAAGTTTTTCAATAGCTTCGTCATAGTATATCTGAGGCAGTTTCTGCTCGTCTGTTATTTCTTTTACAGCAGTTTCCAATGCCGTTATCCTGTCGTTGACTATCTTTGAGCGTTCAAGAAAAGTGTTTATATCGTAGATTTCCTGTTCCAACAGATCGTGCATACGCGAGAGCTTGCGTTTGACCTTTGCAAGTTCGGCTTCAAGGGGAGTTTTTTTGTCGGGTTTATGAGATTCTTTAACGCCTTTTTTTTTAAGTTTCTGCAAATGCCTTATACGATAGCGAAATGCTGCAATCACCGCTTCATCAATTGCTTCAAATGCTGAACTTACCGTCTTTCCATGACATTCTCTGTAAACGCAAAGCAGGTATTCATGACCGTTTTCCGCAATAAACCGGCGTTTCATCTGGTGACCGCAGTTCTCACAGTACATTATACCGTGATAATAATTAAGAAGCGTATCATTGGGGCGAAGCTGAGCTGCCGGATAGGATTTTTTCTTTTGCTGAACGGAATTGAATATTTCCTCACTGATAATCGCTTTATGCAGGCCATTGTAAAGAATATTGCCGTTTGATTTGGTTTTCCAGCCTATTTTACCGCAGTACAAAGGATTGGCAAGTATTTTCTTAATGCTCGGAGGTTCCCAGTATTGTGTTTTTTGAGGACTGATACCCATGCGGTTCAGCTCGTTTGCTATGTATTTTGCACCATGCCCGTCAAGATACAGCTTATATATAAGTTTGATTATCTCGGCTTCTTCGGGAATTATTTCAAGCGTATGGACTTTTGGTTCGGGGTTGATTTTCCTGTAACCGTACGGCGCAGCTGCGCTGATATAATTTCCCTCTTTTATGGAAGCAAGCCGTCCAGCCTGCATCCGGCGTTTGATAGTTTTGTATTCACGGCGGCTCATAAACAGCGAAAACTCAAAGTATTCCTCGTCAAACTCGTTATCGGGATCGTAAGTTTTGGTCGGAGTGACTATTTTTGTTGAGGATTCACGGAACGCCTGAGCGACAATGCCCTGATCTATAGTATCGCCTCTTGCAAGACGTTCCACTTCAACAACAAGAACCCCCTCGTATTTTTTTTCGGTAACATCTGCGAGCAGAGACTGCATTTGCGGACGTGAAGCAATGCTGTCACCGCTGACGATCTCCTTGTATATTTTTATAACATTCAGATTTTGCTTTTTGGCAAGTTCCAGTAACATATTCTGATGTCTGCTCAGAGTTTCGCCTTCTCCGCGAGCCTCCGCTTCAACGTCTGCTCTTGATTTTCGCAGATACATACAGTAATCGTTCATATCATCACACCCTAATATTTTTGTCTTTGTTACAAAGGCAGTTATACTAAATGTCATTACAAATCATGCATAGCTGTCGGAAGATTCTGCACAATTTGCAATGTTGTTTAGTATAATTATTCGCGCTTCGTCTTGCTTTTATATGATATTCTTTAATAATAGCACAATATTCAAGAATAAGAACTTGTGTTCTAATACCCTGTCCGCATGACAGGGTATTAAAATTCATTTTAAATTACCATTCGACGGATTATCAAGAACTTTTCCATTATCGGAAAATCTTGAACCGTGGCAAGCGCAGTCCCATGAGTGTTCGGCAGGATTCCATTTAAGCGCACATCCCATATGAGGACACCTTTTAGCCGTGGGAGTAAGCAGATTTTTGATTGCCTTTCCTCCGTTTATGAAGAGCTGAGGCTTGATAATATTTCTCGACGGGCTGAAAATATCCGCGTACTCATTTCGTCTGTCCGTAATCATATCGCTTAGCATCATTGCAGATACCATGGCGCTTGTCATTCCCCACTTATTGAATCCGCTTGCTGTATATAAATTCGGCGTATTTCGCGAATATTTACCGATATACGGTATTCCGTCAAGACTCATGCAATCCTGTGCCGCCCAGTGATATTTCTCATTAGCATCGGGATAGTGAAGTTTTGCAAAGTTTCTCAGTTCGTTCCGGTTTCCGCCATTTTCGCCTGTTCTGTGACCGCCTCCGCCGACAAAGAGCAGGCTGCCGTAATTCCTGAACGACATTCCCTTATGATTTTCGTCAACGTACATACCGTTCACATTCGCAGCATTTTCCAGTGCAATAACGTAGGAACGATGCTGATAAAGCTTCAGAAAATAGCTTCCGTGTTTATTGATAAAGGGAAAATGAGTTGCTGTAATCACCTTATCGGCTTTGATCCTGCATTTGTCTGTAACTGCCGTAGTTCCGATCATTTCGCGGATAAAAGTATTTTCGTAAATATTAAGTTTACCTGCAATATTCGAAATAAATTTAAGCGGATCAAACTGCGCCTGTTTTGGGAATTTCACTGCTCCTGCCGTCCTTATCGGTATAGGAAGATTTTCACAAAACTCAGATCTATAACCGATTTTGTCAAGCGCGTTTATTTCATTTTCAAGCTGGTTTCGGTCATTTACGGAGTACACATAATTGTCTTTTATCTCAAAATTACATTCGATATTACGGCACATCTCCTCATATTTTTTAAACGCCTCTTTATTTGCGTTCAGATATTTACGGGCAGATTCCGCACCGCTGCTTTTGAGTATTTTCTGATAAATAAGTCCATGCTGAAAAGTGATTTTTGCCGTTGTATTCTGAGTTGTACCAGAGCATATTCTGCCTTTTTCCGCAAGAATATATTTTACCCCATTTTGGTGCAGAAAATATGCTGTAAGAATTCCCGCTATTCCTCCGCCGATTATAAGAACGTCGGCTTTTACGTCTTTATCGAGTTTTGGAAATTCGGGTAATTTCGTGTTAGCCTGCCATACTGATCCCATATGATTTCCTCTTATTGATCCTGCAAATCTGCCGCAGGAATATCGTTTTCTAAATTATCTCTCGCAAGATCGCTGTCGATAGTCGGATATGCTGAGGAAATTGGAACTTCGTGAGAGTAAGATTTATTATGCCATACCTTCTGTGAGGCGCTTGATGTGCCTGCAATTATCGGATTTACATGAGCCTTTCCCGATTTGGCTTTTCCCTGGATCTCAGGCACCGGAGACGCATCGTTTTTCGGCTGAGTATGGGTATAGTCAGGTCTTTTCATTCCTTTTTTCGACATGTTCATCACCTCGGAGTTAGTGTGTGGTGAATACTGTATTATATTCATAGAAATAATATTATAAAAATTTTATCGAAAGGATATGCAGCTTATCATATGAACACAAGGTCTTAGATTTATTATGTCCCCGAAAAATGCTTTCTGACAGTGAAAGTAAAACTTTTTGGAACATGTACTGAAACGGTAAATCTGTACAACCATTACCGCATAAAATTAATAGAAAGGAGCTGATATTATGGCAAAAAAGAAAAAAGAGGAACTATCGCTCTGGGAACGGTCTGAATATGATGTTATCAGCGAAACGGAAACAGAAAACGAATTGGCTGCTGTAATTAAAGTACGGAACAGCGGAGCTGCGGTAATCTGTAATATTCCTAAGCATACTCCCGATGAGGAGAAAATACTGGCGGAAAATATTACCGAGGCGATGATGCAGATAGTCTATACAGGCAAGGATATAAGTCATTTCAAGAGTATGGAAATACTGATAGATTAAGAGCCTGTTTAGCATCTCACTTCGCACGCCTTTTCGGCAAAATTTGCCGATTACTGCGTTGAAAAAGCTTACCATACGGACAGTATGCTTTCGCTTTTTCTCCTTGTACTCGTCAAATTTAGGCGCGAAAATCCGCACACATCGAGATACTAAACAGGCTCTAAGAAATCATTGAATAAATCACGCCTGACGGCTCAGCACGCATCTTGCTTGCATATTTTCCGTCATCTTGCACAGAAATTTCTTGAAATGCGTCAGCATTCCTGCGTCATTTCTATACAATCTGACTGCACAATCTGTGCACTGGATTTAATCAGTGCTTCCTTAATACATATTATTATCCTTGCATTTTCAGATACAGTGTGATATAATTAGAGTGATTCTTTAGAGCCTGTAACAAAATAAGTTAACGATCGGAGATAAGTATGAAAATTGGATTCATTGGTGCAGGAAAAGTAGGTTTTTCCCTTGGTAAATATTTTGCCGAAAAGGGCGTAAATCTTTCCGGATATTACAGCAGAGATCCTGCTTCCTCAAAGGCCGCTGCTGAATTTACATCGTCTGCATGGTATTCGGAGGTTTCAGAACTTATCAGTGACAGCGATACCATATTCCTGACGGTGCCGGATGCGGAAATATTCCGTGTTTACAGTGAAATAAAGACCATGGATATTGCCGGCAGGCAGCTTTGTCATTGCAGCGGAGCTATGACTGCGGCAGATGCTTTTCCTGATATATCAGCATATTCGGCTCAGGGATTTTCCATACATCCTCTGTTTCCCGTGAGCAGCCGATACGAAGCGTACAAGCAGCTTGGCGATGCATTTTTCTGTATTGAGGGCGATGATGCCGGCGCAGTTACATGGACTGAATTTTTCACTGCTCTCGGCAACAGAACAAGAATTATCTCTCCGAAAAACAAAAAGCAGTATCATGCTGCTTGCGCAGTTTCCAGCAACCTTGTCTGCGGACTTATTTCAATGAGCGTTTCACTTCTGCAAAACTGCGGTTTTTCGGATGGCGAAGCTCTTTGCGCATTAAAGCCTCTGGCTGAAAGCAATATCGGGAATATTTTCAGTCAGGGCCTTCCCGATGCGCTTACAGGGGCTGTGGAGCGATGCGATGTAAAAACTGTGGAAGAGCATATCCGTTGTTTTGATTCCGAAGATGACAGACAGATCTACAAATCTCTTTCTCTTAAACTGACACGGCTTGCGGAGATCAGGCATCCCGAAATTGATTACTCCGAAATGTATCGGATATTGCGCTGAGCTTTCTGTGTCAGCGCGCAAAAAAATACCCGACAGCAGTTATTAAGCTCTGTCGGGTTATTTTTGTGTTCGCAGGCTGACTATATAAGTCTGCCGTGCTTTTCGTAATCGGCAGTTCTGACTATTTCATTTCTATCATTTACGAATACGACTTTCGGACGATGCTTGTCTGCTTCCTCCGGTGACATGGCTGCATAGGACATGATTATTACCGTGTCGCCCTTTTGTCCCGAGCGAGCCGCCGCGCCGTTTAGACAGATAACTCCGCTGCCTCTTTCTCCGGCGATGACATATGTTTCTATTCGGCTGCCGCTGTTTACGTTGACTATATGGACATGTTCGTATTCGAAGATACCTGCTGCCTCCATGAGTTCTTCGTCAATAGTTACGCTTCCCACGTAATCAAGCTCCGCCTGAGTTATAACGGCACGATGTATCTTGCTTTTCAGCATGGATAACTGCATTTCTTTTCCTCCTTACACATCTTCCGTGAAAAAATTATCAATAAGACGTGTTTTGCCTATATATACTGCCATAGCGCAAAGGGCAGGTCTGTCAAGGCGTGTGATCTGCTGCATGGACTTGCAGTCTACTATTTTGACGTAATCTATCTTAGCAAGAGGTTCGGCTTGAATATGGGCAGTCATTGCGGAAATTATAACGGAACTGTCCTTTTCACCCTTTCTGACCATATCCATGCCAAGAAATACGGATTCCGAAAGAACCAAAGCCGCCTTTCTTTCCGTATCGCTGAGATATGTGTTTCTGGAGCTTTTTGCAAGACCGTCTTTTTCACGGATGATGGGACATCCGATTATTTCAATATCCATGTTGAGATCATCTGCCATATGGCGTATAACAGCAAGCTGCTGTGCGTCTTTTTTACCGAAATAAGCGCGGTCAGGCTTTACGATATTGAACAGTTTTGACACAACGGTACATACTCCGCGGAAATGAACGGGACGGCTGAGTCCGCAAAGTTCTTCTGTAAGAACGGTCATATCCACAAAAGATGAAAAGCCTTCATGATACATTTCCGACGGTTCGGGATTGAATATAATATCTCCGCCGTGAGCTGATACAACAGCCGCATCAAGGTCAAGATCTCTTGGATAGCTTTCCAGATCTTCGGCAGGACCGAACTGCATAGGATTTACAAAGTCCGAAACTACTGTCCTGTCATTATTTCTTGCCGAGGCTTCTATAAGGCTTGCATGACCCTCATGAAGATAACCCATAGTAGGTACAAGTCCTACGCTGAGTCCCTGTTTTCTCCATTCTCTGACAATTTTCCTTACCTCGTCTATAGTTTTCACGATTTTCATGTTATTTTTCTTCCTCTCTGATAAGCGCTGCGATTACTTCGTCATCTATTTTATAAGTGTGTTCCTCCGCAGGAAATTCACCTGACTTTGATTCGTTTATATAATCCGTTATTCCCTGTCTCATAACTGTTCCCGCGTCTGCAAATCTCTTGACGAATTTAGGGGTGTGACCTGTAGTAAGACCGAGCATATCTTGATAAACAAGGACCTGTCCGTCGCAGCCGTTTCCTGCACCAATGCCTATCGTAGGAATATCAAGCTTTTTGGTTATGATCTCTGCCAGTTTAGCCGGTATTCCCTCAAGGACAACGGCGCATGCGCCTGCCTCCTGAATTTTCATGGAATCACTGATAAGTTTACGTGCATTTTCAAGACTTTTACCCTGTACCTTAAATCCGCCGAATGCGTTGACAGACTGAGGAGTAAGCCCGAGATGAGCCACAACGGGAATGGAAGCCTTTACAATAGCGCTTATTCTGTCGCAGACGTCAGCTCCGCCCTCCAGTTTGACAGCCTGCGCTCCGCCCTCTTTGATAAGTCGTCCGGCATTTGCAACGGCGTCCTGAACGCTTATCTGATAGGACATAAACGGCATATCTGCTACTACGAATGCGTTTTCCGCAGCTTTGGAAACAGCGGCGGTATGATGGATCATATCTTCCATAGTAACGGGGAGCGTATTTTCATAACCCAGTATGACCATTCCAAGTGAATCGCCGACAAGAATGGCGTTTACTCCGCACTGATCTATTATTTTTGCGGTGGTGTAATCGTAGGCGGTGAGCATAGTAATTTTATCCCCGCTGCGTTTTTGTTCAAGCAGTGTAGAAACTGTGTTCATATTTGATTCTCCTTAAAAAAATGTTACCTTTCCTTGATACGGATAAGATACGAATATATTATAACACAATTTTCCGTGATTTACAAGAGAAAAACTATAAAAATCCATGTTATTTCAATGATATATCAGACCTGTTCTAAGTCAATACCGCACAAAGACCGCCTGACGGCTTTGTACGCCATATGCTTGCATATTTCCCGTCATCTTGCACAGAAACTCCTTGAAATACGACAGTATTCCTGTGTCGTTTCTGTACAATCTGACGAAAAATCTGACTGTGCATCTGACGCACAATCTCTGTGCGGTATTGCCTTAAATGTACAGCAAAGATATGGTAATTTTTTTTCATATTGCCACATAATCACACCTCCCAGGGAAACGGAGCGTCGACCCATTGCCAGCGCTGAGCGTTGATATTCTGTTCTGGTGTAATTGGACCGTATTTTTCATTGTATTCTCTGACAGCATCTTCGCGAAGTTTTCTGAACTTCTGAAACATTGCGAGAGCGCGTCTGCAATTCGGGTGGGTGTCGAGGTAGAGATTAAGCTCTTTGAGCGTAAAATCATACTGCATGATTTTTTTCATCAGAAGTGACTGAGGATTCATCGTCTCGCACCTCCTTCTTGAAACGGAAAAACAAGATCAGAGAAAAGTGTTCCGCAGTCAAGAGCTTCTTCGGAAGACATTGTATCGCCCCAGCTTTGGAACGGAACATATGCCATAGCGAGCGGAGTTGAAGCCGGGAACGGCGACATTTCTCCATTGTATTCGGGACGGCTGTTATTGGGACGCCGCAGATTGTTTTCCCGTTCTCTGAGAACAAGTCCGTCTATATTATCGAACATATTAAGGTTCATAAAGAACATCTCCTTTCAAGGACAGCAGGGTATTCCTGTAATTACGATCCATGTTTTTGACAATTCGTGATTCAGCCGCAGATTTTATCTTTGACCGAATATAGAGACAGCAACATCTCTGTTGTTATATTATTCCTACAGTATAAATTTTGTTACTGTTGATAATTATTTGTGAAAACAAGACAAAAAACAGTGTTGTATTTTGTTGTAAAGTCCGAAATTTTAAAGATTTTTTTAATAATCAACTGTTATTTATTGAAAAAAGGACTGTTCCGCACCTTATATGACAGCGATCTTTATGCGTTGCTGCCTTAAAAATTAATAAAGGGTGTGAGTAAAATCAGCAGTACAATTATAGTTGCGTTAATATCTCTTGTAGGAACTTTGGCAGGTTCACTCGGAGGTATACTTGTAAGCTCGAAGCTTACGAATTATCGACTCGAGCAGCTTGAAAAAAAGGTGGATAAACACAACAATTTTGCCGAAAGAATACCTACTATCAATGCGCGGATAGACGAGATTTTTCGCAGACTGGAGGCTGTAGAGCGTGAGAACTGAGCAGACGGCGATTCAGGTATGCATCGATACTAAACAGGTTATAAGATTATTCCGTGTTAGAATTTTTCAGGAGGGATGTTGAAATGAAAGAAAAAATTAAAAAACTGATAGACGTAAAGAGTATTATAACGCTTATTTTAACGGCGGTTTTCAGTGTTCTTTCAATAAGCGGACGGTTGTCCGCAGAGCAGTTTCAGACCGTCTTTACGACTGTTATAGCATTCTATTTTGGCGTTCAGCATCAAAAAGGGAATGACAGATCTGTGACTTAAAAAATGTTAAATCAAAAAATTGTGTTACAAGTATTGACAATAATAATTATGTGTGGTATTATAAATATAAGTATTAACATACATAAGTAATGATATAACCGCAGACGATGTCCCCCGTCTCTTAGGCGGCGAACATCTTTAGATTCAGTCGGAGATATAATCTCCGACTGAATCCGGCTTACTATCGTAAGCCGTCTGCTTGTTGAAAGCAGAGCTTTGAATATCATATAGCGTTATTTAATTTTTGAGGAGGTTTGAAAATGAAAGAAAAAGGGTTTATTGCAGCAATTGGTTTGATGTCCGTTATTGCATTGCCTTTGTCCTTTAAATTTTTAGATAATATGGCGTTTGCGGACGATTCTCAGACAGCTGTCCTTACAGACGGAGTTCCCGTAGAATCAGAGGCGGAGGAAACAGCTTTGTCGGAAAATCTTTCTGTTCAGGGTTCAACGGAAAGCTCCACATCGGAAGTAATAGATAATAAGCAGCTTATATGGCATATGATGCTTAATACCGTGGATTACTATGACCAGGCAAGCGGAAAGTTTTTTTATTCGATTTCCGATCTGAACGATATTTATGAGGTTTCTTTTAATACAGACCTCAATTCCTCCGAAGCTTATTCAAGCATATCAAAGGTTGAGATAAATAATATCAGCGAAGCCTTGACATCGGCTGATATAGACGAAACTATTGCAGCCGAAAAAACCAATACATACGAAAGCAGTTTGTTTTCGGACGGTGAGAATTATTATAACATAGACGGTATGGCAAGATCATATACGATAGATAAAGATGCGGCTATAAAGCGTGAATATTCTGTTGCCGAACCTGATGAGGAAAGATATTCCGTAAATGATGAGGGTGTTCCTTGCTACGGGTACAGATCCGACTGTACAAACGCTTATTTTGCAAAGAGCTGTATTTTCCCTCAGGAAATTGCCTTTGGCTATCTTACTGATTTTGATTTATGGGAAATTAAGGGAGAAGAAACGTACTTAAACAGAGACTGCTATGTGGTTAGCGGAACGACAAGCGATGAATACGGTCAGAAGATCGGGGTTAATGATTTTGAGTTTTACGTTGATAAATCTACAGGAGCATTATTAAAATATAACGGTTATGATGCTGACGGACAATTATGTGATTTTTTAACTGCGACAGAGATTTCTTTTGATAATATCAATGAGATCTCAACACCCGATTTAGTGGAATTCGTTCAAAAATAACCATTTGTATTGACAACATGTATTCATAAGAAAATTCAAATATTTTTTGTTATATGATTAATGTTTTATAAAAGCCGGTGTCTGCAATTTTTGGCAGGCATCTTTTTTTGGTTTCCTTCAATTTTATTTCAGAATTAGTCTTATACTTTTCTTGACATATTGTGTAAAATATGATAAAATTGTAAAAGCAAAATGAAAAAAAGAGGAAACAAATTATGAATAAGACGAATTTATGTTTCACGCGTGAAGATACGCGAGCCGTCAAAGGAGTCGCTGTTATCATGATGCTTCTTCATCACCTTGCAGGATTCAGTAATCGTTTCCCGGTGGGATTTGAGGGATTTACGGCTAAAGGCGATTGGTTCGTGAAAGAGGGATTTCTGGTAAGTTTAGCTCTTAATTTGAATTTCTGCGTTGTGATATTTTATTTTCTTGGAGGATACGGAATATATAGGCGTATGGAAAAAGGAAGCTTCAGTCTGACTGATTCTGTCCTGGGCATGGTAAAAAAATATTGGAAAATATTTGTTATATTTGTCCCTGTGGCATATATATTTTTCAGCCGTTCAGGAGATGACGTTTCGATATTGGCATCAAGATATAATTTTGTCACTGTACGGGAACTGATCACTACTATTATATCAAATTTCACCATGCTGTCCGATTCAATAAACAGCGAATGGTGGTTTATGAAAACTTACATATGTGTATTGATAATGGGAACTGCATATTACAGGCTGACAAAAAAGCTGAATAGTTTTTCCGGCGAACTTCTTATAGTTATTATACTTGATATGCTGTTTAGATCGGTACTGCCGAATTTACCATTAGTACAGGGAATGGAAAGCTTGTCGAGGAATGTATTTTTTAAGCGGTTCTGCATTGAAACGGCAACGGCAAGTCCTTTTTTTGCAGGTATTGTCTTTGCAAAATACGATGTGCTTGTAAGATTGAAAAAGATGATAGGAGAACGTAGTCTTGGAGCGGTATTCGGCTTATTGGGCGCCGCTGTTATAATATGGTGCAGATGCTTTATTGTCGGTTCGGAACTCGATGTGGTATATGTTCCGATATTGGCGGCATCGTTGTCAGTATTTTTCGATTCTGTAAAGCCTTTAAAATTTGTTTTTGATATAATAGGCGGACAAAGTACAAACATGTGGCTGATACATAGTTTCTACTGTTATTATTTCCTTGAGATCACGAAGATCGTTTATATTACGTCAAATGTGTGGATAGACCTTTTAATACTTGTTTCTATGAGTTTGCTGACTTCTGTTTTAATTGAGTTGTTTTATAAGTATTTGTTTAAGGGAACTGCATATATCCGCAGTAAATGCAGTAAATTGAAAGCTGCATAAAAAGAAAGCGCCTTGCTAAAAGGCGCTTTTTGGTGTGAATTATTTTATTTCAGCCACAAGGGACTTAAAAACATCGCCGCGTTCTTCAAAGTTTTTGAAAATACCATAGCTTGCCGAAGCAGGGGACATAACGCAGCTTTTACCGCAGGGCGTTATCTCGGCGGCAAGATTTACGGCGTCCTCCAGATGCGGAACGTAAAATATTCTTTCATTTGGTTCAAACATATCGAAAATACGTTTGCCGGAAGCTTCCATACATATAACGTTGACATCGGATTCTTTCAGATAGTCGGTAAGTGGAGAGTAATCAATTCCTCTGTCCATACCGCCGATAAGTATAGTACCGGGATTCGGAATGCTTTTCAAAGCTTCAACAGCAGTCGCGCAGGCGGTTGAAATTGAATCGTCATACCAGCGTATACCCTTTGCTTCCGCAACAAATTCAAGTCGGTGGGCGAGTGGATCAAAGCTGCAAAGAGCCGTTTCAAACTGCTTGCGGTCGACAAACGGCGCAGTAATGAAATGAGCCGCCGCGATATTGTAGTGATTATGAACGCCCAAAAGCTTTATTTTATCAACAGGTATAATATAAGTGTCGCCGTTTTCGTTATTATCGATTATTCCGCTGCTGACGTAAATATCGGCTTTGGAGTCCTCCGCCGAGATAGTATGAACGAAAGCGTTTGAAAGCTTCGGGGCGATAGAACTGTTTATCAGCAGACAATCGCCGTCCTCCTGATGAGTGAAAATATTTTTCTTGGCTTTATGGTAGCGTTCAAGCGTACCATAGTGGTCGAGGTGTTCCTCAAAGAGGTTGAGAAAGACAGCGCAAGCAGGCGAAACAGTCATATATTCAAGCTGATGGCAGGAAAGTTCACATACGACTATCGTATTTTCCGTCATTTCTTCAGCGATGCGGAACACGGGGATTCCTATATTGCCGGCAAGACGACAGTTTGTGCCGCTTTCCTTTAATATGTGATATATCAGTGAGCTTACGGTGCTTTTGCCTTTTGTTCCCGTGATGCCGATGATCTGTTCGCGGTAGACCTCAAAAAACACTTGAGTTTCCGATGTTATTTTGCATTTAAGTTCCGTGGGCTGTTTTTCGAGAACAATGCCCGGGCTTTTGAAAACAATATCGTAATCGTCCAGGCATTTCTGATGCTCTTCACCGCAGATAAGCTCTGTAGTTTCGGGAATATCGTCAGCGGTGCGGTCGATTGCGTTAAGGTCGGCTATAGCTGTTTTAGACGGAGAGCAGTATCGCATTAAAATATCATAAGTCGCTTTGCCTTCCCGTCCGAAGCCAAGTATGCAGACTGATTTTCCCTCCGTATACTTCCGAATATATTCCGTGAATTTATTTTTTACAGTATTCAAAGCAACCGCTCCATTTCGCTTTTCAATATAATTTTGAACTCCTCGGGGAGTAGATTTCTTTCGCTCCATCCGGCGCAGTATTTTTTATTTTTTTCGTCTAAAGTCTCAGGACAATATAATCCGAGTTCAACGTACTTTTTAAAAAGGCAGGGAAGTTTCTCATTATTTTCGTAAATTTTTTTAACCGCAAGAGAAACGGCTAAATTTACTTCTTCGATGCTTCCGACACATTCAAAGGGTTTGTGCTGTGACTTGCCGATCAATTCAAGAAAATAATTTTCCATAGCATGGTCGTCAAGCATGTTCCTGCCAAAAACTGAAAGAAGCTCATCTGTACTGAGAAAGGGAGAAAGAATGAGGCTAACAAAAAGGCATTTCGGACATTCGCCGCACCATACGTCGGGTGAACGCTTGCTTCCAAGATTGCAGCTTCTGAAAACAGGAAGATATTTTTTGTGGCTGACGAACATCTTGGCTATCTGAAATTCCGAAAGAGGTCTCAGGAAGCTGAAATAATACGCTCCCGTTCCAAGAAACTGTTCCTCGTAATTGTGAAAATCCTGCTCGAATTCAAAGCTTTTTGAATACTGATGATTAACTTCCCGACCTGCAACGGTACTTTCGTTTGCGCTGTCCTCGTTGGAGAGGACGATGTACTTCAGGTTGTGGAGATATGCCGTAATTTCCGCAGAAAATGCTACAATTGACGAAAACGGCGTATGACCGTTAAGATAGCCGCGGCTGTTAAGCTCCAGAAGGGAACGGTCAAATCGCCTGTTTGCTGTAATAAGCGATTCAGAGCTAAGACCTGCCGCGCTGACAGTTTCAATAGTGGAGTTCCGATTATTTATGGCGTAGCATCGGCAATCCATACCGCCCCTGACGAGCGTTTCAAGTGTAAGAGCCGAATCCTTTCCGCCTCCTATGGGAACAAGGCAGCCTTTTGGTTCTTTGTGGACGGCTTCGTCTGAACTTGCAAATCTTCCCGAAGCTTTGATATTAACAAAGCTTTCAATATCGGTTTGTATGCCGTTTATGTAGAAAAACTCACCAAGTCCCGAAAAATAGAGCTTTTTCCACCATTTTACCTGTTCTTCTGAAAGTTCGCCGCATTCAACGCGCATAAGAGGGGAACAGACTGCTTTCCAGTAGCTGACTGCCTCCGCCATTCCCAAAGAAAAGGCGAGACGCTCAAATGTGAGATCGTTTTTTATGCTGGTTTCCGCAGGTTTTGGAAAGCTCCAGCTTGGATGAAACTCGGCAAGTCCCGTAATGTCGAATAAATAGCTTATTTCAACTGTGCTTTCCGTTTCTTCTACTGTAAAATTTCTGTATACAAATTCGGGAGCTTCCAAGCGGAAGGTTTCAAATTTATTCATTTTTCCTCCGAAATTAAGCTTCTCCCGCAAGCTTCAGATAGTGCTGCTTGAGAAGTGAATAGGTTTCGTCCGAGAGATCGTGTTCTATTTTGCAGGCGTCCTCGAGCGCCTGATCTTTTTTTACTCCGAGCAAAATGAAGAAAGCCGAAAGCGTGTTGTGGCGGTCGTAAATTCGTTCGGCAATTTCTTTTCCCTCAGACGACAGGGTGATGTGATTATCCCTGTTAACGAAAACAAGTCCTTCGTCTTTCATTTTTTTCAGAATGATAGACACGGTAGGCCGGGAATATCCCAGATATGAGCATATGTCAATTGCATGTACATCGGGCTGTGCTTTAGATAAGATCAATATAGTTTCAAGATAATTTTCAACTGCTTCTGTAATTGCCATGTTGATTCTCCTTTATTCGGATTTCTTGCAAGTACATTATAACATGAATTACCAAAAAAAACAAGGGTTTTATCAAGAATTATTTCTCATATAGTCGTCAAAAATTCTGAAAATATCGGGGTGCGATTTTTTTATGCGTATGGGGTGAAGTTTTTCGTCCGTAAAGCAGTGTGATGATTTTCCTTCTGCGCAAAGCTCTCCGGTGAGTTTGGATGTGACTGCATATGAGATATACAGCGTAACTCCGTTGAATTTGGTTATTGTAAGCTTGACTGAAAAGGCGTCTTCAAATCTCAGAGGCCGTTTGTAGCTGCATTCAGCTGACAGAACCGGCATGAGTATTCCTCTTGCTTCGATCTCTGAAAACGGCATTCCCGATTTCTGCAGAAAGTCGACACGGCTCTCCTCAAATATTCTTATGTAGTTTGAGTGGTGCATTATTCCCATTTTATCGGTTTCATAGTAATACACCATGCGTTCGTACGGCGTAATCATTTATTTTTGTTCCCTTTCCTGATTTTACAGCGCGCTCATAAAGTAGACCGCTTTTCCGAGAATACGGATATTATTCAATTCCTCGCCCGTAAAAACGAACGGCTCGTAAGAAGGATTTTCCGGGTAAAGGACAAGTCTGCCTTTTTCGGGATAGTAGTATACTTTTTTAAGAGTAGCTTCGTCGTCTATTATAACGGCGGCAATATCGCCGTTATTGACCATTGGCATTTCGCGGATAAATACTATATCTCCGTCGTAAATACGTGCGTTTATCATGCTGTCGCCCTTTGCCGTCAGGCAGAAATCGGCAGTAATATCCATATCCGCCATAATGAAATTTTCTCTGTCCTCATTGGCGAATATTGGCTCGCCGCAGGCAATTTCACCCAGCAGAGGAAAGCGTTTCAGACGAACGGGACGGATATTGTCGTATTTTTCGCACAAATCGTCGAAAGACATGTCATCCGGATCTCCTCCGATAAAGAATGAGGGCGGAACATTCAGCGCTTTTGCGAATACTTCGATTTTGTTTCTTGGAAGATCGTTGCAGCCCTTTTCGATTTTGTTTACGGACGAACGGGATTTATACCCGATTTTTTCTGCAAGTTCATCTTGTGTCATTCCGAGTTCTTCGCGTCTTTTCTTGATTGCTGTGCCTATATCTGTCATACACTCAGCTCCTTTAAGTTTTTCTTTAATAATTATATCATTTGGTTTCTGATTTGTCAACAAAAAAGGATGAAATTTTTATTATTTATCAATTTCAACAAAATATAACATAATTATAAATTTAAAAATGGATTTAATCACGAATTTACAAAATCAAACAAGAAAATCCCAAGCTTGTGTTGACAATATATCTACAACGTGATATAATAAAAATGTTGAAAAAAGTTCTACAAACAGGAGGATAAAAATGAACAGAAATTTTTTAAAAGAAGCTCATCACAAGCAGAAAAATAAGTTTTTCTACGTTATACGAAACACGGGAACAGGAGCTTATCTCTGTGACTTGCAGTTAAAAAGACGCGTATTTCCAAGCTATATGGCTGCGGAAAAGGAACTGACGAGGCTTTGCCTGAGCCGACATTCATATGAAACGGAGGTAATTGTTAAAATTTAAGGCAGCACCGCACAAAGATTGTGCGGTGCTGCCTTAAGGAATGTTCATTTTATGTAAACACGAAAGCGCCGTTGAAATATTTTCGCGGCGTTTTTTGTGTTGTTAGGATTTTTTGAATAATGTCAATTGTTAAAATATACAAAGTATTTGCAATTATATTGTGCAATGTGCTTTTTACACAAAAATTTTCTGAAAATACTTGAAAAAATCAGAGGATTGTGCTATAATAATATCAGTAGTTACAAAAGGGACAGCTATGCTTGATTTGAGGTGAGATGACAGTTCCTCGCCTCTGCAATTATAACGGCTGTCCTTGTAAATTGTTCAAACAATATTAAATCGTTAGGTGATTTGTAATAGATCTTGCCGAGAATCTCTTGGAAAGGAGGGGTGCCGCTTGAATAGCTTGAATTTTTTGTATTCGACCGAGCAGGAAATGGCGTCTCTGATAAAAAGAGCCGGGTTTTCTGCTGAAAAAAATTGTTTTATAAGAGTTCATACCTGCATTCATAACCGGAATAATATAATGCGGTTTGTTGAAATGCTTCTGAGATATTTTCCGAAAGCAAGCATTATCGGCAGTTCCGCATCGGGAGTTATTTTTGAGGGCGATATTCACACAAAATGCTGTTTAGTTTCCGTAACGCAGCTTTCATACAGTGAAGTTAATACATGTATGATTGATCTTTCAGGCAGCGAGGGTACTGAT
The DNA here is from genome assembly GCA_910584195.1 of uncultured Ruminococcus sp. Lineage (GTDB taxonomy): Bacteria > Bacillota > Clostridia > Oscillospirales > Ruminococcaceae > Ruminococcus. Next base: position 38,087 of record CAJTYV010000001.1, on the reverse strand, counting down.
CTGAGAGGTTCTGTTGCTGCGGATAAGGTTATTGACGCAGTAGTTTCAGAAAGATCACGGTTTATGCTGACACTTTTTGCGCGTCCCTTTATAAAAGTCGGCAGCTTTGTTGAACGCATAAATAAACGTGCCGGAAACGTCCAGATGATAGGCGGGATCGCAAATACCCCCGAAAATCCTGAGGTAAGTATTAACAGGGACGCTTTTGTTTTCGATAATACCGGTGTTTCAAATGATTCCGTTGCCGCGGCTGTAATTGATTCAAAGCAGCTTACAGTATACAGCGATCTTATATATGTTACCGAGCCTGTTGGAATACAGCATACCATAACCGATGCGGACGGCATGATAATCAGGGCTATTGACGGAGAAAACGCTGTACAATGGTATCAAAACCAGCTTGGAGTTGATCTCGGTGGGGAAATGGACTACGATACGACAGTTCTTTTTCCGCTTGTACGCTCTGATCGCGACGATGTGCCGTGGGCGCTGGCATATTCGCCGCAGAATAATGACAAGCGCGTTTTTCCCGACGAGCCGGAGCCGGTAATGTATGTTCCCAGCGAGGCGAAAACAGGTGAAAAGGTGCGCATTTCTTATTCAAGTATTCAAAAAAGCATAGAGGTCTGCGAGGATGTCTGCAATAATATAAGCGCTCATCCGGCAGAAGTGCTTTTCGGTTACAGTTGTGTGTCGCGTCAGCTGCTTTTCAGCAACTGCGCTAAGTGGGAGCTTATGCCGTTCGGAAAAACAAATCTCAGCGGAGCTTTGGTAGCCGGTGAAATAGGTAATATGAACAGTGTAAACTGCTATTGCAATTACTCTTTTGCTATTGCGTCGTTAGCCGAAAGCTCTTCGAAAATAAGGATAGATTCCGATATTTTAAGACAACATTCGGGTGAGCTTGTAAACAAGCAGGAACATATAGTAAAATATCTTATTAACGCAAATAAATCGGCTGAAGCTGATAAGGAGCTTACAAAGCGTCAGCAGGAAATAGAGGAGTCGCTTTTCAGAGACGATGATTCGGGGATCAGTAATATTACAAAATATTCGTTTGACTTCGGATTGGGCAGGTTTGATAAAATATGTATGCTTACTTTCCGCAACGAGGGACTGCTTAACGCGTTCATGAGCAAATCGAAATTCAACATGTATCTTAATCGCTTTTACAAGGCGATAATCGAATTTATAAAGGATGAAGATTACAGCATTTATGTGTACAAAAAAACATCGCTTATAATAACGTGCAGTCCGCAGATATGCGACGGCGAATTTATTGATAAGATGCGCGCCCTGCAAAACATAGTTTCGGATTATCGTTTCGCGGAATATATACCTGTTACCGAATTTTCCATTGTAATGCATGAGGAGGATATGATAAACAAGGCGGAGCTTACGCTTGTAAATATGCGGTCGAAAAATATTCTTTTCAATCATTACACATCTGATCTGGGACTTGAGCAGATACATGCCCGCAGGCTTAAAATGCTGAAAATTCTTAATGACGCCGTTACAAATGACAGAGTAGTTCCGTTTTTTCAGGGGATCAGGGATAACTCCGACGGAAAGATCAAAATGTACGAGTCGCTCATGAGGATAAGAGACGACGAGGGGAACGTCTATAATCCGGGTCAGTTTATGGAGATAGCGAAAGAGTACGGATTTTACCCCGATATGTCTCATCTTATGATAATAAAGGTAATGAAATATTTTCGCGACCGTTGTGAAGCGGTAACCATAAATCTGAATATCAGCGATATTTATAATTATAAGATAGTTCATTTTATTTTAAAATTTCTTAAAAATGCTCCTTGTCCCGAAAATTATGTGTTTGAATTGACAGAGACGGAGGAGATAAAGGATTATCAGATCATTGCGGAATTTGTGGAGCAGATACATCAAATGGGCGGAAAAATAGCTATAGACGACTTTGGAAGCGGTTTTTCCAATATTGTCAATATTTTTAAGGTAAAATCCGACTATATCAAAATAGACGGTGAGATCGTCAGAAATATAAAACATGACATTTATGCCCGGGAATTGCTTGAAATGATTTCATTATGGGCGACTAAGCACAATAAAGAGATAGTTGCCGAATATATTGAGGATCAGGAAATACAGGATATTATTCACGCTAACGGTATACGATATTCTCAGGGCTACCTTTTTTCAAAGCCTATGGAAAATCCGCAGAAAGAAGAAAAATAAGAACAGCGCCGTACAAAGTCATCAAATGTAACTTTGCACGGCGCTGTTTTAGAATTTATGTTCGAAAATACACGTATATTATCTTTTTTTGACCATGAAAGAGGAAACCGCTGAAAACAGAAGAAAAGCCGCAAGGTCGGCTGTTACGATAGTTGCGCCTACGGGAGTAGAAAAAATAATCGACAGAATTATTCCCAAAGCTGCGCATATCACTGAAATGACCGCCGAGCATATCGTTACGCTTTTGAAGCTTTTAAAAATTCTCATAGCGGAAAGAGCCGGGAAAATAATAAGCGCAGAAATAAGCAGAGAACCAACGAGATTCATTGCAATAACAATAATTATCGCCGTAATAACGGCTATCATAAGATTATAACCGTCCGAGTTGACCCCGGTCGCTTTTGAAAAGTTTTCGTCAAAGGTCACGCTGAATATTTTGTTGTAAAAAAGTACGAATACGGCGAGAACTGTCAGCGACATGACTAAACACAGCATAACGTCAGATTTTTTTAAGTTGAGCACAGATGTCGAGCCGAACAGCGAACCGCATACATCCGCCGAAATATTTGATGATACGGGAAAAAGATTCATCAGTATATAACCTAACGCAAGAGCGCTTACCGAAATCATGGCAATGGAAGCGTCTCCCTTGATTTTGGCGTTCTGCCCTGTTCTTAGCAGAAGAACGGCGGAAAGTACGGTAACGGGGAGAATTATTATCATTCTGTTGGTGATCCCCGTTACTGCCGCAACAGCCATTGCGCCGAATGCAGTGTGTGAAAGTCCGTCGCCGATAAAGGAAAATCGTTTCAGAACAAGGGAAACTCCGAGAAGGGACGAGCAAAGAGCAATAAGGAGAACTACTATAAATGCGTATCTGACAAAAGGGAAAGAAAAGTAATATTGAAGCGTGGAAATAAGTTCATTCATAGTCCGAAGCCTCGCTTTCAAGGAACTGTCTGCCTGCTTTACTGCTGAGATAATCGGCTGTAGCGCCGAAAAACAACTGTTTTTTTGATATGTGGAGTATGTGAGACGCGTACTTCACAGCGGAAGAAATATCGTGAGATACCATTATAATGGATATACCGCTGCGGTTAAGCCTTGCTACAAGCTCATAAAGCTCAGTCTGGGCATGAGGGTCAAGTCCTGTTACGGGCTCGTCCAGAAGCAGCATTTTGCTTGCCGCGCACAAGGCTCTTGCAAGGAGAACTCTTTGCTGCTGTCCGCCCGACAGTTCTCTGTAGCAGCGATTTTCGAGAGCGTCTATGCCAAGCTGCTTCATGGTATCGTACGCAAGCTTTTTTTCAGTCGCTTTATAAAATGGACGGAATCCCATTTTTGAAATACAACCCGAAAGTACTATTTCCTTTACTGAAGCCGGAAAATCTCTCTGGATAGGCGTTTGCTGAGGCAGATAGCCTATATCCCGAGCGGAAAAATCTCCGCACCAGTTTATTTCGCCGCTTATCTGCGGTTTGAGTCCGAGAAGAGCTTTTATAAGGGTACTTTTTCCGGAACCGTTTTCACCGAGTATGCAGAGATAATCTCCGCTGTTTACTGTAAAGTTCAGTCCCTCGGTCACAATGCCGTCCTCATATCCGAGGGCGGCGTTTTTGCATATTATTTGTTCACTCACGAATCATAGACCTCTTTCAGGATTTCGTAATTGTTTCGCATGATGGATAAATAGGTTACGCCATTGTCAATTTGCTTTTGTGTAACCGATTGTATAGAATCAAGAACTTTTATATTCTGCGATTTTGTTTTCGTATTTTCAATAACCGCATCGGCTATTGAGCAGTCGGAATTTTCTATAGTAAAGATTGTCTGCGCGTTTATCTCGTCAGCCTTACTTGCAAGAAAAGTGACGGTTTCAAAGCTTGACTCGGTATCGGCAGAGCATCCTGTAAATGCGGCGTAGTAGTTAAGCCCGTAGTCGTCGATCAGGTATCGGAAAGGGAAACGGTCGCCGAATATGAGCGTTTGCGGATTATCGTCAAACAGCATATGAAAGCTTCTGTCAAGCAATTGCAGCTCGGTATTACAGGAGTTTGCATTGCTTTTATATTCTTCGGAATTTTCACTGTCCGCCGCACAAAGCTTTTCGCAGATATTCGTTACACAGATCTGAGCGTTATTGAGCGAAAGCCATATATGTTCGTCATATTCGTTTTCATGCTCATGATCGTCATGGCCGTTATCTTCAGCCATTCCTTCTTTGCGTTCTTCCTCGACTATATGTTCCGAAAGAACGTCCATAAGCCGAATAACCGTCATATCCTTATTTCGAGCGTTTTCAAGCGACTTGTCCGCCCATTCTTCGGATTCGCCTCCGACATATATAAATACATCGCAGTCTGAGATCTTGACCATATCTTCCGCGGACGGCTGGAAACTATGCGGGTCTGAACCGCTTGAAAGCAGGTATGTCAGTTCAGCATCGGAAGTGTCTCCGATTATCTGTTTTGCCCAGTCATAACAGGGAAAAACGGTACATACCACGTTCAGCTTATCATTGTCGGACTCGGGGACTGAACAGGAAAAAAGCGAAGCGGTTAAAACGGCAGTCCCGAGGACTGCAATAATTTTTTTTAACATATGAAACTCCAAAATAAAATTGATAATCATTCTCATTTTTAGATTATAGCATATATCAAAAAGCTTGTCAAGTGTTTTTGCTGTTCTCTTGACAAATTATAGTGCAAGTGATATAATTTTTATTGTTATACTCTATACTATTGCAAAATGTTCGCCATCTTTTGAACATTTTGCAATAGTATAGAGTATAAAAGGGAGGCAAAATATGATAGTACGAAGAAAAGAGCTGCTGAATGCGATGAGGGATTATAATTATTTAGACAGTATGAAATCAGGTCCGACTGCAATCTTTTTTACTTCAAAGAAAAAAGATAAAAACGGCAGGTCAATCGCTAAAACATTTACCCTGTCGCTGTGGAAGTCTTTTGTTATTGCTAAATACAAAAATATACCTATTCATATTTATTCTTTAAAAGAATTAAAAAGATAACGATACGGCGGTGAAAATATGACTGATTTAAAATGCTCGGGGTGCGGGAAAAAACTGTTGACATACGACAATTACGGTTTCAAACGGTATAAAAGTCCCTTGAAAAAATGCAAAAAGTGCGGGAAAATGTACATAGACCCAAGATGTCATGAAATTGCCATAGAGGGCATGCCATCCGATGAATTTTCGGTAACAAGCTATTTATTTTTGATAATTTTCGGTGGTTTGATCGTTTGGAGGGGAGTATACCTTTTTAAAAGAATACAGATCGGAGTTCCCGATGAAATGCAATGGTTTATGCCGGCTGTTTTTATTATAATGGGAGCAGTCTGCGTTATCGGCGGAATAGGCGAGATCATTTTTATCAAGACAGGCGGAAAAACCCGAAAATTTGAACGTCTGCGGATAGAATCGGAGGAAAGGCTTCGTGACAACAGCTATGCGGAACTTCTCAGAGATTTGGGTTATAAATTTTAACAGGGTGGTTGTAATATGAAAAAGATATTAAAAAGTACGTTTTTAGTTTTGCTGCTTGCCGCTTTTTTAGCGTATACGATTGTATTTTCGATTATTGATCTTACCAATAAAAAAGATCGTCATACGCTGAACATGGTTTATGCTTTTGAAATTCTTGAGGTAGAACATTCCATAAACGGACTTATTCCTTTTGGCAAGGATCATTACTATTTAGGAATGGACAACAAGGAGAATACATATCTTATAAAAGCTCCGAAAAACTGGGATACGGATAATTTCTGCGCGGACAGGAACGAAAACAATACTGTAAAAATTACGGCTTTAGCGAAGAAAATTTCCGATTTTGAGGTTTCAAGGGAAATCGAATCTCAGCTGAATTCAGCGGAGCTAAGTTCTTTGACGATGCCGCTGAGTTTTTCGATGTGTCTGAACATATCCTATGTTAAGGATTCTGTTTTGAAGCTTGTATCGGGAATTCTTTTGATCGCTCTTGCATTGGCTGCAATTATAGCGCGAAGGAAAAATATTCAGGTATCAGGCATTGTTGTTAAAATATATGCGGCACTGTTTATGGTATGCCTGATCTTGATGCTGATCTCACTGAGATAAGGTTCGGAGGATAATATGTCTGAAATTTTTTCAAGAACCGAGCTTCTGCTTGGAAGGGAAGCCATGGAGCGGCTGAAAGCTTCAAGAGTTGCAGTATTCGGCGTTGGAGGAGTCGGCGGCTACACGGTTGAGGCTCTTGCAAGATCGGGAGTTGGCAGCATTGACTTGATAGATAACGATGTTGTAAGCGAATCAAATATAAACAGGCAGATAATCGCGCTCAGAAGCACGATAGGACAGTATAAGACCGATGCCGCAAAAGCTCGTATAGCCGATATAAACCCCGATTGCACCGTGACGGCGCACAAACTGTTTTTTATGCCCGATACGGCGTACCTCATAGATTTTTCGCAGTATGATTACGTGGTGGACGCTATAGACACGGTTACGGGAAAAATCGAGATAATTATGCGTGCAAAGGAAGTCGGAGTTCCTGTCATAAGTTCTATGGGAGCAGGCAACAAGCTTGACCCGACAGCGTTTGAGGTCACGGATATATACAAGACATCGGTATGCCCTTTGGCTCGCGTAATGAGGCGCGAAATGAAAAAAAGGGGAGTAAAGTCGCTTAAAGTAGTATATTCAAGAGAAGAAGCGATGTGTCCCGATAATATCGGGATTTCACAAGCTTCGGGGAAAATAGTGCCCGGTTCTTCGGCGTTCGTACCATCGGCAGCAGGACTTATCATTGCTTCCGAGGTCGTTAAGGATATTGCAAGCAGCGTGTCGCTGCACCCGAGTTCACGCTGAAAAAATAATAACTGGAATTTCTCTCCGCGTCTGTTGATTTTTATGTGATTATATGATATAATGTCATAGTATAAATAATAAGGAGTTATCCGTAATGGTATATAATAACATATTGGACGCTATGGGACATACGCCCATGATAAGGCTCAACAGGCTGAATAAGCCTGGAAATGCCGAAGTATTGGTGAAATTTGAAGGACTTAACGTAGGCGGTTCAATAAAGACGCGTACCGCATTTAATATGATAAGCCGTGCCGAAAAGGAAGGCAGAATAAACAAGGATACTATAATTGTAGAGCCTACCAGCGGAAATCAGGGCATCGGTCTTGCTTTGGTCGGAGCGGTAAAAGGCTATAAAACCATAATAATTATGCCGGATTCCGTCAGCGAGGAAAGACGTAAGCTTGTCCGTCATTACGGAGCGGAGGTAATTCTTATCCATGACGGCGGAGATATTGGAAAATGTATTCGCGAGTGTCTCGATACGGCGTTAAGAATGGCTGCGGAGGACGAAAGAGTATACGTACCGCAGCAGTTTGCAAACGTAAATAACATCTATGCTCACAAGTATCATACTGCTCTTGAAATTCTGGAGCAGACGGCAGGCAGGATAGACGGCTTCTGCTCGGGTATCGGAACAGGCGGTACGATAACAGGCATAGGCGAAACACTGAAATCTCAGTATCCTGACATGGTGATATGGGCAGTTGAACCCGAAAACGCCGCCATACTCGCAGGCGGAAACATAGGTACGCATCTTCAAATGGGTATCGGAGACGGCATAATCCCTGACATTCTCAATCAGAAGATATACGACGATATTTACATAGTTACCGATGAGGAGGCTATTCAGACAGCGCGTGACCTCGCCTGCAAGGAGGGCATAATGTGCGGTATTTCCAGCGGAACGAATGTTGCGGCGGCATTGAAGCTTGCCGAAAAGCTGGGAGAGGGTAAAACGGTAGTTACCATATTGCCCGATACTGCCGAAAGATACTTCTCTACGCCGTTGTTTGACGAATGATAAGAATTGCTCGAAAATCCATGCACAAATCCTATGAACACAAGTTCTGAGGACAGAGTCCGCCAATAAAGTTACAGTGATAAATAAGGTGTGTTAAAATGTTTATATATTTAGATAATGCCGCTACCACCAAACCGTGTGAAGCGGCGGTTTCAGCGGCGGTATCGGCTATGACTGAGAATTTCGGCAATCCCTCGTCTCTCCACCGCTGCGGACTTGACGCTCAGCTCGGTATGGACAGGGCGAGAAAGATAATTGCCGATTCTTTGGGAGCGAACAGCGAAAATATTTTTTTTACTTCGGGAGCAACAGAAAGCAACAACCTTGCTATTCGCGGAGCATCCGCGGCGTATGGAAAAAAACGCAGGAAAATAGTAGCTTCGTCGGTAGAGCATGCTTCGGTTGACGAGACCTTGTCGTCTTTGGAAAATCAGGGATTCGAGGTAATTCGTATTTCTCCGAGGGCGGACGGCCGCTTTTACTCCGAGGACTTTTTGTCCGCCTGTGACGAACAGACAGTTCTCCTGACCATGATGTATGTCAACAACGAAACAGGGTATATTCTTCCCGTTAAGGAGACTTTTTCAGCGGTTAAACGAAATTTTCCCGATATAATAACGCATAGCGACTGCGTACAGGCGTATATGAAGCTTAAGTTTAAATCAAGTGCGCTGAATGCGGATCTGATTTCTGTCAGCGGACATAAGGTTCACGGTCCGAAAGGAATCGGAGTGTTGTACATAAAAAAGGGAGTTCGTATTTTGCCTATATTAACGGGCGGAAAACAGGAGAAGGGTATTCGCTCGGGAACCGAGAATGTTCCGATGATATGCGCGTTTGGCGCTGCGGTCGAATTGCTTCAGTCCACGATAACGGAACGATTTGCCGCAGTCTCGGAGCTTAGATCCCTACTGATGTCGGAATTGTCTGAAATTGACGGAGTTACGGCAAACTCACCGGAGGACGGTTCTCCCTACATCGCGAACATTTCGGCGGCGGGAAAGCGTTCTGAAATTATGCTGCATTACCTTGAAAGCAGGGGAGTATATGTAAGCAGCGGTTCGGCGTGTTCAAAAGGACAGCAAAGCGGCGTTTTAGGGGAATTCGGCATAAAGGGAAAATCTGCCGACAGCGCTCTGCGTATAAGCATGACTGCGGAAACGACTAAGGAAGAAATCAGATATTTTGCGGCTGCCCTTAAAGACGGCATAGAAAAATTAAGGGGATAATCCCTATAGGAGAATAAAAATGAAAGAGATCATACTTGTAAAATTCGGTGAAATGGCATTGAAGGGTCTGAATAAAAAGACTTTTGAGGACATGCTTAAAAAAAATATTAAAAGAAGAATAAAAAATCTGGGCAGATTTGAACTGACTTCAGCTCAGTCAACGATTTACATAACCCCTATGGACGAAGATGCGGATTTAGCAGAGGTCGTTGAGCGTGTGGGAAAGATCTTCGGAATAGCCGCGCTTTGCCGCGCCTGCGTTTGTGAAAAGGAATTTAGCGACATTGCTCGAAAAGCCGTTGAATATTCCGAGGAGATTCTGAGCCGCGCTAAAACGTTCAAGGTCAACGCAAAACGCTCGGACAAGGCGTTTTCCATGAAGTCTCCTGAGATATGTGCGGAGTTAGGCGGAATTATTCTTGAAAAGTTTCCGCATCTTGCCGTTGACGTTAAAAACCCTGATGTTACGGTAACGGTAGAGGTTCGAGATACAAATGCATACGTTCATTCGGAAAATATCAAGGGCGCGGGAGGATTGCCCGTGGGAAGCAGCGGAAAAGCGATGCTCCTGCTTTCGGGAGGTATCGACAGTCCGGTTGCAGGCTGGATGATGGCTAAAAGAGGTATACATATTTCAGCCATACATTATGTAAGTCCTCCGTATACTTCTGACAGGGCGCAGCTTAAAGTCGAGCAGCTCTGTGAAAAGCTGACTGATTACTGCGGAGGTATCGCATTTTTCTGTGTTCCGTTTACTGAGATACAGGAAGCTATAAAAGATAACTGTCCCGAGGAGTTTTTTACTATCATTATGCGCAGACTTATGATGGAAATTGCCCAAAGAATAGCTGCAAGGGATGATTGTCTCGCTCTTATTACGGGTGAAAGCGTCGGTCAGGTCGCAAGTCAGACTATGGCGGCAATGGCTTGTACCGATGCTGTGTGCCGTATGCCGGTTTTCCGTCCTTGTGTGGGAATGGACAAGACTGAGATAATTGAAATAGCAAGAAAAATTGATACATTTGATATTTCTATAGAGCCTTATGAGGACTGCTGCACCGTTTTTACACCGAAACATCCGAAAGTCCGTCCAAGATTGGAGGACATAGAAAAAGCTCAGAATTCTTTTGATTTTGAACCGCTTGTACAAAAGGCGGTCGAGGAAACGACTATGAAGCTTTTTGATTTTAATAAATAGTTAGAACCTGTCTTCACAAGATATTGCACGCATCTTTTGTACGGTATTGCCTTAAATTCGTTTTTTCTGCCAATCGTATAACCGCAGGCAGATGGAATTTATGCTCGGAAGATTGGTGCGGTTTGGAATAGAGGGGAGTATAGTATTTTGTCCTTATTGTAGAATAAACGGAATATATTTCGGATTTTTTGTTAAAAACAGCCGAAAAAGAAGCAGACCGTGCAGATAATACGAAATTTATGTGAAATATTGTCCGCAAAGCTTGACAAATATACTGGAAATGGTGTAAAATATACTATATCATAGGATGATTATTTTCAGCGGAGGCGACAATTTGAATGAACGAAAATGAGAGAAAAGACAGCATGAGAGAAATGAGATCTTCGGAGGAATTCGCAAGAGCCGAGAAGATCAAGGCAATAAGAAACGCCATACGAAACGAAGACGCAGCTGCTCAGCAAAATATGCATCGGAAACAGCCGTCCTCGGACAGACTTTCATCAAAATCGGAAATGTCTCCAAAATCAAAGAAATCAGGAGCTAAAGGCAAGGGCGGAAAGAAAAGAAAAAAGAAAACGTTTGGTCAGAAAATAAGAGGACTTTTTCCGGAAAAGGGCGACAGCGTTCTTGAGATCTTAAGAAAAATAATTTTTCTTGTATCAGTTGCTGCTATTATAGTATGCGGTTATTTGGTCGGCGATTACTACCTCGACTTATGGAAAAGCCGTATGCAGTATAATGAGATCGCAGGTCTTTACGGTACATACGAGCCGATATATACGACTTTTACGCCCGGCGAGGAAGAGGAAGAAAAGAATGACAAATACTATACTCTTCTTGACGGAGCTCAGAAGCTTCTTGATATGAATCCCGATGTTGTAGGGTATCTGCGTATCCCGGAAAAGGATGGCAGCCCTATTATTGAACTGCCGGTGGTTCAGGCTGATGACAATATCAAATACCTTGATCTTAATTTTAAAGGAGAAGAATCGCGCTCCGGCGCACTGTTCCTTGACTGGAGAAATCATTTTGATGAAGTGAAGGATCATCACCTTGTTGAGAAAAATTCGGATAATTTGGTGGTTTACGGTCATAATATGGCTGATGAAAGTATGTTTGGCAAACTGAAATACTATGAGCGCAATGAGGATTATTACGAAAATCATCCTATAATTCAGTTTAACTCAAACTACGAGACAAATACATATAAAATATTCTCATTTTTTATTCTTGATGCCAAGGACGAGTCCGAAACAAAGTACGATTGCTGGAATCAGCTTTCTTTCGATAATGAGGAGGCGTTTTACAATTTCGTCAACGAAGCAAAGCGCCGAACGCTTCGTACAAACGATGTAGACGTAAAATACGGCGACCAGATACTTACTCTTTCCACATGTCACTATCTGCTTCAGGACAGAAGCCGTCTCATTATTATGGCAAGACGCGTACGTCCCGGAGAAGACCTGTATGAGGGAACAACGAAAAGCAAGCCTAACAATAACATTAAATGGCCTTCAATGTACTATAATACAAAAACGAATGAAAAGTACGATGAAGACGCTGTTTTTATTCCCTATGGTCCGGAAGAAGCGGTAAAGGAAGCCGAAGAAGCCGCTAAGAAGAAAAAAGAGGCGGAAAAGAAAAAGAAAACGGCTGATGAATCCTCTGATAAGAAAAAGTCGGAAAACGCCGCCAAAGACAATAAGAAAAAGACGGATACCGAGGGATGATGAGGAATAATGAATAAAACCTGTAAGATTATATCAGCTGCCGCTGCATTTGTTCTTGCGGCAGGACTCGGTTTTATGGCGTATACAAGTCTCGATACTGCGGAGGATATACCTACTCCGCTAATTGAAGCTCCGCCGCCGACTGAAGCTCCTACAGAACCGCCTACTCTGCCGGTTTACGAAAGTTTTTCCGCATCTCCTGACGGAATGACTGAAATGGCTAAACTTATGCGGCATAAGAACAAGGATTATGCCGGTTGGTTGAGGATAGCGAATACTTATGTTGATTATCCTCTTTTGAAAGACCCGGGAGAGATACCCGAAGGTCAGCCGTATTACGGTAACGAGTATTATGACCCGAATCATTTTTATCTTCATAAAAATTTTGAGAGAAATTATGAGTTTGCAGGTTCGCTGTTCATTGATTATCGTAATAATTTCGGAGCTGTCGAGGAGGAGCAATCTGAAAATATCCTGATTTACGGACATAACATGCTGAACCTTACGATGTTTGGTTCGCTGAGAAATTACTATAACGATTACAATTTCTGGAAAACCGCACCCTTTATCGAGTTAAGCTCCAACTATGCCGATTATGACTATGTTATATGCGGAAATGCGGTAACAAGCGGATATAAAGAATCCGATTTTGTTTACTGGGATATGGAGGAGCTTGATACCGAGGAAAGCTTTGATTTCTATATGGATAAGCTAAGGGAAAAGTGTGTTTTCGATCCCGAGGTTGACGTCAGATACGGCGATAAGCTGCTTACGCTTTCAACCTGCTACGGAGCTTCCGAGGCTAATATGCGTTTTATATTGGTAGCGAGAAGACTTCGCGACGGCGAGGAAGCAGGCAACATGGAGTCGATAGAACGTACCGAGGAGTACAGAGAAAGACAGAAGCAAAAAGAGAAAGAAAAGAAAAAAGAAAAGGAAAACAGCTGATAAAAAACGGCAGAAATGCAAATTTTGAGGTGATTCCAATGAATAACGAAAGTTTTAAAAAAGCTGCGGCACTGGCAGCAGGCATGGTTGTGACATGCTGTGTGACAGTTGGTACGGCAAATGCGGAGGAGACTGCGAGTACTGCGGTAACTAAAGCTGAAACGACCGAAGCCGATACGACTGTAACGACTGAAGTTTCCGAGACGGCAACCGAAATGTCTACGGAAACTATGGCAGAAGAAAACGGCGAGGAAGTTGAATGGTACAAAGCAGAGCTTGACAGTTATGATGACAGCTTATCTCTTATCAGTTATGAGGCTTCTCCCGAATCTTCAGGCAGCGGAAAGAAGAACAAAAAGACTCCCACACCGGTCGAACTTAATGTCACAGGCGGATATGTTGGCGATATACCGTGGTTCGAGAGTGAACCTGTTATCGAATCAAATCCCGGACAGTTTGCCGTTGTAACCTATGGTTGGGGACATGGCGTTGGCATGAGTCAGAACGGTGCGAATTTCTACGCCACGTACAGCGGCTGGACTTATCAGGATATATTGTTCCATTATTATCCCGATACATATCTTATGGATACAGGAGAGGCTTACGATGAGGAAATTACCGTAGCAGGAGTTTCCGGAGATGTTCTCTCTATGGTTTCGCAGATCGTTTACAACGAAGTAGGCAGTTCAATGAGTTATGAGGCTATCAAAGCTCAGGCGGTTGCTGTTTATACGTACTGTAAATATAACGGCAATGATTCCAGTGACCTGCGATGCAAGCCGTATCCTCCGCAGGTGGTTGTTGACGCTGTTTCGGAGGTTTTGGGGCAGGCTCTTTTCTATGACGGCGACTATGCCCTGACTATGTTCTCTGCCTCAAGCGGTGGAATTACTGCTAACTGTAATGAGGTATTTTGGTCTGATCTGCCGTATCTTCGCTCGGTATCGAGCGACTATGATGCGGCATATGATCCGCATTACGGTACTGTAACATATATTGATGACTTCCAGTTAAGAAATATGATCCAGAGCGCTTACGGCATTACTTTGTCCGATGATCCGTTTAACTGGATAAAGCCAGAATATTCGCAGGAAACAGGATATGTTACATATGTGAATATTGATGACAAGATTACGGTAAAGGGTTATGAGTTCAAGCTTGCCATGGGATTGAAGTCGTCAAAGTTCAATGTGTTCTACACTCCGAGACCAAACGGCGAGAAGATACCCGAAGGTTCTTCCAATATAGTTGTAGTTGAACCTGATTATACTGATACTCCCGGAGTTTGGTATCCGAACAATTATCCCACTGATATAGGTGCTCCGCCCGAGCCTACCGACCCGCCTTACGATGAGCCTTTATACGATGATCCCATTCCTACTGAACCGATATATCAGGAGCCTTGGTACGATGATCCGTCCGCATGGACTCAGGAGCCTTCTTACGGTGGAAATGTAGCTTCCGATCCTACGATTCCGTATAACGGAGATACGTATAATTATTAATATGAATGAGTCTTTGAGCCAAAGGAACAGCTTTGGCTCGGAGACTTGTTTTGCTTTTGGAAGTTTTTATGCCTTTTTTCACCTTTTTTATCGCAAAAGGTGAAACGGGGTGAAAAATAAGATAAATCAGCTAACTTTAATAAACATGATTTGACATAGTCTCTAATAATCTCTTTGAAACACTGCGTATGATTGTGCAGTATGCCCTATTGCAAAATGGAGACAAATAGTGTATAATTGTTGTAGGGGTAAAAAAAGGTGATGTAATGTGAATTTCTCCATTTTTTGGTGAAGCTCGGCAGTGAAACGTGACCGAAAGAAAGAAATGGAGGCGAATGTCATGAACGAGCCGTTATGCGGTACTTTTAATCCAAGTATCGACGCAAAAGGCCGTATGAGCTTTCCAAATAAGCTGCGTGACATTCTCGGAGCCGAATTCTATCTTTGCATCGGTCATGAGAAAAACTACATCGCTGTTTACTCTGTGGAAGAGTTCTACAAATACTGCGGAAAGCTTAATGAGATACCGGGCGAAATAGGTTCGGAAATACGACGTGAGCTTCTCGCCGGTGCGGACAAGCAGGTTCCCGATAAACAGGGCAGAATTTTTATATCGCAGACATTAAGGGACTATGCGGGTATTACAGGCGAGGTTACCGTAATAGGCAATATGAACAGAGCTGAGATCTGGGATACGGCTGTGCTTGCTGAAAGCAGAAAAAGTCTCGATCCTGCTGCCAAAAAGGCAGCATTGGCAAATCTTGTGCTTTGATACCGCTGAGTATCTTATTAGTATAAGGAGAGTTATATGGAATTCAGACATATCCCTGTTCTTCTTGACCAATGTATTGAAGGACTGAATATCGACCCCGACGGTGTGTATGTTGATTGTACAGCCGGCGGCGGCGGACATTCCTCTGCAATCGCTGCAAGACTGAGCGAAAAGGGCAGGCTCGTTGCCTTGGATCGCGATCCCGATGCCGTTAAAGCGGCTTCTGAGAGATTGGCGGACTTCGTCGGCGCACATGTTATTCATCGTAATTATTCGGAGCTTGATTGTGTGCTTGATGAGCTCGGCATAAGCTGTGTTGACGGTATACTCATGGATTTGGGCGTATCATCACATCAGCTTGATGAAGAAAGCAGAGGTTTTTCTTATCATACCGATGCGCCTCTCGATATGAGAATGAGTCAAAACGGTATAAGCGCAGCTGACATAGTTAATACATATTCAGAGCAAGAGCTTGCAAAAATTATATTTGAGTACGGTGAGGAGAAATTTTCACGGCGCATTGCTTCAAATATAATAAGCGAAAGAGAGACTGCTCCAATAAAAACTACATTGCAGCTTGCGGATATAATAAGAAAAAGCGTTCCGCAGAAAGCACGGAGAGATAAAAACCCCTGTAAAAAAACCTTTCAGGCGATACGGATAGCCGTAAACGGAGAGTTCGAGCATTTGTCGGCAGGACTTGACAAGGCGTTCGATGCCCTGAAACCCAAGGGCAGACTCGCTGTTATCACCTTTCATTCTTTGGAGGACAGGATTGTTAAACAAAGATTTGCAGGATGGTGCAGAGGATGTATTTGTCCGCCCGATTTTCCCAAATGTGTATGCGGACGCAAGCCACAGGGAATACTTGTGAACAGGAAGCCGATAGAGGCTGACGAAACGGAGCTGGAAAGCAACAACAGAAGCAGAAGCGCTAAGCTCAGAGTAATAGAAAGGAGTACGGACTGAAATGGCTGAACGAGACTCTGTAAAATCAAAGAGCCGCGGTAAAAAAAGCCAGTCCGGCAAAGGATCGGAACGCTCCGAAACAAAGCTCGGATCGGTAGTATCAATAGTATTGGTATCCGCCCTTGCCGCCGTATTGCTTGGAACTGTTATATACAGCCTTGACAGAAGAAATACAATGTACAGCAGGGTGTCTGCACTGAACGAGGAACTGACACTTGCCGAAGCAGAAAACGTAAGGCTGCAAACTGAGCTGGAAAGCAAAATATCTGCCAAAAACGTCGAGGACTATGCTGAAAATGTACTGGGTATGCAGAAAATAGATTCATCCCAGATAAAGTACATTAAGATTCAGACCGACGACGTAGTAACTATTCCCGAGCAGGATGAAGGTCTTTTGGCAAGGGTCAAGAAGTTTTTTGATCGCTGCGTGGAATATTTCAGAGGGTAGCTAAATAAATATAAATATAACAAAAAGCTGCCTGTAATTAAAAAACTAACGGCAACAAAAATATATAACGCCGTAGTGATAGTAGAACACGGAGGCACAGCGAGTGATCGGGATACAGAATCATTCTTTTTATGCGGTCTGCATATAGAGAAAAGATTCATCGCTTGTCGGGACAACGAGCGTAATTGATTGCTTAAGTGTCAAAGAGCAAGGACATCGCATAAAAAAATAAGATGTTCAAAGGCAGGGCTGCTCAAAAACCCTGCCTTCTTTATTAAGAGAGCATTTAAAGGCAGAAAGGATGAGAATATGGCAAATAACAGTAATCTTCCTTCGAGATCTATGAAAATCAGGACGAAAATAACGATGACCATCGTTTTTTTCATTCTTTTTGCATTTGTTGCAGGGAACTTTTTCCGCATATCTGTGTTGATGAATAAGGAATATCAGGCTAAAGCAAATGATCAGCATTTCGGCTCGATACCGATTTCGGCTCACAGAGGTTCCATTTACGATTCAAAGGGAACCGCGCTTGCCAAAAGTGCGACTGTTTATAAAGTATTTCTTGACCCAAAGCAGTTTCGTGCCGATCTCGAGAATCTGCAAAAACGTATAGAAACACGTACGGAACAGATAAAAAACGGTACATATCAGCCGCAAGTTCAGATGACTACAGATGAAAACGGAATCGAAAAGGAAGAAATTCTCGAGGAACAGCTTCCCGCATCGTCAGAGGCTTTCCGTGCAGACGCCGCTGCGTTCCTTGCAGATAAGCTGCAAATAACTGCTGAAAAAGTAGAAAAGGCTATGACGGCGAACAATCAATACAGCATTCTTCAGGAACAGGTCGAAAAAAATGTGGCGGACGAGGTGCTTGCTTTCTTTAACCAATATGGTCTTGTCAGTCTGAATGTTGAGGAAGATACCAAGCGTTACTATCCTCAGAATGAGCTTGCCGCGGCTGTTATAGGATTTACAGCTTCGGACGGATATGGTTTGTACGGCGTTGAATCATCTTATGACGAATATTTGGCAGGAACTGACGGCAGAACCATTTCTGCAAAGGATTCGAACGGCAACGAGCTGCCTTACCGTTATTCCAAAACGTATCCTGCAAAAAACGGCAACGATGTATATCTTACGCTCGATATGCGAATTCAGTATTATCTTGAAAAGCATCTTGAGGAAATGTCAACTAATTTTATGGTAAAAAACAGAAGCTGTGCAATTTTGATGAACGCAAAAACAGGCGCTGTCTATGGAATGGCTCAATATCCGAGTTACGACTTGAATAATCCTTACGAAATTGCCGACCCTGTAATTAACGAGCGTCTGAAAACTCTTGAAGAGGAAGAATATAATAAGCTTCAGGGTACAGCCCGTGAGACTCAGTGGCGCAACAAGTGCATCACAGAGGTATACGAGCCGGGTTCCGTATTCAAGGTAATTACAAGCGCAGCGGCGTTTGAAGAAAATCTTATAGACGTTAATAAAGACAGCTTTTACTGTTCAGGTTCAGTAAAGCTGGATGGTATGATAAGCCCTGTAAATTGTCATGAGCTTGGCGGACACGGCGCACAGTCTTATCAGATAGCTCTTACTCATTCATGCAACCCTGCATTTATGGAGATAGGCGCAAGGCTTGGCGAAGAAAAATTCCTGTATTATTACGATGCTTTCGGACTTCGTGTTCCAACGGGTATCGACCTTCCCGCAGAATCGGGCGGTATTCAGCAGAAAGCTGAGTTGTTTAATAACGTTGATCTTGGAATGTCCTCTATCGGACAATGTGAAACCATTACGCCTATCGAAATGATAACTTCATATTGTGCGGCAATAAACGGTGGATATCTTCTTCAACCTTATGTGGTCGAAAAGGTAGTTGACGAGGACGGAAACGTTGTTATGAAAAATGAACGCACAGTACGCCGGCAGGTCGTATCGGAGGAGACTTCTGCGATCATGCGTGACGCTCTTTATCATGTAACCATTGATAACGGCGGCGGCAACGTAAACATAAAAGGTTATGCGATTGGCGGAAAATCCGGAACGTCGCAAAGACTTTCCATAACTGCGGCAGGTAAGAAGATGATACAGGGCGAGACGGAAAATGCCGATGAACAGGAATACGGAGCTTCCTACTGCTGCTTTGCACCCGCGGACGATCCCGAAATAATTCTTCTTGTACTTGCCGATATGCCTGATAAAGCAAATAACGGAGGTTATTATTACGGAAGTAAGGTTGCCGTTCCTACAGCGAGAGATATTCTTACAGATGTTTTGCCATATCTGGGGATAAGTCCGGAATATACGGCAGAAGAACTTGCTGAGCGTGATATAAAAATTCCGCTTCTCGAAGGGGAACTTGAGGCTGCAAAGGCAACTTTGGACAGTTTAGGCGCAAATTACGAAGTAGTGGGCGAGGGTATGACGGTCGTTGCTCAGTCGCCGGTAACCGGAACATCTATAGCAAAGGGCGGTACGGTTTACCTTTATACCGATCCGAGCCATACGTCAGATTATACGGAAGTTCCCGATTTGGTAGGTTTAACGCCCGAAATAGCAAACGATTCAATAGTTTATATGGATCTCAATTATGTTGCTACCGGAGCTTCTATTCACCGTGAGGGCGCTGTTGTAAACAGTCAGTCTATAGAACCGGGAAAAAAAGTTGAAAAGGGTACGACAATAGTTCTTGAATTTAACGTACTCGGCGGAGGAGATTAATATGAAGTTGGCTGATTTACTTGAAGGCAGAGCCGAAACCGTAATAGGCGGCGCTGAAATAACTTCTATAACGGACGATACAAGAAAAGTTACGGAAGGAAGCCTTTTTGTATGCGTAAAGGGAGGAAGCTTCGACGGTCATACCGCCGCCGCAGAAATGCTTGAAAAGGGCGCTGCTGCGGTAGTCTGCGAGCGTGATCTCGGTTTGGGTGAAAAGCAGATCATAACTGAAAACAGCCGTAAGTTTTACGGAGAGCTTTGCGCGGCATGGTTCGGACATCCGGAAAAACGCCTTACACTTATCGGTGTGACAGGCACTAACGGCAAGACTACCATTACTAACGTTATCAAGCATATACTTATGGCAAACGGTCATAAAACAGGACTTATCGGTACGATCCAAAACGAGATAGGTGACGAAATTCTCCATACGGAAAATACAACTCCTATGGCATATGATTTTATGGCTCTTTTGGCGAAAATGGCGGACGCAGGGTGCGAATACGCCGTTATGGAGGTAAGCTCCTTTGCGCTGGTTCAGCACCGCATAGGAACGGCTTTTTTCAAAACTGCGGTATTTACTAATCTGACGCAGGATCATCTTGATTATCACAAGGACATGGAGGATTACTTTCAGGCTAAAAAAATGCTGTTTGATGCCTGCGGTACCGCTGTTGTAAATATTGACGATGAATACGGCAGACGGCTTTATAATGAAATAAACTGCGGCAAGCTTTCATTTTCTGTAAAAGAAAAAGCATCGTTTTATGCTGATGAAATTTCTGTCAAATCTACAGGCAGTACGTTTTCGTTCAACTGTGAGGACGGAAGATGCGCCGTAAGCTCGCCTATTCCGGGAATGTTCAACGTCTCAAACCTGACAGCGGCTATAGCCGTATGCATGCTGGAAAATATTCCTGTGAACGATATACTTTCGGCGGTTTCCGCGTATAACGGAGTTAAGGGCAGATGCGAAGTTATCCCGACAGGACGTGATTTTACCGTAATATGCGATTACGCCCATACTCCCGATGCTGTTGAAAATATCCTGAAAAGTGTAAAGGAATATACCGAGGGCAGACTTATATGTTTGTTCGGGTGCGGAGGAAACCGTGATGCGGCAAAGCGTCCGAAAATGGCTGCTGCTGCGGCAAAATATGCCGACAGGCTTATAGTGACTTCCGATAACCCCCGAAACGAGCAGCCGGAAGCGATAATCAAAGATATTTTAAAAGGTCTTGAAGGCTTGGAAACGCCATATGATGTGGTGACTGACCGAAGAGAAGCTATATATCACGGCTTGAAAATTGCTCGAAAAGGTGATATAATAGTATTGGCAGGTAAAGGGCATGAGGATTATCAGATACTTGCGGGCATGGAACATATTCATTTTGATGAGAGAGAAATAGTCGCGGAAGGCTTGAAGCTTCTGTGATAGGATAGCGGACGATCCGCTGAAAAGGAGTTGTTTTATCAGATGTCATTTTGGATAATTATTTTACTGACGGCTGTGCTGTCCTTTGGAATTGCGGCATTATCAGGAAAGTGGCTTGTGCCGTTTCTGCATAAGCTTAAATTCGGTCAGCCTATCAAAGTCAAGGACGGTCCCGGATGGCATGCAAAAAAACAGGGAACTCCTACTATGGGCGGATTTATGTTTATAATATCAACCGTTCTTATGTCGATGTGCGGCTATTGGGTATACCGCATACAGGCAGGACTTGATCCTGCGTCTCAAAATACAAAAAACGGGTTTTACCTGCTTTTGAGCGTTGTGATTTTTTCGATATTGTTCGGTTTTATCGGCTTTATTGACGATTATACAAAGGTAGTCAGAAAAAATAACGACGGTTTAACTCCGATGCAGAAAATACTTTTGCAGACTTTGTTTTCTATCGGTTTTCTGTTTTGCCTGTACAAATTCGGCGACGGTTCAACGTCTGTCAATCTTGGATTTTGGGAGACTCCTCAGCTTGGAATATTCTATTATCTTATCATGATACCTGTAATAATATATCTGACCAATGCGGTAAATCTCACAGACGGCGTAGACGGCTTATGCGGTTCTGTAACGTTTACGGCAATGCTGATATTTACCGTATGCAGTTCTATTCTTGCCGAAAAAGAGATCACCTGCTTTACGATGGCTTTGGCAGGCGGATGTCTGGGATTTCTTGTATGGAATTTAAATCCCGCAAAATGTTTCATGGGCGATACAGGCTCGATGTTTTTGGGGGCTGCAGTGACGGCGGTCGGACTTGTATTTCATAATCATCTGCTTATGCTTCTTGTTTCGCTGGTGTACATTATAGAAGCGCTGTCGGTAGTGATACAGGTAAGTTATTTTAAGTTTACAAAAAAGAAATACGGCGAGGGCAGGCGTATTTTCAAGATGACGCCTATCCATCACCATTTCGAGATGAGCGAGTGGAGCGAATACAAAATAGTTATTACGTTTTCTCTTGCAGGAGCATTTTTCGGAGTTTTAGGCATCGCGCTGCTTTTAACGTTCTGATGTTATTTGCAGATTTAAGGCAACACCGCACAAAGCACGCCTGACGGCTTTGCACGTCATCTGCTTGCATATTTTCCGTCATATCACACAAATTTTCCTTGTAATACGACAGTATTGCTGCGTCAAATTTATGCAATCTGACGAAATATCTGACTGCGCATCTGCCGCACAATCTTTGTGCGGTGTTGCCTTAACTTGATTTTCATACATGGAGATCAATTTTCATAACATTAGCCTGCAAACGGTCAATATATACAAATGTAATTCCAGAAATTATTTCAGCATTACGGGATATTTTGTATCAGAGGCGAGTATAAAAGGAGGAATCTATGGCTGCTTCGGCAAAAAGTGTAAAAGGCATTAAGAAAAAAGGCTTATTTACGATTCTTTTCGGAGGCGGAAGGAACGGCGATATGAGTCTGTCGTTTTTCGCTTACGTAATGATACTCCTTGTAGTGGGACTTGTAATGATGTCGTCTGCAAGCTATGCATGGGCGTACAGTGATTTCGGCGATGGCTTGTATTATGCTAAAAATCAGGCTATGAATGCTTGTATCGGATTTGTTGCAATGATTTTTTTCATGAAATTCGATTATCACAATTTCAAAAAGCTGGAGATACCGATTTTTAAGAAATTCAATATAGCCGGAATGCTCTATGTTGCGGTAGCGATCCTGCTTATAGCGGTTTTGCTTATCGGAAACACAGAGGGCGGAGACATGGGCGCTAAGAGATGGATAACTATAGGTCCTGTTAATCTTCAGCCTTCGGAGCTTGCAAAGCTTGTAATTATTATATTTTTCGCTTACAGCATGGAAAAAGACGGAAAGAAAATGAATACCTTTAAGACAGGTATCGTAAAATACGCTCTTCTTTTGGGCGTTTATGTAATACTGATCGCCCTTGAAAAGCACATTTCGGGAATAGTTCTCATTGGAACCATAGCTATAGCGATGATTCTGTGCGGAGGCGCAAACAGGCGTCAGTTTCTGGCTTTGGGAATTACGGGCATTACGGCTGTTGCAGGGTATATTTACTGGCAGTTCAATACGCCGGGAAGCTACGTTCAGACACGTATCAACGCATGGCAGCATCCTTTTGAGGATGTTCTCGGAGACTCGTGGCAGACTGCAAATTCCCTTATTGCAATAGGTTCAGGCGGACTATTCGGGTTGGGACTGGGAAATTCACGTCAGAAGTACCTTTATCTTCCCGAAACGAAAAACGATTTCGTTTTTCCGATAGTATGCGAGGAAATCGGGTTCGTAGGCGCGCTTGCAATAATTATTGTATTCTTTCTGCTTGTGGTTGAAGGTTTTTCTATCGCCGTGAGATGCAAGGATCGTTTCGGAATGCTTCTTGCAGTAGGCATTACGACACAGATAGGTATTCAAACAGTATTAAACCTTGCTGTTGTAAGCAATCTTATACCTAATACGGGAATCAGTCTGCCATTTTTCAGCTACGGCGGAACTGCTCTTATAATCCAGCTTGTTGAAATGGGAATAATGCTGAATATTTCACAGCACCGTTATTATCCTCCGGATAAAAGCGAGACTGAATAACAGAATGAACGGGCGTTTTTATGCTCGGAACGTATAACGCCATAAAGGAGAAATATATGAGAGTTTTAATTTCCTGCGGCGGAACGGGCGGACACATCAATCCCGGTCTGGCTATTGCAGATATAATTAAATCAAAATATCCGGAAGCGGAGTTCCTCTTTGCCGGAACACCGAACGGAATGGAAGCAAGGCTTGTTCCGAAAGCAGGCTACAAACTGGAAACTATCAAGGTTGCCGGTTTTCAGAGAAAAATATCAATAGAAAATATCGGCAGAAATGCTAAGGCTCTGGCATATCTTGCTTCTTCGGGAAAACGCGCCAAGGAGATAATATCAGGTTTTAAACCTGATATAGCCATTGGCACAGGTGGATATGCGGCAGGTCCCGTAATCAGAAAAGCTGCGAGAATGGGCGTTCCTACGGCGATTCACGAGCAGAATGCTTATCCAGGAGTAACGAACCGTCTGCTTTCGAAGGAAGTGGATTACGTTATGCTGACGGTAAAGGAAGCGCTTGATTTTATGGATAAAAGCAAGTTTGAGTACAGCGTTACGGGACTTCCCGTAAGAAGCGGGATCAGCACAAAGCTTACAAAGTCAGAGGCGCGCAGGAAACTGGGGTTCAACAACGATTTTACGATACTTTCTTTCGGCGGAAGCTTAGGAGCGGGATGTATCAACGAGACAATGACCGAAGCTGTAAAATGGCATTATGGCAAGGGACTGAACATAAATCATATCCATGGTTACGGCGGAATGGGAAAAGATACGTTTCCTAAGGCGATGAAAGAAGCGGGGATTCCTTTGAAAAGCGGCAGACTGCGTATTACCGAATATATAAATGATATGGACGTTTGTCTTGCAGCTGCCGATCTTGTAATATGCCGTTCGGGAGCTTCAACTCTTGCGGAGCTTGAAGCGGCAGGCAAAGCCTCTATACTTATTCCGTCGCCTATAGTCGCAGGCAACCACCAGTATCATAACGCAATGGTTCTTGGAAAAGCAGGCGCGGCAGAGGTTATAGAGCAGAAAGACGTTACGCCGGAGAAAATCATTTCCGAGATAGAAAAGCTGTACAATTCTCCCGATAAAGTGGAGATAATGTCTGAGAGCGCATCGGCGCTTCACCTTAAAGATACTAACAGCAGAATACTTGCCGTTGTTGAGAAGCTTCTCGAAAAAACAGGCAAGTAACGCAAAAACGCAGCTTCGCATATTATACGTATGTGAGGTGGTCGTATGCAGAATTTTATTGTTACGGGAGGTACACGCCTCTGCGGAGAACTTGAACTACAGGGAAGCAAGAACAGTGCGCTCCCAATTATGGCGGCGTGCGTACTTGTCAGCGGAAAATGCGTTCTGAAAAGCTGTCCGAGACTCGCCGATGTATATTCCGCGGCGAGAATATTGAACTGCCTCGGCTGCAAATGCAGTCTTGCGGGAGGTTGTGCGGAAATTGATTCCTCGGGAGTATACGGCAGCGAAATTCCGGAGGAGCTTATGCGTGAAATGCGTTCCTCGATAATGTTTATGGGAGCTATCCTTGGAAGAATGGGGGAATGTACTTTCAGTATTCCGGGCGGCTGCGAGCTTGGACCGCGTCCGATAGATATGCACTTGGCGGCATTGTCGAAAATGGGTGCTGAAATAACAGATGCAGGCGGACGTATTTGCTGTCGTATGCCTAAGGGAAGATCAAAGGGAGCAAGGCTTTCTCTGTCATTTCCATCAGTAGGGGCTACGGAAAATATCATACTTTGCGCAGTTACGGCAGATGGGGAAACTGTTATAAACAATGCTGCCAGAGAACCTGAAATTTGTGATATGTGCAGATTTCTGCGTTCATGCGGTGCGAAGATCAAGGGCGACGGCGAGAGCTGCATAGTTATAGAAGGCGTTGAAAAGCTTCATGGATGTGAATACAAAATAATGCCCGACCGAATAGCCGGAGCAACTTATCTTGCCATGACTGCGGCGGCAGGAGGAGAACTTATACTTAAAAATGCCTGCGTTCCTGAAACAGAGCCGTTTACAACAGTTCTGGAGCAGACAGGGTGCGGCATTTATACCGCTGAAAACAGGATATATTTAAGGCGCGGAGGACGTCTGAAAGCTGTTAAAGACAGAATAAGAACAATGCCGCATCCCGGATTTCCTACCGATGCGCAGGCTGTTCTGATGGCTGTGCTTGTAACGGCTGACGGAACGAGCGTTTTTGAGGAAAATATTTTTGACTGCCGTTATCGTCATACGGATGCTCTTATAAAAATGGGAGCTGATATACAGGTAATGGGTAAGGCGGCGGTAATTCGAGGTGTTTCCAAGCTTCACGGAGCCGATGTCGAAGCAACCGATCTTAGGGGAGGCGCAGCTATGGTCGTATCTGCTCTTGCAGCAGAGGGGACTACACGTATCGGAAGTATTTCACACATTGACAGAGGCTACGAAAGATTTGAGGAAGCTATAACCTTGCTTGGCGGAAAAATTCGCAGAGAGTAATGTCTGAATTGTATTGCCGTGTCAAATTTATGCAATCTGACTGTGCATCTGCCGCACAATCTTTGTGCGGCGTTTCCTGAACATTGAATGATATTCGTCTGAAACGGTATGGCGTATGGCTGTAAAAGAGGAGATAATATTGCTCCACCCATTAAATCTTGAAGATTTATATGAAGCTTGTGGAGCAAAAGTCAAGGAAGAAAGGCGAAGGAATACTTGTGTATTTCAAGGCTTTCTGACGTAGAATTTTGTTTTACAAGCAAAATAGAAAACTCAAGATTTAATTGGGGGAGCAATATAATATGAACGATGTCGAAAAGACTAATATAGAAAGGAAAAACAGCGGCAAGCGAATGAGACGGCGCAGACGTATGATGAGCGTTTATGCGTTTATTGTTATAGTTCTTGTTTTGACGGCAGGAGTGACTATGTGTCTGACGTTTCTGTTCAATATAGATGAAATAATTGTTTCAGGGGAGTCTAACAATTATACCGCCGTGCAGATAGCTGAAGCTTCAAAAGTGAAGGCAGGGGATAATCTGATAAGGCTTGATACGAAAGAGGCTGAAAAAAATATACTCGAACGTCTTACATACGTAGAATCCGCATCGGTTAAAAAAGATTTCCCGTCAGCGCTGCGTATAAACGTTACAAGATGTATACCTGCTTATAATGTGCAGTATGAGAACAGCGTGATTCTTGTGAGCAGAAAGGGTAAAATTCTTTCATGCGGCGATAATTATACCGATCCCGAAAATCTTCCTATAATACGCGGTTTTGATCCGGAGGATTTTTCCGAAGGCGGAGAGCTTAAGTCCGAAAATCCAAATAAGGACGAAGCCTTTGCACAGCTGATAAGCCGTTTTGACAGAGATGACAATACGGATATTGCTTATATAGACATGACGAATGAATATGATATTGTTGTTGAATATCGTAACGGAATGACTTTCAAAATGGGTAACTGGAGCGATGTGGACTATAAGCTTGACCTTGCACGGACTGTAATGAATGATGAGAATATTAAGGGAAAGTCAGGCTATATCACAATGGTCGGCAAGAATCAGTGTAGTTTTCGCAGCGGCGGAGAAAAAGAAATAATCGTTACTACGTCCGCAGTTACTGATGCTTTGGGTCTTATCGTGCCTGAAACCACTACTACTGCCGTTGTATCTGGTACGACAGTTTATGGTTTTTGATGATGTATACAAATTCAACATGTAAAATCCGTCTGATTTGTACAAAGTGCAGAAAATAAAAAAAATAGCTGTGAGACTTGAAAAAAACGGCGAAATGTGATAAAATGATAAGTGTATTTACAGCTTATAATTCGAGTGTTACAGAAAAAATAGGAGGAGTTTCAAAATGTCAGATTTTAACTACGAGGAAGCAATGGAACCCGATGTTAATATAAAGGTCATAGGCGTAGGCGGCGGCGGCGGAAATGCCGTGAATTGTATGGTTGAATCAGGTGTCAGCAATATTGAGTATATTGCTGTCAATACCGATGCAAAGGCGCTTAATAAGTCTAAGGCTACTACAAGAATTCCGATCGGAACAAAGCTTACAAAGGGCAGAGGAGCAGGCAACAAGCCTGAAATAGGTCAGAGAAGCGCAGAAGAAAACAGAGACGAGATTGAAGCTCACCTTAAAGGTGCGGATATGATTTTCATTACCGCAGGAATGGGCGGCGGTACGGGCACAGGTGCTGCTCCTGTAGTCGCTAAAATTGCAAAAGAAATGGACATCCTTACTGTTGCAGTAGTTACAAAGCCTTTCCTTTTCGAAAGAGAACAGAAAATGGCGCAGGCCGAAAGAGGTATCACCGAGCTTAGAAAATACGTTGATTCACTTATTGTTATTCCTAACGAAAAGCTCCTTGAGGGTAAGCAGCAGCTTACTATGAAGCAGTCTTTTTCTTTGTCAGACGATATTCTTAAAACCGGTGTAAAGAGCATTTCCGATCTTATTGTTGAGGAAGGCTACATAAATCTTGATTTTGCTGATGTTTCGACCATTATGAGAGACGCAGGCTATGCTCATATGGCTATCGGTCACGGTTCGGGCAAGGATAAGGCTAAAGAGGCTGCAAATGCAGTTATCTCCAGTCCGCTGCTTGAGACTTCAATTTCGGGTGCAAAGCGCTTGCTTATCAATATTGCTATGTCCGAGGATATTCTTTCTTCCGATGTTGATGCAGCTACGAAGATGATTACAGATACAGCGTCTAACGATGTTGAGTTTATCTTCGGCACAGCGTTTAAGGAAGATATGCAGGATGAAATGACAATTACTGTTATTGCCGCAGGCTTTGATGAACCTGAGGGAGTTTCCGAATCGGAAAATACTCCTGCTGAGGAAGATGTTATTAAAATTGATAATCCTCTTATCGAAGGTCTCGGACTTGGAGAAACAGCAAAACCTCAGACGTCTACAGATTACGATCTTGACGATATTCTTAAGATTCTTGGCTCATAAATTTAAATAGCATTTACAGGGATGCTCTTTAATGGGCATCCCATTTTTATGAACGATGCGGATAACTGTTAATTGATTGTGCAAAATAACTAAAGAACAGCTTGAAAATTCGGTGCTTTCAACGATTGAATGAAATGTGAAATTATGTTATAATTGTAATAAGGCATATTGTCGTTTATTACATCCGCAGGCTTTGCGGGGATCGGAGTACTATTTATGGATCAGCCAAGCATTTTAAGAGAAACTAAGATAGGTCAGAAGGGTTATGTTAAAGAAGACGTTTTGACTTATCTCGATGAATTGAATTCCGAGAATGAAAGGTTGAAAAAAGAGCTTCAGGAAGCCAGCGGTCAGAAACCTGCTGACCCTCAGGAGCTTGTTAAATTCAGAAATCAGGTAGATAATTTACAGGAAAAGCTCAATGCTTCAAATAACGCCCTCAGAGCCGCTAAAAAGGAAAATGAGGAGCTTCAGCAGCAGATAGAAAAGCTTAGAGCCGGAGGTTCAGCAGTTCCCGGTGCAAATATTGTTGAAAATCCGCAGACCAAAGCAGCTCTTGAAGCTGCTAAGAGAGAGATAGATAATCTCCGTAATCAGCTTAAAACAGCAAATGAAAAAGCTGCCGTTCCGCCTGCCGCATCTAATAACGCACAGG
Organism: uncultured Ruminococcus sp.; assembly: GCA_910584195.1. Lineage (GTDB taxonomy): Bacteria > Bacillota > Clostridia > Oscillospirales > Ruminococcaceae > Ruminococcus. The sequence continues at coordinate 8,748 of CAJTYV010000001.1, read as the reverse complement.
CTCAGGCTGCTGTTGAGGCTGCTAAGAAAGAAATAGACAATCTTAGAAATCAGCTTAAGGCTTCCAATCAAAAAGTTTCTGCTGCTGAAAAACGTGCTGCGGACGCTGAGAAAAAAGTATCTGAAGCGTCAAAGGGTTCGTCGGCTGATGCAAACTCTTCTTCAGAGCTGGCAAAGACTAAGCAGGAAATTACAAGAATTACGGCAGAGTTGAACTCTAAGAACGAGGAACTTAAGGCGAAGACTGCCGAGTTGGAGTCTGTAAAGAAAGCTTCGGATGAAATGGAAAGCAAGATCCAGAAGCTTACGAAGGATAACGAAGCATCCGCTAAAAAGGATGATGAGATTGCAAAGCTTAACAATGAAATTATTGAATTAAAAGCGAATGCAAATAATCCGGCTGCACTTATGGGTTCGCTTTTTGCAGAGGCTCAAAAAACTGTTTCTCAGCTTAAAATTCAGGCTGAACAGGAGGCTGCTCAGACTACCAAGGAAGCGGATGAGAAAGCCGCGGCTGTTATAAGCGAGGCTAATGCTGCTGCAGAGAAAACTATTAAGGAAGCTAACGAAACTGCACAGAAAACGATTTCAGAGGCAAACAATCAGGCTGAAGCGGCTGTTAAAGATGCGAATGAAAAGGCAGGAAAGCTTAATGAAATGTCCTCGACTGTACGCAGTATGCTTCTTAATGAAATTGAAAGCGTTAATATTAAGTTTAAAGATATTACTTCCGCCATCAATCAGCTTACCGATCAGGCTGCTGACAGAATGAACGAAGCGCAGGTTATTATAGGTGAGGCTAAAAAGGCTGTTGAACCAAATTCTGAGAATACTGTCAAGCTTGCGGAGGCTCCAAAAGCTGAATTTTCTGCGGCTAAAGCCCCTGCTGCATCCGCTCCGAAAGCTGAAAATATTAAGCCGGAGAATAAAAATGTCGATCCCTTTGCAAAAGTAGCCGGTGGTTCATATAATAGCAGAGGTGGTTCGAATAACTTTAATTCCAAGCCGTCAATATCGAATAATATATCGGCTCCCGATGTTGCTAAACCGGCTGTTAAAAAGCCTGTAAGCAATTTCAATTTTGATATGTCAGATCTTTTGAAAGCTGCTGAAGAGGAAGCGGCTAAAGAGGAAGAATAACTCTCCTAATAAACTCTGAATAATCCCCGGCGGTTCGTTCTGCGGGCTGCCGGATATACTCTTTATAAAACCGAAAACAGCGAATGTTGGGTGGATATCTTGCTTGATTTGGACTTCAATTTGAATGAATTCTGCGGTAAAACCGATGAAGAACTTGCAGTGCTCGCCAAAAGTAACAGGTCTGCGGAGGATGCGCTTATTTTGCGCTTCTTAAAGTTGATTTTTATTAAAGCGGAAATTATTTCATTTTATGGGATCGATTCTGATGATTTGCGTCAGGAAGGACTCATGGGACTGTTAAAGGCAATTGCTTCCTATGTACCCGAACGAGCTATAAAATTTTCGACCTACGCGGAGGTCTGTATAGTCAATCGTATGAGAACTTATGTTAAAAAATGCGGTGTAAAGCATATTGATAAACTAAGTTTGGACGATCTTCCGGAGGAAATAGCTTCACAGGAAGAAACTCCCGAAAGCATTTATATAAATAAAGAGTTTTTTTCCGAACTGTGGAATGCTGTGGATAATGTTCTTTCTGTTTTTGAGAATAGGGTTTTTTGCTTGTGCGTAAGCGGAAAAACTTATAGACAGGCTGCATCGGTACTTGGTGTATCCGAGAAATCTGTAGATAACGCCATGCAGAGAGCAAGGAGAAAAATCCGCGACTCGTTAAATAAAAATCAAAGATGACCGTGTAGCTTAAAATCAGAGCGTTGTATATCTTTCGGATATTTCAAAGGTGCCGGTGTAAATCCGGTCGGGGTACAAAAATTAAGCGAGGTATATAAAAATGTACGAAGACAAGACATTAGTCTGCAAGGAGTGCGGCAATGAGTTCGTATTCACATCAGGCGAACAGGAATTTTATGCAGAAAAAGGACTTACTCATGAGCCCCAGAGATGTAAGAGCTGCCGTGATGCAAGAAAAAATGCAGGCAGAGGCGAGCGTGTAATGTTCACAGGCGTATGTGCTACATGCGGCGGTGAGGCTAAGATTCCTTTTGAGCCTAAGGATGGCAGACCTGTATATTGCAGCGACTGTTTTGCTAAGCTCAATCAGGATTAATAAAAATTCTGTGTTTTAAACAAGGTGGTTTATTGGCTTTCCCCCTGTATTTGGGGGAAAGTTCGCCATTTTAATTTTATTGATAAGATTATAAATACGGCGGTATATGGGGAATACCCAAGTTCCGCACCAATGCGTGAAAGGAAGTCAATTATGGAAATCACAAAAAATACAATTATAGGCGACATTTTGGACGCTGATTTTGAGGTTGCACCTTATTTTCTTGAAATGGGAATGCATTGTCTCGGATGTCCTGCTTCAAGAGGCGAATCCATTGAGGAAGCTTGTGCAGTCCATGGTACTGACCCGGAAGAGCTTGTTGCTAAGCTGAATGAGCATTTTGCAAAGAAGGCATAAAAGTGCAATGGCGTGTTGAGTTTTCGGCACGCCTTATTTTTTGAGGTGAAAGTATGCTTGATGATAGATTGAAAACATGTATGGAAATGGTAAGCGGAAAGGGCATCGTATGCGATATTGGAACTGACCATGCTCTTCTTGCTGCCGAATTAATTATGAGCGGAAAATGCAAAAAGGTTATTGCCTCTGATGTAAAGGAAGGTCCGCTTGATGCTGCACAAAGAACTGTTAAAAAGTACGGTATATCCGATAAGGTGGAGCTTGTTCTTTCCGACGGACTTGAGAATCTCTGCCTTGATGACGTAAGCGATATAGTTATAGCAGGTATGGGCGGAGAAACCATTGTTAAAATTCTTGAAAAAAGAATACCTGAGCTGGAGGGAATACGTCTGATCCTACAGCCGATGAGCAAGCCTGAGATACTGAGAAAATGGCTGTATCAGAATGTTATTCAAATAAAATCCGAAAGAGCCGTCGAGGACGGAGATAAAATGTACACTGTGATTTGTGCAGAACGTGATATTGAAGAGTCACGGGAATTGACAGAATTTGAGACGCTTGCCGGTTTTTTTGAGAATGACGATGAACTCGGAAAAAAATATCATCAAAAAGAAGCTGCTCGTCTTATAAAGGTGGGGGATTCGCTTAAAAATGCCGGTAAGACCGATGAAAGGGAGCATTGCATTGCGATGAGCCATAAACTTATGAAAGGCGTTGAGGGGATAGCAGCAGCGGATATATTCAGCTTTCTCAACGAAAAATATCCCTTTAATTTGCAGGAAAAGTGGGATAATTCCGGCTTTCTCGTAAACACCGGCAATAAAAACTGCCGTAAAATTTTGCTTTCTCTTGATATAACGAATTTTGCCGTTCGCGAGGCGAGTCTGAAAAATGCAGACTTAATAATTTCACATCACCCGGTAATTTTTGATCCGATTAGAAAAGTTGACCGTTTTGATCCTGTTTACAACTTGATAGAAAACGGAATATCAGCAATTTGTATGCATACAAATCTCGACATTGCCGATGGCGGTACTAATACGGTGATTTTGAGAAAAATTGCGCAAAAACTGAAATTATCCGACAATATAGAACCTTTGGAGGATTCGGGAATTGGATTCATTTTAGAAGTTGAAGAACCGATTGATGTTGACGAGCTTTCTGTGATTCTTAAAAAGGTATTTAAAGCTGAATGTATAAAAGTGAGCAGATATGGAAAAAGAATCATATCAAAAATTGCGGTTTGTTCAGGTTCGGGCGGTTCTCTCATGAGACTTGCCGATGAAAAAGGCTGTGACGCAATGATAACAGGCGATGTTAAACACGATGTTTGGATAGATTCAAATAATCGCTTTTTTACGTTATTTGACTGCGGTCACTTTCATACGGAAAACCTTGTCTTGTGTGAACTGAGGAGAGCGCTTGAAGAAAAATTTCCTCTTCTTGATGTGGAAATTGCAGAATCATCGGTTGACCCCTGCGTTTACTTTTGAGGTAGTGAAATGAATATATTTACATGCCCTGTGTGCGGAGGAATACTTGATACTTCGGGAAAAACTTTTATTTGTTCTAAAAGACACTGCTTTGATAAAGCAAAAAGCGGATATGTTAATCTTCTGATTTCAAAGCATGGAACGGCTCTACACGGAGATAATAAGCTTATGCTCAGAGCACGGCGAGATTTTCTTGAAAAAGGATACTATGCTCCCTTGTGCGCGGAAGTATGTGAAACGATCGTTAAATATGCGAAGAACGGCTGTGCCATATTGGATGCAGGCTGCGGGGAGGGATATTATACATCAGCTGTAAAAGCAATACTTGACAAATCAAATATTGCGGTCAATATGTATGGAATAGATATTTCAAAGGACGCAGCGGACATGGCTGCCAAGAGACGTTCAGATATAAAATTTGCCGCTGCAAGTGTGTTTCATATTCCGATCCAGAGTGAAAGCTGCGATGTACTGCTGACGATGTTTGCTCCATACTGCGGTGAAGAATATAAACGCGTCTTAAAAAAGGGCGGAATTATGATAATGGTTATTCCGTCTGAAAATCATTTATGGGAGCTGAAAAGTCTTATTTATGATACGCCGTATAAAAATGAGGTAAAGCCATATACTTTAGAGGGTTTTGAATTCATCAACAGCGAGCGTGTTAAATTTGTCATGAATATTAACGAAAAGAACGATATACACAGCCTTTTCTCCATGACTCCATATTATTATAAAAGCGGTAAAACCGAACAGCAGAGGCTGGACAGACTTGAATTTCTTGAAACACAGGCAGATTTTGAAATTTTGACTTATAAAAAATAGAAAAGGATTGATTTTATGGCTCTTGACGGAGCGTTTTTGTATGCGGTAAAAAATGAACTTCAATTGCTGCTCGGAGGGCGTGTTGAGAAAGTTTTTCAGCCTTCACGTGAGGAAATAATCATATCAATACGTACTCGGAGCGGCAGTAAAAAACTTTATATTTCAGCAAACGCAGGAAGCGCAAGAGTTCATATCACTTCAAAGCAGCCTGATAATCCGCAGACTCCGCCTATGTTCTGCATGCTTATGAGAAAGCGTCTTGGCAGCGGAAAGCTTATTGATATTAGACAGGATGGTCTGGAACGTATATTATTTCTTGACTTTGAGTGTGTTAATGAACTTGGAGACATTGTGACTGTAACACTTGCCTGCGAGATAATGGGACGCTGCTCGAATTTAATACTCATTGACGGCAACGGAAAAATTATTGACAGTATTAAGCGTGTTGACGAGGATATGTCTCGGGAAAGACTTGTTTTGCCGGGTATGAAGTACACAATGCCCCCACGTGATGAGCGGCTTAACTTTTTGACTGCTGCTTCTGAGGAGATAATAAATAAACTTAAAGATATGCCTTCTGCCGAGCTTTCTAAAGCATTGATACGCATTTTTGAGGGAATATCGCCTGTTTTAGCGCGCGAGTGGACTTTTTTTGCAGGTCGTGGAATTCATCTGCAAAGCGACACAATTAACGGTGATTTTCTTGAAAGACTTCTCTACATTATTAAGAAAACAAAAAAACAACTGCTCTCCGGAGAATGCTGCTTTTCAGCCGCAAGCACTAAAGAGGGGATATTAAAAGACTTTTCATTTATCCGATTGAATCAGTTCGGAACTTTAATGTACACAAAGGAACTTTCCTCTGCTTCGGAATTATTGGATTATTTCTTTTTTGAACGTGACAGAGCAGTACGAACAAAACAGCGTGCCAATGATCTTTTCAAGCTGCTTGTTAATCTGACGGAGCGTACTTCACGCCGAATTGCAGCTCAGAAAACCGAGCTTGCGGAATGTGACAATAAAGATTATTTCAAGCTTTGCGGAGATCTTATTTCAGCAAACATGTACAGCATTAAAAAAGGCAAATCGTTGCTTATTGCAGGTAATTTTTATGAGGATGGGTGTCCGGATATTACTATTGAACTCGATACGCGAAAAACTCCTTCACAGAATGCTCAGCATTATTACAATGAGTATAAAAAATGCGTTAACGCCGAGAAAGCTCTTGCCCTTCAGATTGAAAAGGGTGAGGAAGAACTGCAATATCTTGACAGCGTTTTTGACGCCTTGACTCGTGCAGATTCTGAAAATGACATTATTCAGCTTCGTCTTGAGCTTCGTGAACAGGGGTATGTCAAGTCCGGCGGAAGTAAAAATAAACCGCCTAAAGCTTTGCCTCCGATTGAATATAGGTCAAGCGACGGATATACTGTACTGGTGGGTAGGAATAATCTTCAGAATGACAAACTGACGCTTAAATTTGCTGAAAAAACAGATATTTGGCTTCATACTCAGACTATTACAGGTTCGCATGTTATCATAGTGACGGACGGAGAGAATCCGCCTGACAGTACGATCGAGGAGGCAGCGATCATCGCTGCGGTAAACAGCAAGGGCAGGGAATCAAATATTGTTCCTGTTGATTATTGCCTTGTCAAATATGTAAAAAAACCTTCGGGAGCAAAACCCGGAAAAGTGATATTTACAAATTATAAAACAGCTTTTGTCAAGCCCGATAACGAGCTTGCAAATAAACTAAAGGTATAATTTATGATTAAAATATTAACAGAAGATTTTTTTCATCGTGACGCATTGGAAGTCGCTCCTGAGCTTGTAGGAAAGATTATTGCAAGACGTATGAGCGATGGTACAATAATTCGTGAACGTATCGCTGAAACCGAGGTATATCGCGGTGAGGAGGATTTAGGCTGCCATGCGTCAAAGGGAAGAACTAAGCGCACCGAGATTTTGTACGGTGAAAGCGGCGTGATATACGTGTATCTCTGTTATGGTATGCACTGGCTCATGAACGTTATCACGGGAGAAAAAGAAGAACCGCAGGGAGTGCTGTTCCGCAGCGGAGAGGTAAAGAACGGTCCGGCGAAATTAACGAAATATCTGCAAATTGACGGCAGTTTCAACGGAGAAAAAATTTGCGGTAACAAGCGCGTGTGGATAGAGGATGACGGAGCAAGACCTGAGCTTATTACTGCACCAAGGGTAGGAATAGATTATGCCGGTGAGTACTGGAAGAACGTGAAATGGCGTTATATAGCAAAAAAGGAGTGATACTGTGAATATCCGCTCAATTGGCTGGAATTGTATTTATAACAGAGATTACTCATACCGTTCAGCAGGAGAGCGAGACGTGTATTTTCTTCTCCTTTCACGTACAAACTTGCGTATCGGGAATGATATTTTTCCGAAAAATACTCTTGTGATTTATGACGGAAGCTGCGAGATCGTTTATTCTGCGGAGGAAGAGTTCCTCGTGTGCGATTGGATAGTTTTTGACGCTGACGGTGATTCGGAGTTTATAGATATTGCCGAGCTTTCTTTTAATGAGCCGATTCTTCACACGGACATTGATTTCATAAGCCGTCTTATCAGAAATCTTACAGCCGAATTTTATTCCGTGAGCGGCAGACGCATGAAAATGATAGATCTTATGATGAAAACTTTGCTTATGAAAGCTTCTGAAAGCTGTATGCGCCGTGAGCCTGTACAATCTGCGGCAGAACCCTACTACGGCAGGCTTATGGAGCTTCGTGAGAAGATATATCGTAATCCTCAAATGAAGTGGAACGTTGATACTATGGCGGCGGACGTAAGCATGTCGCGTTCCTATTTTCAGCATATTTACCGTGAAATATTCGGAGTTTCATGTATGACCGATGTAATAAGCGGTAAAATAGAGAAAGCTAAAGAAATTCTAAGCGAAACGGGATGCACCGTATCACAGGTTTCTGCGATGTGCGGATATGACAATGATGAGCATTTTATGCGGCAGTTCAAAAAAATTGTGGGAGTAACTCCAACACAGTATCGCAAAAAAAATTGATTTTGTTTATACATTTTCTATATTTGTTTTCCCGTTTTTTGTTATGAGTTAAACGCTCTGCATTCAATAATGCGACTGAATCTAAAGATGTCCCCCACCTAAAAAAGAGGGGGACATCTTTTCGGTTATAATATCAAAAAGCCAAGCGTATGCTTGACTTTTTGACGTGTTATAAGGGGCGAATTATTTTTTAACTTTTTTATTGTTGATTATATCAGGAAGCTTTACCAAAGAGATACCGAGTAAGATCATTATGAATGCACTGATAACAGTAATAATATTGTTAAGTGAATTGATTCCGGTTTGCGGAAGATCAGTGCTTGTTGCTGATGTGACAGAAGTAGTAACTGTTGTTGTAGGTTCTGTAGTGGGTGTAGTGGTTTCAGTAGTAGTCGTTGTAGTGGATTCTGTAGTAGTTGTAGTAGGTTCTGTAGAAGTAGTTGTAGTGGGTTTTGTAGTAGTGGTCGTTGTGGTTTCTGTAGTAGTTGTTGTAGGTTCAGTAGTGGTGGTCGTTGTGGTTTCTGTAGTAGTTGTAGTGGATTCTGTAGTAGTAGTTGTTGTAGTGGATTCTGTAGTAGTTGTTGTAGTGGATTCTGTAGTAGTTGTTGTAGTGGATTCTGTAGTAG
>CAJTYV010000001.1:0-81 GCA_910584195.1 uncultured Ruminococcus sp. | reverse complement strand
TTGTTGTTGTAGTGGATTCTGTAGTAGTGGTCGTTGTGGTTTCTGTAGTAGTTGTAGTAGGTTCTGTAGAAGTAGTTGTAG